>CAZOOP010000029.1:0-49498 GCA_964581465.1 uncultured bacterium
GATCGCGAGGCCGAGCTGGAGAAGCTCGAGGGGCACATTCTATAAGCATATCGAGGTCGACGAGTCCTACTTCGGCGGCCAGCGCAAGGGCAAGCGCGGACGGGGCGCTGGCGGCAAGACCCCCGTCTTCAGGCTTTTCAAGCGGGGTGGCGAGGTGCGCGTCATCCTCCCCGAGCGCTGTGACAGCAAGCATCTGCTGGGCGCGATCGTCTACTCCGATGGATACAAGGCCTATAACAGGCTGTCACTCAACGGCTTCCACCACAAACGCATCAACCATGACGAGGCCCTGGTCGATGGCAAAGTGCCTATCAACGGCCCAGAGAGCTCCCGAGGCTATGCTAAAAGCCTATCACCGCGGCTTTAAACGCAACTTCAGGCTCTTTTCAGGGAGATGGAGTTCCGATTCAACCACAGAAACGACGAAAACACTCCCGACTACCTGCAGGATGCACTGATCAATTGGTCCGATCAGGTTACGTGAGGCCTAACTCATAGAACGATAATCAATCAGCGAGATGGTCCAGTCAATAAACGATTTATAATCCCCTCCCTTTGTCATTAAGCAGACAATAGCGGATGGGTTTGTCACTCGATGCTTTACAGCCAACGTTACTTCCAGAAGCGGCGATGAGGATGGTGGATGATACCTCACTGCTCAATGCGGTCTCCTCGATAACACTCCGTTCCGGTTGCGCAGATGAGCATCAAGCAATCCCAAGCAGCGTGCCGTATCAATAGGGTTTCGCTCTATCACATTTGGGTAAGGTCCGGTATAAACCACCAGCGTTGGTTAACAACACAGGGACCCTCAAGGGCCCCTGTGTTGATTGATGATACCGCGATGCCTAGTGGTTGGGATAACCTTCCGGATAATCCAGGGGATCAGGATCCGGGATATCGGTGAGGTTGAGCAGGCGGTTGATTTCCTGGTTGGCGTCGGCCAGGGAGCCGGCGTTGAAGTCGCCGCTCTCGCCGTTGCGGGCGCGGCACTGGTTGATGTGCCCTTCGGCGCCGTCGAGACGGTCGGCCACGTCCTGGGTGGTGTCCTTGAGGTAGGCCAGGGCGCAGTAGAGGTGGGCCTGCCAGGTGGCTACCGTGTAGGTGTCGCCTTCATGGGTGTACCAGTTGTAGTAGTTCCAGTCGAAGTTGTCGCTGTGATCGTAGTTGGTGGCGGTTTCGAGGTCCTCGATGGCCATGCTGTAGCGGGCGGCGGCGTAGTTGGCCAAGCCTGAGCCCACATAGGCGTCCATGAAGAAGCGGAAGAAGAGGTTCTGGTACTCTTCGGTGTCCTGATCCAGCGGATCGCCGACGGTCTGCTTACCGTAGGAGAAGTTGATGAAGGAGCCCTCGAGGTCGTCAGTGGAGAGGGCGGCCCAACCGAGACCGGTCCAAGCGTTGCAGTAACCCGGGTTGATGTCCAGGGCCTCGTTGAAGCTGCTCTGGGCGTCGGTGATCTCGTTGTCCATCAGGTGTTCCCAGCCCTCGTTGCAGAGGTCTTCGGGGCTGTCGGGAACGGCGGCGCTGGGCTGGGTGCAGCCTACCAGGCCGAAGATCAGACCCAGAACCGCGAGTCCAATCAGCAGGTGTTTGCGCTTCACAGGATATCCTCCTTAATGCGGGCCCTTATTTAGCGGACAAGAACCATCCGCCGGGTGGCGCTGTTGGAAGCCGTGTCGAGTTTATAGAAGTAGACGCCGGCATCGCAGGCGCGGCCGCTCTGAGCGGAGCCGTTCCAGGTGATGCTGTGACGACCGGCGGGAAGCTCTTCGTTGACCAGGGTGGTGATCAAACGTCCGGAAAGATCGAAAACCCGGAGCTCGACGTGCCCGTACTCAGCGGTGGTGAAGGAGATCGAGGTCTCGTCACCGACCGTGTAGGGGTTGGGGAAGTTCTGCTCCAGGGAGAAGGTCAGGCGGGATTCGGGCTCCTCGATGTCCTGCGTGGAAACGGCCTCGGTGTAGCCCACGGCGTAGAGGCCGAACTCGTCGATGGAGGCGTAGGCCTCGTCGACCTGGCGGTCGAACTGGGCCTCGACGCGGGTCCAGACACTCTGGTGCTCGTCGAAGCGGAAGAGTCCAAGCAGGTCTTCGTTGGGGACGCCCTCGTCGTCGTAAGCGAAGCGCAGGGTGGCCTTGTCTTCCAACTGGGCGTTGGAGTGCAGACGGTAGGCGGAGCCGACGACGTGGAGACCCAGCGGCGTATCGTCTTCGCCGGTGGCTTCTTCCTGCGGGGTGAGGGCCAGGCCGCGGGTCAGGGCGGCCGGGGTCACCAGATGCTTGGCGGGAGTCGGAGCCGATTGCAGGCTGCGGGCCTCCAGCAGTCCGCCCGAGATGGCGGGGTCGAGCAGAATGGTCACCCGACTGCCTTCGGGAAGGGCCTCGGCCGGAATCTCCAAGCCGGTGCGACCGCCGATGGTCAGGCCGTCGGAGCCGACCTCACCGGTGGCCAGGAAGTCGCTGTAATCCTGGGTGAAGACGTTGCCGACCACATCGGAGGCTGTGACGGTGACATCGGCGGTGCCGTTGAGACCGGCGTCGAGCTGCCAGATGGCGTTGTAGATCAGCTCGCCGTCATCCCAGATTTCGAAGGTGGTGTCGCCGTCCTGCACGCCGTTGATGGTATAGAACTGGTGCTCGCCGTCATCGGTGGTGAAGTCGATGTCATAGCGCGGGCAGGCGAAGAGGTGCTCGCTGGATATCGCGGTGAATTCGAAATGACTGCTGAATCCGGGGAGCAGGTTGAAGGTCAGCGAGCCGCCGTCGGCTGGATCGAAGCTGGGCGGGGTGGTGTCGCCGGAGCCGTCTTCCCAGATGCGGCATTCGAAGGGAAGCTGCGCGCCCTTGTCGACGAGGACGTGGGGCGCGAAGCCGATCTCGTGATAGTCACCGGCCTGGCTGACCCGGATGATGCCCTTGTCTCCAAAGGTGTGGATCAGCATCGAGTCGGCGCTGCCGGTCTGCGAGGAGTTGATGGTGTCCTCGTCGTCCATCAGGAAGTAGAGACCGTTCCAGAACTTGCTGTCGTCGATGTTGTCTTCGTAAGCCTTGAAGGCGAGGACGACATCGCCCAGCCCGGCGAGATCGACGCCGTGCATGTAAACCGAACCCAGGCCGTCGGGAGGATTGTAGTCCCCCTCGAAGAAGACCGTGACGCCGGAAGCGATGTCGGCGCCCGTCCATTCCCGGGTGTCGATGGGCGTGTTGTCGTTGATCTCAGGATAGGCTTTGGGGTTGCTTTCGGAGCCGTTGTTGTCGTCGATGTAGTAGTAACCCAGGTTGTTGTCCGGAACGTCGGCGGCCGAACGGTGGTCGGTGAACCAGTTCCAACGCGTATAGGTGGTGAAGACCTCACCCAACGGACCGATGTGGGGATCGTGGTTGGACTCGGTCTGGTAGGCGTCGGTCCAGAGCATGCCGACGGCGTCGCTGAAGTTGTAGTCCTCTTCGGCCGTCCGTTTGCAGTAATCCATCCAGAGGACTTCCAAGGCGTTGTCATAATCGCTGGAAGAGACCAGGGAGGACATCTGGGAGTCCTGCATGCCCAGGCTGTAGAGGAAGTGGGCGAACAGGGCGGAGCTGTCGGAGGTCAACGACGTGCTCGGCTCGGCGAAGAAATCAGCCAGGCGGTTATCATGATAGAGGTTGTATTCCGGGTAAACCATCTCCGCGGCCCATTCGCAGCTCTTGGAGATCAGATGGGAGCTCTCGTCGTAATCAATGCTGTAGAGGAAGGCGGTGAAGAGGGAGTAGGCCAGGCCGAGCTCGGCTTCTTTGGTGTAGTCGAAGCTGTCTTCTCCGATTTCGAAAACGAGGTCGAGGTTGGTGACGTTGATGTGGAAGGAGACGTCGTCCTCGGTGGTGTCGGGGTCGGTGAACTCCGGGAAGGTCGCGGCCGGGTAGGGCAAGAAGTCGTCGATCGTGCCGGCGCCCAGGCTGCGGACATAGACGTCGATCTTGTCATCGCCGCCGTAGTCGTAGCCCGAGGGATACCAGTCGCCGTCGCGAACCGGGTCTTCCCAGTTTGTTTCGTTGGCGAAGTAATCCATGCTGAATTCCAGCGCCTGGGCGTAGAATTCAATCTGGTCGGGGATCCCGTTGCCGTTGCCATCGGCAGGATCCTGGAGGGCCTGTCCGCCGGCGGTGGACCACCAGATGCGGAAGTTACCGTCGGAGGTGTCATAGCTGTGGATCGCTTCTTCGACGACGTCGTATCCGCGCACGGCGAATGCCGATCCGACGAGGGCGATCAGAAGAAAGGCGATTAGCTTTGTACGCATCCTTTTCCCCTTTCATGAAAAAGGTAGAAACGGGAAACGGTCATCCTTTTGTGTTTAAAGGTGACGTGGTTATGTTGGGAAATCTTGGCGATTGTAAACTTGTCCGTGTCGTTCTCCTGTCGCGTCGGTATGAGAATCTGCGACAGAAGGCGGATTAATACATCGTATTATCAAGCCAGTTGTCAGCGAATACACACTGGATCATCTGTGTTTACGCGGGCGGCTCGGACAACGTGCGGCAACATGGATCGAGAGTATTGGCTACTGTATTGGGTTCGGTGTCGTTAATATCAGGAGCGCTTCATGTGGCGTTGGGCGAGATTGAGCCCCTGAGATTACCAACACCCGGCGTTGCGATTAATTAATCAACTGGTTATTCTTAACGTCGCAACCACTCGATAAACTTACCTTACAAGCTTCAACAACCTACAATATGATAAAGGCACGGTTTCAAGCTGTGTCTGGATTATCCGGTTCGATTCCGACGGTGTGTGTGGCGCCGGTACGGGGAAATCTGCGGCGATTCACCTGTAGACCAGCGTCCTCGGTCATGCCGACGACCTGCTGTCGGGCTTTAGTCTGGACTTTAGTCTAAAGATGATGCTAGAGATGATGATCCAGCTTCATCGGCGATTTTATCACTATGATTGACCGCCGTCAACTGCCAATTGGAAATGGGCTAAGGTTTTACACGCTTTATCGCACGGGGGCGACATGCCGCGGACCCGATCACCCGGAGCCCGGTTGTCAGCGAGCCGCGGTCGCGCAGTCATGCCGGGCTCACGAGCTGAGATGCGGCACCGCGGGATGATCGAACAACGACGTAACAGACCCGGCTTGACGAGGAGCCGTCCGGATGTGGTAAACTCCCGTCGGTCGAAGCCAACCCTCCGGGATCATATCTTGAGGCCGCGAAACCAGCGGCATCCTTACAGGAGTTTTTATCATGAAGAAGATGCGACTCGTCGCCGTTTTGTCCCTGGCCGCCCTGACCGCCATCCTCGCCGGTTGCGGCGGCTCCGCCGTCAACACCGAGATCGAGTGCTCCGGGACCTACGAGCTGGTTTCCGGCGATGACCAGCCCCTGCCCGAGCTGCTCGACGGCTGGTTCATCAAGCTGCACCAGCACGACTCCGGCTACTACCTGGTCGAGTGGATGGAGGCCCGCGACGGCGAGCCCGTCAGCGGCGCCGACGGCACCGTCTTCCAGGACGTGGCCATGGGCTTCGGCGAGGACCTGCTGGCCATCGGCTCGATGGACGGTCCTCTGGTGATGGTGCTCCGCGTCGGCGACGACGTGATGTCCGGCCACTGCGCCCAGTACGGCAGCGATCAGGTCTGGGCCGTCGACGCCCTGGGCGCCTCACCCGGCGAGCTCCCCAAGCGACCCGAACTCGGCGTTCTCGAAACCGACGGCGTCTTCGACGTCAAGGGCGACAACCCGCCCCCCGAAGAGGACACCTACTATGAGGGCGTCTTCCGCCTCGAGGCCCACGGCGAGGTCATCGCCAACGAGCAGCAGATCACCACGGCCGGTATCGGCCAGTCGATCCAGGACCCCTTCGTCGGCGTCGGCCTGCTGGCCGAGGATCACCTGGTGCTGATGACCGGCACCTTCCTGGCCGTCTATACCGGCGGCGACGGCTCCTGGGACGGCATGTGGACCATGGCCGGCAATGAGGACATGGCCAAGGAGGAGCTGGACCTGCAGTAGGTTCAGTCCAAGATGTGGTTTGCAGGGACCGGCCGGAGCCGGTCCCTTTTTATTTGTTGGCTTTCAAGGCGGACAAGCAGCTCTGAATCCCCGCTCTCGCGAGCTTGGTGAAAAGCCCGAAATACCCAAATCCACCCCGTGCGGCATCCCGTACCGGTAGGGCTGATTACTGATAACAAATGCTTAGCTCGACAATAGAATACGGGAACGCATACCCTCTTCGGACCTGACTGTGATTGTATTCTATTGATAATAGAGGTGATGATCATCGTGTACCTGTCACGGAACGGGCCGTTGAAAAGTGGCGGTGAAAACGGGCCTAATCCTTGGCGATCCCAGATAACAGCGCACCTGAATATACTCTGAGAGTAGGCTGCCTTTGACTCCTAAGTGTCTTAAGAACAAGCAATAACGGCATGCTATATGAGCGCTTGCTCTTAAACCGCGCGTTTCCGGGGAGTCGATAGCAGCCTATCAAGTCAATCCCAAACAGCCTGATTTGGTCCGAACACGTTCCATGATGCCTAGGATACTTATAAGTTCATTACCAGAGACTGAACCATGTATCGCAATTCATGAAAGATGCATTGAGACGAGGACTTGGTAACCAACCGCAGCGAGGGGTTAACCAGCGAAGTCGGATAACGTTCGAAGCCGCTAAAGCGAGCAATGGAGCGTCGTCAGCAGGTTGCACACTCACAGCATGGTCGAAACCTGAATGGGACCAACAGCCTCGGGCTTCCGGCGGAGCTCAATACAAGGCCGGGTATAGTGCCACAAAACAACGGGATGACAATGGCGGCCAGCGTGAACGATAAAGCAATGAGTTACAATCCATTAGCTGGATGAATCGGTTCAGGTGCGAGTGATAATCCCTCAAACGGTTGGAAATCGTAAACCCATCCTGAAAGCGAGATAAAAGGAAACGCGGTTTTCTCATCGACCGGAGTCACTGGCCCGCAGCCGGGACCTTTGCCGAACAGACCCTGCGCCGGTAAACCCTCTGGACGAATGACGGGGAGGCGTTGGCACGTTTCTTGCGGAGTGAGGCTCGGAGCCGTCGAGAACCCCACCCCGCCCCGCTGCAAGAAACGTGCCAACGCCGGCGCCGGCCGGGGGCGCTCGTTTGAAGTGTTCGGCAAAGGTCCCTTGCGCGATCCCGGGCGGCGGGGCTATAATTGCTGGCGATAATCCAGTTTCCACAACCCGCCCGCCTCGGGAGGCCGTTTGGAGAAACCCACCCCGCGCCAGCGTCGAGTTCTCTGGCTGATAGCCGAGCTGACGGGTCCGGAAGACCCCAGCGGCCCGCTGCGCTTCGTCAAGGAGAGCTCCATCCAGGCGTTCTTCTTCCGGGCCAGTCATGAGAAATTGCTGCCCTACGACACGGCGCCGGTGCTGACCCTCTGGCACGGCGATACCCGTTACGTCCAGCTCTCCCAGGAGGGCCAGGAGGACTTGACGAGCTTGGAAGGCGCGGGCTTCCTGCAGCGTCTCGAGCTGTCCAGCATCGACCAGGACCTGTTCTCGGCCTACCGGATCACCCCGCGGGGAAGGGCGGCGGCTGAGCTGGAGCCCGCCGCGTCCGAGAAGATGGCCGAGCTGACGAAGTGTTCCTGCGGTGGAGCCCTGGCTTATCTTACCAGCCGGGAGCGGGCCTGGCGGCGCTGCACCAAGTGCGGCAAGGAGACCGATATCTCCTGCCTGGATTTTCCCAGCATCCCCTACCGCAGCAAGGCCCACTTTCCCAGCTTGATCACCCTCCAGTACCGAGCCGAGGATTGCGATGACTGAGACCAACGAGTTGCTGTTCGCCGGCGGGAGCGCCCGGCTGGTGATCGGCGAGTGGATACCCTTCGGCGCCAACTATATCGACCTGTTCAGCCGCAAGATCCGGCCCAGCTACGCTCCCGTGGGCAGCACCTTCCTGGCCGAGGAGCTGGACACCTCGCCCGACGAGCCGACCTTCGATATCCACCAACCGCCCACGGAGCTGGTCATCCGGGACAGCGAGCGCGGCCAGCGGATCACCTTCGCGGCCCGGCTGGGCTATCTGGACACCGGTGGAAGCCTGCAGGAGGAGTGGTTGGGGGTTCACCTGGATGTCTTCGGTCGCGTTTTCTACGGCACCGAGCTCTTGTCGGTCAACGAAAACGACCGCCGCTTCTCCCTGGACGCTCTGTCCCCGGTCGTCGCCGATCTGGTCCACGACTCCTCGCTGATGATGTCGACGTTGCTCTCCAGCTCGCAGAACCGGTTCATCGAGCTGATCCATCGCGGGGTGATCGACGATCGCGACAAGTTCGTGGCCCTGCTGGCCGAGGAGCTGGTCGACGCCGACGGCGTCGCCCTGCCCTCCGGCGCCGACCCCCTCGAGGACAGTGACCGCCGGGCCGAGCTGGCCCAGTTGTTGGGTGAGATCTACGGCGCGCGACGGCTGGGCGACGGCACCCTGCTGGTCTGGGGCCGCAGCGGCGCCCTGCTTTTCTCGCCGCAGTGGCACCGCTACGAGCGCGCCCTGACCACCTACGGCTACATCCACTCCCTGGCCGACTCCGTCGACAACCTCTTCCAGGGCTCGGCGGTCAACGGCGAGCACATCCGCCGGATCAAGAAGCAGATCATCTCCGGCGAGGTTACCGAGGCCAGCGTACTGCGCAAGGACCTGACCCGGCTCTCCGAGGACATCACCACCTACGGCCTGGTCTCCAAGCTCCTCGGCGGGGCCGTGGACTCCTTGCGCGGAGCCCTCAACAGCAACCAAGACGGTTATGACGACGAGGAGCGCGAGCTCTTCGAGCTCCTCGAGCTCGAAAGCCGCCTGGACCTGCTGATCCACAAGGTCCAGGACCTGACGCCGACCGTCGAAGCCGTCGAGACCTCCCTGGAGGGGCTGAACAATCTGGTGGGCACCCTGCAGGAGGAGGAGACCGATCGACTCAACCGGGTGATGCAGATCCTTACCGTGGTCACCACCGTGGCCGTGCCGATCACCATCATCACCGGCTGGTACGGGATGAACTTCCGCTTCATGCCCGAGCTCAACTGGCCGGGGAGCTACTTCGTGGTCATCGGCATCTCCATCGCGGTGGCCGTGGGGCTGCTGATCCTGTTCAAGAAGAAGAAGTGGTTCTGATAACTGCGCGGACCGTATGATATTGGGCCGGTACGCCGGAATGGTCCTTCTGTCCCGGCCGTCCTGCTCAGCGTGGATGATATGATAAACGAGAGGACCCGCCCGGGTCCTCTCGTTGCACGTCTGATTAGCTTTATCCGGGTTGGTTCGCCGGTGATTGCCCCGGCTACTTGACGGCGTACTTGAGGTCCTCGTCGCCCTGGTTGTAGTAGGCGATATGGGGGGCGCCGAGGGCGTCCAGGCGCAACGAGGGCGTCTGTCCGACGTAGCCGGCGCTGTCGACGAGTTCGAGTTGCCAGCCGCCGCCGCTGTTATGGGCGAAGCGCAGGTTCTCGTTGGAGTTGTCCAGGTAGGCCACGTAGGCGTTGCCGGCGGAATCCACCGTCAGGGAGTTGTGCCAGCCGAGGAAGCCCGCGGTGGCGATGGTCTCTATCTGCCAGGCGCCGCCGTCCCAGCGGGCGTACTTGAGGTCATCGGAGTTGGCGTCGGCGTAGGCGATGTGGGCGTAGTCCGAGGAATCGAGGTCCAGACTGGGGTGCTTGCCGATGAAGCCGCTGGAATCGACGGTTTCGGTCTGCCAGGCGCCGCCGTCCCAGTAGGCGTACTTCAGGTCGTAGTTGGAGGCGTCGTAATAGGCGATGTGGGCGTAGTCCGAGGAATCGAGCTCCAAAGAGGCGTACTCGCCCACCGATCCGCCGGTGTCCACGGACTCGATCTGCCAGGTTGAACCATCCCAGCGGGCGTACTTGAGATCGTCGTTGGAGGTGTCGAAGTAGGCGATGTGGGCGTAGTCGGAACTGTCGAGCTCCAGGGAGGCGTACTCGCCGACCAGTCCGCCGGAATCCACGGTCTCGGTCTGCCAGGCGCCGCCGTCCCAGCGGGTGTACTTCAGGTCGTCGTTGGTGTTGTCGAAGTAGGCGATATGGGGGTGGCCGGAGGAGTCGAGCTGGATTGAGATGTACCAGCCCACCGAGGCGCTGTCGTCTACGGTTTCGAACTGCCAGGCGCCGCCGTCCCAGTAGGCGTACTTGAGGGTGCCGTCGGCGGTGTAGGCGATATGGGGGTAATCGGAGCCGTCGAGGGCCAGGGAGCTGGACCATCCCACAGTGCCCGAGGAGTCGACGGTCTCGACGCTCCAGTCCCGGGTGGTGAAGGTCCAGCGCGGACCTTCGGTGGTGTCGGTGCCGTCGTCGGCGACGATGTACCACTCGTAGGTGGCGCCGCTGTCCATCAGGCCCGGGTCCCAGGTGTAGACTTCGTCGAGGGTCGTCTGGTAGGTCGGGTTGCCGTCCTCGCCCCAGTAGACGTCGAAGGAGAGGCTGTCGCCGTCGGTGTCGGAGCAGTCCCAGGAGAGATCGGCGCCCGGTGAGACGCCGGTGGCGCCGTCGGCGGGGTCCGGGTTGCTGGGCTCGTCGGGGGGGTAGTTGTCCGGGGGCTCGGTGGTGAAGCTCCAGACATCGGACCAGCCGCTGTCACCCCAGGCGTTGGAGGCCGACACCCGCCAGTAGAGGGTGGTGTCGGCGGGGAGCTGCACGTCGGGACGGTATTCGGCGTCGGTCAGGTCGGAGAGGTCAATTTCCGGGCTGCCGAAGGCGTCGTCGTCATCGACCTGCAGATGATAGCTGTCGGCCGGAGAGGCGGGTGAGGGTCCGTCGTCGCTCGCCGCGGCCGTCATCGCGGAGTCGGCATCGACCGACACGGCCGTGGCCGACGTGGCGGTGGTCGCAGCCGACGGTGTCGTCCCGGCGGGCGTCGGGACCGAGAGGGCCGGACGCGGCGGGACGCCCAGCATGGGTCCCGGCTGGTTCATAGTGGCGCTCCAGCGGAAGGTGGGGCGCAGCGGCACATCGGTGGAACCGTCGGCGGGTTCGATCAGCGAGGGGGTATCCGGGGCGCTGCCCGTTTCCGATTCGGTGGTGAAGCTCCAGTTCTCCGCCGGCTCGGACATCTCGCCCGAGGGATCGTAGGCCCGAACGTACCAGTGGTAGGGGGTCTCGAACTCCAGGGGCTCGGGCAGCTCGGCGGTCTCGCCGCTGATCTGGGCGTCGTCGAGCTGGACCCAGTCGCCGCCGTCGGGCGCGATGAAGACCTCGTAGGTCAACTCGTCGTTGTCCGGATCCTGGCAGGACCACTCGAGCAGGGTGTTGACCGAGACACCGGTGGCGCCGTCTTCGGGATTGACGCACTGGGGTTCGCCGGGAGGTCGGTTCTGGCCGACTCCCAGCAGGTCGTCGGCGCATCCGCCGGCCAGCAGCAGCGAAAGCAGGGCCGCGCCGGTCAAGATCGTCTGAGGTGTGATCGACTTCCTGTTGGCC
The DNA here is from genome assembly GCA_964581465.1 of uncultured bacterium. GTDB lineage: Bacteria > RBG-13-66-14 > RBG-13-66-14 > RBG-13-66-14 > RBG-13-66-14 > WJMB01. Next base: position 11,442 of record CAZOOP010000029.1, read on the forward strand.
TTCATCCCGTTTGGTCCTCCCGGTTGGTCGTCTGCCGGGTTGGTGGCACCCATAATCGTGACCGCCTGAAGGTCGGGCGGTGAGCTGTGAAAGGTCCGCGAACAAATCGGCGTCGTCGTTTAGAAGTAGGCCGCGACGCCGGCTCCGGCGTTGAGGGCCCGGCCGAAGGTGACCTCGCCCACCACGGGGTAGTAGGTCACCTCGGCGTAGACGGCCCAGTTGGGGTTGAAGAGGTACTCGCCGCCGGCCTCGACCTCGATCAGCAACAGTGTCTCGTCGGAGCGGAAGAAGGCTCCGCCGCCGGCGCCGGCGTTGAGCCGGATGCTTTCGTTCAGGTCGAAGTAGTAGTTGTAGTCCAGGGTCAAGGCGATGTCGCCGGTCTCGGCCCGGGCGTCGTCGGCTTCGCCGACCAGGGCCAGGCTGGCGTTGACCGCCAGATAGCCGTTGGAATGGATCTCGTAACCGGCGCCCAGTTCGGCGACGAAGGGGTAGCCGCCGCCGAGGTGGAACTGCAGGCCCAGCGGCCCGGTTTCGGCCTCGGGCCGGGGGCCTGTTTCGATCTCCGTTTCCGTCTCCGTTTCGGTCTCGGTTTCGGTTTCCGTCTCGGTCTCCGTCTCCGTTTCTGTTTCAGTTTCGGTTTCCGTCTCGGGCCCGGTTTCGGTCTCCGTTTCCGTCTCTGTCTCGGTTTCGGTTTCCGTAGTGTAGGTGCGCACATCGGGTACGGAGAGGCCACGGACGCCGGTCAGGCGGATCTTGTCGCCGGTGTAGACCTGGAAATCCTCAGACAAAACGGCCCGGGCCAGAGTGGCGCCGACGACACGATCGACCACGGCCTTGCCCAAATCGATGATGTCGCGACCGACGAACATCCCGGTCTCGGGGTGGTAGTACTCCTCGCCGAGGCGGTAGACCCAGAGTTCGTCGCCTCGGGCCAGGTCCTGTTGCTGGCCGAGGTCGATCATGATCGAGCGGCCGTCTACGCCCAGCACCGTACCGACCAGCAGGATGCGCTCGGAGAGATGCAGGGCGATGATGCGGCCCTGGTTGAGCAGCTCTTCGATATCACTGGCCTCGACGGTGTCCGAGTACTCCAGCTTGCCCGTGGCCACGTCGGTGAGGCGCACGCTCAGGGTGTAGAGCTGGCCGACCCGGGTCACTTGACCGAGGAGGACTTTCTGGGCACCCACCTCGCCGCAGACCTCCAGCACATCGTCGGTGATGGTCAGCCCGCTGGGCGTGGCGCCGCGCTCGACCAGCTTGGCGTCGAGCTGCTCGCCCTGGATGATGTCGAACTGGTGGGTGTTGATCAGGGCGTCGAGAATGGTCTCGGCGATGCCCGCCGCGGCGGAGTCGCTGACACCGGCGGCCTCGAGGCCGATAAAAGCGATCTTGATCCGTTCGGCCGCCGTCGCCGTCGTCGCCGAAGCCAGGACCAGGAGTATTGCGAGGGTGATGAGCGAGCCTTTCGCCGTCTTCCTCATTGAACCTCCAGAAACCACCACCGGAAATCCGAGGGCGACCTCGGATTCGACCCGGGCGGAAGCGATCGATGATTATTGACTAGAGTCGAAAACCATCGAAAATCACCGAAAACCTCCAGACAAGTATCAACAGAGTACATTAACTATAGCAGAGAAGGCACCTGTTGTACAACGGATAGATGGTGTCTTTTCTGCGATAATTTTTCGTTTTCAAAACCAATACTATTTAGGCAATGCTATTCAGTGAGATTTAATGGGTTGTTATCGCCAGTTGACGATCATGCAACGGCTAGGATAACGCTGGTATTGTCAGTCACTTATGGCATGCAAGCCGCGGGCGGGGAGTGTTCCCCGCCCGGGTGCGTCAACAGCATGGAACCTGGTCCTAGTACTGCTGATAGTCGAAGTAGACTGGGTCACCGATGGCAATATTGTAATTGTTAACGTAAACGACCGGAGTTACGGCCAACTCGTGATAGCCGTCGGCCATGTTGAGCGCCCAGTAGGGTATGTAGAGCTCCAGGTCCTCGAAGTAGACGTCGTTGTCGTCGATGGAGAACTGCTCGGTGTAGATGGCCACCTGGCCGTAGATGTCGGAGAAGTAGTCCGAGTTGGCGTAGAGGGGCTGGCCGTCGGCGAAGGTGAACGTGAGCAGGACCTGACCCACCCCGCCGTAACAGTTGTAGAGCTCACCGTCCAGGTAAATGACCATCCCCAGACCGTCGGGGGTGCTGATGTCGTAGCGCACGTTGGTGGTCTGGATCTCGGCGTAGGGGTATTCGGAGCTGGTGTAGATGTCGGGGTCGTAGTAATCGGTGTTGTAATAGGGGTCGGCCTCGGGGCTGTCGACGACCTCGTAGTCGTCGTAATAGAAGGAGTCCTTGGCTCCACCGCCGCCGTCGTAGGGGTCGTACTCCTGATAGGGGTCGTAGTCGTCGTAGGGGTCGTACTCGACCTCATCGGGGCCGTCGTCATAGGTCACGTCGGTCGGGGTGCTGACTATCAGGTCCTGACAGACGTAGCCTTCGACGACGATCTGCTTGAAGGCGTCGTAGGAGATCCAGCCGCAGCCGCTGTCGGCCCAGCTCTTGCCCCAGGAGTTGAATATCTTGTAGGCCCCGCGCGAGTCGTCGAAGCCGATGACAACCACGGCGTGACCGCCGGTGGAGTAGCCGGAATAGTAATCGTAGGTCTCACCGGCGCTGAGGTTCTCCAGGCCCGTGTCGACCATGATGCCGACCATCACCGGGAAGCCGCTGGAGATCTGGGCCTTCATCTCGACGTTGTCCATCACGTTGACCCGGCGCCAGGTGGCGATGCGGTAGGGGTTGGCCCGGCTCTTCTGGTTGTAGCTGGGCATCGTCGAGCAGTCCCATTGGTTGTAACCGAACTCGGAGACGGGCAGTGCGCCTTGCTCGGTCAAGACGTTGAAGGCGTCGATGTAGCTGGCGCCGCCCATCCGGTTGCCCGGTGGGTAGGCGATCTGGTTGTAGACGAAGGAGGGCGAGAACTGGTGGTCGGAGTTGTTGAGGCTCCAGCCGCGCTCAACCCCTTCCTGGTAAGTTTTCACACCGTAGGCCGTGGCCCAGCCCACGCAGGATGCCTGCTCGCCCTGGTCCCCGGCCTCGGGGAAGTAGCGGCGCAGGTCGGCCGAGGAAGGCAGCTCGCCCATCAACGGCGGGCTGGCCAGGGGAATGGAGCGGTAGCGGTCCTCTTCGGCGAAGACCAGGCCCGTGGCGCGCTCGGCCAGCGCCGGGCTCAGGATCGAGCCCAGGGTGACCAGCAGCAGGACGACGTGAACCAAGCGCTTGGTGGACATCGGTCGACCTCCTCAAGCGACGGCCGGTCACCTCGGTCGACCGCCGGCAACTGTTTGCTTTGATTTTGCTTTGATAAGGATGAGCGTTCCTGGGATAAACCCAAATGCCCCTGAACGTTATTCCATTATCCCATTTTAGCCCATTCCGCGCGGAATGTCTGCTAAAGTGCATCTTGACATTTCGTCCAGATTTCAGCCGGGCATGGTCGGGATTTCCGGCAGGATCGGCTCTTGCTTCGATCTCGGATGCCGTTCGGGTTACACAGCCACCGCCCTACGTGCAACTTAGGGAGCATGGTACATATACGGACCGAAATTGGCTGATTTGCAGCGGTTTGCCGGCCTTCATCGCCCACTCGGAACTGCCCCATTGTGCTCAAACACTCAATCACCACGCCCTTAAAAAAGCTTGGGCATCATGGAACGTGTTCGGACCAAATCAGACTGGTTGGGATCAACCTGCCGGGCCGTTATTGACTCCTTGAAATACGCCTTCTAGCAGCAAACGCTCACTTGTCATGCCCTTATTGCTTGTTAATATGACACTTAAGCTTCTATGGCAATCTGCCGCCGGGGCGGATACTGCTCCGCTGATATCTTGGTGCCCCCTGATATCAGAGCAATGACATAAGGCACTTGCATAAGGCACTTGAAAAAGCGTGACAGGAGATCGCTCTGACTCCTAGATGCGGTAATAACAAGTATTAATGGAATGCAAAATGTTTCTGTAAATAACGCGAAGCAAATCCTAATAGTGAAGGGATTATCACACGTTCCTGAACAGATATGTATCGCTAATAGCATGTTATTACGTGTCTTATAGCTGCGCGAGCTGTCACAGTCAGTGCTTTGCTTGGTGGCATTAACGATGCTCTCTAAGCGGACGCTTCCAGAATATCGCTCTGCTTCGGGAAGAAGCGACTCCTGGCTTGCATCACGGACATCCCAGGTAATATGTGCATAAACGCTTTTAAATTGCGACTTTAGCAGATATCAAAACGTTTGCATATCGAGTTGGAGCCATTCGTGAGGTGATTGTCGGCACGTCAGTTCTAAATGCCGCTCTATTGCGTTATCGAAGTAGGTTCAGTTTCAGGTGATAATCCCATAGTGAATTACGGCCAGGCAAGCCGCTCCCAATCAGCCTGACTTGGTCCGAACATCTTCCTTGATGCCTAGTTATTCTCACCGCTTCAGATGCGAGTGATAATCCCTTTGATTAACCTCAAGACCACCGCGATCAACCCGCCGGTCCAACACCGCCCACTGTGTCGAAAAGAATACCGGTTTCGCTTGCAAAAGCGTCGACCGGAGCCTAGAATTATCTCCTCTGTATGCGACGTTTTGGATGACACCACCGACGAAGGAAGGCACCATGCCCCGCGCCGTCAAAGCCGATGATTTCACCAAGCTCAGCGCCGTCACCGCTTTAGACCTGGCACCCCAGGGCGACCGCATCGTCTTCGGCGTGCGGCGCATCGATGAGAAGCGGCGCCGGTCCTTCAACGATCTCTGGTGGACCCATCCCGACGGTCGGGCGCAGCGGGTCACTTTCGGCGATCACAACGACATCATGCCCCGCTTCAACCCGGCGGGCGACGCCATCGCCTTCCTCTCCAATCGGGCCGACGAGAAGAAGCTGCGCTTCCACCTGTTGCCCACCGAGGGCGGTGAGGCCGCCCCCGTCGGACCCGAGCTCTTCGGCGAGGTGGCGATGTTCGTCTTCGCCCCCGACGGCAAGAGCATCTATTACGCCTTCCGCGCCGCCGACGAGCCCGTCAAGGGTCCCGAGGGCAAGCCCGAGGCTCCGGCGGTCCGCGAGATCGACCGCCTGTTCTACCGCCTCGACGGCGCCGGCTGGCGCCCCCGGGACAGCTTCGATATCTACCGCCTCGACCTCTCCCGGGGCTCGACGACGCAGTTGACCGACGACCGCTTCGAGAACAACGACTTCTGCCTCAGCGCCGACGGCGAGACCCTCTACTACCTGGCCTGCCGTCGCGAGGACCCGGACCGCGAGTCCGAGTACATCGACCTGGTCAAACTGGACCTGACCATGGCGCGGCCCCAGGCCGAGAAGCTCACCACGCCACCGGGACCCAAGTACCTGCTCAGTTGCAGCCCCGACGGGCGAAACCTGGCCTGGCTGGGCGGCGAGTTCCCCGAGGACCCGGCCGGACGCGAGCCGCGGCTCTACCTCTACGAGCGCGAGTGGGGCCGCACGACCAACCTCACCGGCGCCCTGGGCTACATCGGCGGCTCGGTCATCGACGACGTCAACGGCATCTGCCCCACGGAACGGCCTCAGTGGAGCCCCTGCGGACGCTTCCTGCACTTCCAGCTCACCGAAAAGGGCACCACCAGCCTCTGGCAGATCGACCTGCGCGGCGACAAGATCCCCAAGCCCGTCATCCGCGAGCGCGGCGCCGTGACCCGTTTCCGCGTCCACGAAAAGGGCCTGGCCTACGGCTGGGTGGACGCGCTCAACCCCGGCGAGGTCTACTGGTACGGCTGGGAAGGCAAGCCGCGCAAGGTCAGCTCGCTGAACACCCGGACCATCGGCGCCTGGGGCCTCGATGAACCGGAGCGCATCAGGATCGACAGCGCCGGCCAACGCATCCAGGGCTGGATCATCAAGCCGCCGGACTTCAACCCCGCCAAGCGCTACCCGGCGATCATCGAGGTCCACGGCGGACCCCACGTCTGCTACGGCGAAGCCCTGATGCACGAGTTCCACTACCTGGCCGGTCGGGGCTACGTCGTCTGCTGCACCAACCCCCGGGGCAGCACCGGTTACGGCGAGAGCTTCACCCGGGCCATCGTCGACGACTGGGGCGGGCCGGACTTCCAGGATGTCCTGGCCGCCCTGGACTACCTCCAGTCCCTGGACTACGTCGACCCCAAACGCTGCGGGATCACCGGCGGGAGCTACGGCGGCTTCATGACCAACTGGGCCGTCGGCCATACCGACCGCTTCGCCGCCGCGGTCACCCAGCGATCGGTGAGCAACCTGATCGACTTCTTCGCCGCCTCCGACGCCGGGATATGGTTCGAGAAGCAGCTCGGCCGTCGCTTCCCCTGGAACAGCGCCGAGCACTACTGGAAGCGCTCACCGATGTCCGCGCTGGCCAAGGCCGAAACGCCCACCCTGGTCATCCACTCCGAGAACGATCTGCGCTGCCCCATCGCCCAGGCAGAGCAGGTCTTCGTCGCCCTCAAGTTCAACGGCGTGCCGACCAAGCTGATCCGCTTCCCCGAGGAGTCCCACGGACTCTCCCGGGGCGGCCGACCCGACCGCCGGGTCAAGCGGCTGGAGTACATCGCCGACTGGTTCGACGAGTATATGCCGCCGGCCTGAGCGCACATTACGCGCTACCCCTAACACCGCAAAACCAATGCAAATAACCCGCCTTCACCGGCGGGTTTCATGTTGGGTGTATCCTTCGATAATGAATCGACTTCGGATCGCATACCCTGTTCGGATCGGGTTGTAATTGTAATCTGCTGATACTATGAGTGTAGTAGCAGAAGTACCTGTCACTTTTCAGCAGTCAAAAAAGTGGCAGTAATAAGGAATACGCTTTATATATAATCTACTATGCCAGTAGATTATATATATCACCCATCTGTTTTCTATTCGGCCAATAAGCGCTTAAACAATATCTAGCGAGAGTGTGCATGATGATATCGGGATCATCATGAGAATCAGACCCAACAGAAATTTCCGCCGAGAGTTACAAAACAAGAGTGGTTCTTGGAGCGCCCGCGGACGGCGCCAACCCGTTCAGGCGTCCGTTTGACCCATGGGATGAACCAGGCCGCAGCCTGTCTGAAGTTTGGCTAACAGCAGTTTTTTACATCCAGATCAACCAGCGTCGCCTGATAACCACCCCGGTCGATTACAGACCACGCAGGTCTCACAAACTGGCCACCGCCCAGGTCCCGAACCGGCACTAAGCGACCTCGGCCGAACTGCAATAAGCAAGTCATCCATTCACACGAACAACGGGTAGGCTTTGGCACATTTCTTGCGGAGAATGACGCGGCCTTTCGGGGAGGGCTCGCGCCGCCCTGCTGCAAGAAATGTGCCAAAGCCGGCTCGGGCTGGAGTTTCTTGGCATATCGACGGTCGAGGTCGCCGAGTTCGCGTGGCGAGCTCAGGCGTAGTAGCGCTCCAGCTTGGCGACGCTGCCCAGCACGCGGGCCTGGTCATGGTCGTCGCTGCGCAGGGGGACGGGGGGGATCCGGGGGTTGGAGGCGACCATCCAGACGACGTCTTCGACGCGGCGCAGCCGCTTGAGGGTGACTTCGGTGTCATCGAGGAGCACGGCGTAGATGTCGCGCTCGTTGATCCTGTCGGGGTCGAAGTTGGGGTCGATCAGCACCAGGTCGCCGGAGAGGATGCCGTCTCCGTTCATGGAGTCGCCGCGAACGCGCAGGAAGAAGCAGTTCTCCGGTGTGCCCCGGGGGACGTGGGTGGCGATGGATTCGGCCTCGAGCAGCTCGGCCTCGAGGGGTGTTCCGGCGGCGATCTCCCCGGCGAGGGGGAAGCGCTGGACCTGGTAGCCGGGCAGGGCGGCGGCGGCCTGCTCGGCCTCCTCCAGTAGCTCCGCCAGGGTGAGTTCGCGCAACCGATGTCCCGTTGTGGAGCGTCGGCCGGTCAGCAGCTCGCGCTCGCTGACGCCCAGGGCCTGGGCCAGATTGGGCAGGTAGCGGGCGCTGGGGCGGTGACTGCGGTTTTCCCAGTTGTCGATGTACTGGGGTGGAACACCGACCAGGCGGGCCAGTTCGGCGGGTCGGAGGTTGAGGGCTCCGCGCAGGCGTCGGATCCGTTCGGCGATGGTTTCCATCGGATCTCCCGACCACCCTTGACAGGGCGGTATGATATCAATATTATATCTTCTCGACTGACAGCCCATGAGTATGATGACATTAGTATACAAAACCACCGATGTCAAGAGAGTATGAAGGATATATGCGAGCAGTTCTGCTCACTGAATCATGTCATGTTTGTAAAATGTTGATATTAGAAAACCGTCAGCCTCCGTCCTACGGTGGCACTCGACGCAGGCTCAGGCTTGTCGAGACCAAGCGGCGGTGAGTCATGGTTGTGATTACGAGCGATAAAGCATTGAATAACAATCGATTGGCTGGATGAGTCGGTTCAGGTGAGTGGTAATGCCTAAGAGTAAACACAGGCCGGGATAAGTAGTGAAGTGGAGAAGTGGACGTCGCTCTCTGATCGAATCCAGAGAGAGGAGAAACGTCCACTTCTATTTATTATTAGCAGAAATCTCGACTAGCTCGCTCGGTATTCCCGGTGGAGCTCGGTGACCACTCCGAGGAACCGAACCGTCTGGCTGTCGTCGTCGTCAAGGATGATCGGCGGATAGGCCGGGTTGGCAGAGACCGCGATCAGCCGGTCGTCGGCGGTACGGCGGAGGTGCTTGAGTCGGGAGTGGGCGGGGCATTGTCTAGCCCTGAGCATATAATGACCTACTATTACGGCAGCGATACACATCCAAGCCGGTCTTTTGCCGGCGGCGGATGGACGGTGATAGTAAGTCAACGGAATGGGCTTATAGCAACGGCTTATCCAATGGCGCAGCCCAAGGCCGCACACATAGAAGGGCGGGGGTTGATAAGTGAGGACTAGTAGTTACAAAGACGCAATCGCCGCCTACGAAATGTGCGTCGGCGAAGCTGAGAGTCAGGTGCTGGGACAGGCAACGCCGGGCCTCATTGAGTGCCGCGACCAGATCGCGGAGGCCGCCGAGGATGGTCTGCCCGACGCGATCCGTGAACTCGACAAGCGCCTTGCGCGTGTGGCGGGATATGTCGGCGAAGAGATCGACGGCTGCGCGATGGTGCCACAGGCCGACTCCGGATGGTGGGTATGGTTGAAGGCCATAGCCCGGGGCGAGTATCCCCTCGACAAGCTCCCCGGGCACATTCGCGACCTTCACCAATCTCAACGACAAGAGCACACCCGGGCCGCGTTTCTGTGAAATCTGTTGACTCGGGGGTTCCCGCGTACCATACCCGGTCGCCGCTGCCAACCCTAGTGACGGAATCGCGATCTCCGAGTGCCACGAAATGAACTTTCGCTTCGTCAAATGCACGTTCGAGCACGGCAACCTCAATGACCCCCGTAGCTTCAGGGTTTGGTGCCAGCGAATCAACGGACCCATGCGCTAGGTAAATGCGAGTGATCCCTGTTGCCGGTGTAGAGAGGAAAGTGCCTCCTGGATAGGATTGATGACTGGCCTTTTCGTCATCCATGGCCACCCACCAACTCCACTCCGTCGTCGGTTTTGAGAGGAGTGGCGCTTTCGATAACATGACATGAGCGTGGGCTCGCTCGACGAAGGTGCTCGAACGATACACAGGAGCCGCGTTCAAGGGGTCATGGCTCTATGGAATGATGAACACTGGAACAGGCACTTCCTTGAGGGCCGCCAGCGCGCGTGCGACCGTCCTTCTGTCCACTTGGTTCGACTCGAAGGCATCCCCGCAAAAACAGCACGAACTGGCATCGCTCCTCGTTGGCCACGCGCCTTATGGTGCGGATGGCATCAAAGCGCGCCTGGCTATAACTCTCCTGCGTGCATTCCGAGAAGAAATGGCGAGTCATTACAGATTGCCAATCGCTTGTATATAGGAATAGGAGCATGGGTGGTTCCTACATACCATGCGTTTGCGCTGAATGCAGGATGGCCTGAACAACTGCACAGTAGTTTGCGTTGATTGAATCTTCTGTACGGATATTTTTGCCACTACATGACTCTTATGGATTCTACTCCTGTATCGCCTTCAACAGTGCGTCTCGCGCGTCCGAATAAAACTGGATGTCCACCTTGGTCGCCATCTGGTCTGAAAGGTCGAGGAGCTGGCGACGGCAAGTGACCGGGATCAGCAATGCGGTTGCACCTTTCTCGACCGCGATCTCTGCGATGGTTACCGCATTGTGGATGGGCTCGATGGAGCCGCCAAGGTTGATTTCGCCGACGACGATCAACCCGCCGCGCGTACTTTTCTTCAGTAGAGCCGTGCAGAGGGCCACCATGGCCGCGACGCCGAGCTTGGCACCCGTCTTTGAGGCGTCGAAAGCCCGGAGTTGAACAGTGAATTCATGTTGGCGCGGGTCCTTGTCGCCTACGAGGCGTGTTGCCTGGGCATACAGATTCTGCTCGGCATATCCCATGGATTCGCGGAAGGCAGGAGGCACGGGTTTGTTCAGAATCTTTACACCCGAGCCGGGGCCTTCGTTGACCTCGATTCTGTAAAGGCCGGGGTGGTCATCCATTCCGCCGGGGCACACGGTCCAGACCTGGCCGGGTTCCAGGGGATCGCCACCGATTCCGCCTTCGCTCTGCAGTTCCGGTGTGGAAACGAACTTTTCGACCCCGTCGCTTCCGAACACGTAGCTAAAGTGGGTGTTACGGAACTCGGCCGCCCCGATGCGTTTCTGCTGCTCCTTGACGCGTCGCCTGGTTTCAAGGCCCATCCTGACCGCCCATTCCAGATCTTCATCGGATACCGCATCATTGGGGCTTGGATACAGCAGCTTCAGCAATGCGCTGATCGTCTTGTTGGCGGCATTGGTATCACGCCCGCTGAGCGCGCCACCCAGGAAGACGCGGTTCTGCATAGTTGACAGCCGACTCTGGTTACGCAGCTGGCTCCAGCATTCGGAAAGGAAGTCGCTCACAAGGCCGAAATGATCGGTCAGAAGTTCTTTCTTGATTTTGGGGACATCCCACCCCGGCAGGTACGCGTGGATTCTGTCCATGAAGGCCGTGTCGTCCCGCATTTCCTGGGGTAAGGGGCCGAGAAGGTGGCCGATGCGCTGCTGGTGCTCGACATCCACGTCGAAGTTACCGATCAGAACCAGACTCCCGTCCGCGCGGATGCTCTCCTTTCCGCGGCTGAATTCACCCGACTCCATGTACCCCTTCATGATGTTGATACCGTCCTTCTTGTCGAAGGAGATACCCGAGATCTCGTCAAAGCAGACGACGTCATACTGGCACACCAGGCCACGCTGGCCGGTGGCGTTGTTCACGAACATGCGAGCAACTGTGGCTTTGCCACCCGAGATAAGGTGGGCATAAGGCGAAACCTGCTGAAAGAGATGGCTCTTGCCCGTTCCGCGCGGCCCAAGTTCGACGAGGTTGTAGTTACGCTCGACAAAGGGGATCATCCGCAGGATGAAGGAATTACGGGCCCGCTCGGAGAGATCCTCCGACTCGATTCCAATGCTTCGCAAGAGGAAGGCCTTCCATTCCTCTGTAGTGAACTGTTTCCTGGCTTCCGCAAGCTGTTCAAGCACATCGCGTTTGGAGAGCTGAATTCCCCGCAGAAAGTCCACGCCGAATGGGCGACCATTCTTCTCCTGGGCAATGGCAGCGTCATAGGACAACGTGATCTCAGCGTAGAATCCGCCGGTGAGCATTCGCTCGTGTTCTTTAACCAGATCCGGGCTGATACGCGCGTCGTTCAGCCGGAGACTTGGCAACGTCGCCAGGTACGAGTCCGTCCTGGCATCCAGGCGCGCACTAATCAGGTCGATGATCTTGACATCGCCTTTTTCGCGGGCACGAGACTTGAACAACTCCTCATCCCCGGCCCTGACAGTCCGCTCCGCGAGCTGGCGCTGAGCAATTTTGATACCCTCGTCGATCTCCTCGGCATCGGTGCTAGCGCAGTATCGGCCGAGCAGAAACTCGACCACGTAAGTTGGCACGGGGAACTGGCGGCTGAATGTTCGCACCAAATCCTTACGTACTAAGTATCCGTCAAGGACGGAGGCGGCGATCTTGTCAATACGATCCATTTCCATCATCTGCCCTCCTTCCCGATTACGGTTGTGCATTGGGCTGCGAGTCGCCCGTCATCGTCGATGATTACTATGGTTACCTCTTGGCCTTCAAGGTCCTCGTCTTCCACTACGACCGAGCTTGTGCCGTCTTCCTTGAACGGTTTCATGCCCATGACGACACTGGACGATGGATTGCCGGGACGCGACCGAAGATCAAGGGAAAGAACGGTCGTATCGCCCTCCATGGCCACCTTGCACCGCAAGCCCCTCCAGGACACGTCGGTTATCTGAATCGCCTGGGGCATACCTGCCTTCTTGCCTGCCGAGACGACGAGTCGAAGCGTCAGACATTCCTGGAGGCTGACGCCGCCGTGGGCATATTCCATCCCAGCCCGATAGCAGCTGACGCCATCCGCCAACGCGAATTCCTGATGAACGTTCCAAAACCACGGGAAGAGACGTTCCTCTGTGGAAGCCCCGGCCTTGAGCACCGCGCAGCGTCCCCATTGATTCTCCGTCAAAGCTGACGGCAGTTCTGTCTTCGGCAGGCCGCCGGGCAGGAGAAGCCACCCGTGGTCGGTGACCACGCAGACTGAGTCGAATCCCTTTGCCAGCCACTGCTCGATCCGGTCCGCGATCTCGGTCAGCATAGTTTCCAGATGCCTGGCGAGCTTCCATCCTCGCTCGTGGCCTTCATGGTCGATGTTGCCGACCTCGCACCATGCCGGGCCTTCGGGGAATAGGTCCTGCGATCTATCCGGGATGTGCCACCCCGCCTCGTCCAGAAGCTTCTGCAGGTGGTAGCCGCCCTTGAGGGATTGGCTGGTGGCGGCCACACACGGCTCGAAGTCCGCATTTACCTCCTCTCCTGCGATCAGATGGGCAACAGGTGTCACGGCAGGCTTTCCCGTGGCCGTGACGCTGGGAATGGCGGCCCAAACTGGTGTCTCTTCAACGTTCAGGTTTTTTAAGGTGAGCTTCTCGGAGAGCCGTCTGGCCACGTCGAAACGCAGACCGTCGACAAAGAGCACGCACTCCCCGGCTTTCCCTGGCTCAGGAGAAGCCAAGGTCTCCCGCTTCAGCGGATAGCCTTCACGATGCACGACCTTTTGTAGGTATCGCGCCGAGTCCTCAACCCATGGCAGGTAGACGGCTCGAATGGCAAAGGTCACCGGATTGAGGTCTTCCGGCTTGACCACGCAGGCCAGGGCCCGCACTACCGCGTCGTCAGTTCGCCAACCGCAAGAAAGGTACACCTCGGCGAGGTCCTTGGTAGTCCCTGCGGTGAGGGCATTCCCCGTCAGGTCGGCCAGTTTTGCCAGATGCTCCATGGCGCATGCAAGAGCGGCCTCTCCCAGTTCCGCCCAGACGAGATTCCTTCTTTCTCTGTGCCTCGACTCTAAATCCTTGAGGCATTTTCTGGCCTCGTGGGCGGGCTGGCTTTGTATCTTGAGTAATTCATTGCGGAGTGACTGTTCCTGCCGCTCATTCCATTGCGGCCAACCGCCGTGAGTGGAGGCGTTGGAGAACAGGCCGGTTTGCGGCTCGGAGCACTGCCGGATGAGCGCCGGGATGTGCGGGTATCTCCTGGGGGCCTCGCAGAACCGCTCCCACACCGGCATCCATGGGCCTTTGTGTACCGCCAGCAGTTCCGCGCCCCTGAGATTCCCGTCGTTCACAGGGTCGAACGCAAGCTGCGACTTGCAGACCTCAACGAAACCGATCCAGGCGTTTTCGTCGCGCCCCGCCTTGAACGCCTCGCCCTGATCAAGCCACTGAAGTAGGTCACGCACTGGATCTCCGCCTGTCAGCAGCGTGTTGAAGTAGTCCTTGTCGAGGCGCTTGCCTCTCAGGAGATCAATCTCCTCGTCGAGCAGGCGATAGAGCGCGAGCTGCATGGCGTGCTTGGCGTCGTTGTCCTGGGCCACGTCCAATCCGAGCCCGCCCTGGTCGGATTTCAGGAATGCCAGAATGGTCCAGTCCTTTGCATTGATCTGCGACCAGATCACGCCGCTGTACTGCAACTCGGCCAGGGGCTTGAGGTGTTCCGGGCAGCTTTCGACCGCGCGCAAATCCTGGCGGCTGACACCGGGCAGGTACACGATGGGGGTCGAGCCATTCGGGAGATCGACATTCGGTGCCTTCCCCGCGATCACACACCGGAGCCAGATGCCTGGCCCGGTCTTCTTCCCGACATCGTACTCGCCCAGGATGAACATCTCCGGAAGCTCGGCCTGCAGACGCGCCGCGACGGCTTCCCACTGGCGATCTCCATCGGGCCATAGGATGCACTGCGGAGCCACCTGGACGTCGGGGTTATGCACTGCCGCGTCACGGAGGGCCTTAAGGAGGCGTTCGATGATCAACATGCCGCACCTCCATCCATCCGGAAGAGCTCCATTGCGTCCTGGACGAGCTTGGCGGTGCGAACGTCAATCTGTGCGAGGCTCCAACTCTCAGCGGCCGCCAGGTCCTCGTTCAGCTTTAGGCCGTTCTTGTATCCGACGGCGCGTCCCTGCCGGTCCTTTCGATCACGCTTCTCCTCGAAACTCTTGTTGCCAAGGGCACTGTTGAATCCGGAGATGGTGAGGTTACCCAGTTTGTGGACTTGGGTTTCTTGATGCTCCTGCGCTTTCTTCAAATCGCCAGCCGCGATCATTTCGACCCATGACGGGGGGATGTTTTCCCCTTGCGGGAAGATATGTTCGATGGTCCAGACAAACTGCTTGTTCTCGACGCGCCATAGATCGACCTGCGATTCCCGCGTCATGCCCTTTTCGGCCAAGGCACACAGTATGAAGCGGGTAACGCCCGCGTTCTCCTCGTATATCGTCCCCTCCAGATTGCCTCGGAACGCTTCGTCGGATGCCGAAACGGACACCAGCTTCTTGCGAACCTTCTCGATCACGCCCGCGCCTGTGGCGTCGCCCATTTCTTCGATCAGCGCCATAAACAGCCTGGTGAGGTCGCGCGTGGGAGGGGTGTCCGTCAGATTGCGGCGAACAAAGAAGCGCACCAACAGGCTCACGATTTCGCTCAGGTGATCGTTGGCCAGGGCCAGTTCCGTTCTGCATACCAGGAGGTACAGCATCAGCAGGTAGGACGGCGCGCCCTGAATCCGTTCGAGGTCCTTGAGCGGTTTCTCCAAGCCGTTCAATGCTTCGTCCTGATTGCGGGAGAGGATCAACGAGTAGAGATGACCGGCCTTCCCGATCTTCTCCAGGCATCCCTTCGCGTCGTGGTTGATGACCTTTTCGTATATCTGGATCAGGTTCGACCGCGTCGCCACGGGCCCGAGCGGGTCCTTTTTCTTCTCGTCTTCCTTGCGGAACGGCGCGTTCAACTCATCCTTGAAGGCGTTGTAGTACTGGCGGAAGAAGCGCTCCTGGATCGCGTAGTCGTCACCCAGGTATCCCAATAATTTGTTCCAATGTCCGAAGTAGTAATCGACCTTGCCGGGTTCGATGGACTCGAGCCGGGCCAGCAGCTTGTTCTTGATCAGATCGATGGCCGTGAGTGGCATGCCCCGGTTATTCAGGGACTCGAACAGCGTGTAAGCATCCGCGTGGCTGGCGACTTCAATCTTCACGAGACAGGCCTGGCTCACCTTATCAAGGAATTCCACGATGGTCGCCAATCCGTTGTTCTGCCCGTTGGTCATTTCATCGATACGGCTCTGGAAGTACCTGAACGCGCGGAATACTTTCCGGTTCCCCGCGTAGGACGGCACGTCGCATGGGCTGATCACGCCCACCTCGGCCATCACAGCAAGGTAGTCGTCTTGGTTGTTGTTTTGAATCTGCGGGATCACGCGAACCTGCTCGTCGCCCTTCTTGAGGACCAGCTTTCGCTTCAGGTTGAACACCTCATGGCGTTGATCGTCGTCCAGTTCGGCGTCCCGACTCTTGAGCGCCTGATAAACAGCCGCGAACAATAACGAAAGCGTTGTCAGCCGCTGCTGGCCGTCCACCACTTCCAGTTTCTGAACCGACAGGGCGTCACCGGACTGATTGATGCAGATGATGGAACCGAGGAAATAGCCCGGGTTGTTTTCCACCAGGTCGTCGAAGAGATTCTCCCACTGGATCTTCCGCCAGGTGTATTCACGCTGATAACGGGGGACAGCATAGACCACACCCGCATCGATGTCGAAGAGCTGGGAGACAGGGTAGTTGAAGACCGATTTGATCATTCTGCCGCCTCCACGAAGCTGCGTCACGACGTGATCCGAGTTGCAGAGCGAAGCGGCGTACTCCGGATCGACGGAACAGCAGCACTTCCTGGTCATACCTGGGAGGCCCCTCGTCTCCTGGGATTGGCAGGGTGAGGACGTCCATCGAGTTGTTGCTGAAGCGCAGCGAGCAATCCGGTCGAACCCGATCCTCGAAGTCGATCTCCACTGACCCGACGAGGGTATCCGGCCTCAGCTCCTGCGCCTGGAAGCCGAAGAAGACGCGCGTGTTCCTCTTGAGCATCAGTTGGTTCCCCGGGCGGCCTGGCCCGCGGTTCTCGTGCAGGTTGCCGGCATCGATCCAAAGGTGTTGGCACACCCTGAGCTGCCTCAGCTGAGCGGGCGTCAGCTGCCCGCGCCTGCCCGCGCTCGCTGGAGCGGCGTCGTCCTCGAACGGCGCTGGATGCCGCCGGTTGGCCTGAGCAAAGTAGCGCGTCGCGTATGCTGCCTCGATCTCATCGAGCCGAGTCGCTGCCCGCCACATCCCTCTATACCACCGAATCAATGGCTCCACATCGTCGTGGTGGTTCGCACTCAGCGAAACGCCAGCCTCTAT
This sequence comes from uncultured bacterium, assembly GCA_964581465.1. Lineage (GTDB taxonomy): Bacteria > RBG-13-66-14 > RBG-13-66-14 > RBG-13-66-14 > RBG-13-66-14 > WJMB01. The sequence goes on from CAZOOP010000029.1 coordinate 28,350, forward strand.
TCCTACGCGCAGTCCAGTTTGGGAGAGGTTGCCTGAGCCGATCACTGTTGCGCAGTCATCTGCTCCGGTGAAGACGTAGAGCTTGGGGTGATAGGACACTCGCGGAACGCACCCATCCCTCTCCACCACGAACTCCCCGTCGTAGATTCGGACCTGAGATCGTGCCAGTTCCGCGAGATGCGCCAGTGCTTGCGGGTCCGACCTACAGAAGTCGATCCCAACGAGCCACTGCTTCCTTGCGCTGCGCCATTCGGCAATCTCATCCAAGGTCCCGCAGAGTTCCGCGACTCCGCTTTGCGTGGCGTAGGCGATAGCCGCCCGGACGCAACTCGGTGCAGCCGCAGCGAACGCCTCACCTATCAGGTTGGCATACCTGCGATCATTCGGTTCCGTGGCGAGTAGTTGTTCGACGTGCATATCAGTCCCTCCTCTCATGAAAGCCACACTGTCGCGGAGACGGCTGGCAGACTCCATCCCAGGACCGCCGCCGCGCCGCTGGCGTCACGTAGATATTCCATCTGAAGGCGGTCGGCTTCTCCACCAACGCCGAAAGTGCGTCGAGACGCTTGGTCGGAGCCTTGGGCGGCGTGGTCATAACGGGTCTCCCACCCGGTTTCGGGACGCGGTCTTTTCTGCGATAGAGACATGGTGATCGTTGATCCGGTCGCTACCGAACAAGTCGTGCCAGGGGTCGTCGGGTGTTCCTTTGCCTCTGTCTTTTTTCCAGTGGACGTTGGGTTTGTCTCGGAGAATACCGGCTCCCTTTCTCCCCACGTCGCCCGCAAGCATGAACGGTCGGATGTTCAGCCGAACGCCGTCATCAAGGTCCGGATCCCAGCCAAGTGGCTGTTCTTCGGCGGGTTTCCACCGTACGAAGATGTCGTAAGGCTCCTCGCCCTTGAGGATGAGTTCGAGGCGTTTCTGGAGAGCGAGCGCGGCCAGGAGTTTTTCTTCCGCTCCCTCCACACCATTCGCTTTGTCCTGTTTCTGGCGGGTGATCCAGTCGCCCAGGTAGGTGTAGATAAGCGTCTCAAGGTTCTTTCGGTCGAGCTTGTGGTAATTGACAAGAGCGCTGAAGCCCCCCCGTTTGATCCCATCCCAGACTTGCCATATAAATGGGCGATGCTCGAACAGGTTGCAGTGCTGTTGGAAGAAGCGCTCGTTGAGCCAGCGCTCAAGCATCCAGCTCTTGCAGCCTACGGCCGTCAGAAGCTCCGCCTGCTTATGGGCTGACCACTCATTGCCAAATGCGTGGGCAAGAATGCGCTGCAAGCGCACCGCTGCGGATTCCTCTCCGCGGACTGCGGGGAGACAGACAATTCCGTCGTCGTCAATGAAGTCGGCGAGACCATCTTCGACTTGCTCAGGCCAGCGGTAGCCGAGCAGGCGGCAAACGGCGACGTGCAGCGGAGAAGTCGAGGGGTGGATTCGCCCATGGAAGACCCACTGCGCAGGGTCGTCAGATTCGATCTCGGGCAGCCCGTCAGGGAACCTCTCTTGCGCAGCAGCACGCCACCGAGTACGATCGAATGGCACCTTGGCTAATGTGGCATTCGTGACCGAGAGCTTCTTGTTAATCCGGCGCACTTCCTTCGGGTACTCAAGGGAACTACAGTAGGCCCATAGCGCTGGGAGATCAGCTTCGTCGTTCGGTATCATCATCGCGACATTGCAGTCGAATTTCTCGCCGAGATACAGCGACACAGGCAGGTCACCCATTCTGTTGATTGCAACACCACGTTTACCCCAGGCCTCATGGCCCGACTTCCACCCGCCAAGGCGGCCTTCCCGTTTGAGGGCTATTGCGTGACGGTAATAGCGACCTTCTCCATCTTCGTAGAAAATTATGTGGCTGCATCCAGACACGAGCTTTGTCTCACTCGGGGCAAAATGAAAACGATGCCACCCTCTCCTTCCGCTGGGCACCTCCCAGAAATTGAAGACAAACTGTGCGTTGTCGCTCGTTGCTAAACCCTGGTAGCAATATGCGTACTTGCTTAGTAGCGGCGTCTTTCCGTCGGACACATAGCCGATGATTGCGTCTGGGTTCTTGAGCTGCGCGGCTTGTTGAATTCGCTGTACGTCACCGTGCATCAGGCACTCGGCTTTGCCCGCGGTCCCAACAGCCGTTGATGCCTCTAGCCAGGTGATCTCATATCCGTCTTCTGGCTCAGCCCGTGAAAGGCCTACGAGGCACGTGTTGACAACTTCGCCTGAGATCGTCTCGAAGGCCCCGGGGCCCAAGGTGACAAGAACTTCCCACATCCGGTTTCGAAGCAATTCCTTCCGGAGTTGCTTATATCGTGACAGGAAGAGCCAGTACTGAGGCAGTACAAGAGCAGCCATACCATGGTCCGCGAGCAAGTCGACAATTCGACTCACGAACATCGTTGCGAGGTCGTGCTTCGCCCTCTCGTATCTCGTCTCCGCGAGTCGACGCATTACATCCGACTGCTTCTCGCGACCGAGATATGGCACATTGGTCATTAACAGATTGAATTGCGCCGATAGAAGTGACGCGCTCTTCGAAAGTCCATGAGCAACAACACTCATTTCAACCATGTCATCACTTTTCTCTTTTGCCAATGCCCTGGCCAGCAGCGGCCCAACTTCTTCCCACTCCAGTTCGAACAGCGAGTCCTTACCCAGGCTGGCTTCCGGATTGATTAGACTGCCCAGGACGGGTGCGTCCTCAAACTGTTTGTAAAGCTCTTCGAGACCGATCCGAAGATTTGTGTTGTCTCCCGCCAGTGCCAACCATTCCTCCTTCTTGGCGCTAATGGACAGGCCCGAACACGCCACATTCAATTCCGGCAGTTGGCGATAGCCGCCCGCGTCCGGATACCTCCAGGCCGCTAGGGCCAGGGCAAATGCCGCGAGTTCGACGCACCGCTGATCAATCTCCAGACCATGGATGTTTTCTGCCAGCACTCGGTCCACCGCCTCGCGCGCGGATAGGCCGTCGCGCTCCATGCGCATGGGCACCAGCATCAGGAAGGCGGCCACCAGGAAGTGGCCGGACCCGCAGCACGGGTCGAGGGTCTTCAGTTCCGCAAGCTTCTCCGGCCAACCATCGAAGGTTCCGGCGGCCGGGGACCATTTGCTGTCCTCGCCCTTCACAAAGCGCAGGTACTCCAAGGGCATGCCGGGAAGCGATACTTTCCTGCGAAGGTCGTTTTCATCCTTGGCAGTTTTCAGGTCCGTTTCGCTCAGCCGCCGCGCCGCCCACCAGGCCCCGAGGGAGTTGTCCAGAAGGAATGCCACCATGTACGGCTCGGTGAAGAGCTGCGTGACGGCGGGCAGTTCGCGCGCGCCGATCTTGACCTCGGAGGCGTTGACCGCGTCCTTCCGCTTGGCCTGCCAGAACTGGTAGACCCAGCCCAGAGAATCCGATGCGTGGAAAACCTCCTGGGGCAGGTCCGCCAGGAGCCGTTCCAGTTTTTGCTCGTACTCCGGCGGCAGGACCAACTGAAACACCGGCGAGTCCGGCCGGAAGATTTGCGGCAGCATCCGCGCGGCGAACCGCGAGGCGAGTTCCCATCCGTTCTTCGCGCCCTCCTCGGCGGCCAGGTCCTCGCATTCCTCGAGGCTCACGGCCACGGGATCGTCCGGGTCCGGATACATGAGGAGGTTGTTCTCGGCGAGGAAGCGGGCAAAGAGCATCCGGTGCCAGTGCTCGTAGGCGATCTCCTCGACGAGGCGGTCGATCTCCTGTATGTCTTTCTTGTCGTGCCGGAAGTCGCCAAGCTGGCGGCCGTGGATGCGGAGCTTGCGGCGCAGTTCCTTCTCGTCGGCGCTGAGATGGGCGTAGGGTTTGGGCTCGCCGACACCGAGTTGCTCGACGGCAGCCCGGGCGGCGACCTCGGCCACATCCCGCGCCTCCATCACGGTGCGTTCGAGTTTGTTTCTGAGCGTCTTTTCGAGTGCCTGCATTCCTGTCGTCCTCGTTTGCATCAACGAATCACCACCGGCCCCTTGGCTACGGCCTTCTTCAACTGGTCCTGGACATCCTTTACCCAGGCGTCCACGTCCTCGGGCGACTTGAGCGTGCGGCGGGGGATATCAACGGTCTGCGTCTCCGGCTCAAGTGACTTGGATGCCAGCTCCCTGGCGCGATCAAACCGGCCGGGAAGGGCGTCGATCCGGTCGCGCCAAACCACCAGGGGATGCTGTTCCAGAGCAGAGACCAGTTCCTGGTACGTGCCAAGAGCCAGCTTCGGGGCAACGGCAATGCCGCACTGGCCGCGAATGACGTCGCGCTCATCCTCGGCCAGTTGCTGCCAGGATGCGTCCTTTTCGAGCGCCGAGGACTTGTCCTTGAGTTTCTCCGCGTACTGCTTCTGTTGCGCGGCCAGTTCGGATCGCAGGGCATCCTCCAGCGACTTGAGGAGCGGCTGAGTCGGATCGGATTCGGCCAGAAGCAGGCGCTGCTTCTCGATGGTCTCGGCCTGTTGCCGCGCTTCCTGGGCGGCCTTCAGGTCACCAGCATGCTTCAGGAGGTCGCGGAGCTTCTCCCAGGTCGGCCAGCGTTTCTCGATGCGCGAGGCCTGGTCTTCCCAGGCCTCGATGGATGTCTTGAGCTCGTCGCGCCGGTTGTAAATGGCCAGGAGTTGCTCGTTGCCTGAGGATAGACGGATTTCCTCGAGTGACGCCACGTCGGGCCGTTCGGGCTTAGGCGCTTCGCCACCGGCCTTGTCCGCCAGTTCGCCCGCGAGTTGCAGGAACTCGGGAATGGCGGCCAGTTCCTCGCCTTGCTTGGCCTGAACGCCGAGGCGCTGAAGCGTCTTGCGAATCTGGATGCGCTGGCTCGTGGATACCGTGGCCGATTCGACCTTAAATGTGGCCTTGCCGATGGCCTTACGTTCGAGGTCCTTGGGATCGACTGCGCGGCCTCGGTCGTCTTGTGCCCGGATGAGACCGGCGATTAGGAGAACCTGCAGTCCACCGTCCACGGCATCACGCGACCAGCCGTAGGGCGACGCCTCGAAGTTGGCCCTGATGTCCGCGCCCTTCTTGCCGCCCGCTATAAACGCCAAGATCGCTTTGCACACCGGGTTCTTAACCGGTTCGCCGTCGTCTCCGACCGCCTTGAGGGCATCGGGGGCACCTTGCTTCGCCTTGGCGTAGACCTTCTCCCAACCGGCATGGTCGGCCAGCCCGAACTGGGGATAGAGCCGCTGGAGGGCATTCTCGGCCGCCTCCAGGATCATTTCCTGCAGGGAGTTTCCGAGGATTTCGTTCCCGCCGCCCTGGAATGCGCGCGCGCCGGAAAACGATTCGTCCAGGAGTTCCCTGATCTTGGCTTCGGCGGTCTGCCGTGTCGTCTCCATTGCGGCCCGTGCCTCGGTGCCTTCGGGGCTGTTCGGAACGCCCCGCTTCTCCAACGTCGCAGTCGCGGCCTTATAGTCGATCAGGTGGTGCCGCAGATCATCCGCCGAACGCTTGGGAATGAAAACGAAGATGGTCGAGGACTGGTTTCCTGCCTGACGAGCGTCCACGCGCACGGAGTTCTCATCGATGGCCCATCCATCCCGCACCCAGACGCAGACACGCTTGGCGCTGTCCTGGGGCAATTGGGCATCGAATATGGGAGAGAGGTCGCGGGTGACCTTTGCGCTGCCTTGGGTCGACGACAACTTCTTCACCAGTTCGGCGAAAGTCCGGCGAATACGATCATCGCGTTCCGCCTCCACCCGGTGCGCCTCGTTGGCGAGCTGGCTGCGCTGGCTCAGGAACTCGTCGTTCCAGGCCGCGCTTTCCTCGGTCTGGATGCGGTATTCATCGCCGACCTTCATGAGAAGTTCGCAGTTATCCAGAAGACCAGGGAGCTTGTTTCGAAGCGAACTGCTTCCCGCTGCAAGATCGTCGACCATGAGGTCAGCAACGGTGTCGAGCGTCGCGTGAATGCCGACCTCGTCGTTGCTGGCGGCGAGTTTGTTAATAAGGAAGACCAGGCCGCAGGCGCGCGCCACAAGCTGCTGGTCGGGCGTTCCCTTGATCCACTTCATTGTCTTCTCGTGGACCTTCCGCGGCAGGATACGCCCCTGGAGCAGCTTGTCGGACGAGTCGAAGTATAAGAGGTCCGCCGGAATAACACATCCCAGAGAGGCGTCGAGGTTGGTCTGAATGACCTTGTGAACCATGCTGAGCTGGTTGCGCAGCTGACTGTCGGTGCCGGTCTGATCGAGGACGCGCAGCGTGTATTCCCAGAATCGCCGCCGGACAGGCAGGATGGGATAGTCCTGGGCGAAATTAGGCATGTCGTCCTGGCGATGCCCAATGCTGGTGCTGGCCAAATGCCTGGAAACTTCGCCAAGGTTCGTCTGCATGATCTTCTCGATCTCGCCGATGGCGTCCGGTTTCTTGGCGAGAATGACCTGCCGGATCACCGCGTCCACATCGGCGTCGGACAGTTCGACGCGAATCGTGAATCGACCTTCCAACTTCTTGAGGTTCGCAGTGCCCGTGACTGCTGTCTGACCCGTGCCGATGAAGAGCAATTTGCCGGCGATGTTCTTGCAGCAGGATTCGACGACCTCCTGGACTTCGAGAGACCGCTGGCTGTCTTCGCCAATGTACTGCTGAACCTCGTCGAGCACGATCAGGGTGAGCGGGAATTTCCCGTCCCGGGTCAACGCCTGGCGAATCGCCTTCAGCATGTCGTCGCTGCTGATGTCCTGAACGAACGGGTAGAGATTGTTGAGCGTCTCCACGCAGGTAGCGGGTGACGAGAACAGGTTAGGCTTTGCCTTGACGAGCGCCGCGTGCAGACCTTCGGCCACGTAGAAGTTGTCCAGTTCCTCGTGCCAGTCGTACCCGTTCTTCTCGACCTCTTTGCAGACCTTGTCGTAGATGTCCTCATTGCGAAGCCACATAACGAAGCGGGCCACGGGGTACTGCTCGGGGAGCCCGACCGACTTGAAGATGATCCGCAACAAGGCTAGCCGCACACTGCCGCTGGCACTTGCCCCCAGGGTGCCGGATGCGGCGTGAAGACCTCCGTGGCGCTTGCCCGCGGTGGAAAGCTCTTTCAGCAAATCCTGAATGCCTTGCGGCAGGTTGGCGATGCCGCGCGCGGTAGCGCCGTCGGGGAACTCCGAGTCCGACCACAGCGCGCGCAGCATCTTGACCAGGTGAGACTTGCCCGAGCCATAGAATCCACTCACCCAGACGGCAGGCTGCTGAGCCTGATTGATGTTCTTCAGATAGGTCTCGATGATGTGCGCGAGGCCTTTCTCGTACTGGCCATCGCAAATAAAGGTCTCCAGCTCGTACCGGAGGACCGCAAGTGCCTGATCGGTGCGTTCGTCGTTAACGTTGGCCACGCCTTCGTTGACGAGTTTCCTCGTCGAAGGGTCCTTGGTATAGATTTGTCTGTTGTTCATCATGCGCTCCTGTATCAGGCCTCCATGTCCGCAGTGATCGGAACGGCCAGGTAATTCCATCCGTCGTAGCCATCCAGCAGCCGGTAATTGTTGTTCTCGAAGGTCCCCGGAAAGAAGACCACCAACCGTCCCTTGACCATCGGCGCGAGCTTGTCTACGACAGCATTGACCCTGAGCAGGCCGAAGAGGGAGCCGACGCCTTTCAAGGCGACCACACTTCCATCATCCGCGCCCACCGTCTGCAGGAACTGGCCGAACCGGTCCGCGATGAAATCCAGGTACTGCGGTAGCAGCGTGGCGAGGAGATCGGGCCTTCGGTAGTAGCTCTCCGCATAGCGTTGCCCCGACAGCCACTCCGCGAAGGTGTCAGTCAGGTCAAACACAAACCACTCGTGGCCAGATTCAAGCGTTGCGATCTCGAACTCGTCGATCTTCGCCCGAAGCCGCAGTTCCTCGTTCTCGTTGTAGACGCAGAAGATCACACGCTGTGCTGGTGCGGCGTTATCACGCCAGGGCACGTCGATGAACTTCGCGTAGGATGCGAGGAGTCGTCTAACTCTGTTCACGTATCCACTCCATTTCCTGCTGCGTCAGCAACAACGGGAACAGGACCTCGATCACGTTGCTTAACCGCTTGAACACGATCCACCCTTTGCGTGAAGCGGTTTCCGCAAGCTCAACGGCATTCTCGAACGAGCAGTCGAGCAGCTTGGCGTAATCAGTCCTGAAAAGCGACTCACCACGTTCGCCACTCAGGTATCCAAGGAACAGGGCATAGGCCGTCGATCCCGCCGTGGGCTTGGCCTTCGACCTCGACTTTTTCATGCGGCCGGAAAGGTGGCCGGTCTGAGTCCAGGAGGAGGCGAGATTCTGGGCCGTGGAGACCAGCGTGGCCTTGCTGAACCGGCCCGGATACTTCTTCTCCAGATATTCCTCCAACGCCTCGCGCGAGAAGACCTGGCCCTCCGACAGTTTCAAGACAAAGGGGGCCGTGACTCTGAGGAGGGGGTCCCGTGCGTAGGCGCAGAGCGCGGCGATAAGCGGACGCCCTTCAGGATCGCGCTGCCAGAAGTACCGGAGGGCCCGAAACAGTGTCGTGTCGGGACTGAGCGCGTAGAGGTCCGCAAGATGTCTCCGAGTGAGAATCCTGGTTTTGTGGGAACGCTTCCCAAGGCAGTTGTCCTCTTCAATGGCCTGAACGTATTCGGCTCTGGACATGGAAGACGCCGGTACCGCGTCCAGGAGGTGGCGCAGTTCAAGAAGCATCATGGTCCGAGCCATGTGGGCGCTACCGCGCTCGCATCTGAACCCGTACTTCTCCAGATTGCCGTTTGAGGACTCACTTTTCATCGGTCTTCAAATCATCCTTAACATCGCCGGCTGCGCCGGATTTCACCCACGCGTCCACTTCTTTCCTGTCGAACTTCCAGAGCCGACCGATCTTGTGGCCCGGCATCTGCCGTTCACTAATCCACTTGTAGACCGTATCCCGCTTGATACCGAGATGGTCAGCAATCTCATCTACGGAGAGCCATCGATCTTCAATCATTGTCTCCACTCACTCCGAGTGTTCTTGCCGATCTTTTATGAAGGCCTCGAGGTTCCACTGGGTTTTGATGTCCATATGGTCCAGCATACGATGCTTCATCCGGACAAACCCGCATAAACAAGGGTAAAATATATCAAAGTCATGCCAATTGTCAAGCCGTTTTTCTCGAGTTTTATTAGTGTTTGTCCGAAGTTTGGCCTACTGAGTTTTAGGGTTCCAGGTGGAGCTTCCGGTGAAGATGGCTCGGTTCAATACGGAATTCGCCCCCATATACAACCAGCTCGGCAGCGCCATGCCGTGCTCAATAGATACCGGCACGAGGACGCGCCTGTAGAGGCTGGGACCGCCGGGGAGAAAGCCTTCCAAGCGGTCGATGGCGGGAAGGCGAGTCTCGGGGTCGTCGAAGGTAAGAAGCTCCCCGTACACGCGGCCCCAGTCGCCCGCTGTGGAGCTTTGCTGGGTCGGTACGGGGTATGGGGCCGGCTGTTCGGAAAACCGCGCTAGTGTGGCCACGTCGGCCGAAACGTCCGGAGTGCCGTGGGCGAGGACATCCCCGTCCGGAATCTGCAGGACGGGGATACTCGTGTGCATTTCATAAAGGCGGTAACGGACCGCGGCTTCCTAGACATCCAGAACGCCCCGGCAGAAACAGTCATGGTTCCAGAACCCGCGCCTCCGGGCTCCCTAGACGAAGAGTCTCAGCATTACCCGAGTTTCTCCTTCGGGGTTAACGGGTTTCATTGTATGCTCTGTAATGGTGCTTCCCCCTCTTTTCCCAGACGATGAACTCGAGAGACTCCCTCGATAACTCCATGAGAACCTCGTGCCGGAACACGATCATGCTCATGGAGGGAACAGACAGCTCCCGCCAGCCGCGCTCATCGCCCGGGACCGCATCCAGATAGGCCGGATCTTATTCGTAGGGCAGCGCCCGATGCTCTCGCAGCTCCCGCTCGGCCCGCTCCAGCTCCTCGCTGAGCAACAAGACGCGCCGGAGCTGTTCTTTGAACCACTCGACACCCATCCGGCGGCTCAGCGCTGAGCTAAGGCAAGCCGAGCGGGAGCTGCGGGAGTTGAAGCGAGAGATCAAGGGCACCACCTCGAGGCTCAACCGCACCCCGCACCCGCTCATGCTGCTGAGCCGCTGGGGGGCTGGACGTGCGGGTCGTCGAAGTCGGCGGCGACGTAATCCGGGAAGTCGATAATCACCCGCCGAGGCTCGCCGACCCAGGGTTCGAAGCTGTGGCAGAGGAAATCGGCGGGAGGCGAAACTCGAGGCGGAACAGGACTGTAGTCTAATCCGCCTGGAGACGCTGGTCGATGGACTGCTCGGGCAGCAGGGCGGCGGTCGCCAGACCGACGACCACGCCGGCGGCCAGGGCCGGTAGGACGAACAGCGGCAGAATCCGCCAACCCAGCAGACCCGGGAAGAGCAGCAGGTCGGCCACGGCGAGCTGTGCTGCGGCGTGGAGTGCGGCGCCGGTGAGCGAGATACCGACTACACTGATCCAGCGCGGGTATAGCCCTGCCAACAAACTCATCACGGCCCAGCTCAATAGGGAGCCGGCCAGGTTGAACAGGATGATCGGGGTGATCAAGCTGCCCAGAAACAGCGAGCCCAGCAGGGTGCGGACCAGACTCAGCCGCAGGGCGGGCAGCGCCCCGTGGCGTAGCAGGACCAGCAGCACCACCACGTTGGAGAGCCCCAGACGGAACCAGGGCGCCGGACGCGGCAGTAGGCCCTCCAGCACATAGAGGGCCAGGGCCAGGGCCAGCAGGCCCGCATCCCGGTAGCGCTCGATCAGCCGCTCAACGGCTGACGGCGTCGACACCGTCGGGGTCGCCTTCATCCTCACCCCCCGACGCTCCGATGATGGTCAGCGCCACCCGGTTGGGCGCGCAGACCGCCGACTCGCCGACACGGCTGATCCGCCCCATCCGTACGCAGAGCTTATCCGGACAGTCGGATTCCTCGATCCAGGCCTCGCCTTGGGCGACCTGGACCACGGTCAGACCGACGGGGCCTTCCAGGCTCAGTGTGGCGGGCTCGTCCAGGGGCAGGCGCTCCTCGCCGCCGACGTGGTTGATCACCACGTAGAGTCCGGCGTCGTCGGCGATCAGCCAGGGCAGAAAGGCAGCTCCGGCCAGCAGGACCAGCAGCGGGGCGTCGAGGAGCTTGAGTCGCCAGCGGGCCATCGGAACGCTCAGCGGATGACGGCCAGGCGGCCGACGGTGGCGTCGCCGTCGACGCCGACCCTGTAGAGGTAGACCCCGGAAGCCAGCTCCCGACCGGCGCTGTTGAGCGCCGACCAGGTGTGAGAGCCCTCCAGGCCGACGGCCTCGTAGACCAGCGCTCCGGCGATATCGAAGATGCGCAGCTCGCTGCCGGCGGGCAGGTTGGTGAAGACGACCTCGGTATGCCCCACCGAGGGGCGGAAGGGGTTGGGGTAGGCGTAGACGTTCTCCAACCGCGTTCCTGTGCCGACCCGGGGGACCAGTGCCATCACCGCGGCGGCGGCGGCCCGGGCGCCGCCGGTGCACTGCTCCGGGTCGACCTTGTCGATGGTGTCTTCGGTGGTGTGGTAGTAGGGGTTCCACTGCGTGCCGGGGTTCTCGCCGAGCTGGATCGCCGGGATGCCGGCGCGCCAGAAGCTGGCGTGGTCGGAGCGGTAGTAGCCCGGGTTGTTCTCCTCCACGACGACCAAGGGGCTGTAACGGGCGCCCTCGGCCAGGGCGTCGGAGAGCCAGAGGGAATCATCCCGGGTCACGGCGCGCACGTCCAGGGCCTCGTCGTCGCGGTAGCCGTACATGTCCAGGTTGAGCACCCCGCCGACCTCGCCCTCGGCCAGCTCCTCGGCGACGTAGTAGCTGGAGCCGATCAAGCCTTGCTCCTCGCCGCTGAACAGCACCACGCGCACCGGCAGGCGGAAGACCTCCCCGGCGAAGACGCGGGCCGCCGCCAGGCAGGCGGTCACCCCGCTGCCGTTGTCGTCGGCGCCGGGGGCGTAGTTGAAGGGGTCCTCGGAGATGCTGTCGTAGTGGGCGGTCAGCAGCAGGGCCGGTTCGGTCGACCCATCGTCGGTGACGTGGAGGTCGCAGACCACGTTGCGCCAATCCAGGCCCTGATCGGTCTCGACGTAGCCGCCCTCCAGGGTGGAGCCGCCGTCGGTGGAGCGGTAGACGAAGGGCGGCTCGCCGCCGCTGATCCAGAGCGTCTGATCGTCGACGACGTCCAGGGCCAGGAAGCGGCCGCTGTCGGAGGATTGCAGCGCTTGCCAGGAATCGCCGCCGTCGATGGTGCCGTAGAGGGTGTTGTAGTCGCCGACGATGAACCCGGTTTGGTCGTCGGCGAAGTCGACGTCGTAGAAGTAGTCGGTGAAGCCCAGCTCGATCTCCTCCCAGACGCCGCCGCCATCGGTTGAGCGAAGCACGGTACCCCGGGCGCCCACGGCCCAGATTTCACTGTTGACGCACTCCACCCCCCAGAGCAGGTCCTCGGTACCGGTGTCGCGTAGTTGCCAGGTGCGGCCGTCGTCGACGCTGGTCAGCACGACGCCGCCGGCGCCCACGGCGGCCAGCAGACCCGGGCAACGGTCCAGGGCGTAGAGGGGTTCGTCGGCGGGCGAGGCGACCTCGGTCCAGCTCACACCGCCGTCCTCGGTGTAGGCCAGGATGTCGTCGCCGCAGACCCAGCCGGTGTCGGGATCGTCGAAGTAGAGCCCCCGGGCGGTGCCCGTCCAGCCGGTTTGAACGACCTCCCAGTCGTCGCCGCCGTCGGTGGTTCGCAGGATCTCTCCGTAGGCACCCAGCCAACCGTGGCTCTCATCGAGAAGGAACATCCCGCGCAGGTAGTGGCCCGCCGTGGTCTCATTCATGTGCCAGCTCGCGCCGCCGTCGGTGGTCTCCACGTAGGTCAACCCCACGGCTCCGGCGCGCTGGGCGTCCAGGCCGACGATGTCCCACAGCGCCACGCTGCCAGCGCCGGAGAGGTGGTAGTCGTGGAATTCGGGCTCGTAGCCCCAGGAGGCCAGTTTGGCGTAGAGCAGGTCCGCGGCCTCCAGACAGCCCGGCGCGAAGGAGTAGCGGGTGTCGATCGCGGTCAGGTCCTCCAGCTCGTCGAGGTAGGCGTTCCAGGTGATCTCGGCCAGCAGGGCCGGATCGACGGAGCCGCCACCGAAGGGCTCGGGTGGGACGTCCAGCAGAGCACCCGGTGCTTGCTCGTCCAGGGGGGTGGGATGGAGCAGGACCAGCTCGCCGCCGGGTCCGCCGGTCAACAACCGCGGCGAGCGGATCAGCCGGACGTCCTCGCCGCTCCAGACGATAACGGCTCCCGGGGTCGGGGGATCGTCGTAGGCCAGATAGTAGTATCGGCCGGGTTCGAGGTCCTCCAGGAAGACGCCTTCGGCTGCGTCTTCGGCGAAGTTCTCGGCGGCGCAGAGCCAGCCGTCCTCGAGGGGCACGGCGAAGAGGGCCTCGGCGGGCCGCTCACCGGCGATGAAAACGGCCGGGGTACAGAGCCCCCCGGCCGCGATGCAGAGCAGTATGATCAGGCTGGAGCGCATCGGCCCCTCCCTGTTGTCTGTGGAGTTCAGCGGTAGACGTACTCCAGAATCCGGTTGTACTCGGCGTCGGCGGTGCCCAGGACCAGATATAGGGCCGTGGTGAAGTCCTCTTGGGAGAGCTGGGCCGCCGGCATCTCCGCCTGGAGCTCGACCTCGTCGACGGAGTTGATGACCGCCTTGACCAGGTAGTTCTCGAGACCGATGGCCAGGAGTTCGTCTTTCAGGGCGTTGAGATCGCCGTGGCTGTGGGGGGGGATGGGCGCGATGACTGTCTGGAAACAGACGAAACCCTGCTGGGTGTAAATGACGCAGGGGATGGCGCCCATGTTGTCGCCGGTGGTGCCCAGGTACCAGGTGCCGGGCTCGTCGTCGTAGGTGACGACCTCGAAGCCCTCCTCGGCCAGCCAGGCGTCGATGTCGGCGTTGAGGTCCTGCGCGACACCAACGGCGGCGAGGATCACGATGCAAAGCAGCAGCTTTTTCATCCTCTGACTCCCTCACCTGTCACCGCGAGACCGGTCGAGATGAAATCGGCTTCCCGGTGAAAGCGGGCGGGATAGGCTTTAATCCAACTCGAGACGCTACTCGCCGCCGCCGGTGTCCGGCATGGTCGTGCCGCCGGGAACGGCGGGCTGCGCGGCGCCCTCGGTGCTCGGTTCGGCGGGTTCGGCGGGTTCCTCGGCTTCACCGTCGGCGGGTTGGCCCTCGCCGTCCGGAGCGGCCTCTTCACCCTCTTCGGTGGCTTGATCCTCGACGGGGGCCACCGTGGTGTTGGGGGATGAGTAGATGAAGGCCAGCCCCAGGGAGAGCAGCATGAAGCCCACGGCCACCCAGCGGGTCAGCCTGGACAGGAAGGTGGCCGCGCCGCGTTTGCCGAGGACGGTCTGAGCCCCGGCGCCGCCGAAGGCCCCGGAGAGTCCGCCGCCCTTGCCGGCCTGCAGGAGCACGACGATGGCCAGGGCGATGCAGATCAGCACGTGAATGACGATCAGAACGGTGATCAACTTCTCCTCCGATTTAGAGACGGGTAGTCGCTTGAGCGGGCGAAGTTTAGCAGAACAACCGCCCGGCGTCAAGCAATCCTAGCCCCCGCTGAACTCGTCGCGCCAGCGGTAGAACTCATCGGCGGCCCGGTCGTATTTGTGAGCTCCGCCGGTGGGTCGGTAGCGACGCAGGGCCGCGGGATGGATCGGGAGCGGATCGTTCGTCGAGGAGCTGTCCGGTGGCAGATAGAGCTCCAGCAGGTCGACGGGGCGGAAGCCGTCGAGGCCGGTGGCGCCGGCCAGGAAGTAGTTTTCGTAGTATTCTCGCACCACGGCGGCGGCCAGGGGGCGCTGGTTGAGTTCGGCCAGCGCCTGGTTGTACTCGCGGGCGAAGAACCCCTGGGCACTGTATGGTCCCGGCGCGCCTGTCGTTTGTCGCCACAGCTCGCGAACCAACTCTTCGTCGGGTGCTTCGAGACGAACACGGGCGGCCAGCTCCCGCTGGTACCAGGGTTCGCTGGGCTGGTAGGCGGAGCTGAGCGCTAGGTCGGGCCGTTGGTCGCGAACCTCCAGGCGAACCAGGTTGTCGAAGTAGATTGCGTCGGCGCCGACCAGGGAAACCGCCAGCACCGCCCGATATGGCGCCTGCCCGACTATGTCGGCGCCGATCTGCTCGGCGGTGCGACGTTGGGAGAGATCGGCCCGGGGCAGGGAGAAGGCCGCAGTCGCGCCGACGGCGGCTAAACCGAGAACGGGAATCAGCCAAAGCGGCGGCCGCCGCTTGGCCGGCGCTTCGGTGAGTTTCTCAAGGCCCAGGGCCAGGCCGATGCAGAGCACCAGCGCGCCGGTGATCAGGAAGGTCTCATCGGAAGCCCGCAGTTCGCCCAGGTCCTGGTTGTGGGCCAGCAGCAGGCCCAGGGCGGGCAGCAGCAGCAGGAGCAACAGGGTCCACAGCAGTCGGCGCCTGTCGCGGGCGGCGTAGATCAGCCCGGCCAGACCGAGCAGTGACACTCCGGGGGCCAAGTCCCGCCACCAGGTTTCGACGATCCAGGCCGCCTGACCGCCCAATAGGCTCCAACTGCGCGCTATTCCGTAATCGACGTAGACGTCGTGGCTCAATCCGCGCCAGAAGCCGTGCCAGGTGTCCGGAGCCGACCAGTTGATCGGCGGATTCGTCGCTGCGCGCAGGGGCAGATAGAGGTAGACGGAAAAGCCCAGGGCGCCGGCGACGATGAACAGCGCCCAGCCGCGGGCGTCGAGACGCTTGAGCGCCGGCAGGGCCAGCAGCGCCAGCGCAGGCAGGTAGGTCAGCGCGGCGTTGTGGCTGACCACCAACAGGCCGGTGAGCAGACCTAGAGCCAGGGTCGGCCTGCGGTCGGGCTCATCGGTCCGCGCCGAACGTGAAGCCGCCAGAGCGGCGTAGAGGGCGGCGATGGTCAGCGCCAGATGCTGGGTGTAGACCTCGGTCAGCCCGGCCTGGCTCCAGAACGTGGCGCTGAAAGCGAAGAGCAGCGCTCCGCTGAGCGCCGCGAGGGGCCGACAGCCCAGCTTCTCCAGGAAGAGCGCCAGCAGGAAGACCGCCAGGCCCCCCCAAAGTCCGCTGAGTAGGTTGACGGCGAAGACGGCGCCTTCGGGACCGACGGCGCAGAAGGGGTGGGCGAAGAGCGAATGGAGCGGGTAGCCCGGAGAATGGGCGCAGCCCAGGTGCCGGGCGGCCACGGTTAGGTCGTAGTTGCTCTCCAGGATAACCGTTCCCGGAGCCGACGTGAGCGCATAGACGACGAAGACGGCCAGGGCGGCGAGCAGATAGAGCGGCGGAGTCCACGAAGGAGGCCGGATCACACCGCCGTGCGATTCGAGTTCCGTTGATAAACCGACGGGGGAGGCTACTCCCCCGTCGGGTTCTTTTTGTATATTGTTCACAGTAGTGGTTTTTGGTTGTCGCGGCGTCAGTTAGCTTGTTCGCGGCTCAATCGGCCGCCGATACCAGTGAGCGTTTAGACGTCATCCAGGGTATGCCAAGTGCTATGCCGGGTTGTGTTGCATAATCCCGCTCGGGTGTTGACAGCAAACGGTTTTGATAGGCTACACCAGGCGTAATACAGGGCCTGTCGTTATTCCAGGCTGTCCACCACCTGGGTGCGGGAGAGGCGGTCGCCGATGCGCAGGCCCTTCTTGTCGGCCAGTACGAGGACGAATTCGATGATCAGCGGGGCGATGGTGACGACGGTGATGTTGCGCAGGATAAGCTTGCCGATGCCTGGCGGTTGCTTGGTCACCCGGTCGACGATCCGCAACCCGGCCAGGCGCTTGCCCGGGGAGCGACGGCCGAAGATGGCGTCGCGCATCAGTAGGTAGAAGGCGATCAGGCCGATGGAGATGAAGATGAAGGTTTGGGATAGATTTTCGAGGAACCCGGCGCCCTCGAGAATGCTCATGGTGTCTTTGGGGTTGAAGACGCGGAAGAAGAGCACGTCCTTGAAGACCGAGTGCAGCAGGTAGAAGATGATGCCCAGCAGGGCCACGGAGATGAAGCAGATACCGATGTCCCAGACCAGACCGCCCAGCCGCTTGGCCGCATTGGTTTTCATCAGCGGCAGCTCGGTGGGATCGACGTAGTCGTCCTTCACCGGCGGCTCGCCGCCGCTCGGTGTGGTCACGAAATCGCCGATGGTCCCCATGGCGCTGCCGGCCTCACTGGGACGATCGGAGAAGGTCCGGCGGACGATGTCGGCGTCGGTAACCCGGGGCCGCGTCCCATCTTCATCCTCACCGACGAAGGTCGACCAGTCGCTGTCGGGGACTGGTCCCGTTTCCGGTTCGGCGGCTTTCTTCTCGGTCTGGGCGGGCGGTGTGGCCGCTTCCTCAGCGGGAGGAGACTCTTCGGCGTCGTGAGCATCCACCGGCGCGACTGCTTCTTCCGGTTTAGTCGCGCTGGGGGTGGCGGGGGCCGTTGGTTCCTCGGCGGAGGGCTCGGCGGTGGAGGTCGGTGCGGTTTCGGCTTCCCCCGCGGTTGCGTCCTTCGTCGCTCCCTCGGCCGCTTCCCGCTTCTCGAAGGCCTGGCGGAACTGGACGATCTTTTGCAGTTCGAACCACTTCTCGTGGCGCTCGATCCAGACGAAGTCCTGGCGGCTCAGGCGGCCCTCGAGAATGAACTCGATCAGTTGGGTGGCCGGGTAGGGGCCGTACTGCTCACCGTTGATCGAAACGAGCAGGCCCCGGGGAGTGGCGGGCTGCTCCTCGGTTGTCACGCCGTGGGCGTCGAATATCCGCTTGAACTGGGCCACGTTGCGGGCCATGACCCATTCGTTGCGGGCCTGGATCCAGACCTGGTCCTCGGGGCCCATCCGGCCGTCCTCGACCATGTTCTTGATCTCCTCGATGGAGATCGGACCCTGCTGCTCGCCGTTGACGTAGATGTATGTATCGGCCATGGATCACCAGCCCGCCCTATCTGCGGTGGACGTAATATAGTCTTGCAGGACACGCCGCTTGATTGCTTCTTTGCGTCCCGTCCCAGGATTCGACCCCGCGATCCATGCGAAGTCGCATTGCGAAGCCGTAACGGTACTTTTCAAGTATAATATATCATCGACGCGTTGAGGTTACAAGGCTTAACGGGATCGGGAGTGGATTTGCGCCGAAGCGCGGGCCGTTTCGGGAGGGACGTCGAGAAGGTTGCGCCGACGACGGACTGGAGAGCGACCAGATTTGTATTTGAAGGTTACACCTGCGGCTTTCGCCGCGGGTTGTTTCGCATGTCTTGTCGGCATCCTTAAGTTGATGCTCAGCTTACTGATGGTCGCTACGGCGCCACGGCGAGTGAAACATATCGAGTCAGACGGTTGGAGGATGATGCTAGACCACCGCCGCCCCGCGGGTTCTCGCGGTCCAGATTGCATTCGGTCGGGGTTTCGAATAGCGACAACAGAAATTACATTTATCTATGGATCATCTCTATGGATCATCACCCAAAGAAAGGACCAGTATTTGTAACCATAGAGATAGATCGTTGTAGCGAGAAGGGAGCCTCTATAATGCTCGGCGGAAGTCGTCAACTCGTGAGACCGGCTAGCTGATTCAGGTTCTAAACAAATAAAATGACTGCTGTTAGCATGTCACTAAGGATCAGTTTCAAAAACCCTCCGGCTGTCTCAACAGCCTAATATCTCACCCAGCCATAAACTAAGAGCAAGAAGAACACGGCGTATTTGAATGCCACAAATCGATAGAGGGATAATGTCAGTGGGGTAAGCAATAGGAAATCTAATGACAAACAAATAGCAATAACTGCCGTTTAATAAACGAGTGATATATCCTAAAATAATAAAATGATATATGGCATGATTATTATTCTATGTTTAGTAAAAATGTAATGCAACTATATTCTAACAGCCATTATATATGCTAGTTCATGCAATCGTTTAATTGTAGTATGTTTCCTTGTCAGTTTTCAGGATGGCAGGCAGGCTCGACGGCCTTCCGGTTTTCCGCGGCATTATAAGCAAGTCGCGGGTTACTCCCACAAATCGGTTGAAATGAAAGGGTAGCCAACTGACCTGTATAACATTATATGGCGATCTATTAGCACAGTAATTCGGTTTGGGATTATCACCTGAAACTGAACCTACGTCGAAAACGCAAAAGAGCGGCATTTAGAACTGACGTGCCGACAATCACCTCACGAATGGCTCCAACTCGATATGCAAACGTTTTGATATCTGCTAAAGTCGCAATTTAAAAAGCGTTTATGCACATATTACCTGGGATGCCCGTGATGCAAGCCAGGAGTCACGACTTCCCGAAGCAGAGCGATATTCTGGAAGCGTCCGCTTAGAGAGCATCTTTCATGCCACCAGGCAACGCACTGACTGTGACAGCTAACGCAGCTATAAGACACATAATAACATGCTATTAGCGATATATTTCTGTTCAGGAACGTGTGATAATCCCTTCGGTTTTAGCATGTGTAACCCCCTTTATCTAGTAAGCTGAATGGTGGCAGTTTTTATCGTTCCACACCTTCCAGTAGATCTGTTTATGATACAGCACGCTGAGGATTGCGTCCCCACCGACGCTCATCGCTCCGACGTCCCCCTGATTTCTCCCTAGCAAACCTCCCTTTAATCAAGAAGCAACCGAGTTCAGGGCGGGCTTTTGTTGACAGGGACTGTGTCTTGGTCTATTTTAATAAATACAAAAGGCAAGCAAGATCAAGAGCAAGCCAAGTATTAAACCAAAGACACAACCAGGGAAACCGTTTAAGGGTAAGCCGGTATCAAGGACCTCGGCAAGCGAGCCTCCGTGGATATTCGGCGCTTGAAGGCCAGTCTTTCAGAACCCACCAGTCCTCCGTCTTTCGCGAAGGCCCACGCCGACAAAGGAGAAGACCATGAAGAAACTGATCCTCTTGATGCTGGTTCCCGTCGGCTGTCTGCTGGCGGCGACCGCGTTCAACGCCGGCGCCCTGCCCGGCACCGAGCATAACGCCCATTGGCAGATCGTCGGCTCCGACATCGGCTGCGTCCGCGATGGACTGACCGAGTACGGCTCCAACGACGACGCCGCGATGACCCTGGACAGCCCGATTGATCTCTCAGGCTATCAAGGTGCCTACGTGTTCATCTCCTACAGTCAGAACGCCGCCGATTCCGGTGACTATACCGAGTTGTACGTCAATGACAACTTGGTGCATACCTTTGCTGATTCGGCCTCGTCCACGTCGGTCATCGTCAATCTCGTCGAGTACGCGGGTGGCGATGTCACCCCCAAGCTTCGTTGGGTTTCCGATGCTTCCGGAGTCGATGAAGGCTTCCGTTTCAATCAGTTCGAGGTTTATGCGTCCGCTTATGGTTCGGGCACCTTCCACGAGGTCTTCAACTGGAACAGCGACTCCGGCGTCACCTACGAAGTCCACGACATCTCCGGGGCCAATGAGGGTAAACTGGCCTGTCTCTCTTATCTCTACGACACTAACGGTTACAGCTACCTGTACTACTGGGTCATCGACAACGTCGAGGTTGAAGTCGACGGCAAGGTCTTCCTGGACAGCGATTTCGAGGGTGGCGAGACATGGCTGGTCAATCAATGGGGTCAACCGGGCACCTGGGAGGCCGACACCGACCACGGTTTCGGTTCGGGCACCAACTGGCAGTGCGACTCCGACGCTCATCCCAGTTGGACCTTCTACGCCGAGACCCTTTCGCCCTGGTTCCCCACCGACGCCACCTCGATCACCGTGAGCTTCGACAACTACTACAACAACTACGCCGGTTACGACAATGCGGTCTTCGGTTATTACACCAATCCAGGTACGCTCATCTACGACGACCCCATCGATCTCGCCGGCTGGACGATCACCGACGACGGCACGGATGTCGAACGGACAACCTGGGGCCGCATCAAAGCCAACTAGCGAACTCCGACTCCAGAAGCAACGGGGACCGGCGACCGGCCGGTCCCTGTGCGGTATAAATCCCAGTGGGATCGTATACCGTGTTCGGACCGATGCATGTATGTAACGCGCTGTTAACATACGGGTTGGGCTGTGATGCTGTCACAAGAAAGGGGGCCATAAAGTGGCGGAAAACAAGCAACCGACCGGCACATTTGTCTCCCAAAATGTAACCATAGGGCGCACTATAGTTGGCCGATGGTAGATGTAAATGCA
>CAZOOP010000030.1:0-15780 GCA_964581465.1 uncultured bacterium
ACCACGGACATCGGCCCGGGCGGCTACCTGGGTTCGATCGTCTGGAACTCGAAGACCGATACCGACATGCTGGACCTCTTCGAGGTGCAGTTCCGCATAACCCCGAGCGACAACGATACGGGTTCGCCGGCCAGTACAAAAAGTTTCCAGGTGGACAACAGCGATCCGCCGAGCATCGATATCACGCCGATCAGCGAAGAGCAGAGCGCTGAGGTGTCCGTCGACTACAACCTCAGCGACCGCGAGGCCGATCCGGTGAGTCTGCTCGTCGAGTATTCGACCGACGGCGCGAGCTGGAGCCCGGCCAGCGTCACCGGTCAGCTCGAGGGCCTGAGTCCGGGACCGGGCAGTTTGCGCTGGAACTCCGCCGACGACCTGGATCAGCGGGACCTGGACGGCGTCTACCTGCGAATAACCCCCAGTGACAACGACACCGGCGAGCCCAGCGTGACAGGTCCCTTCCCCCTGGACAACTCGGCGCCGCCGAGTATCGATCTGGAAACCCCCGCCGGTGAGCAGTCGGGAAGCGTAGATATCGGCTATAATCTGGATGATCGGGAGGGCGACGCCGTCAGCCTGACTGTCGAGTACAGCCTGGACGGCGGCTCCACCTGGACACCGGCGACGATCGGCGGCTCGACCACGGGTCTGCCCCCGGGCTCCGGTGTGCTGAGCTGGCAGAGCGAGAGCGACGCGCCGGGCGTCGACGTGAACGCCGCGATGCTCCGCGCCGTGCCCCGGGATAACGACGAAGGCGCGCCGGGTCAGACGGGCATCTTCATGCTCGACAACAACCAGCCGCCCACCGCCGAAGTCAGCCTGCCCCCGGGAACCCTGAGCGGTATCGTGACGGTCACCGTCACCCCGCGCGACCCCGAGGGCGACCCCGTCGACTGCACCCTGGAGTACGACGCAGGAACGGGTTGGACCCCGGCCAGCTACACCGGCAATCTCAGCGGCCTGACCGGCCCGGTCACCGTGGACTGGGATACCGTGATGGACCTGGGAGAGACCGCGGCCTCGGGCAGCCTGCGCGTGGTACCGGCCGACAACGACGCTGGCGAGCCCGGTCAGACGAGCTTCAACACCGACAACACCCCGGCTCCGCCGCCCGAACCCGAACCGGAACCCGAAACGTCGCCGCCGGACTCCGGCGGCGGGACCACCCCGGACACCGCCCCGGGCACACCCTGACAAAAAGTATCGAGCCGTGAATAGACTCCGCCTCAGCCTGGTGATCCTGATTCTCGCGGCCGTCGCCGTCGGCGCGCTGCCCCGGGTGGTCTGTCTGCCCCTCAACAACGAGGGCGATAGCTTGGACTCCTGGTACACCTTGGGGCTCAGCGAAGCGCTGGCCTACCGGCTCAACGAATCACGCTCCGCCGTCGGCCTGGGATTCCGCTCCCTGCGCGAGGCCCTGGCCCGCACCTCGATGGGTCGTCAGGAGTCCTACTCCGACGACGATTACCGTCGCCTGCTCGAGCAACTGCGGCCCGACTACTACCTGATCGGCTCCTACCTCATCGACTGGCCCGAGAACATCGAAGAGGACCCGCGCTTCGAGGTCGAGGTGACCCTGCGCGGCTATCCCGGCGAGGAGGAGCTGTTCAGCATCCGCTTCACCGGGATCGACATCTTCGCCATCGAGGTCGAGATCTATAAAGAGGTCCGCCTGGCCCTGGGCGTTCCGGCCACGGAGCTAGAGCTCGACCTGGCCCGCGAGGTCGTCACCTACAGCCACAACGCCTACCGCTGGTACTGCCGGGCCCTGGGGACGACCAACTCGACCACCCAGGAGCTGGCCCACCTCGACCAGGCCTGCGAGCTCGGCCCGGATTTCTTGGTCGCCCACCGCGAGCGCGCCCGGGCGCACCTGGACAGCGGCTACACCGGCCAGGCCCTCGAGGACATCCTCGAGGTCTTCCGTCGTCAACCCGACGATCCCTGGACCCTGCTCTACTACGCCCAGATCCTCGACCAGCTCGACGACGACGAGAAGGCCATGACCCTCTACCGGCGGGCCGCCCTGGCCGACGCCCGTTACTGGCGCATCCACCTCCAGTTGGGTCGCCACTTCGCCGAGGTCGACTTCATCGACTTCGCCGAGCGCTCCTACGAGACGCTGCTCAGCCTTGACGACGGCTTCTACGAGGCCTGGCGCGGTCTGGGCAAGATCGACCTCTCCCGGGGCGAGTACGAGCGCGCCCTGGACCGTCTCGAGCGCGCCGCCGGGATGGCTCCCTGGGACCCCGAGTTCCACAGCCTCATCGGCCAGGCCTACGTCTCCAACGGCCGCCTCGATGAGGGCATCGCCGAGCTGACCACCGCCGTCGAGCAGGACCCCGTCAACGGACTCTACGCCTACCAACTGGGCTACGCCTACTACCGCAAGGGCGACGACGTCGCCGCCGACGAGTGGTGGCGCAAAGCCAGCCTGCTGGGTTACCGCCCCGGCGAGAGCGGACCCCGCGAGCAAGGCGGCGACTGACCCAACCACGAACCTCACCGGGAGGCCCCCATCCTCGAGAGCATGACCGGCCAGGCCGTCGGCCGCTTCCAGGACGGCGAAAGCGTCCTGACCCTGGAGGCCAAGAGCGTCAACGGCAAGCGCTTCAAGCTCAGCCTGCGCCTGCCCCAGGAGTTGGCGGACCAGGAAAGCCGCCTGAGCGCCCTCTGCCGCGAGAAGATCAACCGCGGCAGTCTGCGACTCGAGGTACTCGAGCTCAACGGTTTCCAGGGCGAACAGACCGCTCCCGGCTTCGACGCCGAGCGCGCCAGGACCTACCTGGAGCTCCTCGACGAGCTGCCCCCCGGCGTGGCCCGCAGCCTCTCCGCCTATGAGCTGCTGCGCCTGCCCGGCGTGCTGCGCGACGAGACCCCCCGGATCAACCAGGCCGCCCTCGAGAAGGCCCTCCTCCAGGCCGCCGAACAGGCCCTCGACGGCCTCGTCGAGAATCGCCGCGTCGAAGGCCGCCGCCTCGGCGAAGCCCTCCGCGCCGTCCTGGCCGAGTTTCGCGACCTCTACACCCGACTCCACGAAGCCGCCGCCGGGATGCCCGGCCATATCCAGACCCGCCTGCGCGAGCGGCTGGCCGAACTGACCGCCGACAGCGAAGCGCCCCTCGACGAGGGCCGGCTCGAGCAGGAGATGGCCCACCTGGCCCAGCGCGCCGACGTCACCGAGGAGCTCGACCGCCTCGAGTGCCACCTCCAGGCCTTCGAAGAAGCCCTGGACGCCGGTGGTGAGGTCGGCCGCCGCCTCGACTTCCTCTGTCAGGAGATCAATCGCGAGCTCAACACCACCGGCAGTAAGGCTGTCGGCACCGCCGTCAGCCCACTGGTCATCGAGCTCAAGCTACTCCAGGACCGCCTGCGTGAGCAAGCCGCCAATCTCGCCTGAGGCCGATTCCCTCAACCCCGGGAAGCACAACACCGAGGAAGGTTGCAGAAGGGCGGTGGCCGTGTCGACCGGCTCTCCCGGTCCCGCGGCTGGATACCGGTCACTGTATGCGTGGGGGATCATCGGCCGAAAGTGAACCAAACCCTCGCAATTCGAGAAAGCCGCGGCGAGCCGGGACCTTGGCACCTACCCGCGACGAGGCGTCGGCCAGCGAAGGCGGATAACGGTCGAAACTGCCCAAGCAGGCAATGGAGTACCGTCAGTAAACCCTTGACGCGCGGTTAGGTCTATTCCCGAGTGGAACCAACAGTCTCGGTTAACGACGGGACTCCACACAGGCTCAGGTTTATCGCCGGCCTGCGCAGGCATGACAATACAGCGTTGTGACAATGGCGGCGATTGTGAGCTATGAAGCAATAAGTGATAGTCCAGCTGGATTAGTCGGCTCAGCTACGAGTGGTAATCCCTTGCGCAGACAGGCCCCGCCAATGCCAGAGCGCATTTCCGCGGCAAGAGCCATCGCGCGACACGAGCCCTTATCCCATACGAACCACAGCTCGATAACGAGTTTCGACCAGACCTCGATCCCTTCCCGACCAACCAGCGGAGCATGATGGACCCCCGTCGTGAGCGCGGCATCCCCTTCGTGATCTCCTCTCCCTCCGGGGGCGGCAAGACCACCATCTACCGCGCCCTGCAGCTAAGCCATCCCGAGATGTACTACAGCATCTCGGCGACGACGCGGCCGCCCCGCCCCGGTGAGGTCGACGGCAAAGACTACTACTTCTACGACGACGCCCGCTTCGAGCGCAGTCTGGCCGACGGTGAGTTCATCGAGACCGCCGAGGTTCACGGTTTCCGCTACGGCACCCCGGAAACGCCGCTGCGCGATGCCCTGGCGCGCGGACGCGACATCGTCCTGGATATCGACGTCCAGGGTGGCGCGGCCATCCGCGAACTCTTCCCCGACGCCGTGTTGATCTTCATCGTTCCGCCGGACTGGCAGACTCTGCGAGACCGCCTCGAGCGCCGACGCAGCGAGGACCCGCAGATCATCGCCCAGCGTCTGCGTAACGCCCGACTCGAGCTCAGCCGCGCCGGCGAGTACGACTACGTCGTCATCAACGACGTTCTCGAACGGACCACTGGTGAGGTGCGCTCCGTGATCACCGCCGAACGCAACCGGACCTCGCGCCGCCTGGACTGGCTGCAAAGGCTGTTCCCCGAAGCCCTGGGGGAAACCCCGGAACACGCGGGGAGGTAAGAAAATGCAAAAGCCGATCCTCTCGACCCTCATCCTCGGTCTGCTCCTGGTAAGCGGCTGCGACACCACCGACCCGCTGCCCGGCTCCGAGGCGTTGATCCGCATCACCGGTTACGCCTCGGGAATCGAGTACATCGACGACGATACCGTTCCCTTCGAGGACCGCGTGCTGGTCGTCTACGGCGAGGTCACCGATACCGATCCGCTCAATACCCCGGAGCTCTGGGACGGCCACGCCTTGGTGCTGCGCAGCAAGACCGAGCGCTTCATCCTCTCGGCAATCGACATGCAGCCCGTCGAAGAAGAAGACTCGCGATGGTGGTTCGAGCGCCTGGTGCGCATTCCCAGTGGATTCAACACCCTCGAGATCCAGGTCTCGGCCTTTCCCGGTGGCGTGGTCCTCGAGAGCAGCGAGGTCATCGAGCTGCGCGGCAACTGGAGCCCCGGCCGGGAATGCGTGGTGGCCTCCCTGGAGTGGAACGATGTCGACCGGGCCAACCTGGACCTGCATATGCTCGACGACTTGGGCAACGACTGCTCCGAGGACGATCCCAACGTCGGCGGGATGCGCCTGGATATCGGCGACTCCTACGGCTTCGGCCCCGAGTACATCACCGCCACCGACGATCGCCGGGCCACCTACGCCATCGAGGTCGAGTACGCCTCCGACAACGGCCAGGACAGCCCCGTGCCCTGCGAGGTTCACGTCTACGTCAACGGGGCCGAGCTGACCCAGAGCCCCTACAGCCACACCTTCTATCCCGACGACGTCGGCGGTGATCCCTGGCAGGTCGTCGAGGTCAACTACAATTTCTAGGGATTGCCGAAAGGCCGCCAAACGCTCCGGGATGCGGAAGGACGCTCCGTTTTTGACGGAACGAGCATCGCCGGATCAGCGCGGCCGCATTGCGCACCCGCCCTCGTGCCTCCCGGCCTCGTCGACGTTCCGAGATTAAGCAAGCCATTGAGGCGAGCGCGGTGTCTGCACACTTTCGGGTGCGATCGTCAGGGCGATAAGCCCTGCTTCAGCACCCGGTTCGTGAAAAACGGCACTAATTGAGACCCTCTTGATCCACCGATTTGCAGCTTCATAGGGAACACCGCTCGGCTCGGGGCGTATCGGTACTGAACAATGCGGTATACAGACCACCGCCCGTCGATAAACCGGCGCGGCCGGTTTTCATTCAAGCGTTACAGAACAGCAACGGAGTCGACGATGAAGGTTTACCTGGACAACAACGCCACCACCCGCACGGCCCCCGAGGTCGTCGAGGCCATGCTGCCCTACTTCAGCGAGATCTATGGCAACGCCTCGAGTTTCCACCAGTTCGGCCAGCGCTCCAAGCAGGGCATGGACGAGGCCCGCGCCGCCGTCGCCGCCTCCCTGGGCGCCGAGCCCGAGGAGATCGTTTTCACCGGCTCGGGCTCCGAGTCGGACAACTACGTCATCAAAGGCGCCGCCGCCCGTCACGATGGCGGTCACCTGATAACCAGCGCCATCGAGCATCCCGCCGTGCTGACCACCTGTCGCTATCTGGCCAAACACGGCTTCGAGCTGACCATCCTGCCCGTTGACGGTCAGGGGCGGGTGGACCCCGCCGAGCTCGAAGCCGCCCTGCGCCCTGACACGATCCTGGTCAGTATCATGGCCGCCAACAACGAGATCGGCACCGTCCAGGACCTGGCTGCCCTCGGGGCGGTCTGCCGTCAGGCCGAGACGCCCTTCCACACCGACGCCGTTCAGGCCCTGGGCAAGCTGCCCCTCGACCTGAGCGAGCTGCCCGTGGACCTGCTCTCGGCTTCGGCCCACAAGCTGCACGGGCCCAAGGGCGTCGGCCTGGCCTTCATCCGGCGAGGCCGCAAAGCGCCGGTCAACCTGCTACACGGCGGCGGACACGAGCGGCGCCGCCGGGCCTCCACGGAGAACGTCGCCGGGATCGTCGGCTTCGGCGCCGCCGTCAAGCTGGCCGCCGAGCCTTACGTCGACGAGATCCGCCGCCTGCGCGATCGCCTCGAAGCGGGCCTGACCGCCGCCGTCGAGGACACCGTAGTCCTCGCTGAAAAAGCCGAGCGCCTGCCCAACACCAGCAACATCATCTTCCACGGCGTCGAGGGCGAGAGCATCGTCATGGGCCTGGACTTCGAGGGCATCGCCGTGAGCACTGGATCGGCCTGCTCCTCGGGCTCCCTGGAGCCCAGTCACGTCATCCTGGCCCTGGGCTACGACCACGGCAGCGCCCAAGGCACTATCCGCTTCTCCCTCTCGCGCTACACCACCGCCGAGGAGATCGACCACGTCATCGAGAAAGTGCCCCCGGTGATCCACCGCCTGCGCAAGATCTCGGCCTACTAGCCCGAAGCGCCCATGGACAACATCCCCCAGGCCACTGTGCGTCGCCTCTCCCTTTACTGTCGCTATCTGGAGAAGAAAGAGGGCGAGGGCGGCAACTTCATCTCCAGCCGTGAGCTGGGCGACGGCATCGGCACCAACGCCGCCCAGGTGCGCAAGGACCTCTGCTTCTTCGATCGCTTCGGCACTCCGGGACGAGGCTACCCGGTGAGCTTCCTGCGCCGCCGTCTGCTGGCCATCCTGGGAATCAAGGACCAGACCTGGCGGGTGGCCGTGATCGGAGCCGGCAAGCTCGGTTGCGCCCTGGTCGGCTACGGCGGCTTCAACCGCCAGGGCTTCGAGTTCGTGGCCCTGCTGGACAACAACCCGGAGAAGTTCGGCCGGGTTTACGGCGCGTTGCGGGTCGAGGACTGCGCCCGTCTCGGTGAGATCGTCACCCAACGCCGCGTCGATATCGCCATGCTGACCGTCCCCGCCCCGGCCGCCCAGGGGGTCCTCGACGACCTGACCGCCGTCGGCGTCCGCGCCGTGCTCAACTTCGCCCCCGCCAATCTCGAAATACCCGAACAGGTCGCCGTGCGTAACGTCGACCTGGCCGTCGAACTCGAGGGCCTCTCCTTCTTCCTCGTCGGGCTGCGTAGCCGAGCCGGCAACCCCTGAGCCGGACCTTTGCCAAATCCGAATCATGACAACCGCCGTCCCGCCCGGCGTTGGCACGTTTCTTGCAGCAGGGCGGGGCGGGTCTCTCGCCGACCCCGCGCGTAACTCCGCAAGAAACGTGCCAACGCCTACCCGCGGAGTTACCAACAGTCTCGCCGGCGCGAGGACCGTTTCGGCAAAGGTCCGGATCATCGTCGCGATCGGCGGCTTGTCGAAGAAGGCCGCGTGGGGATATGGCGGGGCTCGTCCAGTCCGCCTGGGTTGGATCGTGTTTGTAGCCTGCTGATAGTGCCCGTAATGATCAGTGTTTGCCTGTACTAAGGTGCGCGGATTCTTGATACTAACTCCGTGACGGGTGCCATTCGCGGAGACAGTTAGCCGGTGCAATTACTCAATCATATAGGGATCATCACTCGCATCCGGACCGATATAATATGCTAATAGCCTGTCATATGGTGCTTTATAGTTCAACGTGCTGTCATTTCCCGGTAGTCGATTTGTGGCAACCAGCAATACCTGCACTTATCTCAGCTCGATGCTTGAGCACGTTGTCGCCATAAAAACAAGCCTCAAGGGTAACTCCATGGTAGCAGCTCGTAATCACTACTGATATTGGTTCAGTTTGTCGTGATATCCCATCAAATAATACCCGCTGTCAGCAGATACTCCACCATTAGCTTCAACAATACCGGGCGGGACAGACAGCCTCCAGCATTCCGTAACACTAAGTAAATATCATAGTTAAATGCCACAACTCGTCTTGAAATAAGATAACTAATTGAGCGATTAAGCATTCTTTGACAGTCGATTGACGAAATATGTATATCAAAGTACGTTTGATATTCCCTGACGTTTTACTGGGTTGTTGGATTACCGAAGGATCGTATTCATGACAACGGCGAGTTGCCCGACATGGATCGAGCACTCAAGCTGATGCCTGGTCGATTAACGAGGAGTACTCGTGTCGCGCATCCCCCTGGCCGATCTGGCGGCGGCCCACGCCGAGCGGGCCGTCGAGTTGGAAGCCGCCGCCCTGGCGGTGCTGCGTTCCGGACGTTACATTCTGGGTCCCGAGGTGGCGGCCTTCGAGGGCGAGCTGGCGGATTTTGTCGGCGTCGCCGGCGCCGTCGGCGTGGCCTCGGGCACCGACGCTCTGGTGCTGGCCCTGCAGGCCCTGGATCTGCCTCCGGGCAGCCGCGTGGTCAGCACGCCCTTCACCTTCTTCTCCACGGCCTCCTGCATCGTCCGTCTGGGATACGAGCCCGTTTTCGTGGATATCGACCCGTCGAGCTTCTGCCTGGACACCGCGGCCGCCGCCCGGGCTTGCGAAGATGAAGATGTCCGGGCGGTCATTGGTGTCGATCTCTACGGTGACGTGCTGGACTATGCGGAGCTGCGCCGCCGGATCGACCGCGACGACGTCTATCTGATCGAGGACGCCGCGCAGAGCTTCGGGGCCGAGCTGCGTCACCGCCGGGCTGGAGCCCTTGCCGACCTGGGCGTGTTCAGCTTCTTCCCGGCCAAGAACCTGGGCGCGGCCGGCGACGGCGGCGCAGTGGTCGGTGATGATGAAGAGCTTCTCGAGCGGGTGCGCATCCTGCGCGTCCACGGGGCCAATCCCAAGTACCATCATCGGCTGATCGGGATCAACTCCCGGCTGGACCCGTTGCAGGCGGCGATGCTCCGTGTCAAGCTGGCCCACATCGACGAGGACCTGCGCCGTCGTCGGGACCACGCCGCGGCCTACAACGCGGCTCTGGCCGAGTACCTCCGAGTTCCCTCACCCGCCGCCGGGCATTACCACGCCTACAACTACTACGTGGTGGCGACGGATGAGCGCGACGCCCTGCGCGCGGCCCTCAATGAGGCCGGCATCGGCAGCGCCGTCTACTATCCGAAGCCGCTGCACCTCCAACCCTGCTTCGCCAAGCTGGGTTGTTCACCCGGTGATCTGCCCATCGCCGAGGCCGCCTGCGACCGCGTCCTGGCCCTGCCGATGTTCCCCCAGCTCAGCGGGGCCGACCGCGCCCGGGTCATCGAAGCCGTCGTCGGCTTCTTCAACGCCTGAGCAATGCCCACCACGCCCCAGCTCAGCGTAGTCATCTGCACCTACCGCTGCCGCGATAAGGTACGCGAGTGCCTGACTTCGATCCGCACCGCCGGCGGTGTGGCCGACATCGAGGTCGTCGTGGTCGACAACGCCTCCGGCGACGGAACCGTGGAGATGATCCGTCGGGACTACCCCACTGTGCGGATCATCGCCAACCCGGACAACCGGGGTTTTTCGAAAGCCGTCAACCAGGGCCTGCGCCTGGCCCGGGGTAGCCGTCTGCTTGTTCTGAACCCGGACATGGTGGTCCTCGAGGGCGCCTTGGCCGCCCTGGTCGGCTTCCTGAACGAGCATCCGGACTGCGGCGCCTGCGGCGGCGACGGTCTCTCCCCGTCCGGGGAATCCCAACCCCAGTTCACCCGGGCCGTACCCACCCCACTGACCGCCCTGTTCCACTTCCTGCGCCTGGACCGCCTGTTTCCCGTCAGTCGTCTCTTCGGTCGCTACAACTACACCTGGGCCGATCGCTCGCGCGTTCTTGATGTCGAGGCTCTCTCCGGCTCCTGCATCATGCTGCGCCGAGAGGTACTGGAGAGCGTCGGCCAACTCGACGAGCGCTTCCCGATGTACGCCGAGGATCTGGACTGGTGTCTGCGTATCCGCCGGGCCGGCTGGCGGGTCTGTTATGTTCCCGCCGCCCGCTTCATTCATTACCACGGCCAGTCCAGCCGCAAGAACCTGGTCTGGGCACGCAAGCAGTTCTACTTGACCATGCGCGCCTTCTACAACAAGCACCTGCGCCGCGAGTACCCGGGCTTCGTCAACGCCCTGGTGGACGCCGGGATTCTGGCCGGCCTGGGGCTGGGTCTGTTGGGGGCGTATCTGAAGGTGCGCTAGGGTCGTAATCATCACTGGGGGCTGTAGTTCCTGGTCGCCTGAACCCCGACCCGGCATTGCCCCAGGCAGAACATGTGCGCGGGCCGACCGACCGGTCGGCCCGCTTTCTATGTAGCGGACGGGGGTCAAAACCGAGTCGCTACGGTGTGCGGATGGACGGTTGCCGTCGAATCACAGCGGTTATCCGGAGCAATTAATGTAGGGATTATCACTCGTACCTGAACCGACTCATCCAGCTAATAGACTGTCATTGGTTGCTTTATAGCTACTAATCGACGCCATTGTCATACCGCTGCCAGGTGGCGATGCACCTCGATCTGCGTTGAGTACCGCCGGTAGCCCGAGGTTGTTGATCCCGCCCGGGAGTCGACCGCGCCGTGAGTAAATGACCTGCTGACGACTCTCTATTGCTCGCTCTAGCAGCTTCGAACGTTTCCCGACTTTGCTGGATGACGCCTCGCTGCGGGTTTTTTACCAAGCCCTTTTCTCGATGCGGCTTTCCCTAGTTGCGAATACTTGGATCAGTTTCAGGTGATGATCCCTTAGTGTAGGACCGAGCGTTAATCTCGGACTCAATTGCCAATCCTCGGCGGGCAACAAGGTACAGACCCAAGGGGCCGCCCTACAGGGCAAGAATGAACGATCACCGCAGCTTCACGGTGGTCCTGACGGACCACTCGGACTGACGGTCCAGCCTGCCCACTGTTATCTTCGCAGAGTTGTTCGGGGAGCTAGTTTCCCGATCATTTCGCCAACCGCTCCTGGCTGTAAGCCACAGAGCGTTTTTACAGGCCGACCGCCCTGATATATAATTTCGATACATTTTTCGCTTGACGAAAGCTCCCCGGCGATATATCATACCGATGCATCGCGTCGATACATGGTGGTAAAAATGACCGACCAACCCTCCAACGAAACGACGCACCTCCTCGGCGAGGAGGAGATCGAAGGGCTGCTGGAGCGTCTGAAGCCCTCGGCTCTCGGCCTGCTGGCCCTGCTGAGCGAAGGTCCGCTGACGGGCTACGAGATCAAGAAGGCGATCGACAGTCCGGACCTGGTCTTCTGGCGCGACTCCTTCGGCAGCATCTATCCCAACCTCCACCGCCTGGTGGAGCTGGAGCTGGCCGTCAAAGAGCGCAACGATCTCAAGGGCCGCAAACGCATCTACTACTCGCTGACACCCCGGGGTCGCGAACTGGCGGCGGCTTGGCTGAGAAAACCGGCCAACCGCGAACCGGCACGGGTGGAGCTGCTGCTCAAGCTTCGCTACGCCTACCCCCAGGGACCCGAGGTGCTGCGCGGTCTGTTGGAGAGCTACGCTAAGCATTACCGCCTGGTCATCGACGAATACGAGCGCTACCTGCAGACCTTCGATCTGCTGGAGGGCGACCTGCGTACCGAGACCCGTCGGATGGCCGCCGACTACTGGACCCGGTTGACCAGGATGCTCCTGGAATGGAGCGACGCCAGCCTGGAGCGCTTGAATGAGTTCTACGACGACGACTGACGGCCGCCTGGGAGCTTAACCATGAAAACCAACGCCCGGCTTATCGCCGTGCTCGTCCTTACTCTGCCCGGATTCGCCGCGAGCGCCGTCCAGACCGACTGGAGCGGCGGCTCCGGTGAGCCGGGTCCCGTTTCGTCTTGGGGTGACGCCTTCGACGACTACCGTGGCCTCGACTGGTCCGAAACCGGCGAGCTAACCCTCGTCGATGACCACGCCGTGAGCCGCACCGTCGACAGTTCCTACACCAACGCCGCTTCAATCTGCACCGGCGATATCGACGGCGACGGCGACGAGGACCTGGTCGCTTCGGCCTTCGTCGGCAACGAGGTCGTCTGGTGGGCCAACGACGGCGCCGGCGGCGGCTGGACCCCCGAAACCATCGATCAAACCTTCGCCGGCATCGTCAAGCTGCGCTGCGGTGATGTCGACGGCGACGGTAAAGACGACGTCCTCGCCGCCTCCAACGATCTGGGCGTCATCGCCTGGTGGGATCAGGGCGGCTGGACCCAACACCTCGTCGATGACGGCCTGACCGCCCCTGGACGGTCAACAGCGCTGACATGGACTCCGACGGCGACCTGGACGTGCTGGGCAACGACCGCACCGATGGCGAGGTCTACTGGTGGGAGCTCACCACGGACCACCGTTCGGGCGGCTGGCTGGAGGGCAGCCTGCTGGACACCGGCACTTCGGATGACTGGGGCGAGATAACCTGGGACTGCCAGGCGCCCTCGGGTACGAGCCTGGAGGTCGAGGTTCGAGCCGGAGACCAGGTCTGCGATCTCGGCGACTGGATGAGCATCGCCACCTCGGGCGACGACCTCTCCGCCTACCTCGCCGACGGCCTGCGCTACATCCAGTATCGCGTCAGCCTGAGCACCACAGACCCCGCCCTGACGCCGGTGCTGGAGGAGATCGAGCTCGAGTGGCAGTCGTCGAGCGACCTTGAGGACGTCGAACTCGGGGTGCGCACCAGTGATGACGGGCCGCTGGTCTCCTGGACTGTCCAGGGCGATGTCCCGGCCGGTTTACGCGTGCTGCGCGAAAGCGGGGGGCGGCGCGACCCCCTGACTTCCTGGCTCGACGGTGGCCGCCGCGCCTACTTGGATCGCTTCGCCGAACCCGGCGAGGACTATCGCTACTGGCTGGAGGTTCGCGACGACGCCGGCCGGTCGACCCTTTACGGACCAAGTCAAAGCGTCATCCTCCCCGAGCCGTCCTCCACGCTCACCCTGGAGGAGCCCTACCCCTCGCCCGCCGTCGACTCCGCGACGATCACCTTCGCGCTGCCGTCATCCCAACGGGCGAACCTCGCAGTATACGACCTGGCCGGTAGAAGGGTGGCCGCCCTGACCGCGGGAGAGCTGGCCGCCGGGCGTCACCAGGTCGTCTGGAGTTGTCAAGACGAACACGCCGGTGTGTACCTACTTCGCCTGGAGACGCAAACCGGCGCCCTGACCAGGCGCCTGGTGGTCTCACGTTGAATGAGTGCTAGCATACACGACGGATCGGGCGGGAGAAACGGCTCTCCCGCCCTTTATTAATTGCCCTGGAAGATGGGCTCGTGGTGCCGGACTGGTTTTGATCGATCCGAGAATTGCGCCGGGGATCGCCCACCGGGGGGTTGAACAGCTTTATACGAATGTGGCTAGATGAAGAACCTTGCCTGCCAGCCTAATAGTGGGTTATCGGTGGGTTGATTGGCCCCTACGATTTGAGCCACGCCACTGGCGATTCCGATAGAGCTGATAAACACTAGGAGGTGTGCGAAAACACCAGTTCGCCATCCGCCATGGCCTGACTCAGCCCTTGATCACCGCCAGGGGCTCCAAGCGGACCACGGGCCGGGCCAGCCCGGCGCCCGCGCAGACCGCCACCACCTCGCCGATGTCCTTGTAGGCCTCCGGGTGCTCTTCGTAGAGCGTACGGCGGCCCTCCCAGCGCACGCTGACGCCCCGCGCGGCCAGTTCGGCGCGCACGTCGCGGCCGCGCAGGCGCTTGACCGCCGCCCGGCGGCTGAGCACCCGCCCGGCTCCGTGCCCCGTCGAGCCGAAGCTCAGCTCCAGCACCCCGGGCTCGCCGACCAGCAGGTAGCTGGCCGTGCCCATGTCTCCGGGCAGGATCACCGGCTGACCATGCTCGCGGAAGCGCGACGCCAGCTCCGGATGACCCGCCGGGAAGGCCCGGGTGGCCCCTTTGCGATGGACCAGCAGGCGCCGCCTCACACCTTCCACCCGATGCTCCTCGAACTTGGCGATGTTGTGGGCCACGTCGTAGAGCAGCGGTGAGGCGCCGGCCGCGCGCCCGAATAGCTCCGCCAGCACCCGTCGAACCTCCGCCGTGATCACCTGGCGGTTGGCCCAGGCGTAGTTGGCCGCAGCCGCCATCGCCCCCAGGTAGGCCCGGCCCGTCGACGACTCCACCGGCGCAAACACCAGCTCCCCACCGGACGCCGACCCCGCCGAACCCCGCAGCCGCTTCAAATAGTCGTCGCAGACCTGATGCCCCAGGCCCCGGCTGCCGCAGTGGATCATCAGCACAACCCGTCCCGGCTCATCCACGCCCCAAGCCCCGGCGACCTCGCCATCCAGCACCTCGGCCACCCGCTGGACCTCCAGAAAGTGGTTCCCCGAGCCCAAGGTGCCCAACTGCCCGCGCCCGCGCTCCCGAGCCCGGTCCGAGACCGCCTCGGGATCCACTTCCTCCAACGCTCCACCGGACTCGCAGGCCTCCAGATCCCCCGCGAAACCCAGGCCGTGCTCCACAGCCCAACGCGCCCCGCGGATCAGCACCTTGCGCAGCTCCCGGCCGCTCAAGGACCGCCGCGCCGAGGCCCCCACCCCACAGGGTACCGCCACGAAGAGGGCGTCGGCCAGCTCCTCGATCCTCGCCCGGACCTCGTCCTCACCCAGCGGCGTCACCAACAGCCGCACACCGCAGTTGATGTCGTAACCCACGCCGCCCGGACTGACCACGCCGTCCCCACCGGCCGCGAAGGCCGCCACCCCGCCGATCGGGAAGCCATACCCCCGGTGCACGTCGGGCATCGCCAGTACCTCGCCCACCCCGCCGGGCAGGGCCGCCGTCCGCGCCAACTGCTCCAACGAGCCGTCGGCCCGCGCCGCCTCCAAACCGGCTTCCGTCACGAAGACCCGAGCCGTGCGGCGCATCCCCGGCAGGAAACCCCGCTCCAAACGAAAGCTGTATTCACCCAACCGACTGATCCCACCACCGCCCATCACATTCTCCCCTTCTTCCACCGAGTTCCCAACGAGCATAGACCACGCCGCCCGCCGCCGCAACCTGTTCCTTGACACCCCCGCCACCCTATCCTATACTCGCCGCCGCCAAGCAGCTCAGCGGAGAGATGGCAGAGTTGGTCGAATGCGGCGGACTCGAAATCCGTTGTGGGCTCACGCCCACCGGGGGTTCGAATCCCTCTCTCTCCGCCACGGCACTGAGTGCCGTTCCAGTACGCGGCGGGCCGGGAACGTGTCATCAACAATCACACCCGCGTACGCGCTCCCGTTGGTCGCTCCCCACTGGTTGGAAGACCGGTTGTCAAGTATCGGCACTGAGTGCCGTTCCAGTACGCGACGGGCCGGGAACGTGTCATCAACAATCACACCCGCGTACGCGCTCCCGTTGGTCG
>CAZOOP010000030.1:15880-24633 GCA_964581465.1 uncultured bacterium
CTCCCCGCTGGCTGGAAAGCACGTTAACCAGGTAGGGTCACCCAGCGCCGCATCGACTAACCAACGGCTTTGCCACCGGTTTTTTCAAACCGCCGCACACCATCGCCCTACGCGAGAACCAGCGGGAATATCAGCCCCTGCTTTTACCCTCAATGCATTCGCCGGGTCGCCGAGCCGTTCGCCAACCCCAACGCCCGGCAACGAGCGGCATCAATCAGAATCACAACCACCAACTCAACAATCAGTAACGTTTCGCAACACCGCGGAGAGGTGTCCGAGCTGGCCTAAGGAGCACGACGGTCAATCGTCCAAGGGTGCGTTCCACCAAGCATGACCGCAACCACCAACTCAACAATCAGTAACAGCAACGTTTCGCAACACCGCGGAGAGGTGTCCGAGCTGGCCTAAGGAGCACGACTGGAAATCGTGTAAGGGGCTTATACCCCCTTCGAGGGTTCGAATCCCTCCCTCTCCGCCACAGCACTGAGTGCTGTTCCAGTACGCGACGAACCGCTACCGCGTTCAAACAGCCACACCCGCGTACACGCTCCCGTTGGTCGCTCACCGTGGCCGGGAAACGCGCTGATCTCGAACAAGCACTATGTGCTGTCTCAGTACGCGACGAACCGCTAGCGCGTTCAAACAGCCACACCCGCGTACACGCTCCCGTTGGTCGCTCACCGTGGCCGGGAAACGCGCTGATCTCGAACAAGCACTATGTGCTGTCTCAGTACGCGACGAACCGCTAGCGCGTTCAAACAGCCACACCCGCGTACACGCTCCCGTTGGTCTATGCTCAACGGCTCGAATGGGAATCATCCCACCGGTGACGACACAGCAGCCGGTCCGCTTCAATCGCACTAATCCCGCATCCAACGCACTCATCGATCTTAACCCGGGGATGTAGCTCAGTTGGGAGAGCGCGGCCTTCGCAAGGCTGAGGTCGGCGGTTCAAGTCCGCTCATCTCCACCATACTCCCGCAGTGCGAGGCAACACACCCGACGGGTGACTTCTCCCCGTCGGGTTACTTTTTTACCCACTCCCGACGGCGCCGTTGCCGTCCACCCACCGCCCGATTCCCCCGGACACCCGCTTCGACGAAACGAGAAGCCCTGGCATGCTTTGTGCTATGCTTGGAGCGTAAGCAAAGTCAAGCGAAAGGATCAACCGTGCCCCGGGTCGTTCTCCACCTCGCCGACGGCCGACTCTTTTCCGCCCGACTGCTCAAGGGCGCCGTCGACGACGAATACCTGTTGCGCGTCGAGGGCGTCCTCGACGAGGGCGAGCTTCCCGGCTGTCTGCTCAAGAGCGCCGAGGGCCTGCCGCCTCGACCCTGCCGCCTCCTCGACGTCCGCTCCGAGGCCGGCATCACCATCCTGCGCGTCAGTATCGACGGAGAATAATCACCCCCATGGCCAACCTGCTCCTCGTCTGCTTCGATAACCAGGCCTACGGTCCCAACATCCGGGTGTTGGCGGCCGTAGTCAACCAAACCACCGCGCACCAGGCCTACCAGCTGTTCTTCCACAAACCCTCGCCAACCTATCACCAGGCCCATGGCGAGACCCCGGCAGAGCTGGAAGGTTTCACCCGGCTGTTGGACGAGCTGGACATCGGCGTTGTCGGCCTGACGCTGATGACCCATGAGTACCACCGCGCCGTCGAGCTGGCCCGGATCGCCCGTCGCGCCGGTCGCCACGTGCTGATGGGCGGTATCCATCCCACCGTGCGGCCCCGGGAATGCCTCGAACACGCCGACGCCGTCTGCATCGCCGACGCCGAAGGCGTCATCGTCGATTACCTGGACGCCTTCGACTCCGGCGGCGACCGTCGTCTGCCCAGCTTCATCCTGCCCGGCGAGGACCCCGAGGCCGTGCGCGGTTCGGGACGGATCTACCTGCAGAGCGATCTCGACGCCGTGCCCTACCCCGAATACGAGCTCACCCGCGTCTACTACGGCACCGGGGACGGTGTGCGGCCGATGAGCTGGAAGGATTACCGGAGGCTCAACTCCTGGGAGGGCGGCTATTACCGCCTGCTCTCCAGCCGCGGCTGTCTCTACCACTGCTCGTACTGCATGAATAACTTCTTCTGGCGCCACTACGGCGAGTGCTACCTGCGCCGGCGCAGCGTGGAGAACTGTATCGGCGAACTCGTAGAGGCCCGCAAACTGATGCCCTTCATCCGAGGGGTCAACATCCAGGACGACAGCTTCTTCATGGGCTCCGACGAATGGATCGACGAGTTTGTCACCCGCTACAAGGCCGAGGTGGACCTGCCCTTCGTCTGTCGCCTGATCCCCGCCTACACCACCGAGGATCGCCTGGCCAAGCTGGCCGACGCCGGACTGATCCATGTCGAGGTCGGCCTGCAGACCGGCTCGCGCCGCATGGCCCACGACGTCTACCAGCGCTTCCAGGAGAACGAGAACTTTCTCGAGGTCGACGAACTGCTCACCAAATACGGGGTGACCAAGACCTACGATACCCTGGTAGACAACGCCTACGAAACCGTCGAGGACATCCTGGCCACAATCGACGTCATCAGCGTGCTGCAGCGCCCCTTCTACATCGGGGCTTACTCGCTGACCCCCTTCCCCGGCACCGAATACTACGAGCGGGCCAAGACCGACGGCAAGCTGGAGCTGATGGCCGACGCCTACAATTCGCCCCTCTACGCCACCGACCCGCAGGGGTACTACACTCCGAAGACCCTGCGCTACCTGATCGAATCCAGCCCCTATTTGCCGCGACGGCTGCTCGTCTACTGTCGCGATCACTGGCGCGGCAACCTGGTCGGCTGGCTGGCCTCCCGGCTGCTCAAATGGCGCAACCTGATAGCCAACATCATCAACTGGGGCCGCAACAAGGCGCCCTGGTTCCTCCAGTTGGCCCTCAAGCTCAACAGTGTCTGGAGCAAGCTGCGCTATCGGATGATCAGAAACAAGCAAACAGCAGGGGAGGCCACGTGATAACCTGCCGACTCCCTACGGCCAAGAGATCGTAGAATTGCCCGGGCTGTACGTGCAGGTTGTTGATGGAGGCAACGGAACCTCAAATGGGGTTCCGTTGGTGTTATTGGCGCTTCCGAAATTGAATGGTTTTGGCGCCATTTCTATAAGAACTTCATATTATCCAGCTTGACGTTCGACTCCTCTCGGGCTATTTTGTAGTTGTCACAAGGGAGGTCGAAATGCGTTACGTTATGTTGGCGGTGGTGTTGCTGGCGCGGGTGGGTCTGGCGAGCTTCGAGGTCACCCTCCAGCCCGATGACGATGAGGGGAACGATTCTCTTACTACAATCTATGGACCTGATGAAAATTATGGTGATGTAACATGGTTCAGGGTTTCAGGCAATGATGTATACGCCTTCATCGAGTTCCGCGAGCTGGATGATTACGTGGGCCAGGGCTACACGGTGCTCTCGGCGGAGCTGTGGCTGACACTATTCAATAACTGGAAAGACTCAGCATTGATTCAAACCCGACCGCTGTCTGAAGAAGAAATCTGGATCGCCCCCGTGGACGCCGCATGGGAGGAGATGACTATCACCTGGAACAACCAGCCGGGTATCTACGAGACTTACGCTGTCGAAAGAAGCCTTGAAGAGCCGTAACCGGAAGAGGAAGTCTATGTGTCATTTGATATTCGAAGTATTGTTCATTCATGGTTAAACAGTGATTTGGTACATAATGGAATACGATTATACAACAGCATTATCGGGGGGATCTCTAGCGATACAAACATCTATACTTGGCAAAGACCAAAGTTAATACTTGAACTGTCCGGAACCGCTGTAATCGAAACCTCCTTTGGTCAAATAAAAGCGCTTTATCGCTAAGACTTGTATTCCAATATAATAAGAGGCTCCCGATATATGGGAACCTCTTTTTGCATGTCTTGTTTTAATCTACTGCTTCACCAGTTTAATGTAGTAAGTGTGATAAATCGCTAGTTTTCCGGTGAAAGTGTCGCCAGGATCTCCGCTACAGCCGAGCCGACGCTTAGAACACCGTTTGTCACTGTAATGTTTGTCCCTGCTTCTCCATTAACCGCATCCGAACAGTATGGATCATCGGAGCACAACCTTACCGTATAGGTACCGTTTGTAACGGGCACATTAAGTAATAGCGTTACCGCCGTATCACTAAAGTTCGCCACACCGACATCAACAGTATTGTCGATGTCGCTCTTGTAGACGATGTACTTGGGGTTGCTTTCCTTGACCGAGACGTTGATGTCGCTGTAGCCGTTCAAGGCTGTGTGGTCAGCCGGCGCCAGGATGTAGAGGACCTCGGGGGGGTCGGATAGCGGATTCTGTGTTTCTCTATCCCAACTCACACCAGTGCGATGAAGATAACTACCGAAAC
Organism: uncultured bacterium; assembly: GCA_964581465.1. GTDB lineage: Bacteria > RBG-13-66-14 > RBG-13-66-14 > RBG-13-66-14 > RBG-13-66-14 > WJMB01. Next base: position 20,251 of record CAZOOP010000030.1, read on the forward strand.
GACTACTCTCCTCAGAAAGGAAATCCCGCATATCGGATTGGCTCTGATCAAACCTTACCGCAACGCGCCAGCCGACAATGTCCGAGTCTTCAAGATTGTAGTTAGTATTAAAACCGGTATTAACACTATCCACCTCGAAGAAATCGAAATTGGCGTCCTGGATTGGCGTCAGCCAGTTGCAGCTTTCGCACCCGCTGATAGGCCAGATGTTTCAATCCCGCAAGCAGGATTAGATATACTTAAAGCGCGATGCGGGTCGAGATGCCGTCGGCGCCGGAAGAGGTGTTTCAATCCCGCAAGCAGGATTAGATATACTTAAAGGCCGCTGCCATTGCGGGGGCCGCAACCCCAAACTGAGCAGTTTCAATCCCGCAAGCAGGATTAGATATACTTAAAGCCACAACAAGGTCTACGTCAGCAATCCGCTGACCGGCGGGTTTCAATCCCGCAAGCAGGATTAGATATACTTAAAGCGCCGATGCTCGGACGCTGGAGCCAGATGCCTACGGTGGTTTCAATCCCGCAAGCAGGATTAGATATACTTAAAGTCTCACCGGGCGGGATATCCCACTCCGCCCCGTCCGGGTTTCAATCCCGCAAGCAGGATTAGATATACTTAAAGGGCGGGCCGAGAGAGCGAAAGCAGGGAGTACCTGCCAGTTTCAATCCCGCAAGCAGGATTAGATATACTTAAAGTCTCACCGGGCGGGATATCCCACTCCGCCCCGTCCGGGTTTCAATCCCGCAAGCAGGATTAGATATACTTAAAGGGCGGGCCGAGAGAGCGAAAGCAGGGAGTACCTGCCAGTTTCAATCCCGCAAGCAGGATTAGATATACTTAAAGGATAAACTCCATGTACCGCCCCGCCGGGAAAACGTGTGGTTTCAATCCCGCAAGCAGGATTAGATATACTTAAAGGGTCTACCTTCGATAAGGATACAACAGGCCAACCGTGTTTCAATCCCGCAAGAAGGATTAGATATACTTAAAGCCGAAGAGTGGTTGCAGTTGTCCGCTGCGTCCCCCCACGTTTCAATCCCGCAAGCAGGATTAGATATACTTAAAGTCCTGCAGCAGGGACTCACTCAGCCGCGAGGACAGGGTTTCAATCCCGCAAGCAGGATTAGATATACTTAAAGAAGGAGAAAAAGATGAGCAGCAAAAGAGTGATCCGAGAGTTTCAATCCCGCAAGCAGGATTAGATATACTTAAAGCAGTCCTCGGCGGCGATGTCCAACCAACCAGCCTGGAGTTTCAATCCCGCAAGCAGGATTAGATATACTTAAAGGCCAACCGCTGACAGCGGCTATGATCGAGATTATTGGGTGTTTCAATCCCGCAAGCAGGATTAGATATACTTAAAGGGATTGCCGGCGAGTAGGGACGCCACTACACCTGCCAGTTTCAATCCCGCAAGCAGGATTAGATATACTTAAAGCCATGAAAATGGCGGGGGTTGGGTGAGCGACGATAGGTTTCAATCCCGCAAGCAGGATTAGATATACTTAAAGCAGAGGAACGGGAACTCGCCGAGGTCAAAAACAGGATGTTTCAATCCCGCAAGCAGGATTAGATATACTTAAAGCCATCAGGGCGCTGGAAGTAGTCGCCATCGATATGCGCGTTTCAATCCCGCAAGCAGGATTAGATATACTTAAAGGCCGCGCCAATACCCGGACGATCTAATACTCATTAAGGGCGTTTCAATCCCGCAAGCAGGATTAGATATACTTAAAGTAGGTACCGGGTCGACCACGGGAGCGCTAACCGGCGTAACGGTTTCAATCCCGCAAGCAGGATTAGATATACTTAAAGCCTGACGGGTCCGTTTTTGTTGCAGACCTCAAAACTGGGTTTCAATCCCGCAAGCAGGATTAGATATACTTAAAGCAATCTTGACTTTTTTTTTACTTACTTCCTTTGTGGAGGTTTCAATCCCGCAAGCAGGATTAGATATACTTAAAGTGGGCGGGGGGGGGTCAATGCCGACGCCGTTTTCCTCCCGTTTCAATCCCGCAAGCAGGATTAGATATACTTAAGGAAAGACGGCGCGGGACCGGAAGCGGTGGTCGTTGATAGTTTCAATCCCGCAAGCAGGATTAGATATACTTAAGGTCTCTCGGGCCGAGTTCGACGCCCTCGACGACCGGCTGTTTCAATCCCGCAAGCAGGATTAGATATACTTAAAGTGGAAGAGGTCATCGTGAAGGCCAGCGAGATTCGTTGTTTCAATCCCGCAAGCAGGATTAGATATACTTAAAGGCGTTAGGTCCGTGTTTCATCCGGTAGAGCTTCCCGGTTTCAATCCCGCAAGCAGGATTAGATATACTTAAAGCAGCCGGGTTGCCGACCGGAGTGAGGTCTCCGGCGGGAGGTTTCAATCCCGCAAGCAGGATTAGATATACTTAAAGAGGGGCCGCCCGTTGCGGTACCCGCAACCGCGAAAGTGTTTCAATCCCGCAAGCAGGATTAGATATACTTAAAGAGGCCCAGGTGGCCTGGGCGGAGTACCGGGAACTTTGGTTTCAATCCCGCAAGCAGGATTAGATATACTTAAAGCCTTGCCCCCCCTTAGGGGTGGTGCTAGGTGTGTGTAGGTTTCAATCCCGCAAGCAGGATTAGATATACTTAAAGACCGATGTCAACGGCCATTGGACCGGCCGGAGTATGTTTCAATCCCGCAAGCAGGATTAGATATACTTAAAGCCGCAACGACCGTCGCGACGGCCCCCGCGACGAGTGGGAGGAGTTTCAATCCCGCAAGCAGGATTAGATATACTTAAAGGTTGCCCTGATTCGGAACGGGAAGGGTCGGTGCATGGTGTTTCAATCCCGCAAGCAGGATTAGATATACTTAAAGTTCCGCTATCGAAAACGACCCGGAGGCGCTCCAGCGGCGTTTCAATCCCGCAAGCAGGATTAGATATACTTAAAGCTCTACCTCAAGGAGGGAACGGCGGTCCAGGCCCAGTTTCAATCCCGCAAGCAGGATTAGATATACTTAAAGCTGATCGGCTGGGATAAATTAAAAGACCGCCTTATTAGGTTTCAATCCCGCAAGCAGGATTAGATATACTTAAAGCTATCATTATAATAGCGCTAGGTCTACGAGTGGGATTCAAGTTTCAATCCCGCAAGCAGGATTAGATATACTTAAAGGACGGTTGGCCGATGTCTTCCCAAGAAAACACCAGCGGTTTCAATCCCGCAAGCAGGATTAGATATACTTAAAGACAGGTGTCGGAAGCGGATTGCTATGCGGGCTAAGTGTTTCAATCCCGCAAGCAGGATTAGATATACTTAAAGTGCGATCGCCAAGGAGGCCGGCCGGAGCTGGCACACGATGTTTCAATCCCGCAAGCAGGATTAGATATACTTAAAGCGTAGTCGCTGCCAGCCGGATTGGCGGTGAGAGCGTGATCACGTTTCAATCCCGCAAGCAGGATTAGATATACTTAAAGCGTTGAAGCCGGTTCTCGTCCAGGAGCGCAAGACTCCTTGTTTCAATCCCGCAAGCAGGATTAGATATACTTAAAGGCCCGCGCCGGTCCCGCAATACACGTCCAGCTTTGTCGGAGTTTCAATCCCGCAAGCAGGATTAGATATACTTAAAGCCTAGACGCCGCAAATACAGACGTTATCACCTCCGCCGAGTTTCAATCCCGCAAGCAGGATTAGATATACTTAAAGGGCTTGTGTACAAGCCACAGGCGGCCGTTTCGGCCCTGTTTCAATCCCGCAAGCAGGATTAGATATACTTAAAGATGACCGTCGCGACGGCCCCCGCGACGAGTGGGAGGAGTTTCAATCCCGCAAGCAGGATTAGATATACTTAAAGCCTCGCTACCAGCGGGGCGAGCCCCACGCGGCCCATCCCGTTTCAATCCCGCAAGCAGGATTAGATATACTTAAAGAGTGGCCCGGTAGTCGCTGATAAGGTCATCCTCGACGAGTTTCAATCCCGCAAGCAGGATTAGATATACTTAAAGCCTGGCCGTCGACGGTGGTGGCATCCGGCAGGGTAAGTTTCAATCCCGCAAGCAGGATTAGATATACTTAAAGTTTTTCCGCCGCAAGAACGGTAGCCCGATACTTCCCGGTTTCAATCCCGCAAGCAGGATTAGATATACTTAAAGCGACGGAGCCGCCGCGCTGATGGACGCGCGGGGCCGGAGTTTCAATCCCGCAAGCAGGATTAGATATACTTAAAGCAGGCCTGGCGAAAGGAAACGGCCACCACCGCCATCAAGTTTCAATCCCGCAAGCAGGATTAGATATACTTAAAGTACTTTCCCAACCCCAACAATATCAAGGAGATATAAATGCTGTTTCAATCCCGCAAGCAGGATTAGATATACTTAAAGCGTTGAAGCCGGTTCTCG
>CAZOOP010000030.1:24733-48971 GCA_964581465.1 uncultured bacterium
CGTTATCACCTCCGCCGAGTTTCAATCCCGCAAGCAGGATTAGATATACTTAAAGTGGTTGGCGACTGCACTAGGCTGGAGGGTGATTGCTCGTTTCAATCCCGCAAGCAGGATTAGATATACTTAAAGACGCGCGGGGCCGGATAACCGCCTACGCCACTTGGGGTTTCAATCCCGCAAGCAGGATTAGATATACTTAAAGTGGACGCCGGCCACTTGTCGGCGGTCGCCGACTTCGTCATGTTTCAATCCCGCAAGCAGGATTAGATATACTTAAAGGCGGGAGGGGTAATCGACTTTCTCTATCGCAGCCCGGAGGTTTCAATCCCGCAAGCAGGATTAGATATACTTAAAGGAGAACAGCTGCTACTATTTGGTATGCCCTGCCCCACCGGTTTCAATCCCGCAAGCAGGATTAGATATACTTAAAGTGCGGATGTTCCCCGGTCTTCTACATGAGAAGGAACGGTTTCAATCCCGCAAGCAGGATTAGATATACTTAAAGGCTTTGGCCGCCAAGGTCACGGTAATACCGCTATCTCGTTTCAATCCCGCAAGCAGGATTAGATATACTTAAAGCGCGCCCCCGGGGCGGCATCACCGCTGAGGAATACAGTTTCAATCCCGCAAGCAGGATTAGATATACTTAAAGAAACGCTGATTGCTGAGGATGATGGCACCCGCGCCGTGCGTTTCAATCCCGCAAGCAGGATTAGATATACTTAAAGAAATACTACACGGATACAGACGTGGAGGATCCTGGGTCGTTTCAATCCCGCAAGCAGGATTAGATATACTTAAAGTGGGCCGTCTCATCCAGGTCGTCCCGCCAGCGCCCGTCGAGTTTCAATCCCGCAAGCAGGATTAGATATACTTAAAGCGGCCGCCCCCGGTCCCTGGCAATCGTCGATCTATCGACGTTTCAATCCCGCAAGCAGGATTAGATATACTTAAAGAGATAGTATATATAGCTTAGATATGCAAGATATAAAGTTTCAATCCCGCAAGCAGGATTAGATATACTTAAAGAGTAAAAACCTTCAGTGTCGTCTCTGTTAAGTTTTTATAGTTTCAATCCCGCAAGCAGGATTAGATATACTTAAAGATTATAAGAACTTTAGGTATAAAATGGATAGCAATTAGTTTCAATCCCGCAAGCAGGATTAGATATACTTAAAGCTACGGGGGGCAGAAAGGAGAAGTGAAGATGAATCCCAGTTTCAATCCCGCAAGCAGGATTAGATATACTTAAAGGAAAGCGCCGGCCTGCGCACCCGAGGACAGGTCTAGGCTGTTTCAATCCCGCAAGCAGGATTAGATATACTTAAAGTCTAAAGACCCGCGCCTCACGTATAAGCGGGCTAAGGAGTTTCAATCCCGCAAGCAGGATTAGATATACTTAAAGCCCCAAGAAGGCGTAGCAGGTTCCTCTCCCCCCGGGAGGTTTCAATCCCGCAAGCAGGATTAGATATACTTAAAGAGCTATGCAGATGGCGGAGTGGGCACTCAAAAACCCGTTTCAATCCCGCAAGCAGGATTAGATATACTTAAAGTGAGACTGGAGGCGACAATGAGCCGAAAGATAGAGGTGTTTCAATCCCGCAAGCAGGATTAGATATACTTAAAGCCGATCGCGGACAGGGAGGAATGGGAGGAATGGTGAGGAGTTTCAATCCCGCAAGCAGGATTAGATATACTTAAAGACCTAGAGGAAGCGGGCTCCTTGTTCCGCGCAATTGACGGTTTCAATCCCGCAAGCAGGATTAGATATACTTAAAGGCGACGGGAGCCGGGTCAGCGGCGGGAGTCTGGTCAGGTTTCAATCCCGCAAGCAGGATTAGATATACTTAAAGGTGCCTTTCACCCTGAGACAAGCTACTACTGTCTTGCCCGTTTCAATCCCGCAAGCAGGATTAGATATACTTAAAGTTGCTCTGGCCTTAGTCCTAATCTATCCACGCGATGTTTCAATCCCGCAAGCAGGATTAGATATACTTAAAGTATACCCCCCCCTGGCTTATAGCTGTTTGATTTCGGGTTTCAATCCCGCAAGCAGGATTAGATATACTTAAAGCCGCAAGTTGCTGGCGATGATGAAGCCGCACAAGCCAATCCTGTTTCAATCCCGCAAGCAGGATTAGATATACTTAAAGGCGGTAAATCATCAGCATTGAACGCGCCGGGCGCCGCACGTTTCAATCCCGCAAGCAGGATTAGATATACTTAAAGATCCAGCCGATGACCCGGGGGTATACCGGAGCATCACGTTTCAATCCCGCAAGCAGGATTAGATATACTTAAAGGCGGTGAGTCTCGTCGCGAAGTGGCGGGGTTACCGGTTTCAATCCCGCAAGCAGGATTAGATATACTTAAAGCCGGGAGAGGTACCCCGGAACCGAGGATAGTAACGTCCTGTTTCAATCCCGCAAGCAGGATTAGATATACTTAAAGGCCGAGCCGATGATCGGCAGCGCCAGGTCACTGCCGTTTCAATCCCGCAAGCAGGATTAGATATACTTAAAGATGGGTAAGGACATCGCGCAAGCGATGCCCGGCCTCGTGTTTCAATCCCGCAAGCAGGATTAGATATACTTAAAGGGGCATCGCTTGCGCGATGCCCGGCCTCGTAGAGGCCGTGGTTTCAATCCCGCAAGCAGGATTAGATATACTTAAAGTCTGACCGAGAAGGTCCGCTCCGCGCTGCCCGCCAAGACCACGTTTCAATCCCGCAAGCAGGATTAGATATACTTAAAGGAGCACTCCCGCTACCGCATGGGGCGGGATCTCGCTGTTTCAATCCCGCAAGCAGGATTAGATATACTTAAAGGAGCACTCCCGCTACCGCATGGGGCGGGATCTCGCTGTTTCAATCCCGCAAGCAGGATTAGATATACTTAAAGTAGATGCATCCAGGGCCTCCCATCCAGGTACCTGCCGTTTCAATCCCGCAAGCAGGATTAGATATACTTAAAGCCCGCCTTCGTAACCCGTTGACAACAAAGCCCCAAAAACGCACTTTGCGAGAACCTCCTCAAATCACCCCTTTCATGGTTCTTACAACGGGTCATCCAAAAACGGGACGCATTCATAGTATAGCCTTTTTCAGGTAGTTATGCAAGTTCGAGCGCGACGGGGGGGGTTCGCACAGTAAACGGTTCTCGCAAGCGGTTCCCGGGCATTCAGCCGATGATGAAGGCGTCGTCGTCGATGGGCGGTGGCTTTCCCACCAGGCGGATGATGCTCTCCCGACAGCGCTTGCACAGTGGATAGATGAACAGCTTGTCTTCGTCCTTGTCGAGGTTTTTCAGCAGGTCGGCCTTGAGAAAGACCAACTCGGCGGGGTCCAGGTCGGCCTCGAAGACGGAGAACTCGGCCCGAAAACCGTAGCCTTCGAGAATCTTGGCGACCTTGCTTCGCCGCCTGTCACAGGAGATGTCGTAAGCCAGCAGGTGGAGCATGGTCAACGCGCCTTGTAGGGTAGGTAGTCGGGCAGCTCGCCGAGGAGGGTTTTGCCCAGGATGCGGGCCTGGAGCTCGAAGAGTCGGCGGTAGCTTACCTTGTACTCGAAGACGGGGTGGGTTATCTCGTCGCGCTTGCGGGCCTCGTAGCGCTTGTAGAAGCGCAGCCGGGCATTCTTCTTCAGGAATACGCCGCCGAAGCGTGTTTCGAAGTCATCGGGGTCGAACTCGCGGCGGTTGATGAGCGCCAGGACGAGGGCGTCGGCGAAGATGGGCCGCAGTTCTTCGAGGAGGTCCAGGGCCAGGCCCGGCCTGCCGTAGAGTGGAGTGTGGTAGAGCCCCAGATAGGGGTCCAGGCCCACACGGTGGCAGGCGGCGATCAGCTCCGTGGTCAGCAGGGTGTAGGTGAAGGAGAGCAGAGCGTTGACGGGGTCGGCCGGCGGTCGCCGCGTGCGCTTGACGAAGTCGAAGGGCAGCTCCTCGGCGATGCAGCGGGTGATGGCGGCGAAGTACTCGCGCGCCGCGGCGCCCTCGAGTCCGAGCAGGCTCTCGACGGAGTCGGCGCGCTCGACCTCCTTGAGGAGGGCCTTGAGCTTGTCGCGGGCGGCGATGATGGTTTCGTCGCCCTTTTCGCGAGCGTAGCGCCCCAACAAAGTGCGGCAGTTGTTCAGCTTGCCTTCAACGAAGGAGCGGCAGAGATCGAGACGCGTCTCGGTGTCTTCGCGGGCGCGGTACTGGGCCAGGCGCAGGGGGACGTTGCCGGAACGCTCGGGCAGGAAGACGCCCTCGTAGCGCCCGTAGCCCGAGAGGTAGACGATGGGGATGTCGCGGCGCAGCAGCTCACGCACGGCCGCCGTCGAAAGGTTGATGTTGCCGAACAGGCAGAGCTTGCGCACCTCGGTCAGCGGGATGCGGGTCAGCTCCTCGCGCTTGAGGGTGATGCGCAGGGTGTCGCTCCGCTTGCCTACATAGGCGCCCTGCTTGTCGATGTAGACGGTGCGGCCCTCGGGCAGGGAGGCCAGCGGCGTGCCCTTGGCCAACCCGCCGACGGCCCCCCGGGAGAGCCAGTCGACCTCCTCGGGCAGGCAGGCCTCATAGTGCATGCAGCCGTGGCAGCGCTCGTCGTTCAACGGCGGCGGAGGTTTTAGTTCTTCGGCGATCCGGCGGGCGCATTCGATGGCTTCGAGGCTGCGGCGACGCAGCTCCTCGTCGATAGTTACCTCGCGGCGTTTGTTCGAGCCGACGAAGTGGACGTAGCCGCGCTCGACGTTGACCCCGCGCTCCTCCTCGACCAGCAGGGCCAGTAGGCAGAGCTGGACCTTTTGGAAGAGGTTGGGCTCGCGGTCCGAGCCGCGTTTGTAGTCGACGACGGCCAGGCCGCCCTCGGCGTCCTCTTCGAGGATGTCGGCCACACCGCTGAGCCCCAGCTCCTCGGAGCCCAGTCGAACGGAGAGTTCCTGCTTGACCGCGGGGCGCGTGCGGCTGCCGGGCTCGTCAACGTAGGTGTGACGAACCCGGCCGTCGGCGATGAAGCGGTTGACAGCCTCGTAGCCGTGCAGGTGGTAGTAGAAGCTGCGCGGGCAGTAGGTGGATTCGGCCACGGCGTAGACGCTCAACCAATCGTCACGGTCCACCGTTGGACCTCTCGAGGAAGCAGAAGCGCTGGAGGCCGACTTTGGGCAACTCGATTTGGTGGTAGCTACGTGGCTTGCACTTGAGCGGCGGTACCCGGGGTTCGAGGGGCGGTGGGCCGTAGTCGGTGGTCTTCTCGCCGCGCCTGCGCGGGGTGATCATGGCGAAGACGGGCTCGTAACAGGTCACCTCGCGGTCGGGGTTGATGTCGACGGCGGCGATGTGCTTGACCCAGCGCGTCCCGGGGACGTACTCGGGCTCACCCCCCCGGCCCAGACTATCTTCGGTGACGGCGGAATGGAGCTCGACGGCCTCGTCGGGCTGCTTTTCGCTGGCGGTGAAGCGCCCCAGATGGCGGTAGTTGGCCAGCAGCTCGGAGAGCCCCAGCGAGAGGGTGAAGGCGCTGTGGTGGTTGGTCAGGGTCTCCTCGAGGCGCTTCATCAGGGCGTCGTCGGTGAGGTGGACAAAGAGGCGGTAGGCCGGCCGACGCAGGAACTCGTAGCGGATGCGGGTGTGGCCGTAGTGGGGACCGAAGAGGCCCTTGACCAACACCCCACCGCTGTCGCGTTTGGTTTTGATCAGCAGCAGACCCAACTGGACGTTGACCAGGGGGGTCAGCGGGGCGACGGCGATCTTGGCCCGTGTCGAGTCCAGGGCTCGGGGGAACTCGTCGGGAGCATCGCCGCGTTCGATGCCCAGCAGCGCCCCCAGCATCCCGGCCAGGGTGGTGCGCGGAGGGACGACGAAGGACAGCGGCGAGGTGGTGCTGAAGTAGCGCCGGAAGTGTCCCCAGTCGCCGTAGATGTCGAAAACCAGGACGTCCATGCCGCCCCCTTACTCCGGATGGAAGGGCAGCGGCTCGACGTCGAGCTCGCTGAAGGCCTCGGGGATGGTCGTCGGCTCGCGGCCCAGGGTCAGGCGCAGGCGGTCGTCGTGGGCGTAGCGCAGCTTGGCGATCTTGGAGCCGAAACGCCCCTGGACCAGCCCGACCAGCTTGTCGAGTTTGATGGCGTAATCCTCCGGGCTGCGGACCTCGACGGGCGGCTTCTCCCCGGCGTCCAGCTCTACCAGGTGGTCGAGGTCGCCGATGAACAGGTGCTCGTCGGTGTAGTCGAGCTTGAGCAACAGCCGGGGCAGTTGGCCCATCTTCGAGCGGCTGATCAGGTTGCCCGTGCCGTGCCAGACGCCCTCGAGCAGCAGCCCGACGTCCTCGGTGCTCAGACCGGTCGCGCGACCGGCGACCTGGTTGATGATGCCGTGGAAACCGATCAGTGAGTAGGGCAGGACGTACTCGTCGCGGAAGGTGCGCTGCTTGGCGCCGGATTTGCTGGCGAAGGCGCCGGTGCCCCGGATCAGACGCAGGTGGACCGGGTGGAGGCTGCGGCCGATCTTGAACTGCACCGGCCCGGTGTAGGTCAGGCTCTCACCGCCACCCTTGGAGCCCTTGACCTTGGTTGGGATCGTACCACCGAAAAGGCGCACATCGATGCAATCCTTGATGATGCGGTCGTGGTCGGCGTCGAAGGCCTTGGCGCGCTCAACGGCGGTCTCGACGGCCTCGGCCGTCTTGTCGACCTGGCGGACGAAGATCTCCTCGCCCCGGTGATCGTGCAAGAAGTCGCGGATGGTGCGCTTGAGGCGCACGTCGGTGACGAAGTTGCGGCTCGAGGCCTCATCGATGCGGGGCTTGTTCTCGTCGAGGGGATCGCCGTTGGGGTTGGCGTCCTTGACGTCGTAGAGGAACAGCAGCTCGCTGCGGGTGTTGTAATCACTCATTGTCGTTCTCCTTATCCTTGTCGCGCTTGCTGAAGAAGAAATTACCGAGGTTGAGGCCCATGGTGAACAGCAGGCTGGAAGTATCGGCGGAAATGGTTGGAACGCTGGGAGTTTCAAGCCAGAGAGATGCGACTAACCCCTGAAAGTCCCGAGAGAGATCAGAGCCGAAAGCCCGCATTTTATGCTGGAATTCGTCGTAAAGGGCCTGGGCTTTGGGGGGGGTTATTTTGAAGCCATTGAATTTTTTCCAAAGGGGTAGGTTACTGTAGTTGTACGTTTGCTCTCGCTGTTTATAGTATCTGTATTGTGCGTTGAGTGCCATTCGGGCGACAACGCCGGTTAAGAAAATGGCTTTTGCGGCGGGTTCGTTCAGCAATCCGGCGTTACCCTCGATGGCCAGCTCGGCCGCCTCGACGGGACCGGAGTGATCCCCCGCCACCAGTCGCTTGAGGGCTTCGTTATCGGGTTCGATGGTCATCGGTTCTCCTCCTCGGAATACGACGCCGATCTCGGGATCGGTCAAGAAGTACAACAGCATCAAATCAGCTCGGATGGGGTAGTCGATGGATTGGCGCTCACCCTTGCGCCAGGCGTTATAGGCCTCGCGCAGGTGACGCATCAGGTGGCCCAGCAGCCAGTCCCATTCGATGCCTCCCCGCCCCAGCACGGCCTGAACGATCTGCAGGAAGTCCGAGCCGTAGGGGTCGTGGGTGCCCAGCTTGGGTAGCACGCCGCTTTTGTCGCGCAGCAGGCCGAAGTGGAACCGGAACATCCGCTGCCCTTTTTTGTCCCGGGGCTCACTGAACGGCGCCAGCCCGTCGAGTTTCTCCTTGGTGTCGACGATCTTTTGCAGGCGCTCCTCGCGCGGCACCTCGGGCACGACGGCCAGGAAACGGTGGGCCTTCTGCTCGATATCATAGAAGATGAAGTCGTAGGCGCTCGCGGTACCTGACTCAGCAGCGGTCAGTATAAGCAGGTCTGCCTTTCGGGACACCCACTTCTCCAGCCGGCCTTTGGCAAAGCCCAGCTCTTCGGGTTGGACGTCGTCGCTCTTGGTTTTGTTCAGAGTGTCGGCCAACTCGTTCAGCGCGTCTTTGTCTGTACCGCCGCCGGCGAAGTGGGGGATCAGGTAGAGCCGGAAGCCGTAGAAGTAGAAGTTGAGCCGCGAGGCGACATACTCCTGACCGCGCTCCAGGGCCAGGGCGCAGTCCAGGCAGCAGGGGAAGTTGCGCCAGGCGTTGGCCCGCTGGAGCCCCTGGGCGAAGCCCGGCTTGTCGACGGAGAAGCTGCGCAGGGGGTTGACCGCGCCTAGGACCTTGCGATCGTCGGTTAGACAAACGGCACAGGCGCCGGGCATCTTGCTGGAATCGACGCCGCTGATCGGGCTGGAGAAGCTCTCGATTACTGAGTGGAGAAAAGTCTCGCGGAGGTGCTCGAGATCATGGGGAAGCAGCCGTTTACCGTCCCGTTCGATTATCAAAGTCAGTAGGGCTCCTTCATTGGAATCCAACCCATCGTTCAACGCTTCCAGCCCGCTGACGATCTCATCGGCGGCATTCTGGGCGGCCTTGAGAAGAGCCTTGAACCATAGCCGTTGCGATTTCGGCAGATCCCCGTTATTCGCCGAGCTCTTGATTGACCCAATGAATCTGCGTGGGTAGGACCTGGCCGGTTCAGTCATTTTACAACTCGGTGAATGATCTGAACCGCTCGCCGAACCGAAGCGGTATAGGTAGCGAACGCGGTTTTGATCATCGTAGTCGACGAGATCCAGCCTCTGGAATGAAAACACCGGGTTTTCACCTTCGTCGCTCTGCGAGAATACGATCTGGATGACCTTCGGACAGTTGCCCTTGGCGTCGGGGTTCTCCACCAGCCGCTCCAGGAGCTCTTCGCCCTCGAAGGGGCCTTCGCCGATCAGGGCCTTGCCGATCGTCGCCAGCGTCTCGATCATCTCTTGCTCCTCGGTTTGCGGACTATCTCGATCTCGCCCATGCCCATGGTGGTCTTGCTCCCTGCGCCGCAGAACTCGGCCAGGCGCAGCAGGGCCGCCAGCTCTCGTCGACCTTTCGCCGGCAGCTCCAGGGTCAGCTCGCCCATCGCGCCGACGAAGTAGTTGCGCTTGAGCTTGCGCAGTTGGGTCTGCAGCTTGAACTGGCTCAGTTTGACGCTCTCGACTGCGCCCTCGGGAATGCTCAGCTCTGTGTCACTGAACTCCGCCCAGCGCCGGGCCAGGGAGTTGATCAGCAGTTGCGGTTCCGGCAGGGGCAGGTTGACCCGGCCGCTCTTGAAGGCCAGGGGGGTCTCCAGGCGCAAACGGAAGCTGCGCCAGGGTTTATGGGGCAGCAGCCCCGACCAGCTTTGATAATACGGACGTCCCCTGACAGAGACGGTCAGTGTACCGTCGCCGAGGCGGGCTTTTTTCCCCGTATCCAAGTCGGCCGCGAGCTTCTCCCAGGCATGGATGAGCTCGTCACTGAGCAGGCCGAGCTTGACGGACGCCGCACGGCCGGCGCGCAGCAGCAGACCGCCCTCTACGGCGCTGCAGCCGCGCGGCCCCCCCAGGGAGTAGGGCTTGCGGCCCGGCTTGTCGTGGACACGGGTGGCCAGGTCGGGATCGACCGCGGCCAGCAGGTTGAAGAATAGGCCGTGAAGCTCCACCCCGCCGCAGTCGGGCAGGAGGAGATCGGCGGGAGGGGTTAGTTGAAGGCGGCAGAGAGAAGGCATAGGTGGATAATAGACTCTGATTGTGACGAATCATGTCAGGGGATTATGGTATAAATAACGCGGTATAAACACAAGGGAGAAAAACAATGGTTTTCACTGATCGTCTCGAACATTTACAAGACCGTCCGGGTTCCTTGCTGACCGACCATCTACGCCGCGTCAGCGAGCTGACCGTCCAGCGGATGGCCACCGCCCTGGGCGAGGGATTAACCGACGAACTGCGCCGCACCGCCGAAGTCACGGGACTCTGCCATGACATTGGCAAGGGTACGAGCTACTTTCAAGATTACCTTCGCGACAGAAGCTCGGTGAAGAAGCGCGAGCTGACCCACCACTCGCGCCTCGGCGCCGAGGCGGCGGCGTTCATCCTGCGCAGAGAGCTGGGCGAGGAGAGCCTCCTTCCGCTGCTGGCCTACGGAGCGATCCTGCGTCACCACGGGGGACTGGATGATCTGGAGGATGAGGTCAACTCCCAGCAGCGTGGAGCTACGAACTTACTGCATAGCCAGCTAGCGGTTCTCGACAGGGGTTTATGGTCAGCAGTCAGCAATCTACCCATGCAAGATTTGGGGGCCTTCATCGATAATACCCTTGTTCTGGCTCGGTTGCGTCGGCGGGTGCAAAAACTCGACGAAGCCGAGTGTTTCCGGTTGTTTCTTCTCGGTCGGCTGCTCTACTCCTGCCTGCTCTGGGCCGATCGGGCCGACGCCTCTGGCACGGCGAAGGATGGAGCCGGGAGGAATCCGGTCGGCCTTGTCAGGACGTATCGCGAGCAGATGGGATTCGACAGGCCCCAGGAGGGCCTCAATGGGCAACGCAGTCGCGCCTATAACGAGGTCATCGGCAACATCAACAGGTTGGCGGGTGAGCCGCGCCTGTTCACCCTGACGTTGCCCACGGGGCTGGGCAAGACGCTGACGGGCCTGGCGGCGGCCCTCGAGCTGCGCGAGCGCTTCGAACTCGACGGTCCCATCGTCTACTGCCTGCCCTTCACGGCGATCATCGATCAGAACGCCGCGGTATACGAAAAGGTATTGAGCAAGAACGACCTCGAGCCGACCAGCGACCGGTTGCTCGTCCACCACCACCTGGCCGAGGGCGGATATACCTCTGCTTGCAACCACGAGCTCGATCCCGACGCCGGGCATCTGTTGCTCGAGGGCTGGGAGTCGGACCTGGTGGTGACCACCTTCGTCCAGCTCGGGCTGACCTTGTTCAACAATCACAACCGCTCGCTGCGCCGATTGCACCGTCTGGCCGGGGCCGTGGTGATCCTCGACGAGGTCCAGAACCTGCCCGTGCGCTACTGGCCGCTGTTCAGACGGATGCTCGGCGCCACCGCTGAGCTGCTGGGCACCCGCTGGATCCTGATGACGGCCACCCAGCCGGCGATCTTCAGCGCAAGTAATGACGAAGACGGCGCCGTCGAGCTGGCCGGGGACCCCGGCGCGTTCTTCGAGGGGCTGCGGCGCGTCGAGTTGATCAACGAGCTGGCCGAGCCGATGACCGTGGCGCACTTGGCCGAGCGGATCCGCAACGAAGCGGCAGGCAAGCGAGTGCTGGTCGTCGTCAACACCATCCGCTGCGCTTTGGAACTGCACAGCTTCCTTCAGGAGAACCAGGACAGCAAGTTGATGTTCCTGTCGAGTGAGGTCATCCCCAAACACCGCCTGGCTCGTATCTCTGAGATGAAGGACGACGAGAAGAAAACGGAACCCCTGGTCTGCGTCAGCACGCAGTTGATCGAGGCCGGGGTCGATCTTGACTTCGACATGGTCTATCGCGACCGGGCGCCCCTGGACAGCGTGGTCCAGGCGGCGGGACGCTGCAACCGCGGCGGCGACGAGAGCAAGACCGGCCGGGTGGTGCTGATCAAGCTGAAAGACGAAGAAGGTCATAAGGATTACTATTCTGACTACGTCTACGACAGCGTCTTGCTGAACAAAGCCGAGGCTGTTTTGAATCCCGGAGTTATCCGGGAGGCCGAGCTGCAAAAGCTCGTCGAGGCCTACTTCACCGAGATCAACCAGGCGGTCAGCGCTAAGGAGAGCAGACAGCTCCTCGATCTTGCCAAGGGGCACAAACACGGCACCCTGGCTGAGATGTTCAAGCTCATCGACGACAAGTACGCCAAGGCCGACCTCTTCGTCATCGTCGACGACGAGGCCGCGGCGGTCTGGGAAGAGTACCGGTCCGTCCGGGAAATGCATGGACTGTCGCGCATCCGCGGGCTCAAACCACGGATGGCCCCCTACATCATCTCGGCGCCCAAGAAACACCGGGACACCGAAGATAAAGTCCTCGGCGTGATCCGGCCTGACGAGCTCGAGCGGCAGTACGAGTGGGAAACGGGCTTCAAGCGGGATTGATGACTGAGCCGGCTTCTTCACTATGTCCGGGGGTTGTGTTAATCTACTGATGCTTGGGATAATCGCCCGGAAAAGGAGTCCGGCAGCCTGATAAGGCGAGGGAGGCTATATGACCGTCGAGGGAAAATTGATCAGCAGCCACATCAAGAGCCACATCGAGGAACTCAGCGAGATAGACACCCTGACCAAGCTCTTCGTCGATCTCAACTACCGGGCAGTCGGTGATCAACCCCTTCGAACGCAAGAATGGGAGAGCACCCTGGCCCGGGACAGCGTCGAGAGCGTACGGGTCATCAATGAACGCGGCGGCTTCCACATCGTCCACGCCGTAATCCCAGCCAAGACCCTCTACGGCCGTGACTACCTCCCCCGCTCACCGCAACGCGCCATCGTCAAGCAGATCGAGAAGAACCTCGGCACGGAATTATTCTTCGTCGTCTTCTCCGATCCCGACCGCCGCTTCTTCGACTTCACCAGCGTCAAGCTCGTCAAAGACGGGCGCAATATCTTCCGCCGGCTCTATATCGAGGCCGGCAAGCCCAAGCGCACCGCCGTCGAGCGCCTGGCCAAGCTCTACTCCGAAAGCGACAACGTCGCCGAGATCAATCAGCTCTTCGACGACGCCTTCGACGTCCAGGCCGTCACCAAGGAGTTCTACCTCCAGTACAAAGCCCAGTACGAGAAGCTGGCCGTCACGCTGACTTCCGTCAACGGCAACTACGGGAACGCTACCGCCCTCAAGCCCAAAGAGCTCGCCCAGCGCATCCTCGGCCGCGTCATGTTCCTCTACTTCCTCCAGCGCAAGGGCTGGTTGAAAGACGACACCGAGTTCCTGCGCAACGAGTTCAAGCGGGTTGCCGGCGAAAACCTCAGTTACTTGAATGATGTCTTGGAAACCGTCTGGTTCGAGTGCTTGAACAAGCCCGCGCAGGACCGTCGCGGCATCCCCGACGCCTATCGCTCCATCCCCTACCTCAACGGCGGCCTGTTCACCCCCGACGACTACTACGACAACGGTCGCCCCCTGCACCTGCCCAACGGGTTCTTCTCCGACGACGACCAGCCCGGCGAGGGCGACGGCCTGCTCGACGTCTTCGACCGCTACAACTTCACCATCGAGGAATCCACCCCCCTCGATCAGGAAGTGGCCGTCGACCCCGAGATGCTGGGCAAGGTCCTCGAGAACCTGCTCGAGGTCGAGGAGCGCCACTCCGACGGCGTCTATTACACCCCGCGCCCCATCGTGGACTTCATGTGCCGGGAGAGCCTGCTGGGGCACCTGGCCGACGCCACCGGCCTGGAACGAAATGACCTCGCCGAGCTCCTCGACGTCGAGAAGCTCAACGAGGCCGAATACAACAAGTCCCGGGGTGAGGACCCGCCCTACACCCTGGACAACCATCAGGCCAAGCGGGTTCTCGACGCCCTGGATCAGGTCAAGATCCTCGATCCCGCCGTGGGCTCCGGCGCCTTCCCCCTGGGTATGATGCAGAACCTGATGCAGCTCTACCGCGCCGTCAAGCTCATCCGGGGCACCCAGACCGATCGCGGCACCGCCGAGGACGCCGACCAGAAGAAGAAGATCATCGCCAACAACCTCTACGGCGTGGACATCAAACCCGAGGCCATCGAGATCTGCCGCCTGCGCCTCTGGCTCTCCCTCGTCGTCGAGCAGCTCAGCCCCGAAGACGTGGACCCCCTGCCCAACCTCGACTTCAAGTTCATGGTCGGCGATTCCCTCATCGAGGAGATCGAGGGCGTCCCCGTCTATCCCGTCGCCGAAAGCGCCCTGGGTCAGAAAGGGCTGGAAGTCGACGCCGCGGCCATCGGCGAGGCCCAGCGCAAGCTCATCAAGCTCGAAGCCGACTACTACGACGCCCACGAATCCGATGACCGCCGGAAGCTGAAAGCCCAGCTTGACGCCACCGTGCGCGAGCTGCTGGAGGCTATCGTCGACCAGTCCCTCGGCAAGATGCGCAATGAGATGAAGACCGTCCGGCAGGCCCTGGCCAAGCGCTCCACCAAGGCTCAGCTACGGCGCGAGCAGGAACTCATCGCCGCCAAGGCCGAGCTGCGCGGCATCCTGCAGGACTACGACGATCCGCGCAAGCCCCTGCCCTTCTTCCCCTTCCGGCTGTTCTTCGGCGAGGCGTGGCGCGACGAGCGCCAAGGCTTCGACATCGTCATCGCCAACCCGCCCTATGTGCGCCAGGAGACCTTCGACGCCGACTACAAGAACAAACTGGCCCGGCACTACCAAGACGTCTACACCAAAACCTGCGACATCTACGTTCCCTTCTACAAGCGCGGCTTCGAGCTGCTCAAGCCCGGCGGCCACCTGACCTTCATCTCCTCGGGCACCTACGCCCGCACCCGCTTCGGCACGCGGCTGCGCAACTGGCTGCGGACGAACGTCTCCATCAGCCGCTGGGTGGACTTCGGCGACCTCCAGCCCTTCGAGGGCCAGACCACCTACCCCGTGGTCCCCGTGATGCGCTTCGCCAAGCCCGAACAGACCAAGCTGTTGGAGTACTATCAACTGCCCGACCGGGACTACGGCAACTTCGCCTCCAAAGTCGAAAGCGACAGCTACAGCGTGCCCCAGAGTGATTTGGCCGACGACGGTTACCGCTTCCTGCGGCCCGAGGTCAAGGCCGTCTTCGACAAGATCGTCGCGGCGGGGAAGCCCCTGGGCGAGGTCGTCGGGGAGCCCCTCTACGGTATCAAGACCGGGCTCAACGAGGCCTTCATTGTCGACGGCGCGACGAAGGAGCGGCTGATCACCGAGGACCCCAAGAGCAAAGAACTGATGAAGCCCTTCCTGATGGGCCGGGACCTGAAGCCCTGGCGCTACGAGTTCAACGACCGCTGGTTGATCCGCATCCCCAAGGGTTGGACGAGGGAGCGCTACGGCAGGCTGAGCGAGAAGGCCGCCTGGAATAGGTTCACGGCGGACTTCCCCGCAGTGGCGGTCTGTTTGGAGCCGTTTACTGACAGGGCGCGCAGACGCTGTGACCAGGGCGATTACTGGTGGGAGTTGCGGGCTTGCGATTACTACGAAGCCTTCGAGGGACCGAAGGTGATGTGGCCGCATTTCCAGAGGGAGCCGAAGTTCTTTACGGATAATGATGGCATGTATTGTAATGATAAAGCTTACATCTTGCCTACTGATACTCCCGAACTAGCAGCCTTGCTAAACAGCAATGTCATATGGCTGTATATTATTAATTACTGCCCATTGAAGAAAGGTAACACATTTGAAATTCGTATCATCTACTCTAAGAATTTCCCCATTGCCCCTCAAGCACTTACTAATGAGCCCCTCCTCAAGGCTGCCCGGCAGTGCCTAGACAACCCAATAGCCGAGAACGTCCGAGAGGTCAACCAGGCCGTCTACTCCCTCTACGGCCTTACCGCCGAGGAGCGGGCGATCATCGAGCGCGAGATCCGCTCCCTGGCCGAGCGCCGCGCCGCCGCCGGGGATAACGCGAACGACGACGACGACGAGTAAGCCTTTGAACGTAGGGCGGACCCTCTGCGGTCCGCCGCGAATTGGCACATCATTGCGCCCTAAGGAGCAGTTAACGCCTACCGCCACGGCGGGGGTCAGAGCCCCCGCCCTACGTGCGAACACACTCCGCCCCCTTTCATCCCGCCCCTGTACAGAAGGAACCCCATGCACGAGTACATCATCGATAACTCGGAGGGCAACCGCTTGGCGGACAAGCTCTCCGAGATGCTGGAGGACGCCGACACCGCCCGCTTCGCCGTGGGCTATCTTTATCTCTCGGGCCTCGAGGCGTTGCGGGAGCGGCTGGGCAAGCTCAAGCGTTTGCAGTTGGTCATCGGCGCCACTGGCAGGGCGGCGGGGGAGCTGCTGGACGAGGTCCTCGCCGACGGGCAGCTCCTGCTGACGCCGGACCAGAAAAAGGAGCTGCGGGGGGCGGTTCGGGAGAGTTTATCCGCCCAGACGGGGACGGCGGAGCCTGACGAGGAGCTGCGGGACACGCTGTCGATTCTCAAGCGGATGCGTGAGGAGGGCAGGCTGGAGGTCCGGGCCTACACCCGGGGACGCCTGCACGCCAAGGCGTATCTGATCACGGAGGGCAGGCACCGGGTGGCGGTGGTGGGTTCGAGCAACCTGACGGCCTCGGGTTTCCGCAGCAACCGCGAGCTGAACGTGACGGAGAAGAACGATAACAACATCGCCGACCTGCACGAGTGGTTCGACCGTCTTTGGGCGGACTCGGAGGACTTCGCGGCGGAGCTGCTGGAGGTGATCGACGAGTCGCCGGCCTTCCTCGATGCGGTGATGCCCTACGAGCTGTACTTGAGGCTGTTATGGGAGCTGGTGGGCGAGCGCTTCGACGAGACGGCGGAGCGTCAGGTGAGCCGGCTGGAAGGCGGCATCTTCGACGAGCTGGCCGACTTCCAGCGCACGGCGCTGCTGAAGAGCATCATCAACTGCCGGGAGTACGGCGGGACGCTGATCGCCGACGTGGTTGGGCTGGGCAAGACGTACATCGGCCTGGGACTGATGAAGTATTTTTGGGATAACGAGCACAAGTTTCCGGTGGTCCTCTGCCCGGCGGGTTTGCAGCCGATGTGGCAGAGCCTGATGCTGAAGCACGAGATCCCGGGCCGGGCGGTATCGCTGGGGATGCTCAGCCGGGACGAGCTGCCCGAGGAGCTGGCCAGCCAGGCCCTGGCGGCGGATGTGGTGCTGATCGACGAGAGCCACAACTTCCGCAACACGGGAACCAAGCGCTACAGGCTGCTGACGGAACACTTCCTGGCGGACCCCAACGATCCCGCCGGCCGACGCAAGAAACGCAAGCTGATCCTACTGACGGCCACACCCTATAACCGCCACCTGCCGGATATCTACCACCAATTGAAGCTCTTTTTACCCGAGAACGCCCCCCCGGGCGGTCCGCAGGGTCGCCTGCGCCGCCTGGCGGATTTCTTCCCCAAGCCCATCGAGCCGCCGCCCGACGACGCTACGCTGGAGGAGAAGGAGCGCTGCAAGAAGGAGAGGGAGAAGTACGAAGGGAAGGTGGAGCAGACCAAACAGTTGCTGGGGCACCTGATGATCCGCCGCCAGCGCGGCCACATAACCCGCTTCTACCCGGAAGCGACTATCAACGGCCGACCGGTGACCTTCCCGGAGCGGCGGCTTAACACGATCCGTTTCAACCTGGGGCAGAGCGCCGAGCACGAGGAGCTGTACCAGGAGATTGTCGGCCTGATCCCCCGGGACGGCGACACTGGCTTGACCTTCGGTCGCTACTACCTTTCGCGCTACCTCAAGCAGGAATACAAGGACGACGAGCGCTACCGGGGGATCAAGAAGATCGGCTCCAACCTACTGGGGCTGATGCGGGTGCTGCTGTTCAAGCGGCTGGAATCCAGCATTTTCGCCCTGCGTGAGACGATCGATAGACAGATCAGCGCTCACACGTTCTTCCTCGACGGGCTGGACGAAGGCTATGCACTGATCGGCGAGGCCCTGAGCAAGCTGATCTACGAGGGCGGCGTCGATACACCGGAAGAGCTCATCGAGCAGTATCCGGACCTGGCGAAGGAATATCCCATCGAGGGCTTCGAGCTGGATAAGCTGAAGACGGATGTCGAAAACGACCTTAATATCTTCCGTCGGCTGCAAGAGCGTGCGGCGACACTGGACGATCTCCGCGACCCCAAACTGTTGGAGTTGCAGGCTTTAATCGAGAAAGCCCTAAGTGACGGTACCAAGCTGTTGGTCTTCTCCGAGTACGCCGATACCATCGACGGGCTCTACGCGCACTTCTCGAACCTGTTCCCCAAAGCCGGCCTGGGGCTCGTCACCTCGCACAGGGGCAGCGTGGGCGACGTGATCGTGCGGTTCTCGCCGGAGTCCAACGACAGAGTTACAGCCGAGGTCAAGAACCCGATCCAGGTCCTGTTCGCCTCCGACGTCCTCAGCGAGGGCCTCAACCTGCAGGACTGCAACGAGGTGATCAACTTCGACCTGCACTGGAACCCGGTCCGGCTGGTGCAGCGCATCGGCCGCATCGACCGTATAGGCACCGAGCACGAAACAATCTACGCCCGGAACTTCCTGCCGGTGCTGGGTGAGGAGGCGGGCTTCCGCCTGGAGGATATCCTCAAGCGCCGCGTCGAGGAGATGCACCGGGTGCTGGGGATGACGGCCAAGGTGCTCAGCGAGAACGACCGACTCGATGAGGAGGCCGTCTATACAATTTACAGTGAGGATGCGGACCTGAGCAGCCTGGAGAGCGACGCCCTGGGGCTGAACCTGCCCAGCCTGGAAGCGGAGGGGATCCTGACGAAGCTCGAGCGGGAAGAGCCGGAGCTATTCGACACGATCAGCAGTTATCCCCTGGGGGTGCGCAGCTTCAAACACGGCGACACGGAGAAGGGCATCCTGGCCTGTCTACGCAAGAGCGACCATAAACGGTTCGTTCTTATTACAGAAGACGAAGTGCGTAACCTGACTGAGAGCGAGGTCATCGAGCTGGCGCGCTGCGATGAAGACGAACCGTTGACCCGGGAACCGGCGGATGTGCTGTTGTTTAGCAAGCGCGGGTTGGCCCACTACCGCGGGGAGCTCCAACCGACCGTCGAACAGCCGCTGGGCGAGAGAGACAGACAGAAGCGCAAGCGTATATCTAATCTGCTCCGGGCATTGTCCATACAGGAGCCCCAACTGAACAGCGAGTGCAACCGTGTTCTCAACTTGCTGAATCGTGAAACCCGCGAAAACGTATTGCGCAAAGCGGATCGGTTGCGTCAGAACTCGCGCGAGGTGCTGGATTACCTGAGCGAATACTACGATGAAAACCAGCCCGTTGAGCAAAAGACAGGGACTGTGCGCGAATACCGCGAGAACCCCGAGGGGCCCGGACCGACCATCGAGCAGCTTAAATCCCGCCCCCACGTCAGCTCCCTGTTGGGTCTGACCGAGTAGCAGGTTCACATCGAAAAAGAAGAGGTGGAGCTATGTGCGACATGAAGAAACAGATGAAGCAGTTTATTGAAGGTAGACAAAATAGTCGCCTTGAAGCTTATAAATCTGAGCCAAATGATATTCTTGAGCATTATAATATAGAGCAAAACGTACTTGCCGGAGGAAATAGTTACCGGCAGATACTGGAACTTATCCAGAACGGTGCCGATGCTATTTTAGAAAAACCTGGAAAGAAGGACAGGATATGCATATTACTGACTAAAGACGCGTTATATGCAGCTAATACCGGTGCGCCAATTAGCACTAAGGGTGTTGGTGCATTGCTTAGTGCTTATATATCAACAAAAGACCAGAATAAGATAGGTCGTTTTGGTATTGGTTTCAAGTCGCTTCTGCGATTTGGGGGCAAGATCGACATTATTACCCGAGATCGAGGTGTTATCCAATTCGATCCTGAACAATGCAGACGTAGAATTATGGAACAATTCGATGTAGATGACGCAGCCGGGTTGCGCTTGGCGTGGTTCTCGGCAGAGCTTTCAAATGAGGATACACTTGTTTCTAGCTTTTTAGAATGGACACAAACGATTGTGAGGGCTGATATTTCAAACAGAATTGCAGGGCACAAAGATTTCTTGATTAATGAAATAGAAGAATTCCATGCTGAATTCTTGCTCTTCTTCGACGCAACTGTATCAATTGACTTAGGATATGTACTAGATGACAAAGAATACAAAAAACAACTGGCACTAGAGATAAATGAGGATAGTACCGTGGTCCTGGTAAATGGAGATGAAAGCACAAAGTGGCGAAGAATCAAAACGGATGTAGAAATCGACAATGAAGAAGCCCTTGCTGATGCGACGCATATCCATGCACGTGAAAACAATGGATCATATCCGCTGATTTGGGCTATCCCGGAGAAGTCTTCAACGAGTGGGAAATTCTGGGCCTTTTTCCCATTAAACACAGAAACGCATATCCCAGGAATATTGAATGCCCCGTGGAAGATTAACAACGATCGTTCGGGCTTGGTAGATAGCGGACTCTGGAACACCACCCTTATGAAAGCCGCCGCCGGGTTGGTCATCAAGACCATCCCCGAGTTGGCAACCGATGACGACCCAGGCAAGGTTCTCGACTACTTCCCCCGCCAATGTAATGAAGATCAGATTGCCTGGCCCCTGGTCAATGCCGTCTGGGAGGGCCTTAAGGATTCCAAGTGTATCCCCGATTCGACTGGTGCTCTGCGTTATGGACACGAGCTGTATCGGCATCCGGAAGGCATTGGGCAGGAACTCGCTAATCAATGGCGTGAAATTGCCGATAACAGTCCGCGTAATAGTGTCGTCCATCCTTCAACCATGAAAGGCAATCGGCGCAGCCGTCTTGGTCATTTAGCCGAGCTGATTGACGGTGAGCATGGGGACGATCCGAGTCTGAGGCCTATGGAGCTTAAGAAATGGTTCTCAGCCGTCACATCGAACGAAACCGATACGGCCATCAAGGTACTCAGCCTGGCTGTCGCCTATGAAGAACAATGCGAAACCCGAAACTGGCGTATCAATCGCCAACAGCTCGAAATCATTCCCGCCCAAAACGGTGAACTCGTCTCGCCCGATGTGGCCGTCTTCGCCCCCGAGGGGGTTGATATACCTGAGGGACGATTTGCCGTGGCGACGGAGTTAGCCGAGAACGAGGAGGCCGGGACGCTGTTAAGGGAGCTGGGGGTGAGGGAGCTGGACGACAAGGAGTGGATCAATCTCCTCAATCAAGCTGCACGTGATCGTTATTTCGGAATTAAAGGAAGAATTGATACAGACAAAGAGTGGAATACCTTTTGGACACTATTAAGAAGAGCACCTCAGAAGATTGTCAAAGAGTATATAGAAAAGAATAGCTGGATAAGAGTTAAGAGAAATGACGGAAAATGGGTTACCGCAAATAATACACTTTTACCTGGTCGGGTTATTAATGAATGTGATAATTATAATTCTAGTTTATTGATTGATATGGATTATCATAAATATGATAAAGAAATATTATCATATATTGGCGTCTGTGATCATCCATCAGGAATACATGACCTAAAAAAATGGGATGAGATAAAAGTTACTTTTCAGTATAACGAATGGCTTGATGAAAATAGAAATAGATACCGCACCTATCTAACTAACAATCCTACCGACCCTTATTTGGTTCCACGATCTATGGCAATGCCAAAGGGGGTTGATCTACTAACAGAAATAAAAGGTAAGCCGGTCAGAATACTAAGTGACTACTATATTAAATTATTGCTAAACGAAGATTTAGATAGAACAGTCAGGTTCGGTCATAAGACAAATAGAGGTTGGTATAACTACCCCATCAAACACCTGCCCCACCCTGTCCGCTGGTTGCTCCTCGAACACGGCGCCCTGCAGCTCGGCGGGCGGACCGTCCGCCTGGCGGCCTTCCGTGAGTACTATGAACACCCTGCCTTGCGCCTTTTGCCCAACTGGGAGCATGAATGGAAGCCCAAGATCAGGCTCTTCATCAAGGGTGATGGCGACGATGAGGACATCCTGCCAGAAGTTACAGTAAATAATGAGGACAAGAAAAAGTTCTGGCGTGGACTAATTGAAGAACTAGCAACAGAAAAAAACCTGACTGATGATCGGCTGGCACCCCTCTGGAATGGTGCGGCGGAGACCGGCGTCGTGCCTGAGACTATAAACGGTCACAAGTTAAAAGAAATCTACATCACCACCTCGCCGGACCTGGCCAGGCTGGGTCGGCAAAACGGCAGAACAGTCGTAACACTGGATGATGAGGCTTACGCGCTATGGAAAGATAAGGGAGCTCAGGAGCTCTCCGGGGAGTTAGAAGCAGAATACCAGCCGGTTGGATCAGAGGAGTTGCTGATTGAGGCACTTCCCGAGTTAGAATGCGTCCTCTCAGACGATGCCAAGGAGAGCGCTAGTTGCCAGGAGGTGCTGAACCTGCGCATCGGCCTGGAGGGAACCCAACAGAAAACGGTATGCCTGCTGGAAAATGACGTGCTGTTGATTGACTATGCTCAGTTCAATGAGATGCCGAAAGACGACGGGCTATCTCTAATCCTGACGGAGATAGCATCAACCGGATGGTTGGAAAACAGTCTTGAGCAAGCAACGAGTACACTGCTCGATCCATGGCGCAGGCGACGTGAAGCTGCCCGGGGGAAGACCCTGGCGGAGAAGCTCTGGCTGGCGGTTCAACAAGACAAGCGGATCCTGCTCGATGCTTTGGGCAAACCCGTATTCCTCGAACAATTGTGACGGTGTTGAACTCGCCGGGCTGGTACTTAAGCACCACGGTGTGGCCACGCTGTATGCCTTACGTGATGAACTGGAGCACCAACACCTCGATCCTCCCGCCCGCTGGAACACCGGTCCCGCCTTCAGTTTTGTCGACGATCTGGGCTTCCCCTCGGAATACGCCGCCTCGGCCAACCCCAAGCGTTATCCCGAAGAGCTGATCGACGGGCCGATAACTCTACCCCAGCTCCATGATTATCAGGAAGAAGTGAAAAGCGGCATTGAAGGCTTGCTCAGTAACGG
Source organism: uncultured bacterium (assembly GCA_964581465.1). Taxonomy (GTDB): domain Bacteria; phylum RBG-13-66-14; class RBG-13-66-14; order RBG-13-66-14; family RBG-13-66-14; genus WJMB01. The sequence continues at coordinate 47,247 of CAZOOP010000030.1, forward strand.
CGAGAAGAGAAGACGGGCCGTGGTCAGCTTGCCCACCGGCGCCGGAAAAACTCGGGTCACGGTCGAGTCGGCGGTGGAGTTCGTCCTCAAGCCCAAGGAAGGCAGGCGCAGCGTCCTCTGGGTGGCGCAGTCCGACGAACTCTGCGAGCAGGCGGTATCGTCCTTCATCCGTGTTTGGTGCAATAAGGGCGAAGAGCTGAAGGATCTGCGGATAATTCGTTTCTGGGGCGGTGTTTGGCCGAATACGAGCAACCCGGTCCATCAAGACAACGCGCAGCCGGTTGTTATTGTGGCGACAGCACAAACGCTCAACTCACGAATGGGCCAGAAAGATTTAAAGTGGATGTTGAATCCCGGTCTGGTGGTGATTGACGAATGCCACCATGCGATTGCTCCATCATATACACAGGTGTTCAATTGGCTGGATGCGGCGGCCCCGATGGGGCGGGAAACTGGACAGGAGCCACCCTTTATCGGTTTAAGTGCCACACCCTTCAGGGTCGATAACGAAGAGAGCCGACGCCTGGCCAGCCGTTTCTCGGAAACATGTTTGCCTGAAGATCAGGAAGGCTTATATCAACGACTTAGTAATCCTGAGCAAGGAGTTCTTTCAACAATTATAAATGAACGTATTAAAAGAGATACCAAACTTGATGAAGATGTCCAAAATGAACTAGATCAATATAGCGAGAACCGTCATGTTAGAGAGGGACACGAATTTGACTATGCTAAACTAATTAATAAAATTAGTAAACGCTTGACTTATGACGATACACGCAATCGAGAGCTTGCAGATATTGTAAAGAATAAGATTCAAGGTAATGAACCAGTCAACTCCATCCTCCTCTTCGCCAACTCTGTAGATCACGCCAATGAGATGGCAATACGCCTAAACCGGCAAGACATCGCAGCAGCGGCTATTAGTGGAGTTACACCAATGGTTGCCCGGCGGGATTTCATCAAGCGTTTCCAGGAAGGTAAGATTAACGTCTTGACCAACTACGGTGTGCTCACCGCCGGCTTTGACGCACCCAAGGTTGACATGATCCTGGTCTCCCGCCTGGTTTACAGCCCGGTCAGTTATATGCAGATGCTTGGTCGCGGAATGCGCGGCCCCGCCATGGGAGGGACGGAAAGTTGTCTGAATGTGACTTTAATTGATAACCATGAGCGATTTGTACATAACCATCCCTACTACTACTTTGTAAATTACTATAATAGGCTTAAGGAGAGTAGCACATAAACTCCATCCAAACTCAAAAACCACTCGATCTTGAGTGGCTTATCTCCTTCACATTTCGGATATTAGACCATCCCGACGAGCTCTGGGTGGGCCTGGACTACGAAGCTCTGCGGGCGCCGCAGGAAGGATTCTCACCTTGCGGTTTGACCTATAACGGAGAGAGCTGTTGGGAACGTGTAAATAACCCCGTTTTCAACGCCTTGGCGCATAACGGGGTGGGTGAATCAAAAGTGGGGTCCCTGAAGGAGCTTACTTGGAACTCGATCCATGACTGGTTAATGCGCTTCAAGCGCTTCAAGGACTACCTGGACTTGGAGGACTGACCCTATCTTCCCTCTATTTTCCTTCCCCACTCCCCTCCCCAGCCACGGGGGGGTAGTTTACTAGTTTGGGTAGTTGATTTTCAGAGTCTTATGTAAAACGTTTAGGGATCACACACGATCATGGACCAATCAGGATGCTTTTTAGGTAGTCTATCATGC
>CAZOOP010000031.1:0-47691 GCA_964581465.1 uncultured bacterium
CACTACACATCAAGCTAATAGCGATACGTACCTGTTCAGGCATGTGTGATAATCCCAACGATTTTTGTCTGTCGTGCTTCCGCATCAACCGGGTGTGGTTGCAACACCTTGCAATTATTATTCGCCGACGTTCATCTAGGGTCCGAACAGTCAATGAATCAACAGTCCGCGGCCCAACCAGAGAGCTAGGATCGCGTTATCTTGTTCGCCCTCGCCCCATGCTGCGGTTCTGTGGAAGGTTGCTGTCGACTCGACAATCCCAGCCCGCTGATGCTGCAATGATCTGAGGCGATGCGTGTCGCAGGATGTTCCCGACTGATTCATCTAGTAAGCAAACCCCAAGGAAACCCCAGGAGGCCCCCCATGCCCAAGGTAGCCGTCATCCTCTCCGGCTGCGGCGTCAAGGACGGCGCCGAGATCCACGAGGCCGTCAGCGCCCTGCTCTCGATCACCCGGCGCGGCGCCGAGTACGTCTGCTACGCCCCGGACAAGCCCCAACACGACGTCGTCGACCACCTCAAGCAGGCCCCGGTGGCCGGTGAGCAGCGCAACGTGCTGGTCGAGTCGGCCCGCATCGCCCGGGGCGAGGTTCGCGACCTGGCCGAATTCGACCCCGCCGAGGTCGACGCCCTGGTCATCCCCGGCGGCTTCGGCAGCGCCAAAAACCTCTCCGACTACGCCCTCCAGGGTCCCGCCGCCACTCCGGACCCCCACGTTGCCCGGGCCGTGCGCGCCATGCACGCCGCCGGCAAGCCCGTGGGCGCCATCTGCATCAGCCCCACCGTCGTGGCGGCCGTCTTCCAGGGCACCGAAGTCAAGCCCCGGCTGACCATCGGCGACGATCCGGACACCGCCGAGCATCTGCGCGGAATGGGCGCCGAGCACGTCGAGTGCGCCGCCGATGATTGCATCGTCGACGAAACCAACCGCATCGTCTCCACCCCGGCCTACATGAGCGCCCGCGACATCGCCGAGGTCTACGTCGGCATCGACCGCCTGGTCGAAGAGGTGCTCAAGCTGGCCTGAGGAGCCCATCGATAGGAAACCCGTGAAAGAATACCTCTACGGGCCGGTGCCCAGCCGCCGGCTGGGGGTCTCGCTGGGTCTCGACGTGGTACCGTCCAAGGTCTGCAGCCTGAACTGCGTCTACTGCCAGCTCGGGCCGACGGCCACGCCGCAAACCCGACGCCGCCGCTTCTTCTCCCCGGCCAAGTTCCTCGCCGTCGTGGAGCGCCGCGCCCCGGAACTACCGCACATAGACTACGCCGCCTTCGCCGGTTCCGGTGAACCCACCCTCAACGCCGACCTGGGCGGGCTGATCGCCGGGGTGCAAGATCGTTTGGAAGCCCCGGTCTGCGTGATCACCAACGGCACCCTGGCCGGTGACGCCGAGCTGCGACGGGAGCTGGCCGCCGCCGATCTGCTGCTGCCCAGCCTGGACGCCGCCGATCAGCCGACCTTCGAACGCATCAACCGCCCAGCGCCGGGCCTGCGCATCGAGGAGATCATCGCCGGCCTGGCGGAGCTGCGCCGGGAGGCCGGGGGGCGCTTCTGGCTGGAGATCATGCTGGCGGCGGGGATCAACGACGACGCCGAGCACCTCGACAAGCTGCGAGCCGCCGTCGAGCGCATCGATCCCGAGCTGGTCCAGCTCAACACCGTGGTGCGACCACCGGCCGAGGAGTGGGCCGCCGCCGTCGAGCCCGAGCGCCTGGAAGAGATCGCCGCCGCCTTCGACCGCCCCGTCGAGGTCATCGCCGCCTACCGGGGACCCCAAACCCGTCGCCGGGCCGTGGACCTGGAGCGCGAGGTGATGACCTACCTGGGCCGCCGCCCCGGTCGCGCCGGGGACCTGGCCGCCATGCTGGGCCAACCCGTCGAAGCCGTCCGCGGCACACTCAAGGAGCTCATCGTCGCCGGCAGGGTCCGCCTGAGACCCATGGCCGAAGGCGATTACTACATCCGTACCGAGCCGTCGAACCACGATGGGATGTGATCGAGATGACCGACGAGCGCTACAGACACCTGGCCGAGATTATCGAAGGCCGCCGCAGCGTGCGCCGCTACACCGCCGACCCCGTACCCGACGACGACGTCGAGCGGATGATCGCGGCCTTTCGCTGGGCGCCCTCGGGTTCCAACAAACAGCCCTGGTTCCTGATCGCCTCACGTAACGCCGCGTTCAACGCCGCCGCCGCAGGGGCCGTCCGCGACGAGGTCGCCGGGATCGCTCGCCGGGCCCCCGGCTTCGCCCAAACCGGGGAGAATCTGGTTCGCTACGCGACCTTCTTCGAGAAGGCGCCCCTGGTCTTCTACGTCGCCGGCGAGCCACAGCCCTCGCGCTGGCGCAAACAACTAGAGGAGCTGCTGCCCGGCCACCCCGCCGCCGGGGCGAGCCTCTCCTGGCTGGTCTCGACGGCGGCGGCGATCCAAAACCTGCTGCTGGCGGCCCACGCCCTGGGATACAGCGCTTGCTGGCTGGGCGCGCCTCTGGTGGCCCGGGAACGCCTGGAAAGGCACCTCGAACTGCCCGCTGGACGCCGCTTGACGGCGATCATCCCCGTGGGCCGCCCCGCTGAGACTCCGAGCCCCCCGGCCCGGCGAGCGCGGGAGGAAACCTGCCGCCGGGTGGATTGACCCGCCGCCCCGGCTCTTCCCTGATCGGCGCGCGAGCGGTGAAACAGGAGCCCCCTCGCTCCGGCCTCCCGATGGTCATGTCATGCAAGCGGGCCGATGGAGACTAAGGCTGGTTGCGTCCTGTGCATCCCGACCGACTACCGATCGGTAGTTGATCTGACCAACGGAGAGCCGCCCATAGACCCGCTCAAAGGCCCAGGGAGCCCGCATACGGAGAGGTCGATATCAATCGCCCCGTTTTCGCATCACTGCCGTCGCTCTCAACGGACGACACTCGGGCGACCCTCGAAAGACAGCCGGATCATAAATGAGAAGAGATATCGATTGAACCCGAGGAACCTCCACCCCTTGACGGCTACGCCCTTTATTCCTACTATGCCCGCCGGGGTTGGTCGACAAAACGATCCCCCCAACCGACATCCCCAAGGAGGAAGAGAATGGCCTACGTGATCAGCGACGACTGCGTAGCTTGCGGATCCTGCCTGCCCGAGTGCCCGGTGGACGCCATCAGCGAGGGCGAGCCCTACGTCATCGATCCCGACCTCTGCACCGACTGCGGCGCCTGCGCCGAGGTCTGCCCCGTCGAGGCCATCAGCCCCGGCGACTAGAGCGGCTCGTATCGTTCGCATAAAGGCCCCGCGCGGGGCCTTTTGTGTTTGGATCATCACACATACTTGAAGATAAATGGATCTATAACGGCTTGTAATTTAATTTTGAGATCATCACCCGAAACTGAACCAAGTATCGCAGCTTGTGAAAGACGCATTGAGACGGGTCCTGGTAACCGCCCGCAGCGAGGGGTCAACCAGCGAAGGCGGATAACGGACGAAGCTGCTAAAGCAAGCAATGGAGCGTCGTCAGCAGGTCGTGCACTCACAGCCTGGTCGAAACCTGAATGGGACCAACAGCCTCGGGCTTCCGGCGGAACTCAATACAAGGCCGGGTATGGTGCCACCAAACAACGGGATGACAATGGCGGCCAGTGTGAACGATAAAGCAAGTAATGACAATCTAATAGCTGGATGAATCGGTTCAGGTGCGCGAGATAATCCCATATTTTATCACCCTCAACCCTGTCGCTGCCCTGAGGTTGATTTGTGGCGCTCGATGTAGACTCCTTTAACTCGGACGCTGCAAGGCGGGAAACTGCGGCTCCTGGTTTGACTCCGAGTCCGCACCCGGCAAGAGGCCCCGGATTAACATGACTACGCCGAATCAGCCCGGACCGTCGCGCCGGAACGCTGTTGATCATCGGTCATCACGCCGTGCGGACTCGGAACCCGGGATGCTTGACCGTCCCCCGACTGACGGGATATACTAACAATCTACGTTCGCAATACAAGGAGGAACGATGCGGCGACTGCTCCAGCGGCTCCAGGCTTTCTTTCTCCCCCGACCTCGCGGCTTGCGGAAGCCGTCGCGTCATGATACACCGATCGGCGAGGGCGGCTTCTCCCTCATCGAGCTGATGATCGTGTTGGCGATCATCGCCATCCTGATCGCCATCGCCGTGCCCAACATCATCGACTACATCAACGACGCCAACCGCACCGCCTGCATCACCAACCAGAGCAACCTCGAACTGGAGATCAGCCGCTACCTGACCACCCATCCCAACGTCAAGCCCGGACCGGCCGGTGCGCGCCTCTCCGATCCCAGCGCCCACCCCAACGCCACCGAGCTGATGGCCAACAGCGCCTCCCCGGACAACATCCGCCGGATGATGACCTGCCCGGAGATCGGTCAGGACGACAACCCCGTCGGCTACCACTACGCCTACTCCGACGACAAGGGGCACATCGAGTGCGCCATGGACAACGCCGGCAAGGTGACCGGCTACGAGGCCGAGTTCAACCACGACCGCCTGGGCGGCGGCGAGGAGTGAACCAACGTCGCACGGCTATTGCACACCGAAAAACAACCGGCCCCGCGGGGCCGGTTTTCCAACACCAGAGTATGACCGGGTTGATAAAGTGGCTGGTCTGGATGGCGTCGCCTAGATTGGGGGCATTTTTACAATCCGCTCGAACGCCAACCCGACGGGTTGCGACTATCATCAACGAGCTATGGCTACGGTTTACACAGCTATCCTAAAAAGCCTTGATGCGGCCCCAGGTGGTCTCTTCGACCCGTGCGCCGCTCCATTCGCCGTGGACGCTGAAGACGAGCTGATAGTCGCCCGACATCAGTTCCCAGCCCGAGCCGCTGTCACGGTGGGCGTTGCCGTCGGTCTCGTCGGCCATCCAGTACCAGCGGTCACCGGTGTAGTGGACGCAGAGCCAGTAATCGCCCGGGGCCAGTTGGATCGGCGAGGCCAGGATCAGGTCGCTCTGATACACCGGATAGTCGAAGTGACCCCAAGTGTCGCCGGTCATCTGACTGTCCGGGGGGCAGACCTCGGAGGTCAACTCGGCGCCCGGCGAGCCACCGTCGTCAGCGAGGATGATCACGTCGTAATCCGAACCCGGCGTACCGTTGATGTAAACGCCGTAGACACGCACCGACTCGACGCAGGCGGTGTCGGTGAGTTCGAAGTCGTCGGCCATATAGAAGGCTCCGTAGCTGCCGGGCAGGGAGTTATCGGCGTTGTCGATGTCGTAGGGCCACTCCCAGAGGGTTTCGGCGAGGGCGCCGCCGGTCGTGACAAGCAGGACCAGGGTCAGCAGGACTGCAAGCGGTCGGGTGGTGGTCATCAGGGGCTCCTTGTCCATCGTCTGGTATGGTTGCGGATTGGCTAAATTGCTGGGGCTTCAGCCCAGGGCATCCTGGAACGAGTTCGGGCCAAGCAGGCTGCTCAGGAACGGTTTGCCGAGTCTTCATCGCCCACCCGGTACTGCTCATTTTGGGATTATCACTCGCTGATCGACAGGTACTTCTCGCGAATAGATCGGCGATCAATGCTGTATAGCGTTCTCTGTCACCTATTTCATACTGTCGGTTTGCTGCGCTTAACCTCACCTTGTACTAAGTGTCGCGGAAAGCCGGAGCTTGTCGCCCCCCCCAAAAGACAATCGTGCTGATAGTTTGTATCGTGATAATTATAGTCTAAGGCTTTGTTTAGTCCCTTTGACAATACGGATCGTGTTCGGACCAAATCAGGCCGATTGGGAGCGGTCTGCTGGGCCGTTCTTCGCTTCCCTGAAATGCTCGATTATGGCCATACACTCATTTTGCATTTCTTTATTACATGGTATTACGGGAGTTAATGGCAATCTGCTCTCAGGGCAAAACAAGTGCGCTGGGATCTGGGCTCGCCACAGATCACGCCTTAACAGCCGCCACTTTCTACCAGCCGCTTTGTGACGAGCAAAAGCTGATCCCCACTCGTACTATCAGCAGGTCCCACTTACGATCCGGTGCAGAAAGGGTATAATGATCCTTAGGATAATCCCGGAATGGATCAAAAACGCTTACGAGCCGGTGCATCACTGCCAGCATTGAACCCTCGGAGGTGGTAAAAGTACGGGACTGCACTCGCGTATGCCGCGGACCAGAGCTTGCTTTCGGCATCCCATTACCGAGAGCGGCTATCCAAACGGAGCCTGGGCCGCACTCGGGCGTTTGCGACGGAAGCAGCCGTTTCAACACCCATGGCAACCCCGGACATACAACCGCCGGAAGACCTCTGGTTCCCATTTGCCACCAGTGCGGGATACATTTTATACGCAAGCAGTAATATATTGAGAAAAGAGCAGAAAAGATAGTAAAGGGTGGATAGTAACATAAAAAAATATCTATGTGTAGTTGCTGGACAACATTAGCAACAACTTATGCTATCTTAATAAGCAATTTATATACTCCTGATATAGTAAGCCTTCATCTTTAACCCTCTCCGCGGTGGGTTCGTTCAGTTCCGGGCAATGCTGTAAAACCAGGCGCCCCACAAAGGCGCCTGGTTTCATCACTAATGAAGGAATGAACAGTCGCTCAGCGTACGATGACCAGCCGCGTCGTCCGGCTCTCGGCTTCGGTGCTCAGACGCACCAGGTAGACCCCCTCGGGAACGCCGGAGCAGTCCCAGACCAGCTCGTGGCGACCGGCGGCCAGCGGCGCTCGCTGGAGCAGGCGCACCCGACGCCCGGCCAGATCGTAGAGAGCCAGCTCGACGGCGCCGGCCTCGGCCGTCTCGAAGGCCAGGGCGACCGCGTCGTCGGCGGGGCAGGGGTGGGGTTGGTGCAGCGCGGTGCGAGCGGTGGTGGTCGGAGCGGTCAGCTCGAGTGGGCCGACAACGTGGAGCTCTCCGGCGGCGTCGAAGAGCTCCAGGCGGTAGGCGGCGGTTCCGGCGAGGCCGCGGTCCAGCCAGGCGCCGTCGCCCACAGGCAAAGGCTCGTCGTTGAGGCGGACCCCGTCGCGGAAGAGGCTCAGCGCGGTGAAGGCCGCCGGGGCGGCGATGGTCCAGGCCAGCCGGGCGCCGTCCTCGTCGCTCGCGCCCTCGAAGCTTACCCCGTCAATGTCGGCGTTGGGCACGTAGATCCCGGCCTGGTGGGGCAGGTGGTCCACGGCGGTCACGGTCAGGGTGATGCTGCCAGCGGTCTGCGGCTCGAGGTCGCTGAAGAAGGCCGCGCCGCTCGAGTTCGTCCGGGCGGCGGCGTGGACCTCGTCGGCCTTGTGGAGGCCCACCAGGGCGTCGGCGATGGGACCGCCGTCATCGGAGACGATCACGGTCAGGCTGCCGCCGGTGTAGGAGTCCGGATGGTAGACGTTGAGCTCGAGGGGTTCGCGACCCCAACTGGGCGTCAGCGAGGGACCCAGGACGTTCATGTCGTAGAGGGACCAGCAGTAGGTCGGGTTGGACAGGGCGTAGGGAACGTAGAAATCGCGCATGGCGGTCATCGAGGCGCCGAACTCGCGCAGCTCGTCGACGAAGACCTTCTCGACGAAGGTGCGGATCAGCCGCTCGCCGGGGCCGTTGCCCGGCAGGTTGGGCATGTACCAGCTCACCCGCGAGTTCATGATCGCGGCCACCCCGCCGCCGTCCTCGGAGAACAACCAGGCCTCACCGAGGCAGCGGGGACGGTCGAAACCGCCGCAGAGACAGCCCGGGGCGGCGTACCAGCCACCGGCGAAGCCGTTCTCCAGAGTGAGCAGATCGTTGACGTAGAGAAGCTCGGCGGCCAGGGAGAGCAGGCTATAGTTGCCGTGGCCGCAGTGGGCGATCACGGCGCAGTTGCCGGCTTCGAGTTCGGGGATCGTCGTGGCCCGGCTGAGGTTGCCCAGGGACTGGTAGAGCTTGGTGGCCGGCTTGAGTTCGGCGGGCAGGTCGTCATCGATGTAGTCGCAGAAGACGTCGCCCGGCGTCTGGGCGTCCCAGTCCGAGCCCAGCAGCAGGACGTTCTCGGTGAAGCCTTCGGGCGGGGACTGCTCGTAGGTGAGGATCTTGTCGACGATGCGGGCACCGTCGCCGGGGGCGAAGAGGGGCAGCCGGGTGACGACGACGTCGGAGTAGAGGTCGACATCGTCGTCGGCGGTCTCACCCCAACGGTCGTCGCCGTCGGCGTTCCAGTCACCGTCGAGGTCGGCGTAGTAGAGGTCCGCCGGGATGAGGTACTCGTCGGGAGCGCCGGACTCGAAGGCGAAGCCCCGGCGCTCGGGCAGGTTGTTGGTGTCTGCGCCCAGCACCACATGAACGGTGGAGTGGTTCTCGTAGAAGTCGATGATGCAGTTGCGGATGCGCTCCTGGGTGTCCCGCCCGCCGTACTCGGCCTCGATGTAGTCCACGGTGACCACGGCGGTGGTCCAGCCCTGCTCGGTGCGCCAGTCGACCAGGGGCTGGAGGTCGTCGGTGAAGGCTTCGGCGGTGATCAACAGCCACTCGGCGGTCTCGTCGTCGGCCAACGGCTCGATCAGGGGTCCCGCCGCCGTCGATTGCCGGGCGGGGACCGTCACCGCCGTGAAGCCCGGGGGGCTGTCGGTCAAGGCCGCCAGCCGGACGTCGTAAAGCTCCGCCGCCCGGGGCGTGCGGACCCGGGGCAGGCGGGGGCTGCAAGCCGATGGCTCATGGACGATCTCGAACTCGACGCGTGTGACCAGCTCCAGCTCACCGGTCCCGGGCCGGTAAATGAAGGGGGTCAGGATCAGCGCCGCCAGGGACTCCCCGGCGGCGTTGCCCCCACCGACGGCGACCAGGGGGCGGTCGGGCACGGGGCTCACCGAGGCGTAGAGCGCCGGGTCGGCTTCGGGCAGTCGGTAATCCTCACCACCGGAAAGGTAGAGCGCCGGGATCACCGGGGCCTCGAGCTCCAGGGGAAGGGTTTCCACGGAGAGAATCTTCACGTCGGTGGCGCAGGCACCCGGCGGCGCGGAGTAGTGCAGGGGCCGCGAGGGCAGGGCCGGGGCTCCCTCGAGAACGGCGACGACGCCGACGTCCAGCTCGACGACGGTCCAGCCGTCGACGGTCCGCAGGGTCACCTCGGCGGGATCGACCTCGACGACCAGGGCCGCGGCCGCACCGGCCAGCAGGATGATAATCGACGGAAGACGCTTCATGATATCCTCGTTTGTTAAAAGGGCTACCCATCCGGGCGGTGCTTATAATAGAACACTGGATAGGATAGCCTCAAACGCGCCGCGACGCAAGGGCGACGGATCGGCGGGGGAGGGCCGGATCACTCCCGCACCCGGCCGGGATTCTTCATCGGCAACTGCGAATGTCAGCTTAACACTGGCAAACACCTTGTCAACGACCTTTTTTTATCGTAAAAAATGGAACTGTGTAAGCTATCTGTCAGAGTGGTCAACAAATATGCACTGGTTCTAGTTCCTTTTTCCCACAGTCGCCTGCCGAACACTTGGCAAGTAGCATCCCGGCGTCTTCAACGCGACCGGCAAGCGCTCATCTCGTCACCCCCCCCCCGCAATCATTCCCATACCCTTCAATCATTGGGATTATCACTCCCATCCGGACCGGTTTAACACGCTAAGGTATGTATACCCTGACCGGACATGATTGTGATTGTATCCTGTTGATAATAGAAGCGATTGGTATCGGATACCCGTCACCAAACAGGCAGTCTAAACGTGGCGACTAAGAAGAGCGTCATCCTTAGCAAACCTGGATATCCGCACACCTGTATATGCTCCGACAGCAGATTGCCGTAGAATCCTAAGTGTCTTAATAACAAGCAACAAGGGCATGCTATCTGAAGGCTTGCTCATCAACGGCGCATTTCCTCGGAGTCAATAACGGCCCAGTAAGCCGCTTCCAATCAGCCTGATTTGGTCCAAACACGTTCCACGCTGCCTGCGCTGATAGCTCGTCATGTACTGCTGTTTGGCTCAGTTTGCTGTCATTTTCCGGCAATCGACTCGTGGCAACGGAGCATTACCAGAGCTTTGCGCAGTGGGTGGCCGGGTGGCTATCGGTCCCGCCGGACAGACTTGAAGCACTGCCTGCTGGAGGACGAGCCAAGGCAAGCTCTTGCAAGTATTATCACCTGTCTCCGCTAGATGCTTGAATAGATGCTTGAACAAGATGACGCCCAAAACAAAGCAAGTTTCAAAAGTACTCCATCTAGCAGCTCTTAATCGCTACGGATATTGGTCCTGTTTGTTTTGATGATCCCTTATCATTTTTGCTCACCCTTTCGAGCTTACCCCCAGGAGGAATCGTGAAGAAGCTGTCGCTGGCGCTGCTGCTCCTGCCGATCCTCGCCTTGGGCTACACCTATACGGTGGACCAATCCCAGGTCGAGCTGGTCGAGAGCAACGGCTACATCATCCCCAACCTTCCCGGAGCGGCCTACACCAACGATATCGGCGCTCCGCGCCTGCCCTGGCTGCCCATCCACGTCGCCTGCCCGGCCGGCATGATCGCCGCCGAGGTCGAGATACTCGACTACCAGAGCATCGAGCTGCCCGGCACCCATGTGGTCTTCCCGACCCAGGAATCCCGGCCGATCTCCCAGCCGGCCGCCTTCACCGAGAACTTCGACCCGGCGATCTACGAAGGCGACGGCGTCTACCCGGCCGTTCCTTTGGAGGCCCGCGGCGGCGGCAACCTGGCCGGCTACGGCGTGGCCGACCTGGTCTTCTGCCCCGTCATCTACCACCCGGCCTCGGGCCGGCTCGAGCTGATCACCAGTATCGACTTCAACATCGTCTACGACAGCCGGACCGCCGGCATCCGCACCCCGACGGTGCTGACCACCCACGCCGCCGAGATTGGACGCGAAAGGGTGCAGAGCCTGGTCATCAACCCCGAAGAGGTAATGGTCCCGGCGCCGGTGAAAGCCTCCACCCCTCCCGGCGTCGAGCCGCGCAGCACCATCAACGAGCCCATGGTCGGCGACACCGCCGAGTGGGTGCTGATCACCGATCCCTCCTTCGTCACCGCCTTCGAACCCCTGGTCGAGTGGAAGCTGCAAAAGGGTCTGACCACCGCCGTGGTGACCACGGACTACATCCAGAGCACCTACAGCGGCACGGATATGCCCGAGAAGATCCGCAACTTCATCATCGACGCCTTCACCAACTGGTCCACGGTCTACGTGGTCCTCGGCGGCGATACCGCCTACGTCCGCGAGCGCCGCGCCTGGATCAGCTTCGGCTCCTACGACGACAACATGATCCCCTGCGACCTCTACTACTCGGACCTGGACCACACCTGGAACGTCGACGGTGACAACAAGTGGGGCGAATACATAGCCGATCAGCCCCTGGACTACTACGGCGACGTCTACGTCTCGCGCCTGCCCGTCAACAACACCGGCGAGGTAACCGCCGTGGTCAACAAGATCCTGACCTACGAGAAGAGCGTGCCCGCGGACTTCCCGACGACCACGATCTTCTTCGCCGGCAAGCTGGACAACATCCCCACCTGGGGCGGCGACGGCCTGGATTACATCGGCGACAACTACCTGCCCGCCGAGCTCACCCCCTTCACTGCTTACTACGAACGAGACGGCAGCTACACCGACGCCGACATCATCGCCGATTACGAAGCCGGCGAATCCGCCGTGGTCAACCAGCTCCACCACTCCAACTACAGCGTCATCGGCGCCGGCAACAACACCTACATCTCGACCGACGAGGCCTACGCGATGACCAACGGGGACTACCAGGGCTGGATGTACATCCAGGGCTGCATGTCCGGCGGCTTCGATCGCGCCCGCTGCGTCTGCGAAGGCCTGGTCGTCAACCCCACCGGCGGCTCGGTGGCCACCATGGCCAACTCCCGCTACGGTCTCTACTCCCCCGGCGACGCCCCCAACGGCGAGAGCAATCTCTACGACGCCCGCTTCTTCGAGGCCGTCTTCAACGAGGGCTTCACCGAGTTCGGCGTAGCCCAGACCTGGAGCAAGGACTACTACGTCCCCCAGGCCGGCAATACCTACATGCGCTGGGTGATGTACGTCCAGAACGTCCTGGGACCCTGCCAGACCCGCAGTTGGGTCGACAGCCCGGCGAGCCTCGCCGTGCAGCACCCCGACACCTGGTACGGCGGCGACTTCACCGTCAGCGTCCAGACCGTCACCGCCGCGCCCATCAACGGAGCCACCGTCTGCGTCTACATGGAGGACGCCGTCTTCCAGACCGCTCAGACCGACTCCTCGGGCCAGGCCGACTTCACCCTGACCGGCGAGATCCACGGCGATCTCTACGTCACCGTCGACATGCCCCAGTACTACCCCTACCAGGGCACCTGCGACTGCGACTACTCCGCCGTCGACGTCGTCTCCTTCGACGGAGCGGCCACCGAGGACGGCGCCCTGGTCCGCTGGGAGATCGCCGATGACGGCACCTTCGCCGGCCTCGACATCTACCGCGGCTCCGAGCGCTTGAACGACATCAGCCTGACCGCAACCTCCGGCGCCTACCTGGACGCCACCGCCGCGGGCCGCAACGACTACTACCTCGAGATCACCGAGGCCGACGGCGGCAGCTTCCGCGTCGGACCGGTCTCCATCATGATGCCCGAGGGCGCGCTGTCCCGCTCCCTCTCCGGCGCCTACCCCAACCCGGCCCGCGCCGCCGCCGGTTTCGAGCTGACCCTGCCCGAGGCCGAACACGTCGAGCTGGCCGTCTACGACCTCTCCGGCCGCCGGGTGGCCACCCTGGCTTCCGGTGAGCTCTCCGCCGGACGTCACCTGATCAACTGGGACTGCTCCGGCACCGCCGAGGGCGTCTACCTGGCCCGGCTCCAGGCCGGCGGCGAAGTGCTGACCAGCCGCCTGGTCATCGCCCGCTAGACCATCTCGAAAACCGAACGCCAACGACGGGGGCCGCGCGGCCCCCGTTGGTATGCAATCGGCTTGATGGAAAAGCCCCGGCCCGTTGTCTGGCGCTGGCTGGAGATGAACGCTCAGAACCGCTGATCATGATCGTGGGATCGAGCAGCCGCCTCTGCATTAAAAGAAGGGACCCCACGGGGTCCCTTCGGGTATTCGACGTGGTGGGCCTAAGTGCCGGGCAGCTTCTCGAACTCCTCGCGCAGGTACTGCAGGTCGTAGTAGCGGTCGGCGGCGTTGATCAGCTCGATGGCCACCATGCCGCGGGTCGAAACGACGATGACCTCCTTGCCCTTGGTGCGCAAAAGCTCCAGGGCGCGCTCGAAGTCGGAATCACCGGAGAAGACGATGGCCCGGTCGTAGTTGTCGACGGTGTTGAACATGTCGACGACCATCTCGGTGTCCAGGTTGGCCTTGCGGACCTCTTCGCCGGTGTCCAGGTCGAAGATGACCTTGACGCGCTTGCGGCGCACGGTGTAGCCCATCATGGTCAGGGCGTTGAGGAAGTTCTCCTCTTTGGACTCCGTGGGATGCTGGACGCCGGTGTAGTAGAAGGCGTTGTACAGGTGCTCAGGATTGGGGACGAAGTAGTGCAGGATGCGCTTGTAGTCCAGGTGCCAGCCCAGCTTCTTCTGGGCGTAGAACATGTTGACGCCGTCGACGAAGAGGGCGCTTTTGGATTCACGCGGCTCGGTCATTGTTTCACCTCGTGATTGGGTTTAGCAGTGACCCGACCCCGGCGCGAACGCCGGGAGTGATGAAGTGGAAGAATCGGTGCTCCGCCGCTTAGGCGAGGGACTGAGCAGCCAAGTGGCCAATCTGCAATCGGCCACGTTGAAGGGGGAGTATAGCTGCGAGTATGACGGCTGTCAAGGGTGGAGGGAATGGTACCGGCGTGGGCGACGGGCTTGCGGTGTCAAATGATAATCAGCGTTGAGCATAAGGTTGGCACAAGCTGGGAGAGGCGTTATGGATCGGCAATCACACTCGTCGCATAAGCAAACGGTTGATAGGAGGACCCGGCAAACATCGATAAAGCTGATCCCGAACCGTCCGATCCGGCATTCGGTAAGTGAATGCCGAGACCGACTCATCCGCTTCAAGTTCAGAGGCCAATGTCCGATAATCCAGACGGGGGCCGCTATCGGCCCCCGTTGGTCATTGCTGATGCGTCGGTGTGTTTAGCGGGTGATGGTCAGTCGGCGGGTCAGGGTCAGACCCTCGCCCTCCAGACGGACCAGGTAGACGCCGGAGTCGACGCCGGCGGTGTCCCAGACCACTTCGTGACGGCCGGCGGCCAGCTCGCCCTCGACCAGGGTGGCCACCCGGCGCCCGGCGATATCGTAGACGCGCAGGCTGACCGGGGAGGTCTCGGCGAGTTCGAAGGGCACGGTCACGCTGCCCACGGCCGGGTTGGGGAAGCTCTGGCCGAGTTCGTCGGCCAGGGCGCGCGGCGCGGCGGTGCCGGAGACCGGACCGAAGGTGGTGCTGCGCCCGTCGGTTTCGGTGATCGTCACCTTGTAGTTGTAGGTGCGTCCGGGCTCGACATCGGCGTCCAGGAAGCGGCCGCCGGTCAGGGGCGCCTCGTGGAGCGCCGTGTACCCGGTCTCGTTTTCGCGCAGCACCCGGGCTCCGACGATGGAGGCCGGGTCGTCGGCGGTCCAACTTATCAACAGGCCCTCTTCGACGGCGCGGGTTTCGATGGCGAGCTCATCAACGTCGGAGGTGCCGCCGCTGACGATGAAGTCGTCGAAGTAGAAGCCCTCGTAGCTGACCGAATAGTCGCTGGAGAACTGGAAGCGCAGGTGAACCACGTCGCCCTCGTAGGCCGACAGGTCGAAGGTCTCCTCGCTCCAGCTCATGTGGTTGCCGTTATAGGTCTCCAGGTTGCTCCAACCGGAGCCGTCGTCGATCTGCAGGTAGACGTAGTCGTAGCTGCTCTCCAAGTAGTACTTGGTCTGGAAGCTCAGCTCGTTGTGATCGGCATCGATGAAGACCGGGCAGGTGCTGATGTAGGACTCCTGGTTGTCGGAATAGTCTCCAGAGCCGGTGTCGCCGCACTTCCAGGAGTAGCTGCCCGAGGTGGCGTCCTCATCGGAAAGGTGCCACTGGTCGCCGCTGCCGCCGTGGGTCCACAGCGCGTCGCCGGACTCCATGTCATCCTGGAAGCCGGCGCCGACCACGACGCCGAAACTCAGGTCGTTGGAGTAGCCGCCGTCGGCGGTGGCGCTGAGGTCGGCTGTCACATTGTAGGGTTCGGGGCAGGAGCCGTCGACCTCGAAGGTGTAGGTGTCGGAAGCGGTGCCTCCGGAGGCGATGCTGCCGAAGCTGCCCGAAGCGTCGGTAACGGTGAAGTAGCTGTCGCTGATGGCCAGAGTGGCCGCTACACCACTGGCGGTGTCGGTGCCGTTGTTGGCCAGGGTGACGGTGCACTCGATGGTCTCGCCGGGGTCGATCTTGCCGTCGCCGTTGCCGCCGGCGGTATCATCGAAGTCGACGCTGTCGACGGAGAGCATCACCGGGAGCACCGGGTAGGGGTCGGCGTACATCTCGAGGAACTCGTCCCAGAGGGTCTCTGAGAAATCGAGGTTGTTCTGGTAGCTGGACCAACTGGAATCGCCGGAGCCGTTCTCGGTGAACCAGATGGTCAGACCGCCCGAGGGATCGATGGAGTTGTGCATCCCGCCGGCCAGTACATAGGTCTCCAGGTTGTCGGCGACGTCCTGGGCCGCACTGCGCAGATCGGAGGGCAGGTCGGTGTCGCCGGCCAGGGCGGTGACGAAGTCGTAGAGGTCGCGGTCCTCGGAGGTGTTCCAGTAACCGGCCGAGCTGCGGGCCGCGCTGATGTCGGCCTCGTAATCGTAGCAGTAGTTAAACAACAACTGGCAGAGGTTCTCCCAATCCGGACCCATCACGGTGTCCCAGTTCTTCACGTCGGAGGCGCCCTGGGTGACGCCGCTGCCGTAGAAGTCCAGGTAGTCGTCTACGATGCGGGCGGCGAACTCCTCCGGGGTGACGTCCGAGTCCTCCTGGAAGATTTCGAAGGCCTGGTAGTCCCAGCCCTCACCGGGCTCGGAATCCGGGCTGCCGATCTGGATGCCCACGACGTTGTCTTCCATCTGGTAGCCGGTCTCGATCTGGCCCAGCAGGCAGACATCGTAGCCCAGGATGTCGATGTAGGTGCCGACGTTCTTCAGGGCGGTTTCGAACTCCCAGATCTTCAGATTGCCGCAAGCCCCCTTGTCGATCCAGTCGTAACCGTCATCGAGCCAAATGCCGGAGCCGTGGTCCCAGGCGCTGATCAGATAATGATCGGCCGGATAGTTGTCCACGGTCCACTGGACGAAGTCCTCGAAGGCCTGGATGTCGTTGTCCATGTCCAGGGTGCCGCTCCAGATGCCGTGGCCGTTGATCTCCGTGGAGACGACGTGGCTCATCCCCTCGTCGCCGTCGTAGGGGCTGGAGTCGTAGTCGACGTGGTAGAGCTGGGCGTCGTGGGTGCCGTAGCCTCCGGTGGTCCCCAGCAGACAGATGACATCGACTTCGTCGCCGTACTGGCTGTAGTCGCAGGTCTCCATCTCGTTGAGATCGTCGTGGCCGTAGCTGTAGAGGTTGTTCTGGTTGTTCAGCCAGATCATCACGGTCCAGGAGTCGGCCAGGGCCGCCAGGGGCACCAGCAACAGGACCAACAGGGCCGTATAGCGCTTCATGGAACAACTCCTTACTGGGGTTGATAGGGAACTTGTCTGCGTTTCGCAGGCCATCGCCAACTCAGAAGCAAATGGGGATGCGAATCGGTCCAAGTCGACCGGGAACGCTGATCGTCTTCCGGCGCGGATCGGCGGAAAAATAGTCGCTGGGCTGGAATTGGTGTTTACAGTTTAGCTAATATGAAAAGCAGACTAGCCTAAAAGATGGGCGCTGTCAACTGGGCGGAGCCCGGCTTGGAGGGCGAATCGGGATAAGTACCCCACGCTTGCCCCCCGCCCGTTGGGGCGTGTACACTTGTCGGGCGATTCAAACATTGCGAGGTGATCCCATGCGCGTCGTCGAGCCCGCCGATTATCAACCCAAGGACAACCCCCACGGCGTCGAGGTCTGGGGCCTGCTGCGCAAGCCCGAGGTGCAGGTCTCGCGGATAGAGCTGGCCCCGGGGCAGCGGCTCAAGCTCCACCGCACCCCGGTGGACGCCCTGTTCTTCGTGCTGACCGGTCGCGGAACGGTCACGGTGGGCGAGGAGGAACGGGAGGCAACCGCCGGTTGCCTGATCGACAGTCCGGCCCGCATCCCCCACACCTGGCGCAACAGCGATCGGGAGAAGCTGAGCGTGCTGATCATTAAGATACCGGCCCAGACCGAGCCCTCGGAAATCCTGGAATGAATCCGGCTCTAGCCGAGGTGGAACGCAAGCTGGCCGGCCCCCTGGGGGCGCTGGAGCGCACCGAATACGCCCTGGCCGAGCGGATGCCCGATCTGGGCCGCACCATCCTGAGCTGGCTGGGCGAGCTGGAAGGGAGCGTCGATCAGTCGGACCTGACGGGTCTCCGAGAGCCCCTGCTCGCCCTGCGTGACGCCGTCGGCTCCCGGCGGCGCGAACTGCTGCGCGAGTTCGCCCGGCGCTGGGCCTCCCTGAGGGGCGACGACGCGCCCACCCCCTCCCAAGCCTTCGCTGTGGAAGAGCCCCCCTTCGTCGATCCCGGGGGTCCGCTGACCCTGGAGGAACTGGGTCGGCTGCCCCTGCGGCGGCGACGCGGAGTGGGACCGGCCCGGGCCGAGCGCCTGGCCCGCCTGGGCCTCGAAAGCGTCGCCGAGCTGCTGCTCCACCGCCCCCGGGATTACCACGACCGCCGCCGGCTGATGCCACTCAACCGTATCCGGGTGGGCGAGGAGGTGGCGGTCATCGGCACCCTGCGCAGCCTGGAGTTCAAGCGCGCCCGGCGTCGCGGTTCGCCCAACCGTCTGGTGGGCCTGCTGGTCGACAACACCGGCACCCTGCTGTTGACCTGGTTCAACGCCCCCTACCTGACCAAGCGGCTGCGGGCCGGGCGCCGCATGGTGGCCTTCGGCAGGGTCGACGCCTACGGCGGCGGGCAGTTGGTCAATCCCGACTTCGAGCTCCTCGGCGACGACGAGGACCTGGAGGGCGGCGATCCCCTGGCCGCCGGACGCATCGTGCCCATCTATCCCCTCACCGAGGGGCTGGGCCAGGGCTTCCTGCGCCATCTTGTCCACCGGACCCTGGACGAGTTCGTCCCCCGGCTCCACGACCACCTGCCCGCCGGACTGCTCGAGGAGCGCGGCCTGCCCGAGCTGGGCCGGACCCTGGAGGCCCTGCACTTCCCGGAGACCCCCGAGGCCCCCGCCCGGGCGCGACGCCGTCTGGCCTTCGACGGCCTGCTGCTGCTTCAACTAGCCGTGCTGCGCGTCCGCCGCGAACTGGCCGGAGAGCGGGTGGCCGTCGTTGATCCACCGGGGGAACTGGTCCGCCGCCTGGTAGCCGGACTGGGCTTCGAACCCACCGCCGCCCAGCGCCGCGTTCTCGAACAGCTCCGCGCCGACCTGGCCCGGGAACGCCCGATGAACCGCCTGCTCCAGGGCGACGTGGGCTCGGGCAAGACCCTGGTGGCCCTGGCGGCGATGCTGCTGGTCGTCGAGGCCGGCCTGCAGGCGGCGCTGATGGCCCCCACCGACGTGCTGGCCCGCCAGCACAAGCGCAAACTCGATCGCCTGCTGCGCCCCCTGGGCGTGCCTTGTCATCTGGTGACCGGTTCGGTGAAGAGCCGCAGTCGTCGCACCGCCGAGGAGACCGCCGCCGCCGGGGAGCCCGGGATCTGGATCGGCACCACTGCCCTGATCCAGAGCGGCTTCCGCCTCCAGCGACCGGGACTGGTCGTCGTCGACGAGCAGCACCGCTTCGGTGTGAACCAGCGCTCCGAGCTGGGCGGCGCCGCTGTTAACATCCTGGTGATGACCGCCACGCCGATCCCGCGCAGCCTGGCGCTGACCGTCTACGGCGAGACCGACACCAGCGTTCTCGACGAGCTGCCCCCGGGGCGTCGCCCCGTCAAGACCCGCTGGCTGCGACGCGGCAAGGCCGCCGAGGCCTACCGGCACCTGCGCGCCGAGACCGCCGCCGGGCGTCAGGGTTTCATCGTCTGTCCCCTGGTCGAGGAGAGCGACAGCCGCCCCCTGGCCGCCGCCGAGCGCCGCTTCACCGAGCTGCGTGAAGGCGAGCTGGCCGGGCTGCGCCTGGGACTGGTCCACGGCCGCCGGGACCCGGCCGAGAAGGAGCGGACGATGCGCCGCTTCGCCGCCGGGGAGCTCGACGCCCTCGTCGCCACCACCGTCATCGAGGTCGGCGTCGACGTGCCCAACGCCACGGTGATGATCGTCGAGGAGGCCCAGCAGTTCGGCCTGGCCCAGCTCCACCAGTTGCGCGGCCGGGTCGGCCGGGGGTCGGCTTCGGCGCGCTGCTACCTCGTTTCCGGCGACGCGCTGACCGCCGAGGCCGTCGAGCGCCTCAAGGCTCTCTGTCGCACCGGCGACGGCTTCGAGCTCGCCGAACTAGACCTGCGCCAACGAGGACCCGGCGAGCTGCTGGGCGTCCGGCAGCACGGCGTCCCCGACGACGCCCTGGCCGCCCTGGTCTCCGACCGCCGCCTGCTCGAGGACAGCCGCGAGGCCGCCCGCCGTCTGCTGGATGACGACCCCGAGCTGGAGCGTTATTCGGCGCTGCGCCGCCGCCTGGAGGCCGAGTACCCGGCGGGGAGTTTCGGCGTGGCCAGTTGACCCGCCCTCTGCTAGAATCACCACGTTGACGGACGCCGGTCCACCAAACTATTACCACCGCCGCCGGGCGGACTTCCAGCGAGGTCGATACCGATGTCCAAAGCTCCCCGGTTGCTGATGCTGCTGTTGACGCTCTCCCTCCCGGTCGCCGCCGCCGTCGAGGTCACCGGTGTGCGCTGCTACACCGATCAGGGACTGACCTACGCCGTGCTCTACCTGGACGGCCGCGCCGAGATCGAGTTCTCCACCGAACTCAGCGACGTCCGACCCTCCCTGGGCCTGATCGTCCGCGACGCCGTCGTCGAAGGCGCCGGCGCTCTGGCCGAGCCCGTCGGTTTGGCCGCCGCGGGCAACTACGAGCAGCGCGGCGACGACACCGTCTTCTTCATCTTCCCCGGCGCCGGAGCGGGAAGCTATCGGGTCTACCTGGCCCAGAACCCCTGGCGCGCCGTGCTCGAGATCAGCCCCGCCGACGAGAACAGCGGCCCGCTGGAGCTGGGCACGAGCTACGAACCCCCCGACCGCGGCTCCCTCTACCCCCCGCCGCCCGACCTCTCCGGCTGGAGCCGAGGGAGCGTGCTGCTGGTCGACGACGACGACGGTCCCAACAACGGCAACCCCTTCGGCGTCGACGTCCAGGAGCCCTACATCCAGGCCCTCGACACCCTGGGCGTTCCCTATGAGCTCCACGTCGTCGGTCACAACGGCGCCGGGCCTTCCCTGGGCACACTCCAACGCCACGAGGTCGTCGTCTACTTCACCGGCGGCGACGCCTACAAGGTCTGCCTGAGCTCCTCCGATCGCCGCAACCTGCGCGCCTACCTGGACGGCGGCGGCCGCCTGCTGCTGGTCAGCCAGAACTACCTGGACCAGGTCTCCTCCAGCGGGACCGCCCGCGACGGGAGCCTGGCAGAGGCCCTGGGCGTGGACTCCTGGCGCGGCGACGCCTGCACCTCCATCGCCCTGGGCCAACCACACCACGAGCTCAACGCCGGGCTCTCCCTCGAGCTCATCGGCGGCGAGTACAACGTCGGCTGCTGGAGCGACGGCCTCGAACTCAACCCTCTCGGCGAGGCGATCTTCACCGATCGCGACGGCGGAACCTGTGGCGTGATCGTCGCCGAATCCGGCTATCGCTCGATCTTCCTCAGTTTCGCCTGGTCGAACAGCGTCGTGTGGGAGGAGGCCCTGGGCTGCTTCGGCCGCTGCCTGGAATGGCTGGCCCGCTGAACCCGCTCCACCTCAACCAACCAAAGCCCCTCTTGGCGAGGGGCTTTGCTTCGTATGCAGGAGAGAGTCCGGGTACTACTAAAAACGCCGGTTAACTATGCTGAAAAGCCCCGGACAGACCGGGCGCAGGGAGTCCGGGCGGCCGAAGGCCTCGTAATGCCCCGTCCAGAGAATCCGCTGGCCGAATGGTATGCTGTCTGTTATTACAGTAATATATTTAATAGCGTATAATACCTAGCATCAAATATGTTATGTTCATAGTATAGCTCTATACCAAATGTTGCAGTAACATCTCCAGGACTATAATTAATGCGCCTATCAGTGGAGCATATACGCGTTATGCCATTTATATTTTTACCACTACCAATTGCCTGCTCTATATATACATTTATTGTATATTTGTTATTGTAAAGAAATGACAGAATATTACTTATTGATATATATATGCTATCTTTCTCTAATAATAAATGATTTAAGTTTTGCTCTCTGCTAAAATAGTTGTAGTATCTATAGTTATAACCAGCCCCCAAACCCAAGGCGTATCTATCTGTATCGATTATATTTTATGAATAGTTAATATCTAGGTTATATACTTCAATGTCTACTTCACCAAACAACCCTCTTCCTTCTCCAACAAGATAAATCGGTGGCTGGAATGAAAAATCAAAATCAATAGTGTTCTATCCAAAATTGACCTTACTCGCAACGCCCATGTTAAAATATAATTGCTCTGTATCGTTATTACTGTTCCATAAATAGTTGATTCCATTAAGAAGGAACTGTGGAAGGTAAAACGATAAATCCTAATGTCCAGCATAGGATACGATGGCAAAGAAACATATCAGTACGATGCTTGTCTTTTTCATCATTAGCCACCAAATAGGTATTCAATACCTGGTTTTATACGATTCTCCCACAATAAATACAGAGGTGAAAGGTAGGAAGGATAAAACTGCTGCATAATGGAATGTTGAATGAAATCATCTAAAACAGCACTACTTGTTAGACCCCAACCAGCACCATATACCCATTTTACGAAAGGATCACTTGGTAATGGAAGAACAGATAGAATACTTATTCCATAATGTCCCCATGCGCCATGGTGCCCAAAGATAGGGAAAATACCATCCCATGCATGTTCGTTTAATCCATATCGGCTTAATAGAACTAACTGATTAGCTGAGTACAAAGTGCCCGAGGCTTTCGCTGCAAATAATCCATGTTAGATACCGAAGTCCGCGGGGTCCCTACCCAGGAACCGACCCGTGTAGGGGTCGTAGTAGCGGGCCTTGGCGTAGTAGTGTTCTAGCTTTAAACGAAAGATGTCGCCGTCGGAGTAGTACCCGGTGTACCGGATGGGGTTCGGCCAGCAGCAGCCCGTCGGCCCCCCAGACGTAACGCTCTTCGTACTGAGTCTCACATTGCTATTATAGTACAAACGCCCGGCGGGTGACTAATGGAATTTGGGCATTATGAAGTTCCATCCAGCTTGTCCGCCAATTACACGCAGTGGTATAATTCATCAGTCGCTCACCTTCCATTTGCCCTCTTTCGGGAATGTCCTCGATGCCCAATCGCAACTCGCAGATCATCCGTCAGTGGGAGATCATCTGGTCCATCGCCGGGCCGCCCGGGCGCACGATCAAGTCGATGGCGACGGAGCTCGGCGTCTCGACGCGGACCATCCGGCGCGATCTGATCGCCCTCGAGACCGCGGGCTATCCTCTGGTCGAGCGGGTCGACTACACCTCGCCTCACGGTGAGAAGCGCTGGCGTC
Source organism: uncultured bacterium (assembly GCA_964581465.1). GTDB lineage: Bacteria > RBG-13-66-14 > RBG-13-66-14 > RBG-13-66-14 > RBG-13-66-14 > WJMB01. Next base: position 22,660 of record CAZOOP010000031.1, read on the forward strand.
TGCTCGAGGGGTTCAGCAACGTCCCGCCGGTGCCGTTGACCCGCGAGGAAGCCTACGCGGTGCTGGCCGCTGCGCAATCGATGCGCGGCCTCGGCGCGACCCCCATCGGCCGGGCCTTCGACTCCGCCCTCGCTAAGCTGCGCAAGGTGGTCAAGCCCCTGGACGCCGAGCTGCATCGCCTCTCTGGAACCTACCTCGACGATCCGGAGATCGAGCGGCGCTACTCGGGCCACACCTCGACCATCCTGCGGCTGATGCGCGCCGTGCACAACCGCGAGCTGCTGGACATCAGCTACCACGCCGCCCACAACGACCAGGTGACCCGGCGCACGGTGGCGCCGATCGCCTTCTGGCGCTCCGGCGGCGAGCTGTACCTGATCGCCCACTGCTATCTGCGTGACGCCCCGCGCAGCTTCCGCGTCGACCGTTTCCGTTCCATCGAACCCGCCGCCGAGGTGCGGCCCTGGCCCGACGGCTTCGACCCCGCCGACTTCCTGCGCCACAGCTTCGGACCCTGGGTCGGCGAGCCGAAACGGATCGTCCTCGACTTCCCGGACTACGCCGCCGCCTACTTCGACGACCTGCACGTGCATCCAACCCAACGGCTCAGCGATTTGAGCTGTGGCGGGGTGCGGTTGAGCCTCGAGGTGGCGCCCTCGGAGCACCTGGCACGCTGGCTGGCCGGCTTCGGCGCCGAGGTGAGCATCGTCGAGCCCCCGGAGCTGCGCGATTGGGTGCGGGAGATACATCAGGGAGCGCTGGCGAACGGCAGATGAGCGGTTAGAGCGGCGGCAGCAGGGAGCGGAGAGCAGCCCCTTCACACCGTCAACATAGCCGATAATCGTGGCCTCATGGGCGAGCTTGGCGCGATCTGGATATAAATACTATTGCGCCTACCGGCTCAACCTAAATAGTTGGCAGCCCACTTGAAGGGGGTCGCCAGCGGTGGACAGGTGTTGTTGGAGCGGATTATGACACCTTCACGCCGGTCACGTTAGCAGCTAACGGTGTCCGGTATGTCCACTCTGGCCGTTATGGCCAGATAGTTTGCGCCTGTCGGCCTCCCCCTGTATAATACCAACAGGTGGCAAGGACTAATGAGCTTGGAGCTAGAATGAATACTCTTGACCTGTTTTCTGGGCCTGGCGGGCTTTCTTTGGGGCTCCACCGTGCGGGGTTTACCATAACAGCTAATGTAGAACTAGACCGGTGTGCAATGGAGACCTATACCACGCATAATTCAGATGCCGTCCACCTGAACAAAGATGTGCGAGAGCTGTCATTTAACCGGTACAGAGGTATGATTGACGTTGTTGTGGGGGGGCCACCTTGCCAGCCCTTTTCTATAGGTGGTCTTCAAAAGGGGAGGGCTGATAAGCGGAATATGATTCCCGAATTCCTACGGTGCATTAAAGAAGTTCAGCCGGAGGCGTTTCTTATGGAGAACGTCCCAGGGCTAACCTATAAGAAAGCGCGCCCGTATTTTAAGTCTGTGTTGGCTCAACTTGCCCAGTGCGGCTATCAACTCAACTGGGCAGTGTTAAATTCGGCTGATTATGGCGTTCCACAAAAGCGCAAACGTCTTATTGTTATCGGGGCCCGAAGCACTCAGCTAAGATTTCCAGCTCCTACCCACGGCCCTAATGCTGATAAACCCCATGTGCGTGCATTGGATGCACTTGGTGATCAGCCGTTTGGCGAGAGCCCAAATTGTCCTGTTAAGTTCGCCAAGTATCCCGACCTGCGGCCGAGCCCATATGCAGGGCACCTCTACAATGGGGGAGGCCGCCCTATTGACCCTAACGGACCGTGCCATACAATACTAGCCTCATCCGGTGGGTATAAAACTCACTGGATAGACACAGAAAATGTTGCACAAAAGTATCACGCTCATCTCCGCTCTGGAGGAAAGCCTTGGCAGGGTGAAGTGCCTGGGGCCAGGCGCTTAAGCGTTGAAGAGAGCGCTCTTCTTCAGACGTTTCCAAGGAACTTCAGTTTCGCTGGGAAACGATCAGCGAAGTATCGGCAGGTAGGAGACGCTGTGCCGCCGGATTTGGCTTTTATTCTTGGACGTGCACTTTACTCACAGCTCAACGGCGAACGTAATAGAGTACGCTACGATGACAATATACAAGGACTGCCCCTCCAAAGTGAGTTTACATTATGAGGAATACGAAAGTTCAAGAGGCCGTACAATTGCTGGTTGGACAGGTTGACAGATTGATAGGTGGGGAGGCGCTAGGTGTGCCAGCACCTTCGCATATTGCTGACATCTTTGACACTCATGTTAAAGAACAAGGAGGTAGCGTTAGGCTTGCTTGTGCATTTTTCGCTGCGTATTCGCTTTTCGATTATGATTGGGATTATAGTTCAGTTCCAACAGGTATACGAGGAAGGTACGGTGATAAACTGCTGGCTAGCGAGCTGACATCACGTCATATCACATTCCACCATAATATAACGGCATTTGGTGAAAACCTTGGCTGGAAAGGTGCTGTTCGCAACTTTAACCTTTCGAAAGATGAACGCTTTTTAGGCTTCTTGTCTGGCTTGAAGGCGCTTTCAGACTCTGATCGCAGGTTGCTGGTGAACCATATTGCGTGGAGGCTGCAGTCTTCTCAGGCTGTGCCACAAGCCCTTCCGCCGCTTCCCTCAAGCTATCTCTCATACGCGCGCAGTTTGAATCTTTGTGAGAAGCTAGTCGCAACTTCTTCTGAGGGGCATATACAGCAATTCATTGTCGCTGCTTTTCTTGAAGTGCACCGCAAACGCATCGGCCATCGTGTTGAGACGCATCATCCTCACGCATCTGATAAATATGACAACAAAAAAGGCGATATTGAAGAGTACAGTGACACTGTACTTGTTGCTGCGTATGAAGTCACCGTAAGGAACGACTGGAAAAATAGACTTTCTGACTTTGAAGCTAAAGCCTTAGAAGGAGAATTGCCTAAATACATTATACTTGCGTCGGATGTGCGCAACGATCCAGAGCTGTATCCGGCTGAGAAACTGATTGATTATGTTGATCATCTTTCCTTCGATTTAGCTGTTGTGGACCTTACAGATTTTTTTGCTGTTTTTTGCGCGGAACTACGAAAAGATGAAATTCATTCAGCATTCAACAGTGCGTATAGAATGCTCAATAATCCAAAACTATGTGGTCGTAATGATATAATACAAGAGTATTGTAAAATTACAAAAACTTGGTTAGAAGGCTAAAAAAACAGCACTTAATCATGATTTAGCAACCTCTTTATTCTGGTTCGATCACAACCGGTTCTCGAAATGCCGCCGATCAAGCAGGTCAGTCGGACGTTCAAGCGCTCACCGAAGTCGAAACGGACGAGTCCGGAGACGGAGAGCTTGCTGGATTGAGAGGAGGCCGCCTTTCGGCGGCCTGTTTTCTATTCTTCCGCTGATTCACCTCGCCTGTAGTCATACCAGTCAAGCGTCCCGTCCTTGTACGCCCACTCGATGATGACCTGCTCCTCGCCGTCCTTGGCTTCGACGGTTCGGAACGTCAGCTTGGCCTCGTCGAGGTGGTCCTTGATGTCCCGGGGATTGATCCGCAGGTTAGTTCCGTCTACCATTTGCCGTCTGGTTTCCTTTCACCAACCGCATAACCAAAGAAAAAGGATGCTGCCTTCCACCTAACCCCGTGTAGCCTCTTCCAGCAACGCCCGTAGGGCCCGGGCGCCGGTGCCGAGTTCGACGGCCCGCCGGGCGATCTCCCGCAGCACCTCCTCCCCCAGCTTGAACTCCCCTCCCGCCACCAGCGCCAACTTGCGGAACTGCTTGACGAGCGCGTTGCGCGGCTCGGTCAGCACCCGGTAGAGTTCGTCCTCGGTCAGCTCATCGAGCTGGATGAGCACGGGCAGACGACCGAGCAGTTCGGGCAGGAAACCATAATCGATAATCCGCTGGGCCGTCAGTCGCTCATCGCCGTCGCTTTCCTGGTTATTGAAGCCGATACCGGGGCGGCGCTTCAGCTTTTTCAGCAGGTCGGCGAAGGCGCCGCCGCAGATGAACAGCACGTTCTCGGTGCTGAAGAACACGGGCTCCTTGGCGCCGGGTCTCATGACGGCGACGTTGTCGCCTTCCACCAACCGCAGCAGCTCCTGCTGGATGCCCAGCCCGCTGATGTCCCGGCTGTGACGATTATCGCGTCGGGCCAGCTTGTCGAACTCGTCGATATAGATGATGCCGTTGGCGGCGCGCGCGGCGTCGTAGTCGGCGGCGCGGAAAAGCTCCTCGAATACTGCGCTGAGTGACTCGCCGACATAGCCGCGCTCGGTGAAGCGGGTGGCGGAGACGGAGATCATCGGCAGCTCGAGGATCTCGGCCAGCTTGCGCGCCAGGAGGGTCTTGCCGCTGCCCGTGGGGCCGACGAGCAGCACATTGGACTTCTCGGGCACGACGTCGACGAGTTCGGGGGTCTCGAGGGCCAGCCAGCCGAGTTCCCCGGCCTCATCGGCGGTACGGCAGTAGGATCCGACGAGATGCTTATGGGCGGCGGCGGCCAGGGTCTCCTTGGCCTCCTCGTGCCCGATGACGTCGCGGTCCAGCAGCTCGCGGATCGCCTCGGGGGTGAAGCGTCGCATCAGCTCCCGGGTTTCGAGAAGACGCTCCTCGAGCCGACGGCTGTTTTCTCGGCGCTGCTCGCTTTGTTCCGGACCGGTCTCGTCTGGGTTGGCTTCGTCGTCCAGATTCCCCAGGATCTCATCGATCTCCCGGGCGGCCGCCTCATCGCCTTCGCCGTCGACGATACCCTCGCCGGTCCGTTCGCCGCCCTCCTTGAGTAGTTCGCGTTCCAGTCCCAGGCCGACGCCCAGCTTGATCATCACTACCTTGGCGCACTCCTCGCAGAGGACCATGGTCATCCGGGCCATCTGGATGACGACGCCCTCGCGTCTGCCGAGGTCGATCTCATCGAAGCAGTGGGTGCACCAGGTGATTTGGCTTTCCATGCTTGCGCCTCCGACTTGTTCTCGCAGGATAATAATAACCCCGACCCGGGACAGATCGGGTCGGGGCCTGGTATTTCTTGTGGCTTTAGGGCGCAATCCAAGTAGCATTACCAGAGCTATCAAAGAAGGCGATTGCTTCGGTGTCTCCAAACAGGCCCAGGGCAGCTCTCGTAGCAGAGTTGTCGTCATAAATACGTAGAGCGGTGTTGCCTTCCATAATCGAGAATTCGATACTACCCTCCCCCTCGATGCCAAACACAAAACCTAGAGAGGCATCAAAAACTCCGTTTACCTTACCATTCTCATCTACCAGCCTTAACACCTCTACATCCAGCTCTTTAGCATATGACGGTCCGCTTTGCGCCTGTACCGGAGTCGGTGCGAAGAGCCATCCGCCCAGCATGCCACCCACCAGAGCAGCCGCCACGGCGGCCAGCGTCACCAGAACCATCTGTTTGCGTTTCATCGTCCTCCCCTTTCGTTGGTTTTGGATGCCGCCGTTCCCCGACGGAACGACCGACGAAGATAAAAATAACCCCGACCCGGGACAGATCGGGTCGGGGCTGATCTCCGGGAGGCGGTTTTCTACAACAGGACCTTGTTGGCCGCGGCCAGGTACTTCCTCCACTGGTACTCGTCTTGGCAGTAGCCGTGGTAGAAGCCCTTACCCGGGGCGCCGCTCCGCCCCACCACCAGGGCCGTCAGGTCGAAGTAGCCGTGGTTGAGGCACCAGCGTTGCAGGGCGGCCAGCTTGGTGAACAGGCGCTTGTAATCCGTCAGCCGCAGCTCCTCGAGCAGAACCTTGTACTGGACGTTGGGCTTGCCCAGCAGCATCTTCGAGGCCAGCAGCTTGGCCAACAGGGGGTCCGGAGCCTTGTTCAAAAAGGCCAGTCCAGCGCCGACAGGCAATACTTGCTCGCCGCCGTCCCACCGGAAGCTCACCGGGGGCGGCGGGGCGTCGCGATGGTCATCGCCGGCCAGCTCCGCCAGACGGCGCTTGACGAAGGCCGGATCGATGACGACGGGTTTGCCCTTGGCGCGGTAGTCTTCGATCTGGAACAGGATCGGCTGGGTGACGGTGTCGATGATCCCGGTGAGGGTCCGAGCACCAAGATCACGCTCGGCGGCGTGGGCGGCGAGCAGCTTCAGCGCCCGGTCCCTGACCTTCAGCTCCAAACCCTCCTCGGCGAGTTCTATCTTCAACTGTCTCAGGGGGGCGTTGCGGGGCTCAATGAGGATGCGAACCAGTTCGTCCTCGGTCAGCTTGCGGACCTGGATCACCTGCGGAAAACGGCCGATGAACTCGGGCTGCATCCCGTACGAGATCAGGTCCCGGGCCGAGATGGGACGGGTGTTGTCCCGTCCGCCGGTGAAGTGCTCCAGCCCGCTGAACGCGCCGCTGACGATGAACAACACCGTCCGGGTGTTGAAGGAGCCGGATTTCCCGCGGTATTCAGTTCCCTCCACCAGCTTCAGCAGGGCGTCCTGAACCTCCTTGGTGCCCACATGACCCCACGCCATCTCCCGGTGGGCCAGCTTGTCGATCTCGTCGATGTAGATGATGCCGCGCTCGGCCAGGCGCGAGTCATCATCGGAGCTGCGCAGCAGGTCCGCCGCTAACGCGCTCACATTCCCGCCGACATAACCAGCGGCGGAGTATTCGTTGGCGTCACCAGTGACCAAAGGCACCTCGAGGATCCGGGCCAGGGTCTGAACCAGGTAGGTTTTACCGCAACCCGTTGGACCGATCAACAAGATGTTGCTCTTGTCCAGCTCGCCCTTACCGCGGTCGCGGATGCGGATGCGCCGGTAGTGACGGTTAACCGCCACGGCGAGGGCTTGCTTGGCCTCGTCCTGGCCGATGACGTACTCGTCGAGGTGGTCCTTGATGTCCCGGGGATTGATCCGCAGGTTTGTGCTGTCAATCATCGGTTGTCCGGTTTCCTTTTTCGAGGTCGGCTAGTTTGACAATGCTACTTTACCATTGCGAATGATAGCACACACCCACGGTGACGGCGAGAGACAATTACAGAGTCACCCGGCTCATCGAACGTGTTTCAAGCCCCCGATAAACTGGTCGTCATAGGACCCAACATGCTCCCTGACCTCCGCGAGACGAAAAACATGTCAGTGAGCAGTTTTATTATCAGGACTGATGGTGGTTGCCACAGGCAAGGCCCTTGTAGGATATCATTATCCGGCTGGTCACACCTGCGGCCTTCATGTTTAATCGCGTCAACCTGCTGCCGGCAAAGCCCGAATGGCAAAGCTCGAATGATTGATCAGCTCCCCGGCTCCGCGCTGCCGCAAGGCGATAATCCGCCTGGTGGGAAAGCCACCGCCCATCGACGACGACGCCTTCATCATCGGCTGAATGCCCGGGAACCGCTTGCGAGAACCGTTTACTGTGCGAACCCCCCCCGTCGCGCTCGAACTTGCATAACTACCTGAAAAAGGCTATACTATGAATGCGTCCCGTTTTTGGATGACCCGTTGTAAGAACCATGAAAGGGGTGATTTGAGGAGGTTCTCGCAAAGTGCGTTTTTGGGGCTTTGTTGTCAACGGGTTACGAAGGCGGGCTTTAAGTATATCTAATCCTGCTTGCGGGATTGAAACATTCTACCGCTGACCCAAATCACCACGGGGTTTGAGCTTTAAGTATATCTAATCCTGCTTGCGGGATTGAAACATTAGTAGATAGGGATGATATTTTGAAGGAGATCTCAGACTTTAAGTATATCTAATCCTGCTTGCGGGATTGAAACAGTACACCGGACAAGTTTGATGGTATGCGCTTGCATAGCCTTTAAGTATATCTAATCCTGCTTGCGGGATTGAAACTTAGGCTAGATAGCGGGGCTATATTTTAGCTCCGCTACTTTAAGTATATCTAATCCTGCTTGCGGGATTGAAACGCCTCTCCGTAAACCAGCATCCTGAGCCGGTTTAGCGGGCTTTAAGTATATCTAATCCTGCTTGCGGGATTGAAACAAACAGGCCTGTGACTGCGCGTCTAGGGCGTCGTCCTTTAAGTATATCTAATCCTGCTTGCGGGATTGAAACTCAGCAAACCTTAGAAGGTGTATTAGGGATAACTGATGCCTCTTTAAGTATATCTAATCCTGCTTGCGGGATTGAAACGTTGCCGAGCCACATCTGCGCCAGCAAGGTCCGTTTGCTTTAAGTATATCTAATCCTGCTTGCGGGATTGAAACGGCGGGGGTCCAGATGAGCCGGATGACGACCCGGAGATCTTTAAGTATATCTAATCCTGCTTGCGGGATTGAAACAGGGGCTGGAACCGTTCCAAGTGCGGGACGCGCTGACTTTAAGTATATCTAATCCTGCTTGCGGGATTGAAACTGCTCCACCTTCGATCGGAGCACCAGGGGGAGGAGATGCTTTAAGTATATCTAATCCTGCTTGCGGGATTGAAACTCTCTTGCCCTGTGATGTTTGTTACGGCCTGCCAAACCCTTTAAGTATATCTAATCCTGCTTGCGGGATTGAAACACCCAATAATCTCGATCATAGCCGCTGTCAGCGGTTGCTTTAAGTATATCTAATCCTGCTTGCGGGATTGAAACCGGTTTGGAAATACGCATGGACGTGGTTGTCGGAATTCGCCTTTAAGTATATCTAATCCTGCTTGCGGGATTGAAACCCAGATGGAAGCTACCGAAGAGGCCGCCGCCCGCTTCGCTTTAAGTATATCTAATCCTGCTTGCGGGATTGAAACACAAAGAGCGACGACTTTCCCACCTTGGCATCTCCGCTTTAAGTATATCTAATCCTGCTTGCGGGATTGAAACTCGGTCCAGGTCCTCTTGCTCGGCCTTCGGCCGTAGTCTTTAAGTATATCTAATCCTGCTTGCGGGATTGAAACGCGAGGATGTTCTGAGCCTCCACGATTTTTTCTTGAGCTTTAAGTATATCTAATCCTGCTTGCGGGATTGAAACTTGAGGACCTGCATACGATCACCTTTAGCGGCAGCCTAGTCTTTAAGTATATCTAATCCTGCTTGCGGGATTGAAACCCACCGGTGATCACGCTCCCGCCGGTGACCTTACTGCCACCTTTAAGTATATCTAATCCTGCTTGCGGGATTGAAACACTACGCTCTCGCTGACCTCACTCCCGGCGGTGACCTCTTTAAGTATATCTAATCCTGCTTGCGGGATTGAAACATTGACACTGTGTCTCAGACCTCCAATGCCGCTTGATGCTTTAAGTATATCTAATCCTGCTTGCGGGATTGAAACCGCGTTCTACGTCCAGTGTCCGGTCACTCCCGCCGCCGCTTTAAGTATATCTAATCCTGCTTGCGGGATTGAAACCATGGCGTGGTACGCCACGCGGGCGTCTTTTCGTATTTCTTTAAGTATATCTAATCCTGCTTGCGGGATTGAAACGCCGTTCACTCGTAGCGCTTGCCATCAACAACCATGAACTTTAAGTATATCTAATCCTGCTTGCGGGATTGAAACATGCGCAGCGCCCGTTCCATCGTTTGGAGCTCCGCCTCGCTTTAAGTATATCTAATCCTGCTTGCGGGATTGAAACGCGGCGGTACTCTTCGGCGGTCAGGCCACGCTCTTCGTCTTTAAGTATATCTAATCCTGCTTGCGGGATTGAAACGCCTCCTCTCGTCGCTCCAATCCCTCAGCAGCCATAACTTTAAGTATATCTAATCCTGCTTGCGGGATTGAAACAGTTGCTGCAGGGGAGGCTGGTGGCCACGGCGCGGGGCTTTAAGTATATCTAATCCTGCTTGCGGGATTGAAACCTACCTTTTCGACGGCACACAGGTCACCTACTCCGTCTTTAAGTATATCTAATCCTGCTTGCGGGATTGAAACACCCCGATTACGATGAGTGTGAGTTGTACGAGTACGTTCCTTTAAGTATATCTAATCCTGCTTGCGGGATTGAAACGAGACCGCCCGGGCGTTGGTCTCCGGGTTTCCGTACGGCGCTTTAAGTATATCTAATCCTGCTTGCGGGATTGAAACCCTACACTGACAGCGTCGGATGCCACAGGAGGCCCGGGGTCTTTAAGTATATCTAATCCTGCTTGCGGGATTGAAACTTTTCGACCGGATCACCAGAGGGAGGAGGCTGTACATCGTCTTTAAGTATATCTAATCCTGCTTGCGGGATTGAAACTCTCCTTTCCGCCTGCCTCTTCAATCCCGCGGGCAACCTTTAAGTATATCTAATCCTGCTTGCGGGATTGAAACTATAGTTTGTTGTTGATCGTGCTTTCCATTCTTTCTCCCTTTAAGTATATCTAATCCTGCTTGCGGGATTGAAACTTGAAGAAGCTGACCCCATCGTAAGCCGCGCCGTAGGTCTTTAAGTATATCTAATCCTGCTTGCGGGATTGAAACCCGGGCTCTTTGCTGACCTGCTCGGCTTTGCTGAGGGTCTTTAAGTATATCTAATCCTGCTTGCGGGATTGAAACGGTCGATCCAAGCGGATATGGGCGGGAATGATAGCCCGCTTTAAGTATATCTAATCCTGCTTGCGGGATTGAAACCGGATGACCGCCGAATCGGCTATCTTTATAGGCGGGGCTTTAAGTATATCTAATCCTGCTTGCGGGATTGAAACGCCTGCTTAGCCTCCGGCTCCGTCATCTTGTGCGCAGCCCTTTAAGTATATCTAATCCTGCTTGCGGGATTGAAACGAGCGTGTAGATATAATCGTAATTCGCACCTTCATACTTTAAGTATATCTAATCCTGCTTGCGGGATTGAAACGGTCGATCCAAGCGGATATGGGCGGGAATGATAGCCCGCTTTAAGTATATCTAATCCTGCTTGCGGGATTGAAACGCCTGCTTAGCCTCCGGCTCCGTCATCTTGTGCGCAGCCCTTTAAGTATATCTAATCCTGCTTGCGGGATTGAAACGCCGTAGGTGATTTGGTGGTCCGCATCTACAGCGTTGACCTTTAAGTATATCTAATCCTGCTTGCGGGATTGAAACTAGATTTTCTCCAAATCGTGTTTCATTTTTCCTCCTTCTTTAAGTATATCTAATCCTGCTTGCGGGATTGAAACAACACCTCGGCCAGCCGAGGCGTTTTCCCCTGGCCGTCTTTAAGTATATCTAATCCTGCTTGCGGGATTGAAACGCTTTTCCGGCGGGCTGACTGCCCCGCCAGCCGAGAATCTTTAAGTATATCTAATCCTGCTTGCGGGATTGAAACCTTCGTGTACGTTGCGACGGACGACGGCTTGGCTCCCGCTTTAAGTATATCTAATCCTGCTTGCGGGATTGAAACTCCTGGCGGACCCGCTCTCACCCTCGTCTTTCATCACCTTTAAGTATATCTAATCCTGCTTGCGGGATTGAAACTGGCCATTGTGGGCTTCGTCACATACCCACCCTCAGCTTTAAGTATATCTAATCCTGCTTGCGGGATTGAAACGGCGCCGCTTATGGTGAGGTGTCGAAGGCGATTGACAACTTTAAGTATATCTAATCCTGCTTGCGGGATTGAAACAGCAGCGGCCGCCCCACGGCGGCATCGGCGAGGTCGAAGCTTTAAGTATATCTAATCCTGCTTGCGGGATTGAAACCCTCCGTGTTTGATGTGCTGGCCGTCACAGAACAGCTTTAAGTATATCTAATCCTGCTTGCGGGATTGAAACCTCAGGAGTTCCATTATTCTCTTGCCCATCTCTCTTTTTTCCCTTTAAGTATATCTAATCCTGCTTGCGGGATTGAAACAGCAGCGGCCGCCCCACGGCGGCATCGGCGAGGTCGAAGCTTTAAGTATATCTAATCCTGCTTGCGGGATTGAAACTCCTTACCATTAGGTATGTTCTGTTGCCTAGCTAACTGCCTTTAAGTATATCTAATCCTGCTTGCGGGATTGAAACCGCTGATCCGCTACACCGGTCGCAGCAGCGAGACCGCCACTTTAAGTATATCTAATCCTGCTTGCGGGATTGAAACAGCCCAAAACGCCCATCACGCCGTCCATGTACCAGGTGGCTTTAAGTATATCTAATCCTGCTTGCGGGATTGAAACCCGAAACCGGGGCGGCAAAACGAAGGTTGAACGCAGAACCCTTTAAGTATATCTAATCCTGCTTGCGGGATTGAAACCGAGAATAGAGGGTGTACGTCCACACGGAGTTTCTACTTTAAGTATATCTAATCCTGCTTGCGGGATTGAAACGAGGCAACGGCCGGTTCGATGCCGTCCGCTAGATAGGCTTTAAGTATATCTAATCCTGCTTGCGGGATTGAAACACCTCGTGGACACAACTCGCCTGTTGCCAACTACTACCTTTAAGTATATCTAATCCTGCTTGCGGGATTGAAACCGGCTGGGCATCAGCTATGGACTTGAGCCGACGCGTCTCCTTTAAGTATATCTAATCCTGCTTGCGGGATGATCGTCGATAAGCTGGCCACGAGGCGCCGTGTCCTTTTTTACCGAATGACCAAAATGACAAACCTTAATACAAAGGTTTTTGATAGTATGGGATGTAGACTGTTAATGGGTAATCACAATCATGTTGATGACTATAGGCTGCTAACCAGAAGGAACAGCCATGACCCACTACCTGATTACCCTCCTCGGCATCAACCCTCGAGAGGCCAGCTATACCCTGGGTGAAAGTGAACCCCGCTCCGCCTGCCTGGCCCCCCTGGCCCTGATGGAGCTTCTGCCGGAGGACCAGCGGCCGGACGAGGTCCTGGCCTTCTGTACGGAGAAAGCCCGGGAGGTCAGCCTGGGTCGCCTTGAAGAAGGCCTGCGGGGATGCTGTCCGGTATCCCCGGTGGACATCGCCGACGGCAAGGGGCAGGAAGATATTTATAACTTCCTGAACAAACTGACCAACGCGCTACCCAGTTGTGAGGAAGTCGAGCTGACCGTGGACATCACCCACGGCTTCCGGCACTTCTCCTTCCTGACCTACATCGGCGTGTTGTACCTGACGGCGCTGCGGGGCATCAAGCTGCGGGGCGCCTATTACGGTTTGTATCACCCTGAAGAACCAATCAGCCCCTTCCTGGACCTGAAGCCGTTGTTGGAGTTCCCGGGCTGGATCCACGCCCTGCGGACCTTCGAAGAAACGGGCAGCGCGAGACCACTGGCGGATATGCTGGGACGGGGAGTGGTTGATCAACACAACATCAAGAATATCGAGAGGTATTTGACTGAGCTGACCCAGAGCTACCTGGCCGGTTTGCCCCTCGAGGTCGGCAAGGCGGCCGCCGAAACCGTTAATGAGAAAAATATCGGGCGCATCCTCCGCAAAGCGCATCAGCTCCCGCTCGCCGATGAACTAAGAACCAACCTGATGGACCTGCTTAAACCCCTGGCGCTTAAGCTGGATAAGCGTGGCGACGGGTGGAAGGGCAGTATTGAGCTCGATGAACAGGAGCTGCGACGTCAAACCGGGTTGATCAACGAGCTGATCGAGCGGGAGAACTACCCGGCGGCCTTCGGCCTGCTGCGGGAGTGGGTGGTCTCCTGGGTCGTCTGGCACAAGTACAACCCTGAGCAATGGTTGAGAGAGTGCGAGCGGAAACCAGCGACACGTCTGCTGGGCGCCATGTCGGCGCTACTGAAGAATGAGCGGCTGAAGCTGAAACTCTCCGACGAACAGCGGGAGTTGGCCGGTTTCTGGGATGCCATCCGCGAGCTGCGCAACGGCTACGCCCACCATGGGATGAAGGGCCAAGTTCAAGCGGGCGATCCTCAAACCGAAGACAAGCAGCAGAGAGTTATTTCCTACTGGCGGGAAACCCTGAGCGGACTGCCCGACATCTCACTGGACTACGGTGGCGCCGCCGGCGGCGATCTGCTGGTCTGCCCCCTCGGCAACGCCCACGGCGTACTATACAGCGCCCTGAAGGCCGTCGCCGCGGAGACCGGTCAATTCCCAACGACCTGCCTGGTCATCTGCTCGGAGCAGTCGCAGGCGGCAATCCAGGAAGCGGTCGAGGCGGCGGGTTATACCAACCAAATCGTCCCCCTGGTGATGGCGAACCCCTTCGGCGGCAGCGAGGAGATCGAAGCGCTGGCCGAAGAGGCCCGGGAGCACCTCTTCAAGGCCGAGCGGGTCTTCGTCAACATCACCGGCGGGACAACGGTGATGGGCCTGGCCGCGGAGAAGCTGGCCGAAGAAGCCAAGAACCTGGCCCGGCCGGTCAGGCGCTTCGGTCTGATCGATCGTCGCAACAAGCAAGAGCAGACCGACGATCCCTACCAACAGGGAGAGACCTTCTGGCTCGACGGCGCCGCGGATAATAGCGCGTCAGACGCTGAGCGCCAATGCCTGGGTTAGCGCCAACAGCCCAGCCGGTTGAAGATAATTGAAGGGCCGCTTGAAATAATCAAGCAAACCCTATATATTGTAAACTGTAGACAATGCCCATATTCGTTATCCTTAATATCCTTCCTCTTCCAGCAAGGATCGCTATGACCGCCGAAAAGAAGACCTACCGCGGCCGCACCTACAAAGCCCTCCCCGATCTCCCCGAACCCAGAAGCCGACGCTTCCTCGGCGGCAACGAAACCACCAGCTTCGATATCCAGCTCAAGACGGTTACGCCGATCCTCGGCGGGGGCTATCGTGCCCGCGAGCTCGACGACGTGGACATCATCCGCGTGCCGACCATCCGGGGGCACCTGCGCTTCTGGTGGCGGGCGCTGTATGCGCATAAGCATAGGGGTTCTGAAGAGCTTTACAAGGCTGAATGTAAGCTGTGGGGCGGCGCCGGCGGGGAGGATGACGAAGCTGGGAAATCCAAGGTGGAGTTGAGGATAAAGAATAAAAAGGAGTTATACGCGAGAAAAGATAGCTATATTGATAGTAGCAAGGTGCACACATACACAAGTAAAAAGAAAGATTTCAAAGAAACAGTTGGCTCTTACGCCTTATGGGTTGCTCAAGAGCCCCATGCAGATAGATACAAGGAAGGATTGGTTTTTGAGTTATATGTTAGGACACCAATCGAGCACCTGAAACAAGTCAGGAACACCATCAAAGCCTGGATCCTCTTTGGCGGCTACGGCAGCCGGACCCGCCGCGGCCTGGGCAGCCTGACGGTGAATATAGATACGAAAAATAAAGATAAAGAAAAAGAGACAGAAGATATTAACAGGTGGTTGCCTAAAGAGGCCACCAAGAAGGCGATAAACGGCCTGTTCGATGGCCTGGATCCCCTAGATGCTGAAGGCGACTTCGAAGGCGACACCCCCAAACTGCCGGGGGCGTTGCTGTATGTGGGTAGTAATCCAAGTAACGCTGAAAGCTCCTGGGTTAAGGCGCTGAATAAGCTGAAGGCATTTAGGCAGGGTAGGGGTTTTGCGCGAGAGCAGGGGGATCAAAGACCTGGCCGCTCTCGTTGGCCAGAAGCTGACAAGATTCGGCGTCTGACTAGTCGCATAAGGGCTCATACACCGCGCTTCAATAGCGAATGCTATTGGCCAAGGGCTGGCTTTGGTTTGCCTATAGGCGGGCAATTTGTCACTTCTCGCGGTAGAGAAGAAGATGAGCCGGGTAATTTTCTTATCAAATGGCGTGATGATGAGGATAGCCACGACCGTCTAGCCAGTCCGCTGATCCTCAAGCCCCTGACTCTCACCAACGATAAGTTCGTTCCCTGCGCCCTGTGGCTCAACCGGGGGTATCCTGAAGGCGGCGAGGTTTTCGTGGACGGTCTGACTGGATCCGAGGCTCCTTTCGACAAGTTGACCGGCAAAGGCGACGAGGTTCTCTTCAAACCCCTGAAGGACAAAGAAACCCTCCGGGAGGCCTTCCTCGATTGGCTTGGAACCCAGGATTTCAAGGAGGTGGAGTAATGGCCAGGCACCTCCTTCACATCTCCCTGGGGCCGGTGCAGGAGTTCATCGCCCAGGCCCGGCGCACCCGGGACCTCTACCAGGGCAGCGAGCTGCTGTCGGAGCTGAGCCGCCGCGCGGCTGAGAAACTGCGGGATGAGGGCGAGCTGCTGATCCCGGCGGAATACGAGAAAGGTTCCAGCGTCACCAACAAGCTCTACGCCGTAGTACCGGAGGGTATTGAGCCTTGCGAGATCGCTAAAGCCGTTAAGAAGGCGGTTGATACCCAATGGAAGACAATAGCCAATGATGTTAAGGAGAATAGAGATGTTTTTCCTCTCCTAGACAAGGACATCAAAGACGCCTGGAACGAGCAGGTTGCCACGCTGCTGGAGTTCTACGCCGCCTGGGAGCCTTTGAACGATAACAACTTCAAGGAAGCCCGGCAGGCGGTGGAACGCGCCGTGGCGGCGCGCAAGAACCTGCGGGCCTTCCGGCAGTGGGAGAAGCAGCGGGCCTTCAAGCAGTGGGAGAATCAGCGGGGCAAGAAGCAGCGGGTTAACGTGCCCAAGTCCAGCCTGGACGGCGGCCGCGAAACGGTGTTGAAGAAAGAGCGTAAACACTATTCTTTCAAGAAATACCGTATCAACGACGGCGAGCAGCTCGACGCGATCGGCGTCATCAAGCGCTGCCTCAACCCCCCGGATCACTACCCGGCAATTGTCAACGTGGCCGTTGGGCCATGGATTGAGAAGGTACACAAGGGACAACCGGATCTCTTGAAAGACTTGAGAAGCGCTTGCAAGTCGGCCAAAGTCCACACATTCGAAAAAAGTAAAGCCTGCGTCGAGCACTTCCCCTACGACGCCAGTGTGTTCTTCGAGAGCCGCTGGGACTCGATCGAGGATGAACAAAAGATAGAGCTTGGCTCAGTCAAGGAGATCGTCCGTAAAATTGTGCGGAAATGCGGCGAGCCCCATCCCTACGTGGCCTGCCTGGTGGCCGACGGCGACCACATGGGCCGGCGGATTAACCAGTGTTCCAAACCCGATGAACTCAAGGGTTTTTCAAAGAAGCTCAGCGGATTCGCCGGGGCAGTCAAGGGGATAATCGAAGATGACCACCAGGGCAGTCTGGTCTACGCCGGCGGCGACGACGTCCTGGCCTTCGTGCCTCTAGCCACGGCCCTCGACTGTGCTGATAAATTACAAGAAATATTCAGGGAGAAACTAGGGGAAGGCGCCACCCTGTCCGTCGGCCTGGGGATCGGCCACGAGATGGAGGCCATGGGCGAGCTGCTCGAGCTGGGGCGCGAGGCCGAGAAGCTGGCCAAGGGCGCCGGACTCGATGAGACGAAAAGCCGCAACGCCCTGGGGATCATCCTCGACAAGCGCTCCGGCGGCCGACGCAGTTGGCGCAAGCAGTGGACTGAAAACCCGAAGGGACTAATCGAGGCGGCCCAAAAGGTACTTACGGAGCAGTTGGGCGCCAAGAAGGTCTACGAGATCGAGGACATCCTGCGACGCCTGCCGGAGCCCCCAGAGGTCGAAGACCAATCAGCTTGGACAACGGTGTTGCAGAAGGAGGTCGAGCGCGCCCTGGGCCGCGCCGGTGGAGAGGCGGGGCTGGACTTGAAGACGGTCGGCCTTAACTGGAAAGGCGAGAGCGACTATCCGAAGACCAGGGAGCTGGTCGGCGACTGGATCAACCGCTACATCATCGCTCGGGAGCTTGACCGCGCCAAATACCAGGACGACTGCGAGAAGGGTGGTAAGTCCAATGGGTAAGACAATGCGCCTGGGCCTGGTTCCCCGTGACGGACTGTTCTTCAAGGACGGTCGGGGCTGGTACACCAGCCGCAGCGGTCGCGGTCGGGCCCTGGACTGGCCCTGGCCCTCGAGCATCCGCGGAGCGCTCTGTACCGCCGTCGGCCGGCAGCAGGAGGCAGAGAAGGATTCAGTTCACTGTAAGAATATGTGGCTTGACCTAAAGGATAAGATCAAGCCGTTTAGACAACTGGCCCTACGGCGTAAACTGGGTGAGAGGTGGACCTTCGAACACCGGATGTGGCCGGTGCCCCGCGATGTCGTCTTCCTGGAGGACAAGACCAATGGCGATAATAATTGCCAGGTGATTCGCTTGATTCCTAAGAAGCGTCTCGCGGGGATCCTCAGTAATGATCCCGAAGCCGATTCGGCACTCTGGTTCCCGGAGCTGGAGACGGAAGAGTCGGTTAAACCCCTGAGCCCGCCCCGCTGGTGGGACGATGGAGACTTCGTCAAGTGGCTCGCCGGTGAAGACGTGAAGGCTAAAGTCAAGGCGGGCAAGGCCGTCGGCCCGCAGATGGACAAGCAGGCGCGAGTTCATGTGGTTATTGACAGCGACAAGCAAACCGCAAAGAAGAAAGGCCTCTATACAACGGAAACCGTCGAGACCCTGCAACACAAAAACGGGGAAGAAACCTACGAATGGGCCGTCGGCGTCGAGGTCGAAGCGCCCGAGGTGGCGACACCCCGGCTGGCCACACTGGGCTCGGACCGCCGCCCGGCCTTCGTCGAGGAGCTGCCCGGCAGGCTCTTCGAACCCCCGGATAATCTTCTCGAGCAGATCGCCGGCTCGAAGCGCCTGCGACTGATCCTGGTCACCCCGGCCAAGTTCGAAGCGGAAAATACGGACAAGATCATAAAGGGCTGGCTGCCCAAAGGCTTCAAGCTTGAAGATAACGTATATCGGGGAAACCTGCCCGGAGTTGAAGGAAAAGTGATCCTGCGCTCCGCCCTGGTGGGCCGCCCCCATAACGTCTCGGGCTGGGACATGGCCGAAAGCAAGCCCAAGGGAACCGATCGGATGGTCCCGCCGGGCTCGGTCTACTTCTTCGAAAAGGCCGATGACGAAGCCTTCACGGCGGACGAGGTCCGCGGCCTCTGGCTGGCCAACCTCGGCGATCGTACCGATGACGGCTTCGGCCTGGTCGTCCCCGGAATCTGGCAACCCAAAGGAGATGCAAGCTGATGAATGATCGAGCCTACCTGCTGCACGCCCTCTCGCCGCTGCACGCCGGCACGGGCCGGGCGGCCGAGATCATCGATCTGCCCATCGCCCGGATGAAATCCACCGGCATCCCGCTCGTCCCCGGATCGTCGATCAAGGGGGTCCTGCGCGACGCCTATAGGAATGGAGACGGTAGTGAGAATGATCAACTCAAGGCCGTTTTCGGACCCGACAACGAAAACGCCGGAGACCACGCCGGAGCCCTGGTCGTCGGCGACGCCCGCCTGCTGGCCCTGCCCGTGCGCAGCTACAAGGGGGTCTTCGCCTGGGTCACCTGCCCGCTGCTCTTGAGCCTGGCTGAGCGGGACCTGGGGAAGAAGGGGAAAGAAATGGTCATCCCAAAGGTGGGGAAGAACGAGGCCAAGTGCCGAACCAAGGATCCAGTGCACAAGAATAAGGTCTATCTCGAAGAGTTGGACCTTAAGGCTGAGGTCGACGAATCGCTGAAAGACTGGGCAGACCTCATCGCTAATCTGCTCTATTCCGCTAATCGCGAAACCTTCACCAAGCGCTTCGTCGTCGTCGACGACGACACGATGGCCTTCCTCTGGGAGACCGCCACCCAGGTGGACACCCGGATACGCATCGACGGCAAGACGCGCACCGTCGCCCGGGGCGCCCTGTGGCTGGAGGAGAGCCTGCCGCCGGAGACCCTGCTGATCGGTCTGCTGGCCGCCGACCGGAGCCGTGATGGCAGTGATATGCGGCCCGCCGACGTGATGAATTATGCCCTTAAAGCGGAAAAGTCCTTGCAGTTCGGCGGCAAGGCCACCGTGGGGCGCGGCCGCTGCCGGATGATCCCCCTCAACGGTCAGGGGGTTGAGTGATGATCACCCGGGACCAACAACGGGCCAAGTGGGCCTATACAGCGGTAGGCAAAGTCTCTGAAGACAAAAGGGACAACTACAGCAATGCCGTCAAGAACCTGGGCTCGCACATCCTGCAGAGCGGCCTCTGCGCCGCCCTGGCCGAGCTGGAGAGGATCAAGGATCGTGGGGGGCAGGACGTCCTCAAACATCTGGCCGAGGCGGGTATCTCGCATTTAAAGGATGTAAAAGGCGAGAAGCTTCATGAGGCGGTACAAAAACTCGACGATGTCGACAAGTACATCCAGGTCACCCGCGAGATTCTCCACTGCGCCGGTTGGCTCAAGCGCGCCGTCCAGGCTTTGTTCTAAAAGAGGAGAGAGATGCGTAACGTACTCCCAAACCCATTTAACAATGATACTCACCCCCATTTATTTGTTGCCTATAATGCGTGGTCGAAAGTTAGAACAGGTGCAGAATTTGAGAATAATACGAGAAATAGTAAAGAGAAAGATGAAAGGGGGAAAGTGCCTACAAAGAAGAAGTATGAGGCTGAAGAGATTCTACTATCCAACGAATGGCTGAAGAAACTCGCCGCGATCGAGATCGATGGTGACTATCAAGCCTTCTTTAAAACCTGGAAGCAAAGCCTTGACGACCGCTACACCCTGACCGCCACCTTCACCCTCGAGAGTCGCCTGCTGCTCGGCCACGGTGAACCCTCGGCCGCCGGGGTCGGACTCAAGGTCCACCACACCTGGGGCGTGCCCGTCATCCCCGGCTCGGCGCTCAAGGGACTGCTGCACCACTACCTGACCATCACCTACGGCGACGATCCCAATTTCAAGGAAGTCACGTGGGACGGCAACCGCATCACGAAAGGCCCCGGCCGGTCCATCCACACCCTCTTCGGCGGCCCGGAGGCACCTGGTGATGAGGAAACCGACAAGGCCGCCGCCGGCTTCGTCACCTTCCACGACGCCCTCTACATCAAAGACAGCGTTGAAGATAACAAGCCCTACGCCGCTGATGTGCTCACCATCCATCAGAAGAGCTACAACGACAGCAAGGGCGATAAGCCCCCCAACGACTACGACTCACCCACCCCCATCGGCTTCCTGACCGTCAGGCCCGAAGTGCAGTTCCTGGTGGCCCTCAGCGGACCTGGTGACCTTTGCAGGTTCGCCCTAGTACACTTGACTAATGCCCTCGAGGATTGGGGCGTCGGCGGCAAGACCTCGGCGGGGTATGGGCGGATGACGAGCGACTGGCCGGAAAAGGAAAAGGAGAGGCAAGCGGAGCAAGAACGTCAGAAGGCTATGGAGACCCCCGAAGGCCGCTGGAAGCTTGAGCTCGAAGATAAGGATGAACAGAAAGTTCTCGATATCGTCCGTGTGAATCTAAATCCCAGCAAGGGTAAGCCTGTTGACAAACGCTTCAACGATCCTGATGAGCGCATCGGCTTCGCTAAAGCAATGCAAGAACTCAGGTATATCGAAAGATGGAGCAAGGGCGAGTGTAGTGTAGGGATAAATACTAGAAAACTTAAAAAGGAGTACTTGAAATTTGTCAAAGAGATTCTTGGAGGAAGCTAATTAAAACATAGCACTACCATTCAATACTCTAGCAAAGTAGGAGCTATCCCTATGAGCCAACACACCGAACGCTTGGTCCTCTTCTCCACCTGCGGGACGAGTATCCTGACCCATGAGAAGTCCGACGATGAACGTAAATGGTTGAATAGTATCGCCAACGAGACAAAGAAAGACCTATCCGACGAGCAGAATCAGAAGCTGGGCGGGATCGTCGAGCAAGCGAAAGAGAAGCTCGCCGCCGCCAATGTCGACGAGCAACGCAAGCTCAGCGCCGAGCTCAACGGCATTCACGCCGTCCTCGAGAAGTGGAACCCCGAAGTCGTCCAGCACCGCCTGCTGCACACCGATACCTACATCGGCCGACAAACCATGGAGCTGATAATATGTAAGCTCGAACAGGAGGGGCTCGGCGACGCGTCACTGATTACCGCGCCCGGTCTGCGCACTGACAGCCAGCTCAACTTCCGCAGTGCTATTAGCCAGTTGACCAATTACCTGGTGCCGGAGCTCAAGGGTTGGAATGTGAGAGGCTACACGATCATCTTCAACCTGACCGGCGGCTTCAAGTCGCTCAACGCCTACCTCCAGGCCCTGGGCTCCTTCTACGCCGATCAATGCGTTTTCCTCTTCGTGGCGAAAACCTCCGAGCTGATGGAGATTCCCCGCTTGCCAGCCAAGCTGGACATCGGCGACAGCGTTAATGAACATGGACTGGTCTTCCGCAAACTTTCCCTTCAATACCCGGTTGAACCCGCCGAAGCTCAGGGGATCCCCGAAACCCTGGTCAATATCATCGACTCCCAAGCCGACCTGTCGTTTTGGGGTGAGGTCGCCTGGGCGGAGCATAAGAATGAGGTCTACGGCGGCGAGCTGCTGGAGCCCCTCTCGAAGAAGCTCGATCTCTCCAAGAAGAGCCTGCGGAAGGAATTCGACAAGCTGCCGGACAAGCGAAAGGTCGAGACCAATCAGGCCCTGGACGCCCTCAGCGCCTACCTCGACGACCAACGTCCGACACTGAAGTCCAACACCTTCAAGAACCTTCAAGGCGACCCTAAGCCGCCCTCGACCCACGAGCTCTACCTCTGGAGCGATGGAGCCGCCGGGAGACTCTACGGGCACTACGAGGATGGAATCTTCATCGCCGATAGCATCGGCAAACACCTCTAGTTCGGCAGGTTTTCAAGTATCAACGATTAACCCCGGCGGGTGAGCCCAGCCGGGGTGATTTTCAGGGGACTATCACTCGAAAATGGACCAAATCGAGCAGCTTATCCCTGATGTATGACACCGCGATTTCGTCGTCGAGATTGTTGAATCTGAACATCTTTTTGCATCATGGAACATAATCGGACCAGATCAGGCTGACTGGGAGCGGTTTACCAGGTTGTTATCCCCACTCGTAAATGGTTCATTTTGATCACACATTCAGATAGTATGCTCTTATTACTTGTCATTACAACACTTAGATGTCAATAGAAATCCGAGTCAGGGCATGGACAAGTGAGCAGATAACCAGGCTTGCTAAGGATAATGCTCTTCTTAGCCGCCACTTTTTGACTACGTGTTTGTGACTAGTTATTGCTGATCATCACGTTTGCTATCAGCAGGTTACAATCACGATCCGGACTGGCCAGGATATACGGTCTTTTATGTATATAGCACTATATATTATGAGTTGTTAGTACCAATTGCCAGGAAACCCCCTTTTACAAAGGTGTCTTTCTGCTCGAGACCGGCGAGAATTGAATACGTGTAGGCATGCTAGTTTTACTCCTTTCCGGTATCCCCGCTGCGACACTCCGGGTCCAGGCCGTGGGAGACGCACCACAGGCGATCGCTCTCCCCGGCGGGCAGGGGTCGGGTTCCACCCAGGTTGACGGCCAGCCAGGCGATGTGGGCGTAGTGTTCGAGGGTCTCCAGCCGATGATAGGCCTGGAGCAGGTCCTCGCCCAGAGTCAGCGCACCGTGGTTGGAGAGCAGAAAGGCCTGGGCCTCCTGGACGTTCTCGGCGATGGAGGCGGCGAGTTCTTCGGTGGAGGGGGTGGCGTAGGGGGCCAGGGGTATCCGGCCGCCGACGGTGAGGATCACCTCGGGGAGCAGGTCTGCGGGCAGTTCGCGGTCGGAGACGGCAAAGGCCGTGGCGTAGGGCGGGTGGGCGTGGCAGCAGGCGCCGACGTCGGGACGCCGGGCGAAGGCGTAGAGGTGCAGCTTGACCTCGCTGGTGGCCCGCTTGGCGCCCTGGATGCGCCGCCCGCTCTCGTCCACGACGACGATATCATCGGCGGTCAAAAAGCCTTTGCTGACGCCGGTGGCGGTGACGGCGAACAGGCCGCCCTCGAGGCGCACGGAAATGTTGCCGTCGTTGGCGGCGACCATGCCGCGCTCGTACATCCGCCGACCGATGGCGATGATCCGCTGCTTGACCTTATGCAGTCCAGCCAGGTTCACGGGGCTCCTCCCGGGTTCGAGACGCTGCGATTATAGCAGATGATTTAACTCGGCTTTACCACTGGCAATGAAGTCCGGGCGGTTCCCGAGGGACACCGCCCGGACGAGTAAGGTGGTGCGGATTCAAACACTGTAATCTGTGGGAGACTTCGGCTAGCCGCCGCTCACGGAGGCGGTCGCGGGATGGTACTCCACGGCGGAGGCGGCCAGGGAGCCGTCAACGACCCGGCCCTCGGCGATGTGGAAGATGCCGTGCCATTCGCCGACCTTGATGTGCACCGGTGTGTCGCTGACGGTGACGATCCGGACGGTCAGGCCGTCGGTCTTGCCCCGGGTGCTTGCCCGCCAAGCCACGTAGGCCGGGCCGTCTTTGATGACCTTGTCGTCGCGGCCGCTTTCGTAGCTGCCGCCGGTGTCGAACATGTGCACGTCGACGACTTTGCAGGTGCCGTTTTCCGGTGCGATGAAGCCGTTGAACTTGTGGAAGCCGGCCGCGGCGTTGTTCTCGAGGTTGCCCCAGGCGAAGTGGACCTCGGTGACCAGCTTGCCGTCCTCACGCTCCATGGTGTCGCCCTGCTCGACTCGCAGATGGTTGCCCCGGTTGTCGATCTCGATGGTCATGGCCCGCAGCGCGCCGACAAGACCTACCAGCAGGATTAGCAAAGTGGTTATGCAGCGTCTCATGGGATCCTCCCGTATTGGTGCGAGTATGTTGCAGAATAAGTATAGGCTTTCGCCCACCAGGGTTTCAAATCAAGCTGAGTGGCGATTCGGCCGCGCTGAGTAATTGCACGGGACTGAGGGGCGGCGGTCCCGGAATTGGGATATGATTACCACTCGTTCATGGAGCGGCACTTCCCGCTAATAGATTATAAATCGATGCTTTATAGCTCATACCGCCGCCATTGTCATACTATCGTTTTAAGGCAATCAATTTCGCCTGGTTAGTCCGTGTTGGATTAAACCGGAGGCTGGAGGTTCCGCCCAAAGGTTTTAGTACTGGGCATCATTGAACGTGCTCGGACCAAATCGGGCTGATGGGGAGCGACTTGCTGGGTCGTTGCTCACCACCCGGACTTACTCCTTCTTTAACCAAGCGTTCGTCTCGTAAGCCCTTAGTGCTTGTTATTACTACACTTGAAAGTCAGTTGCAACCTGCTGACGGATCAAATCCAAGTGCGCTGGTATCTGGGGTCGCTAAAGATCGGGCCTGTATTAGCCGCCACTTTTTGACTGCCCGCATTGTGACAGGTATCTGATAATCATTTTCTTTGGGATTATCACCTAATCAGGAACAAGCGCGAAGTGTGCTCCTGAGGTAGTTTAGCGTGTTTTCGTCGTCGCGATG
>CAZOOP010000032.1:0-45241 GCA_964581465.1 uncultured bacterium
ACGGCTTCCACCACAAGTGCATCAACCATGACAAGACCCTGGTCGATGGCAAGGTTCATATCAACGGCCCAGAGAGCTCCCGAGGCTATGCTAAAAGCATACAACGGCGGCTTCATACGCAACGACAGGCTCTTTCGCAGAGAAAGGCCGCTCAGATTCAGCCATCGCGACAACGAAACCTGTCTCGACTACCTGCAAGATACTCTGCCCAATTGTTCCGTTCAGGTTACATGATCCCACTATTAATAGGGGACAAGACCTGAGGCTGGATCGTTGTTCTTTTTCCAGCCGTGGGGTTCGCGTACCCCTGTGGTTCACATCGGCCGCGCTGATGCCGCGCTGATGCAAAGAAATGTGACAAAAAGCACCCTCCGCACTGGACAGCCCGCAATAATGTGCTATTATATTAGTACTGAGTCGCAAATGGTTTAGAAAGTCGATTATCTCTGTCTCTATGCTACGTTGAGGCGGCGAAACAGTTATACCCACATCCGAGAAGGGAGTTCAATCATGCTCAAGCGTCTCGTTGGACTCACGCTGCTAATCATCATCGTTGCCGCCGGCGCCGAGATGTACACCGTCGAGATCGGCGATAACTACTTCGATCCCGACTATATCGAGATCAGCCCCGGCGACCGCATTAAGTGGATCAATGTCGGTTCGAGTGCCCATCGGGTAAGATCGGACACCGGCCTGTTCGATTCGGGACGACTGGATCCCGGTGATGATTACATCCGCACCTTTAACAGCGAGGGCAGCTTCGGTTACTACGACACCTTCTTCCCCAGCGTAACCGGAACCATCGAGGTTGTCGAAAGCGCCGTCGAGGAGACCTCCTGGGGCAAGATCCGGGCTATGTACCGCTGATCGACTCATTGACGACAACTAGGCAACTGCGCCCCTGCGGGGCGCTTTTGTCTTGCCGTAAACGACAGAAGGGATTATTCAATGATAAAGAACCAAAACCGTGGCCCTGCGTCTGTTTGTCTCGCATAACGGGGCTCATCTAGGCTGTCGCAACTGCAGGTCGGGTCGGAAACCTTATCGCTGGACCACGAGTTGAAAGCCTGCTGTCGCCCGGTTAAGCACCTATAGCCAGATGCTCGCACGAGTCGGCGGTGTCAGCAAAACGGACTTGTACTCCATCTCGCTCGCGCAGCGCCCGTTACTAGAAAGCTGGGACTATCACTCGCACCTGAACCGACTCATTCAGCTAATAGATTGTCATTCAACGCTTTATTGCTCATTGTCACCGCCATTGCCTTGCCGTTGCTGGTGGCACTAAACCCGGTCTTGCCTTGAGTTCCGCCGGAAGCCCAAGGCTGTTGGTTCCATTCAGGTTTCGATCAGGCTTTGAATGTACGACCTGTTGACGACGCTCTATTGCTCACTTTAGCAGCTTCGTCCATTATCCGCCTTCGCTGGTTGACCCCTTGCTGCGGTTGGTTACCAAGTCCTCGTCTCGATGCATCTTTCATGAATCGCGAATGCTTGGTCCAGTTTCTGGTGATGATCCCGATAAAAATGAGCCATTAGTTGAGAATACGTCTCATATTATGCTATCCTGATATTGCAACGACGAAAGACACGACGTCTTTTTCATCAAGTTTGGCCATTGGAGGGAAAATGAAACGCATCTTCTTGACTATGCTTGTCTTGACGGCATCGGTCATCGCCGCCGATCACGACATCGACATCAGCGGCTTCGCCTATGAACCCGACACCCTGACCATCCAGCTCGGCGACACCGTCACCTGGACCAATCAGGACTCCGCCGCCCACACCGTCACCGCCGACAACGCCGACTTCGACTCCGGCTCTTTGGGCCAGGGGGAAACCTGGAGCTTCACCTTCGACAGTGCTGGTACTTGGGACTACCACTGCGCCTTTCATCCGATGATGACCGCCACGATCATCGTGGAGGACTCCTCGGCCGTCGAGGATACGAGCTGGGGCGGGGTGAAGGAGCAATACCGCTAACGAGCAGTTTATCGGGAAGGCGACGGCGCGTTTACCTGGCGCGCCGCCGCCTTCTTTGCTATATTAAAGCTCGGTGGCCGCCTTGGCGACCAATCTCAGAAGAACCTTCTTGACAATCGGTAGCGTCGTTTTTCCAATTCGACCGGGAGGCTCCCTTGCCCAGACCGCTTCGCCTGATCGTCGCGGCCCTGATAGTCGTGTGCACCTCCGTGGGCGCCATGCCCGGCATGCCCGCCTCCTGGTATGAAGCCCTGGGGCTGGCCGTGCCGGCGGAAATCACCGAGCCCCTGCGTCCCGCCGGAGTCGACGCTCCCAGTGACTATCGGCCCGCCGCCGGTGGCACTATCCGCCCGCTGATCCTGTTGGTAGATTTCGACGACAAACCCGCCGACAGCGTAATCCATCCGCCGTTAGAGTACGGCAAGCTGATCTTCCGCGCCAATCAGGAGCCGGGCAGCTTCACCGATTACTGGGACGAGGTCAGTTACGGTCGGATCAACATCGTCGGCGACGAGGACGAGGACGTCGATTCAGCCTGGGTGCGAATCTCCGGCCAGGACGGCGACGGTAGGCGGCTCGATTACGACTACTTCACCGACGGCGAGTACGGCTTTGGCGAGTACCCCAACAACTCCCAGGGTCTTGTCGAGAGCGCCCTGGCCTTCGCCGATTCGCGGATCAACTTCGCCGCCTACGACAACGACGGCCCCGACGGCATCCCGCGCTCCCAGAACCCCGAGGGCTCCGACGACGACGGCTACGTGGACGCCCTGTTCATCGTCCACGCCGGATGGGGCGCCGAGCAGAGCCGCAGCGCCGACGACATCTGGAGCTGCAAGTGGTCGCTGTCCGACGACGGCGGTCCCGGAGCGTACCAGACCGACGACGGTGTGCGCGTCGACGAGTTCATGCTGGTTCCCGAGGAGCTCTACGACGGCGTCGACGACGGTAACGAGCTGCTCTCGACCATCGGCGTCTTCTGCCACACCTTCGCCCACCAGCTCGGCCTGCCCACCCTCTACGACACCACCCCGGAGCTGGCCGATCCCGACTCCTACGGCGTGGGCGCTTGGTGCCTGCTCGGTTACGGCGCCTGGACCGGCATCGTCGCCTACCCCCACCGCGTGCCCATCCCGGGCAACTGCCCCGTCCACCCCTGCGCCTGGGCCAAGATCCACATGGGCTGGGCCGACTACACCCCGGCCACACAGGGGCGCAACCAGCGCCACGTCATCTACCGCGCCGAGAGCTCGCCGCCCGCCGGCGCCACCCGTTTTCTCAAGATCACCGTGGCCGGACCCGAGGAGTATTTTCTGCTGGAGAACCGCCAGCAGATCGGCTTCGACCGCGGCCTCTCCGCCCTGGAGTTCATCGACCCCCAGGACACCGGCCCCCTCCACGGCCTGCTGATCTGGCACATCGACGAGGAGCTGATCAACGAGCTCATCGACTCCGGGCGCATCAACGACAACGAGTTTCACAAGGGCGTCGACCTCGAGGAGGCCGACGGCCTGGACGATCTCGACGGCCTGGTCAACACCGGCGACGACGGCGATCCCTTCCCCGGTTACTACGGCAAGCGGGTCTTCGGCCCCGACTCCAACCCCAGCTCCCTGCCCTACGGCGACTCCAAGAGCACCTGCTACATCGACAACATCTCCGACTCCGACAACCCGATGATTTGTTACATCACCAGCATCCGCAACCCCCTCACCGAGGGCGTCATGTGCGGTCCCGACCCCTTCCGCCCCAACATCGACGACCACCTGACCTTCTTCTTCGAGCACAACCTGCGGGTCACCGTGCGCATCTACACCCTATCGGGCGATCTGGTCCGCACCATCGGCGAGGACGAGGTCGACGAGGCCTTCGGCCAGGCCGCTTGGCACGGCGACAACGATGACGGCAACCAGGTAGCCACGGGCCTCTACTTCTACACCATCGACTCCGGCGACTACCACGTCGGCCACGGCAAGTTCTCCCTCATCCGCTAGTGGTCGAGACAGCTTCGAGCCGAGCGGGTGTTTCGCCCAGGCGATGCCGGGTAGACTCCAGCAGTCCGGCTTGTCATCGTCTTCACCGAAATGCCTTCACCCAGCGGGACTGTCAGAAAACCCCGCTCCGCCGTCGCTTGTTCCGGCGTTGGCGACCCTTGCGGGCAACCCCTTCCAGTTGCCGTTTGTATTGACACGATAGCAGCTATCTCATTGAGATACCCCTGAATCGGAAAGGCATCATGGAATGTGATCGGACCAAAATGGGCGTATCGAGAGAGGTTAACCGAGCGGTTATTCGTCATCCGGCTGCGTAGCGCTTTGATGCCGACACAATCAAGCGTGCCTATTATGTTTGTTATTGGTGCACTTATGAGTTGAGCAGAAACCGCTTGGGCGTTGAATGCCAGCTATTGGAGTATTAAAGGGCTCATCACCATAAACTGAACCATGTATTCGCGATTTATGAAAGATGCAGTGAAACGAGGACTTGTTACCCAACCGCAGCGCGTGGTCAA
This sequence comes from uncultured bacterium, assembly GCA_964581465.1. GTDB lineage: Bacteria > RBG-13-66-14 > RBG-13-66-14 > RBG-13-66-14 > RBG-13-66-14 > WJMB01. Next base: position 4,493 of record CAZOOP010000032.1, read on the forward strand.
CCAGTGAACTCGGATAATGGACGAAGCTGCTAAAGCGAGCAATGGAGCGTCGTCAACTGGTCCTCACTCACAGCCTGGTCGAAACCTGAATGGAACCAACAGCCTCGGGCTTCCGGCTGAACTCAATACAAGGCCGGGTATGGTGCCACCAAACAACGGTAAGACAATGGCGACGACTACGAGCTATAAAGCGTTGAATGATAATCTATTAGCTGGATGAGTCGGTTCAGGTGCGAGTGATAATCCCTACGGCAGATCGCTACTACAAGCGAATCCGCGAGCGTATCGCCGCCGCTCGCGAGGCCGAGCTGGAGAAGCTCGAGGGGCACATTCTATAAGCACATCGAGGTCGACGAGTCCTGCTTCGGCGGCCATCGCAAGTGAAAAGAGGCAGGCCTCCCGGCGGCAAGAGCCCGTCTTCGGGCTGCTCAAGCGGGATGCCGAGGTTCGTGTAATACTTCCGCCCAACTGCAGTGAGAGGCATCTGCTGGACTCGATCCTGGAGAACGTCGAGCTGGATTCAATCGTCTACTCCGACGGCTGGAAAAACCGATAACAAGCTCTCACTCAACGGCTTCCACCACAGGCGCATCAACCACGACAAGACCCTGGTCGATGGCAAGGGGCCTATCAACGGCCCAGAGAGCTCCCGAGGCTATGCTAAAAGCCTGCCACGGCGGTTTCAAGCACAAGTTCAGTCTCTTCATCAGGGAGATGGAGTTCAGATTCAACCAAAGAAACGATCCCGGCATGACAGACTACCTAATAAGCATCCTGATTGGTCCATGATCGTGTGTGTTCTCAAACCGGATTCAAGCGTAATAGTCATCGTTTCGGCTCGCCTTAATTGCATTGAAGCCACAGATACCAGCTACAGCACACTGTTACTTGGCAATCAGGAACCCTTGGCCGGTTCAGAAACGCTAGATGATATCACCGCCCTTGAATACCAACCGCTCAACAACCTGCTGAGGAACCGGTGAGGACGATGAACAGCCAGCCGTACAGAACGCTGAACAGCTCGAAGAGAACCCTGACGCTGCTCCTCCTGCTCCCCGTCCTGGTCGCGGCTCAGGGCGGTGGTCCCGGGACCTCGGGGGCCGACTTCCTCAACCTGGGCGTCGGCGCGCGATCCATGGCCCTGGCCGGGGCCTACACCGCCATCTCCGACGACGTCTTCGCCTTGCAGGCCAATCCGGCGGGGTTGAGCCAGGTGGTCAAGACCGAGTTGGGCAGCTTCTACGCCAACATCCTCGCCGACGTTCACCACGGCTGGATCGGTTACGCACAGGAGGCCGGGAGCTTCCTCTCCTTCGGCTTCGACCTCAACATGGTCTACACCTCGCAGACCCGGCGCAACAGCTACGGCGATCCCGAGGGCGAGTACTGGGTCGGCCTGGGCACCGCCGGAGGCGCCCTGGCCCTGGACTTCGGCGGCGGCTTCTCGATGGGCTTGAGTGGTCGGTACGTCTTCCAGAAATACGACACCGAGGTCGGTCACGGATTCGCCGGCGACCTGGGCCTGCTCTACCACACCAAGTACAACGCCCTGCGCATCGGCCTGGTGGCCGAGAACCTCGGTCCCAACGTCGACTTCCTGGGCACCGGCGACCCCATGCCGATGGGACTTCGCCTGGGCCTGGGCTCCAGCATCCTGCGCCAGACGCTGACTTTCACAGGCGATGTGGCATACCGCCTCGACAACACCCTGGAGGGCAACGTCGGCATCGAGTGGTGGGCGGTGGAGGGCGTGGCGATCCGCGCCGGGTACCGCATCCTCGACGACCACGACTCCTGGAGCGGAGTCTGCCTGGGTATCGGCCTGGACTCGCTCTCCGGATTGATCTACGGCTCGCTGGACTACGCCCTGGTCCCCCGCGAGCCGCTGGGTTACGTCCACCGGGTAAGCTACACACTCAAGTTCTAGGTTGCTTCACGGACACGCCTTGGCCGGGACGAGGGGAAAAACCAACGGGACTAGCACACGAAACTGGACCGGCAAACCTCTCTTAACGGTTGTCAAACAACGCCGGATAGTTTTCGGCCTTCTGTAGCATTTTCGGACCGAAGCGGACTGTACACGTTCCATTATGCCTTGTTAACATTTAGGGGATTATCACTCGCACCTGAACCGGCTCATCCAGTTGATAGATTGTCATTCATTGCTTGATAGCTATTTTCGCCGCCGTTGTCATCCCTCTGCATTGTCGTGCCAATGCATGGTGGCGATGCACCTGGACCTGCGTTGAGTAACGCCGGAAGCTCGAGGCTGTTGGTTCCATTCAGGTTTCAACCAAGCCGTGAGTAAGTGAGCTGCTGACGACGCCCTATTGCCTGCTTTAGCAGCACAGACCGTTATCCGACTTCGCTGGTTGACCACACGCTGCGGGTGGTTACCAGCCCCTCGTCTCAATGCATCTTTCATCAATTTCTAATACTTGGTTCAGTTTCTGGTGATGATCCTTAGCATTATCTTCAGGCGGGCGCTCTCGCGAGTTGACACACTGAGCGAAGCGGATGGCGGGAACCAGCCCACGTAACAGCTTTCAGCGTTGACTGATGATGGTCCAGTTCACTGTGCCGCCACAACCCACCGAATCGATAGCCCGAGAATAGGCCGAGCGGGTTCGGGATGCCCCACTTAAGAGTAGACGGATCGACGGGCGGCCCACCTGTGCCGTCCGTCATCAAACAAGGTGCCCGATGCCGACCCACGAGCCGGAGTCACGGACCCATAGCCGAGCCTGGCGCCTGGCGGGCCTGATCGGCCTGCTGCTCGTGCTGGTTCTCTTGCTGAGTCAGCTCCCGCTAAAACCCTTCGGCGACGACTACCTCATCTTCCAGGATGATCCCCGACCCGGTTTTTTCAGCTTCCTCAGCCAGCACCACCCCTACAGCCCCACCTACTACCGGCCGCTGCTGCTGGTTTTCACCAACAACGTCCAGTACCTCTGGGGCACGGCCTCCTGGCCGGTGCATATCGCACATCTGCTGCTGCATCTCGGGCTGGGGCTGCTGGTCTACCGGGCGGCGCTGCGGCTCGAGCTGGGAGTTCGCGTAGCGGTGATCGCCGGACTCTGGACCCTGGGTTCCCAACTGGTAGCGCATCCGGTCCTCTCACTGGACACCTTTCCCCAACTGGCCTTCACTCTGGCCGGTTGGGGTTCGGTCTATCTGCTCTACCTAGCGTTATGGAAGGCGCCCTCCGGCGGTCGCAGGCTCCTGCTGACGGCGCTGTCCGTGCTTACCCTCCTCACCGCCCTGCTCAGTCGCGAGAACGCCCTGGGCTTCGCACCGGCTCACCTTTTCTTGATCCTAGTCTATTACATCAAAAGACCCGACGAGCGACGTCGAACCGTCTGGTTCGCCCCAGCGCCGCTGATCATTACCGGGATCTACTTTTTGCTGCGCTCCGGGGTCATCGAGCACACCGTGCTCAGCGTCCAGTTCGCCCTGGGGTCCAACCTACTGCTCAATCCCGCCAAGGTCGTCGCCGCCGCGGTGAGTCCGGTCTCCACCGCGGCGGTTTACTACGACTTCGCCCGTGGCCAGTGGCTGACGCCCCTGATCGCCGCCGCCCTCTCGGCGGCCCTCGTCACGCTGATCGCGATCGGCCTGCGACGCTCACCCCGCAGAGGAACGGCGGCCGTCCTGGCGTTGCTGCTCTTCGCCGTCGTTTCGCCCCTGCTGTTTCTCAGGCACATCAGCGAGCTCTACGCGTACGCCGCCCTTCCCGCAATAGCACTTATCGGGGCGTTCGGCCTGGACTCCCTGGCCTCCACCCTGAAACGAAAGCGAGGATACATCCTCTGCGCTTTCCTGGTTCTACTGCTGAGCATCAACCTGGCCGGTGTGGTCAGCAAGGCGGGATTGCTCCGGAGCAACGGCGAGGATGCCGAAAGGCTCCTCGACCAGCTCGAGACCTATCATCGTCGGATGGAGCCCGATGAGGTGTTGCTGCTGGTCGACGAGCCGCCGTCCCGGCCCGCATACTCGATCTACCACGTCCACGGCTTCCGGCTGATCGATTACGGTATTGCCCTGCTGCCCATCCTGCCCCGGCGTTACGACTACATCTGCCAGATCGTCCCCGAGGAGAAGCTGGAACTCTGGGACCCCGGCTCCGGATTAACTCTGCTGACGGTCGATCCGGAAACACTCGAGGTGCTGCCCTATTCCGAGTAACGGAGAGAGGCGTCCTGGAAGGTCATTGCACGTAAAAGTGTTCATTTAGCCTGCCGTTATTACTTGTTGTTATACACTTAGGCGTCGACGGCGATCTGCTCTCAGTGCAAATACAGGCGCGCTGATATCCAGGATCGTTATGGAAAGGATCAAATCCGTATTAGCCGCCACTTGTCGACCAACCGTTCTGTGACAGGTAACCGATAATCACCTCTATTATCAACTGGATACAATCACAAACAGGTCCGAAGAGGACCTACTCTCCCTAGATTATTGCTTGTAGTCTTCGCCATTATCACGCCGCCGCTTTCTGACGACAGTTCTCGACTGTTTAATCAAGCCGGCACTGCTTAGGAAACCAACCGCAATCAACCGACCACAAGTCCTCATGAAACGGGGAGCGGCTCCGAGCGGACCGCTCCCCGTTTTACACGGATTCGTCTGGTTTCGCTTCCGGCCTAAGCCTCCGGCAGCAGACCCATCCGGCGCAGGCGGCGCTCGAAGCCGCGGCGTCGGCTTTCTTCGCCGATGTTGCCGCTGATCCGCCGAAAAAGCTCCTTGGCGGTATCGACGTATTCGCGGGACTTGGTTGGCTCACCCAGCAGCACGTAGAGGCGGCTGAGCAGCCCGGCGGTCTCCAGGCGCTCGGTGGCGTAGGGCAGCTTGTGGAAGAGCTCGTCGGCGCGGGCGACGGCGTCCTCCAGACGCTTGCGCTCGTGTTCGCTCAGCGGACGCCGTCGGGCGATCTGGGCCAGCACCTGGAGCTCGGTCCGCGCCAGGTCGTCCTCTGCGGCTTCGCTGTAGAGGTCGTCGAGTTCACTCCAGGCCTCCCGCTCGCGACCGCGGAGGGCCAGGAAGCGCGCCAGGTCCAAGCGGGCCTCGATCAGGTTGGAGCGCGCGCCCAGCTCGGCGAAGATCTCCAAGGCCAGGCGGTAGTGCTCCTCGGCGGCGGCGAGGTCGCCCAGCTCCTCGGCCACCCGGCCCAGCCCGTCGTGGGCGTAGCCGTCGCCCAGGCGGTTGTCGATCTGGGCGTTGAACTCCAGGTAGCGTTCGAACCAGCGCCGGGCCTCGGCGTAGTCGTTGAGGCTGGCGTAGGCGAAGCCCAGGTTGCAGCAGTTGACGGCCTGGCCGAAGCGGTCGCCGCAGCGGCCGCCCATCTCGTATGACTTGTTAAGATAATCAATCGCGATATCAAAGTTGCCGTCGACGTACTCGCCAGCGCCGATGTTGTTGAGGGTGGTCAGGATGCCGCCCAGGTTGCCGTGCTTCTCGTAGAGCGCCAGGGTCTTGGCGTTGTACTCGCGGGAGGCCTCGAGGTCACCGAGTTCGTCGATGACGGCGGAGTGGACGCTGTAGAGACGGGCCAGGATGGTCTCGGCCTCGGCGTCGTCGCGCTCCAGCAGATCGTAGATGATCCGGGCCTCCTCGACCAGCTCCATGGCAACGGTGTAGTCGCCCTCAAGGTACTTGAGCCAGCCGCGACTCAGGCGCACCCGGACCTGGGGCAGGCTGACGGGCAACTCGCGCAGCAGCTCCTCGGCGGTGCGGTACTCCTCACGGGCCTCGGTGTAACGGCTGGCCGACTGGTTGGCGTTGCCGATGTGCTCGTGGACCTCGGCCCGCTCGACGTCGTCCCCGGCGCATCCGATGGCCGCGGCGTAGCGCTCCAGGGCCTCGTCGATGCGGCCGGTGTCTGTCAGCACCCGCCCGGCGCGCAGCAGCGCCTGATAGCGCAGGGGGGGGGCATCGGTGAGCTCGATGACCCGGGCGAGGAAATCCAGGGCCTCCTCGTTGGCGTAGATCGAGGCGGCGTGTCTGCCGGCGCGCAGATAGAACCCGGCTGCCCGATCGTCCTCGCCGGCGGCGGCGTAGTGATGGGCCACCAGGGAGAGGTAGGACTCGAGGTGTTCGGCGTAGTGCTCCTCGACCCAGCGGGCGGTCTTGTGGTGCATCTCCCGGCGCACCCGCTTGAGGATGCCCCGGTAGGCGGTCTGGTGGAGCAGGTTGTGCTTGAAGATGTACTCGAGGTCATCGGCGAAGAGGGAGTCCAGCCGTCGGGTGATCAGCTCGCGCCGCTCCAGGTCATACAGCTCGCCGTCGACGGAGAGTCGCATCAGCGCGGCCACGATGCGCCGCCAGAAGACCTCGCCGACGACGGCGGCGGTCTGGATGACGCGGCGGCCGTTCTCGGGCAGGCTGTCCAGGCGGCTGCGCAGCACATCCTCGATGGTGTCGGGCAGGTCGATGGCGCGGATCTCGCGCTGGGCCGTCCAGTGTCCCCGGTTGCGCAGGATCAGGCCGCGATCGATCAGACTCTTGATGATCTCCTCGACGAAGAAGGGGTTGCCGGCGGCGCGCTCGACTATCAAACCGCGCTCCCCCTCGCCCAGCTTGTCGATGGTCAGCAGGGAGCGCACCAAGGTTTGGGTCTGCTCCTCGTCGAGCTGGCGTAATTCCAACGAACGGGCGTTCGGACGCTGAGACAACCAGTCCAGCGCCTCGGCGACGCGATCCTGGCCGTCCCGGGTCGGTCGGGTGTTGATAATGAACAGGATCGGTGAGCGACGCAGGCTCCTGAGCAGGTGGCGCAGCAGCTCCAGGGTGGCGCCGTCGGCCCACTGCAGGTCCTCGATGAGGATGACCAGGGGCTGCTCGGCGGCCAGGGCGCTCAGAATGCGCTCGCAGACCAGGTGGATCTGATCACGCAGGCGCTGACCGCTCAGCTCGGGCCGACCGCCGCCGGACCCCAACAGGGTCAGCAGCGCCGGCAGGGGATCGAACTCATCAGCGTAGACCTCAGCGCAGCAGTCGCTGAGCCAGGTCTCCAGGCGCGGTCGCATCTCTTCGGGCTCGCTCTCGTCGCCGACGCCGAACAGGCGGCGCAGCACCTCGGCGACGGGGTAGTAGGCGGGCGAGTCGCCGTAGACCAGACAGCGGCCGTGGAGATAGGCGGCGCGCGGACCCAGGGCGTCGATGAACTCCTCGACCAGGCGGGTCTTGCCGATGCCGGCCTCGCCGCGGATGACGACGCAACGGACCTCGCCGCGACCCGCCGCCTCGGCGAAGGTGTCCTCGAGCAGGGACAGCTCGCTCTCGCGACCGATCAGCGGTGAGCTGAGACCGGGCACGCCGCGCAGCTTGCCTCGGATGCGCCGCCGACGCAGGGCGCGATAGCGCCGCAGCGGTTCGTCGAGGCCCTTCAGCTCCCGGGGCTCCAGCTCGGCGAACTCGAAGACCTGTCGGGTGCGCCGGTAGACGGCCTCACTGACCACCACGCCGTTGGGCAGGCCGCTCTCCTCCAGACGGGCGGCCACGTTGACGGTGTGGCCGAAAACCTGATGGGCCCGGCCCGGCGCCCGGGACTGCCTGGCGACGATGACCTCGCCGTAGTGGACGCCCACCCGGACGGCCAGCTCAAGCTCATGACGGGCCGCGAACTCCTTTGTGGCGTTGATGAGCTCCAGCCCGGCGGCGACGGCGCGCTCGGCGTCATTCTCGTGGGCTCGGGGTACACCGAAGACGGCCATCACGGCGTCGCCGATGAACTTCTCCACAATGCCCTCGGCCCGGGTGACGCGCTCGGCCAGTTCGCCGAGGAGACGATCGACGAGGTCCTTGGCCTCCTCGGGATCGCTGGCGGCCACCAAACGGGTGAAGTTGCAGATATCGGCGAAAAGCACCGCCACACGGCGGCGCTCCTCCTCCACCTGGACGGCGGTCAGCGGCGCGCCGCAGCCGCCGCAGAAGCGGACGCCGTCGGCGTTCTCGAAGCCGCAGAGCTGGCAGCGCTTTGTCATGACTGGTATTCTGATCGTTCTTGCGTACGGTGGAGGTTATAACGGGGTAACTAGCTAATAGTTTAGCATACCCGGCACGGGTTTGCGCTCACGCTCAACCCCGGCTTTCGTGTCGCTCGGACGAGACGCCTTTTCCGGAATAGCAAACGGCCGTCCGAGCGGCCGTCCCGAGTTCGACAACAATGACTGGTTGATTCTTTCTGATACTGCTCAGAACTGCAGCAGGTAATCCATTTTCAAAAAGACGCCCTGGTTGATCAGCTCGAAGGCGGTTGGCGTGTCCTCGCGCCACTGCTCATAGGCCAGATAGAGGTTGGAATCGGGCAGGTACTCCCAGGCGGCCAGGGCGCGGAAGGTGTAGATGTCGTTTCGGCTCGAGCCCTGGGTGAACAGGCGCAGGTAGAACTCCCGACTGAAGAGGTAGTTGGCGGTGGCGGTCCAGATCAGCACGTCGTAATCCTCGACGGGCTCCCCGGCGTAGCCCGTTGAATCCTCGGAGAAGCTCCAGTCGTAGAGGTCCAGCTCGGCGCTCAGGCTCAGCGCCGAGATCGGGCGCAGGGTGAGGTTCAGGTAGCTGGAGAAGAGTTCACCCACGGCGCCGCTGGAGAAGTCGATCAACTCGCCGTAGAGGCCGTGGACGTGGGCGCTGATCATCCCGCTGTAGGGTGTGTTGAACCAGGGAACGAGGTAGTGGTAGTCTTGAAAGCCCGTCGCGGGGAAGAGCCAGTCGCGGCCGTAGCCGCCCTCGAGGCCGAAGAGCCAGCCGCCGTTGGTCATACTGGAGAGCTCCAAACCGTACTCCTGCATCGCCGGGGCCCAGCCCCAGTTCCAGTGCAGGTTGCTCCGGCCGAAGACCCAGAAGCTGCGCAACAGGGACGCGGAGCCCAGGTTGAAACGCAGCCGGCCGTGAAGATTGGCGTTGTGCAGCCCGAAACCCGAGGTCCACATGTAGCCGGTCTGATCGAGGTCGAAGCCGGCGGTGAAGTGCTCATAGTCGATTCCGGCGTCAAAGACCTCGCCGGTGTAATCGACCTCGGCTCCAACGGCGTGGTGATCGGCGAAGGCGTTGCCGGTGTTGCGGCTGTCGAAGCTGCCCACGGCCATCCCGGCCAGGTTCCAGGCGCCGCCGTCGCCGAAGTAGAGGTCGAAATCCAGGGCGTAGGAGGCGTAGTCGTAGCCGGGCAGTCGCTCTCCGGCTGCGGTTTCCACGGGCCGGGTCAGGCGGGTGGCGTCGGCCAGACCCAGGTAGCCGCCCGGGGTCAGGTCGTGGGTCAGCCGCAGGACACCCCAGTCGCTCTCGGGCTCGGCGGCCAGGTCGGTGACGGCTTCGCCGGTGTGAGCGTAGAAGGCGCCGTAGCCGACGGGTCCGCTTTTACCGGTCAGGCGTCCCCCGGCGATGATCTCCGAGTCGGTGTAGAGACCCCGGGAGTCGAACAGGCGCTTGCCGATGCGCCTCGAGTGAAAGACGGTGAAGTACGAGGTGGAGAAGAAGTTGGCGTTCTCCAGGAAGAAGGGCCGGGTTTCGGAGAGATAGACCTGGTCACGGCCGATGACGTAGTGGTCGGGGTCGAGATCGATCTCGGCGTAGTCGGGCAGCACGGCGCCGGCCAGGTTGAGGCTGCGGCTGATGTCGAAGTCCAGCACCAGGCCGCCCAGGGCGTCGAGGCGCTCGGCGTCGTCGCCGGTCAGTTGCGGGTAGTCGCGATAGTCGGCCTTGGCGTAGGGCGTCAGCTCCAGGCCCAGGCTGTCGGCCACCCCGGAGATACCGCTCAGCGTCGCCGCGTACTCGGTGTAGAACATGTTGGCCGTGTAGGGCAGCGGGGCCGGGTAGGTCTCCTCGTGCTTGCGCCGAATCACGCGACCGGCGTTGAAGATCCAATCGCCGCCGGACCCGGCGTCGAACTGGAAATCGGAGAAGGGCAGGGCGAACTCGGCGCTCCAGCCCTCGGCTGTTCGGGTCGTGGCCATGTCCCAGTGGCCGTCCCACTGTCCCGAGGCCCACTGGGCCCGGTTGGTGTAGAGCTGGTAGAGCTTGACCCCGGCCGGGTTGGTGCTGAAGTAGTAGAGCAGGCGGCCGTCGCCGCCGGGCGAGAGGTAGAGGTCGACGTTGTCGTCGGTGCCCACTCCGGTGTCGCGGCGGGAGAGGCGGGCGATGATCCCGGCGGGCTCGGAGTCGCGGCAGTCGAAGGCCACGTAGAGGGTCTGTTCGTCGTAAACGAAGGCCGTCCAGTCAGCTCCGTCGAGGGAGCCCCGGGGTCGGGGTCGCGCTGGGTGTAACCGGTGAACCAGTCGGCCTCGGTCCAGCAGACGTCATCCAAAACGCCGTCGAGGATGGGGGCCTCGGCGGCGCGTCGGGCTTCCAGGGCGGGAGCGTCCGCGGCGGAGGCCGTCAGGGGCAGCAGTAGCGTTAGAGCAGCAAAAGGGTTACACCGCACGAGAAACCTCCATCGGGCGCTCCGCCGCCGCCCTTTATCGATTCGGCGGCTTCGCTCTCGGCCAGGGCTTCGAGTTCGTCCACCGTGCCGCGGCACCACTCGACCAGGGCCCGCTTGAGGGCGATGCCGTAACGCAGGGTCATCCGGGCGTAGGCGTCGCGGATGTCGTCGCCGGTGTGTTTGTCCAACTGGCGCTCCAGGCGCTCGATATCATCGACCTGGCCTTGGCGGTAGTCCCCGATGAGCTTGAGGCAGTTGGCCGGATCGATCAGGTGGCCGTAGCGCAGCTTGAGCAGCAGCTCGATGCGCAGGGGGATGGTCCCGGCCGGTCGCTTGAGCCATTCCACAAGCTCGGCGCGGCCGCTGGGGGTCAGCTCGTAGACGGTGCGGTTGGGGTGGCGCTCCGTGGACGCCTTGCGCTTCTCGGCCAGGCCCTCCTTGGCCAGCTTGTGCAGGATGGGATAGATCTGGCCGTAGGATTCGCTCCAGAAGTAGATCTCGTTGGCCTCGAGGGCCTTCTTGATATCATAGCCCGTGCGCGGCGCTTCGGAGAGCAGGGCCATGATCGCGTACTTGGTTTTGTTGTGCTGGGCCATTTGTATATCTCCAAGATAGTGACAAGCTGATATGTATCAAAAAGAGACACGCCTGTCAAGGGTTTTGCTCGTACTCCACCCGTTGCCATTTTCGCGATGGATTCACTGGCGCTGTAAGGTCGCCCTAGACTCGCACGGGTATCATATCGGACGGCGTGAAAAGCGGCGGTCGGGCGGGATGCTCTTCGTTGACCTGCCTGGAAGTCAGCGTACAGATGGGGTCGGGCGCCATGGAGTTGGGATAAAACACCTGCCCAGTCGTGCTGAAGATAGACAGCGGTAATCCGTTAGGCGTAATGTAACCTGATTGGAACAAATCAGGTTGATTGGGATCGGCTTGCTGATCCGTTATTGACTCCCCGGAAACACGCCATTTAGGAGCAAGCGCTCAAAAAAGATAACCTTACTACTTGTTGTTATAGCACTTAGGATTTAGTTGCCCCTGATGTGCAGTATGCTCATATGTGCTGTTATCTTGTTTTCTGCTAAACACGCCATTATCTGCCAATCAGTTGATAGCTGCCCGTATTGTGCCAGGGATCCAGTGATCATCACCTCTATTATCAACAGGGTACAATCACAAGTCTGTCCGGTGTGGGTGTAAGACCCCTTGCATGATTGGCCCCGTCGGTGATTGCAAGCGCCTGTCAGCCTTGTAGAGCCGATGAGATCACGAAGTGTTCATCAACGCCCTTCCCCCATCGCGACTTTCTAGGTCATGGATTAGCTCCGCCTCGCTGTGGTGAACCCCTCGGATGCCCGGCATCCCAGCTCCGGCGCAGAGGATGATCCCGACCAACGAGCCGTCTCCCGCCCAAGCGCGGCGAAGCCGGTCGAGTGCGACGATCTCCCAGCCCCTCACCAATGCTAATCGCTACTATAATCATCATAACATAATCAAGTGACGACTTACTTTTGGGCTGCGATAGAAGGCGGACCGCTCGCAGTGAACCATCGGCGTTTAGCAAACCATCCAACCACGCTGTGAGCATAGCACCCGGCCTTGACACTTCGCGCCCGGCGGCGTATATTACTCAACCGTTGAGTGTGCGCCGGAGTGGTGAAATGGGTAGACGCAGGGGACTCAAAATCCCCCGGACCTCGGTCCGTGCCGGTTCGAGCCCGGCCTCCGGCACCAACTCCCAGTGACAGTCACTCGGTGGTAAAGAAAAAAACAAGGGGACCTCTCGGGGTCCCTTGTTCATATCCTCCAGCAGCCCGATACAGCGGAAGCGGGCCTGCGAACCTCAGGGTAGACGCGGGCGCACCAAGCCCAGCGGGGTCTTCTGCAGCTCCTGGCCCAGGGGATTGTCGGCGATGGAGAGGGCCAGCCGGTAGCCGTCCACGTCGTCGGTTTTGCCGAGAATGTCGACGTCGCCGTAATCGTTGGCGTCGATTACCGCCGTCGGGATGCCGCCCAGCGCCGCCGAGACCCGCTCGCAAACCCACTTGGGGAAGGCCGGACCGTAGATGATGACGTTGATGTAGCGCTCGAAGGTGCCCACCCGGCTGCCGTCTATCTGGGCCACCTCGGGACCGGCGATGCGGTAGAAGTCGCCGCGGTGACCCAGGGCTCGGGTGATCGCCCCGACCACACCGGCCAACAGGATGCGAGGCAGGCCGACCAGGTCGATGGCCGCCTGCATCTTAACGGGCAGCCCCACCGCGCCGATGCCCCAGGGCGCCTTGCTGACGCGGGCCGAGAGGAACCTGGCCCAGAAGCCCTCGCGGATGTCGGCGAAGCGCCGGGTGCGTCCCTGAGTGACGGCAACGATCTTCTCGCTGATCACCAGCACGTCGCCGGGGCGTGGTCCCGCCGGCGGCACGTAGCGCTTGCAGACCTCGACGATATCGTCGCGCTCGGTTATCAGGTGGGTCTTGATCGGGATGGTGTCGACGGTTCGCGTGTAGGGGTTCTCGCGCTTGCGCCGCGCCTCGGGACGTTCGGCCACCCGCTCGGTGCGCCGCTTCTGCTCCCGGTACCATTCCTTCTTTGTCGATCGATAGACCTGGTAGCCGTCGGTGTCCGGCGAGCTGGTCTGTTCGACATACTCGGGATCGCGCTTCCAGAAGCGCCACCACTTGCGTTTGTCGGCCAAGGCACCCTCCAGGGACTGATAACGATGAACCCGGGTAGTATACCCGGGTGCGGCGAGGCGGTCAAATCCGAGGAGATGGTGTTCAGCCGGAATGCTGGAACGGGACTGCTCCAACATCCAACTTAAGTAATCATTCATCCAAGTCTATATACATTAAAGAATACATATTCATTATCTTCAATGCGTCTTTGGGTAGGATCAACTTCAACGGCATTGCCTCCTAGACAAAGAGCTATTTTTTTCATTAACCTTTCATTTGTTCTCCTATCCACATGAAAAGGGATTGAATATCTACCTTTAAACTCAGCAACAGGAAGATGACCTTTAATCATTCTGTTATCAAATAATATAAATTTATCATTCCATTCGCCACGCTTTATCTCTTCGCTTAGACATTCCTTGCAAACTATCCTTCCATCAATATCACAAAAGTTTGCAAGTTTAATCTGATTGCATACTTGGCACCTGCTTTTATCGTTGCACATGGCAGTTCCTTTCATGGTTTGTTTATGTGTTGAGGAGAGAGGATCTTCATGATACATAGAGTATCACCTAATATCCACAGACTATAGTATGCAAATCACAATGTATTCCGAGAAGCCAGGATAAACAACCTTTGACTTGCACTAATGACTTGCACTAACCAGCAAACGCTGGTTGACGTCCAACCGGCGGCGGAAAAGAGGGTAAATCGAGAATGTGGGATGGGACGGGGGGACGCCTCCATAATCCCCACCCGACAGGGTCCGGATGAGTGGCGCTTATCTCCAGGTGTCCAGCGGACTGCTCGGACAGACTGATGAGCCTGTCCGCCGCGTTTCGAGATAACCGTTTTCTATGTGGCCGTTGCAGTCTTTGCCGTCGCCACAGGTCGGGGGCATTGAAGCCGGACCGGCGCGGTGCTACAATCGCCACTGACTCGTTCCGTTGACCCGCGGCGGCGGGATCGCCGCCGAAAACATTATCCCAAGGGGAGGTTCCAGCTTGAAGGTTCACGAGTACCAGGCCAAAGAGCTCTTCCGCGAGTTCGGCATTCCCACCAGCCGGGGTGTGCTCGTCGAGACGCCGGAGCGGGCCGCCGACGCCCTCGATGAGGTCGGCCTGCCCTGCGTGGTCAAGAGCCAGGTGCTGGTCGGCGGTCGCGGCAAGGCCGGCGGCGTGCGCTTCGTCCGCAACGCCGACGACTACCACAAGGCCGTCGACGAGATCCTGGGCATGGACATCAAGGGCCTCACCGTCGAGAAGCTGCTCATCGACGAGGCCGTCGACATCAAACAGGAGCTCTACCTGGGCGTCGTGCTCGACCGTTCGACCAAGCAGCCCCGCTTCATGGTCTCCGCCGCCGGGGGCGTCGAGATCGAGGTCGTCGCCGCCGAAACCCCCGAAAAAATCTTCAGTCTGGCCATCGACCCGCTGATCGGTTTCCAGGGTTATCACGGCCGACGACTGGCCGCCTTCCTCCACGACGACCCCGCCGTGCGGAAGCGGCTCGCCAAGGTCCTGGCCAAGCTCTACGAGCTGTTCATGGCCAAGGACTGCTCCCTGGCCGAGATCAACCCCTGCGTAATCACCGGCGCGGGCGACGCGGTGGCCATCGACGCCAAGCTCAACTTCGACGACAACGCCCTCTTCCGCCACCCCGACGTGGCCGCGCTGCGCGACATGACCGCCGAGGACCCCCTCGAGGTCAAGGCCAAGGAGGCCGGGCTGTCCTACGTCAACCTCGACGGCGGCGTGGGCTGCCTGGTCAACGGCGCCGGGCTGGCCATGACCACCATGGACCTGATCAAGCACTTCGGCGCCGAGCCGGCCAACTTCCTCGATGTCGGCGGCTCGAGCAACCCGCGGAAGGTGCTGACCGCCATGGAGATCATCACCAGTGATGATAACGTCAAGTCCATCCTGCTCAACATCTTCGGCGGGATAACCCGTTGCGACGATATCGCCAACGGTCTGATCCAAGCCCTCGAGCAGCGCCCCCTCGAGGTTCCTCTTGTGGTTCGGCTCACCGGCACCAACGAGGACGAGGGGCGCGCGATTCTGCAACAGGCCGGTATCGAGGCCGGCAAAGACTTCGACCAGGCCGTCCAGCAGGCCGTCAACGCCGCCCGAGGCGCGTAAGGAGGACAGATGAGCATCTTCGTCGATGAGAACACGCGCCTGGTCGTCCAGGGCGTCACCGGCCGCGACGGCTCCTTCCACACCGAACAGATGCTGGAGTACGGCACCCGGGTCGTCGCCGGGGTCACCCCGGGCAAGGGTGGGCAAAAGGTCCACGGCGTGCCCGTCTTCGACTCCGTGGCCGAGGCCGTCGAAACCACCGGCGCCAACACCAGCGTTATCTACGTCCCCGCCCGCTTCGCCGCCGAGGCCATGCTCGAGTCCGCCGACGCCGGCATCGGACTCTGCGTCGCCATCAGCGAGGGCCTGCCCACCCTCGACGTGATGCGGGTCTACCACTATTATCAGGCCAAGGGGCTGCGCTTCAGCGGCCCCAACTCCCCGGGCATCATCTCGCCGGGCAAGGCCAAGGTCGGCATCATGCCCGCCCACATCCACAAACCCGGCCATATCGGCGTCGTCAGCCGCTCCGGCACCCTGACCTACGAGGTCGTCTGGAGTCTGACCAACGCCGGGATGGGCCAGTCCACCTGCATCGGCATCGGCGGCGACCCGATCATCGGCACGAGCTTCATCGGCTGCCTGGCCGCCTTCGAGGCCGACCCGGACACCCACGGCGTGGTGATGATCGGCGAGATCGGCGGCGCCGACGAGGAAGCCGCCGCCGAGTTCATCGCCGCCGAGATGCGGACCCCCGTCGTCAGCTTTATCGCCGGGCGCACCGCCCCCAAGGGCAAGCGGATGGGACACGCCGGAGCGATCATCGCCGGCGGCAAGGGCACCGCCGAGAGCAAGCGCGCGGCCCTCGAAGCCGCCGGGGTTCCCGTGGCCGACCTGCCCAGCCAGCTTCCGGGCCTGCTCAAGGAGAAGCTGGGCTAGAGTGATCGATAATACTTCGCTGGAAAACGGGACGGGCTTCGGCCCGTCCCTTTCTACTTGACAATGCAGAATAATCCACTTAACGTTAAGAGTAGTATTTGATGATAACAATCAATGTGTGTAGGCTGTCTAGGTTGTTTAGGCTGTCCGGTGGCGGACGACCTCAAAGGGGGCGGAGAATGAAACAGTTGCTGTTACTCGTTTTGGCCTTGGTGTTAGTCGCACCCGCAACCGCCGATGATTGGCACATCGAGACGGTGGATTCGACTGGTGCTGTGGGCACATACACCTCCCTGGCGCTGGATTCCAGCAGCAACCCGCATATTTCGTATTACGACTGGATCAACGAAAACCTCAAGTACGTCCATTGGAACGGCGCGCGCTGGGAGATCGAGACGGTGGACTCGGGTGGTCGTGTAGGCGAGTACACTTCCCTGGCGCTGGATTCCAGCGGCAACCCGCACATCTCGTATTTCGGCTACACGAACATTGACCTCAAGTACGCCGCCTGGAACGGTTCGAGCTGGGAGCTCGAGACGGTGGATTCCGATGATGATGTAGGCTTTTACACCTCCCTGGCGCTGGATTCCAGCGGCAACCCGCACATCTCGTACCTCGACAGCACCAATGGTTATCTCAAGTACGCCGCCTGGAACGGCGCGAGCTGGGAGCTCGAGACGGTGGGCACGGGTATTTTTGTAGGCCTGTACACTTCCCTGGCGCTGGATTCCAGCGGCAACCCGCATATTTCTTATTACGACTGGAGCAACACCGACCTCAAGTACATCCGCTGGGATGGTGTGAGCTGGAGTATCGTGACGGTGGATTCGCACGGTGATGTAGGCGAGTATACTTCCCTGGCGCTGGATTCCAGCAGCAACCCGCACATCTCGTACTTCGACCACACGAACCTTGACCTCAAATATGCAACAACGTGGGACGGCACGATCTGGGAGATCGAGGCGGTGGATTCGGATGGTGTTGTCGGCTCGTTCACCTCCCTTGCGCTGGATTCCAGCGGCCACCCGCACATATCGTACTACGACTACACTAACGAAGACCTCAAGTACGCCGCCTGGAACGGCGCGACATGGGATATCGAGACGGTGGACTCGACAGGTGATGTCGGCTTGTACACCTCTCTGACGCTGGATTCCAGCGGCTACCCGCACATCTCGTACTACGACTTCACCAACGACGAACTCAAGTTCGCAACCACCCGCCCGGACTGGGATATTGAGGACGTTGAACTGCTGGCGTCCCCCGCCGACGACGGCGTCCTGCTGGGCTGGAGCATCAGCGGCGACGTGCCCGCAGGTGTCCGCGTCCTGCGCGGGGAGGATAACCCCGTCGCCGTGTCCGGTCCGCTGCCCGGTGAGACCACCCACTGGCTGGATCGGGGCGTTACCCCCGGCGAGGGTTACGTCTATTGGCTCGAAGTCACGGATAGCGACGGACGTACCGAGCGATACGGTCCGACGGAGGCCGTGGTCGTTCCCGAAAGGACCCAGCGGCTAGTCCTTGATGAACCGTATCCCAACCCGGCGAATAGCAGTGTCAACTTCGCCTTCACGCTGCCCGAGGCCCAGAGTGTCAGCTTGAGCGTTTATGACCTGTCCGGGCGCCGGGTGGCCGTCTTGACCGAGGGCGAGCTGCCCGCCGGGCGCCACGCCGTTGCCTGGGACTGTGCCGGGGAAGCGTCGGGCGTCTATCTGCTGCGCTTGGAGACGCGGGACCAATCGCTCAGCCGCCGGGTGGTTATCGGCCGCTAGACGACGATTGGCATTGTTGATGTATTGTAGGGCGGGGTCTTTAGACCCCGCCGCCTATGCGTTGACGCGGATAGGTCGCGGGGCCG
Organism: uncultured bacterium; assembly: GCA_964581465.1. Lineage (GTDB taxonomy): Bacteria > RBG-13-66-14 > RBG-13-66-14 > RBG-13-66-14 > RBG-13-66-14 > WJMB01. The sequence goes on from CAZOOP010000032.1 coordinate 22,463, forward strand.
GCCCCGAAATCCTGTTCCACAGGTTACGGATACTCGTTCTTTTCGGTTTTTGATGGTATGGGCTGTGTTGACACTTGCATTCTCACAGGCTCAAGCTGCGGGTGCGACGCTCGATTCCGGCGCAGAAGCCCACCGCGGCCCAGGCCGTCAGCATGAAGCTTCCTCCGTAGCTGACGAAGGGCAGGGGCAGCCCGGCCACGGGGAAAACGCCCAGGCACATGCCGATGTTGAAGAAGGCGTGGAAGGCCAGCATCACTGCCAGGCCGTAGGCGACCAGGGAGCTGAAGGTGTCGGGCGCCCGCGAGGCCGTGCGGACCATCCGGGCAACCAGGAAGACGTATAGCAGGATCATTATCGCCGAGCCCACGTATCCCCACTCCTCGGCCCAAACGCTGAAGGCGAAGTCGGTGTGTCGCTCGGGGAGGAAGGCCAGCTTGCCCTGGCTGCCGCGCTGAAACCCCTTGCCGAACCAGCCGCCGGAGCCGATGGCGATGCGGCTCTGGATGATGTTGTAACCGGCGCCCTTGGGGTCCGCCGTGGGGTCGAGGAACATCAGCACCCGGCGCTTCTGATACTCCTTGAGCAGCCCCCAGGCCGGAGGCAGCAGGACGCCGGCGGCGGCGCCGGCCAGGGTCAACCAGCCGAAGAAGCGTCCAGTGCGCCGACGCAGTGAGAGCCAAAGGGTGAGCATCACGGCGGCGCCCAGCCACCACCAGGGGCGCAGCAGGGCTCCCAGGGGCGAGGCGGCCTCCGAACCAATAAAACCGATGACCCACTTCGGCGCCGGGGTCAGAGCGGTCAGCGCCCAGGCCGGAATCAACAGCAGAGCGGCCAGCTTCCAGCCTGGCACCCCGGCCCAGTAGAGCAGGCCCAGGGTCAAGGGGACGAAGACAAAGGCCGTGGCCAGGTCGGGCTGGACGGCGATCAGGCCCAGCGAAGGCAGGGCCAAAAGCACCACCGTCAAGGCCTGGATCGGCATCGGTCCGTGCCGCTTGAGCTTCTCCTCGTCCCGGCGCAGCAGGAACCAGGCCGCGGCGAGTATGAAGGTCGCTTTGGCCGGTTCGGAGGTCTGGATGTTGATCGGACCGAGGGTGATCCAGCGCCGCGTGGCGGTGGCGTCGGGCCAGACCAGGGTCAGCACCAGCAACAGCAGGGCTCCGGCGTAGAGATAGGGGGCGGCGCGGCGCAGGCGCTCGCTGTCCAGCCGGGAGACCAGCAGCGCCGTCAACAGGCCCAGCGCCGCCCAGATCGTCTGCCAGAGCCAGCGCGGCAGTCCCGCGGCGGAGCCTCCGGCCGAGGCGTTGACCAGGACCCCGCAGAGCGAGAGCGCCCCGGCGGTGATCAACAGCCAGCGGTCCGGCGGCGCCTGTTTGTCGAGGCTCCCGGCCATAATCATCAACCATCCCGGCCGTCGGCGGCGGCGATGTCCAGGCAGGCCGCCGGGCGCTCAGTGGTCAGGCCGTTCTCCAGGGCGTAGGCCGCCAGCTCCTTGGCGTACTTGATGTAGCTCTCTCCGAAGCCGCCGTTTTCGATCATGATCACCACGCCCACCCGGGGATCGTCGGAAGGGGCGAAACCGCAGAACCAGGCGTGGGGTTCGCCGTGGGGGTTTTCCGAGGTGCCGGTCTTGCCGCAGAGGTCCACGGGGTTGGCGCCGAAGCGGCGCAACACGTTGCGCATCCCGATGATCAGCGTCTCGCGGACGCCGTCGCCCAGGTCGATATGCCGCCGGACGACGGGCTCGACACTGGAGCGCGGCGAGCCGTCCGGGGCCAGCACCCGGCTGACCAGGCGAGGTTCGAGAAGCTCGCCTCCGTTGGCCACCGCGGCGTACATCGTCAGCAGCTCCAGGGGCGAGACCAGCACATCGCCTTGGCCGATGGCGTTGTTGCAGATCTGCCCCCGGGGCCAGTTCTCGCCCCAGCGTTCCTCGAGACGGGCGATCGAGGGGAGTTGTCCGGCGCGCTCGTGGGGGAGATCGATCCCCGTGATCTCGTCGAGACCGTAAAGGTGCCCGAAGCGCTCGATATTCTCGATGCCCAGCTTCAATCCCAGTTGATAGAAGTAGACGTTACAGCTCCAGCCGATGGCCTCGGTGAGGGTCAGCGAGCCGTGGCCGATGTGGCCCCAGCAGTGGAAGGCGGTGTCACCGAGGACGAAGACGCCGTCGCAGGCTTGGGGCATCCGCCCGTCGGCGTCGACTACGCCGGTGACCAGCCCGGCGGTGGCGTCGACGATCTTGAAGGTCGAGCCCGGGGGGTAGGTGGACTGGTAAGCCCGGGCGAGCAGGGGCTTGTCGGGGTCGGCGAGCAGCTCCCGCCAGTAATCGGGATCGCCGCCGAAGCCCACTCTGTTGGGATCGTAGACCGGCCGGGCGGCCAGGGCCAGGATCTCGCCGCTGCGCACGTCCATCACGATGATCGAACCGCGCAGACCGGGCTCGGGCTGGACCCAGGGCACGGTGGAGTCCCAGTCGTAGGGGCGGCGGTAGCTGGTTTCGGCCAGGATCTCCTCGGCGCGCCGCTGCAATCCCAGGTCGATGGAGAGGACCAGGTTGTCGCCGGGCACGGCGGCGCGGCTCGCCACCTCGCCGACCAGGTTTTCCCTGGCGTCGACCTCGACGATGCGCTCACCGGGCCGCCCGCGCAGCAGGGTGTCGTAGGTCGACTCCAGGCCCTTGCGCCCGACGAGTTCGCCCAAACGATAGCCCTCCTCGACCTCCTCGGGCCGAGCCTCGTCCAGGTAGCCCAGCACGTGACAGAGGGTCTCGCCGCCCGGGTAGCGGCGGAGGGGTTGGGAAACCAGCACCAGCCCGGGCAGATCGGTCTCGGCGATCCGTGTGAGCATGGCGTCGTCGAGGTCTCCACGCAACAGCGCCGGTTCGTAGGGGTAGCCGCGGTTCTCGGCGAAGTTCTCCAGCAGCTCGTCGGGCTCCAGCTCCAACAGGGCGCAGAGACGCTCCAGCTCTTCCCCGGCCGGGGGCTTGTCCGGCGGCGCCAGCAGGGCCGCGCCGTAGCTGGGGACGTCCGCGGCCAGCACGGCGCCGTGGCGATCGTAGATGGTCCCCCGGGGCGCCGTGACCGGGATCCGCCGCAGGCGGTTTTGCTCGCTGGCCGCCGCCAACTGCCGGGCGTGGCTGATTTGCAGCGCGCCGACGCGCAGCAGCAGCAGCAGGCCGACCAGCATCACGGCCAGTTGGCTCAGCAGCTTGCGGCGACGTTGTTTTTCGGAAGCGCGCATTCGTTTTTCTCCGGCGGTGGTTCCGAGCGGACCGCGGCTCCATTATACCAGCACGCGACCGCCGCGTCGCTTTGACCGGCCCGCTTCGATTGACAATCCGGGCGGCCGGCTGGCATACTATCTTATGTTACACTGCTATAAACTCAGAGAAGTACAAGACAGACACGGCGATCGATTCATAAAACCGTCGGCGGCGCCGTCCGATGTGGTGAACGACCCCATTACGGCACTCGTCCACTTGCGCCGGAGAGCGACACCGTAAGCCCTCCTTCGATAGCCGATCTACTGCCACTGACACAACATCCGACGAGAAACAGGCTCCGATGAGTTCAGCCTCCACCAATAAGAAAAACATGGTCAAGTGCCCCAACTGCGGGACGCCCCTGGAAGCGGGCGCCAACTTCTGCATCATGTGCGGCACGCCGCGGCCCAAGGGCGAGATCACCTGCCCCTCCTGCGACCTACCGGTCAACGAGAGCGATATCTTCTGCGGCAACTGCGGTATGCGGCTGCGCGGCGAACCGGCCCAGGTCGAGGCGCGAATGGACCCCGAGGAGGAGGCCAAGCTGCACGGCTCACCCACGGACTCGCCCATCACCCTCTCCGAGCTGCTGGCCGTCCCGCCCAAGTTGCCCGAGGATGGCATCATCGTCCGCAAGGCCGGCACGGGCACCAAGTACGGCCCGGGAACCCTGGACCGTATCCGCAGCCTGATCAAGAAGGGCCTCATCGACGGCGAGGACGCCGTGGGCACCGGTGACAGCCGCTGGTGGCTGATCAAGGACCACCCCCAGCTCTGCGAGCTGGTCGGCGAGGAGACCGCCGAGCCCAACGAGGTCAAGATCGAGCTGGCCGCGCCGCGCATCGAGCCCGAAACCAAGCGCTCCACCACCGAGGTTTCCGAGGCCGAGGCAGAGGAGCTGCCCCCGCGCCCCGGCCTGATCCCCGCCGAGAACATCTACATCTACCTCATCGATTCCAAGAAAGAGATGGGGCCGATGAGCTACGCCACCCTGGTCAAGTACATCCGCAACGGCACCCTGGCCAAGCACGACTACATCTACTCGACCAAGAACAAGTGGACCAGCTTCCGCGACCTGCTCAAGGAGGCCGAGGAGGGCGATTAGCCCTGGGAAGGGGGTATCGCACGCCCCTTGACCGGCGACGATCGCCAACAGCTTGCCCACCATTGCGGTAGTCGAACATTTCTTTGCTGCTCAGAAAAGCAACAAAGCAACCTTGAGATCGTCCTATATTAAATATTATGGATCGTATACCCTCTTCGGACCTGATTGTGATTGTATCTTGTTGATAATAGAGGTGATGATTATCGGGTGCCTGTCACAAAGCGGGCAGTTTAGAAAAGTGGCGATTAATACGGGCCTGATGCTTAACGATCCTTAATGATCCTTAATGATGCTAGATATCAGCGGACTATTATATGCCCTGACAGATGATTGCCACAGAACCCTAAGTATCATAATTACAGGCAATAACGGTATGCTAAATGAACACCTGCTTCTAAACAGCGCATTCTAGGGAATCAATAACGGCCCGGCAGGTTGATCCCAAACAGCCTGATTTGACCCGAACACGTCCTATGATGCCTAAATAATTGCCCGAAGCGGGGTGTCCATTCTCGAAGACGGATACTTGAAGACAGATAACAGTCACCAGCGACCAAGCAGGGAAAAAGGCCGCAGACGGCGTATCATTATCCCCAAGTCTGCTCAACACCCGAGCTAGACCAACAACCTCCAGCTTCCAGCGGGACTCAAAACAACTCCGGGTGTAAATGCATAAACCAGTTAAATGGTACCCAACTAAACAAATCGTGCTATCTTAATACAAGGGATCATCACAGAAGATGAACAACTAATTCGCAACTCAGCAAAGCCGCTTTGAGAAGCAGCTTTGGTAACTTTCCTCAGCGAGGCTTCACCCAGCGAAGTCGGATAGCGGTCGAAGCTGCTAGAGCGAGCAATGGAGCGTCGTCAGCAGAGCCCTCACCCACAGCATTATCGAAATCTGAATGAAACCAACGGCTTCCGGCTTCCGGCGGGACTCAAGGCAAAACCGGATTCAGTGCCACCAAGTAACGGTATGACAATGACAGCGACTATGAGCTATAAAACATTGAATGACAATCTATTAGCTGAACGAGTCGGTTCAGATACGAGTGATAATCCCTAATGCATTAAGAATGAGCGCTTCTTGATGGTCGTCATGCCGAGGCGCACCTCGATCAAGCGGATCCTGGGAACCAACATTACGTGAGAGCTGGCGGCGTTCCTGGGAATACTGCCGGCTTGCCGTGTAGATCGCTATCAAATCCATGTTCACGCAGAACCCGATTATCCGCCGTCCACTCAACACCGTCTCCATCTGACCGCCCACCGGCCGGCCGATTCTTGACTGCGCCCGCAACGCCCTGCCCTTGTGACAGCATCCACTGACGCCGTCGGAGTGGCGACGCCGAGCGGGATCGGGGTCCTCAGTCAACCTCGTGAAGCTTCCAATGATCACCTCCGCCAGCTACCGCTGAATCCCTCCGGCCGCCGTCCCGCTGCGGCCGGTTTCCCTGAAGGCGCTCCATGTTCTGCCCCAACTGCGGTAAACAAAACCCGGACAAGGCCCTCTTCTGTCGGCACTGCGGCTCCCGCATGCCCGAAACCCCTACTGAGACCACCACCGCCGCCGAGCTGACCTTCATCGAGGGTGCCGCCGAGTTCGTCGGTCAGAACCTGGGCCGCTACCGCGTGCTCAAGCAGATCCGCCAGACGAGCACCGGCGTGGTCTACCGCGCCCTGGACACCCAGCTCGAGCGCATCGTCGAGATCAAGGTCCTGCCCAAGGCCTACGCCGCCGACGAGTATCGCAGCCGCAGCTTCCGCGAGGAGGTCAACCTCGCCGCCAACCTGGAGCACGCCAACATCCTGCCCATCCACGACTTCGGCCGGGTGGGTGACAACTTCTTCGTCGTCACCAAGCACACCGAGGGTCACTCCCTCTCCCGGCACATCGAGAAGCGGGCGCCGCTGGCCCCGGTGGAGATGCTGCGCATCGGCATCCAGATCGCCTCGGCCCTGGTCTATCTGCACAAGCGCTTCATCATCCACGGCAACCTCTCCGCCGCCGGCTTCATTCTCGACGACTCCGGCCATGTGGTGATGCGCGACGTGGAGTTCGCCAGCGCCAAGTACCTGCACGATCCGGGCATCCCGCTGACCGAGGACGAATCCGCCGAGAAAGACCAAAGCCACCTGGACAAGTGCCTGGAGGCCTACCGCGCCCCCGAGGTCGCCGCCGGGGAGTCGCCCGACGCCCGCTCCGACATCTACTCCCTGGGCTCCATCCTCTACCACCTGCTCACGGGTCATCTGCCCTACACCGGCCAGGAGGGCGAGGCCGCCACCCTCTCCTTCCGCGGCGTCCCGCTGTCCCTGGAGGAGCTGCTGGTCTCGATGCTGCGCCGCGATCCCGAAAGGCGCCTGGCCTCGGCCGAGGACGTCCGCCAGGGGCTACGCCAGGCCTACTCGGTCTCGATCACCTCCCTGGCCGGCGACGAGGACCTCAGCGACGAGTTCATCGACTTCAGCCGCCTCAACAACGCCCAGGAGCGTGACCGCCGCGATAACATCGAAGGGTTGGTCCAGTGCCTGCTGAGCGACATCGGCGTCGGGGAGCTCGGTCGCGACGAAGGCGATCGGCGGACCCTGGAGCCCGTCGCCGCCGATGAGCCGCCCTCGGCCCAGAGTATCGGACGCCTCTCCTTCTACTCCAGCCTCGACGAAGCGCTCAGCCTGGCGCGCAGCGGCTCCGTCGGCGACGCCCTCGAGGAGCTACGGGCCGGCTTGAGTCTCGACGAGGTCCACACCCTGGAGCGGACGCGACGTTTTCTGGGCCGTCTGGCCGACCAAGAACGCAAGCTCAAACGGGCGCGCTTCATCCTGGGCAACAACCTGGTCACCGAGTTCCGTCGCGCCGCCGAGGGCTTCAGCCAGGCCCTCAGCGAGGACCCCAACTGTGAGGAGGCCCGGCAGGGTCTGAGCCTGCTCGGTGAGCTGGACCGGCTGTGGATGAAGGACAAGCCTCGACCCCGGAGGCGTTGGCTCAAGCCCGTCCTGATCGGCGCGGCGGCGCTGGCCGCGATCGCTTTGGCGCTGATCATCTTCATCCGCCCGGACCACGGCTTCCTGGCCGACAACCTCAACCCCCGGGGACTGCTGCCCGGTGGCGGTCAGCCCCTGTTGGCCGGAGCCGAAACCGCCAAAGAGACGCTGACCATGGACGAAGAGCCCACCCGGGGCATCTCCCTGGCCGGTGACTTCCTGCTCGTTCCCACCGAGGCCGGCGAGCTGGCCGCCTACTCACTCAAGACCGGCGACGAGGTCTGGCGGGTCACCGGGGTGCGGGCCGACCATCCGCCCCTGGTCTACCGCGGCGAGGGCGGCGAAGACAACCCGGGGCAGATACTCACCTCGGGCGGCAGCTTCCTGGAGCTGCGCGATCACGAGGGCGGATTGGTCACCCGACGCGACCTGGAGGCCGAACTGGCCGCCGAGCCCCGCCTGGGTCCCGAGGGACATCTTTACGTCGTCAACGAACGCGGCACCGTCTTCGCCTTCGACATCTCGACCCCGGGGCGTCTACCCCGGCTCTGGGCGACCAATCTCGGCGGCTCGGCCCCTCCCGTGGGTGCCTATCCGGCCCCCAGCGGTCGGCGCCTCTTCGTCACCTTCAGCGACGGCCGCGCAGTGCTCCTCGACGGCTACAACGGCGCCCAGCTCTGGCCGGCGGCCCTGGACCTGGGCGGCGGATTCAACAACGAGCACCCCCGGCCGGTCTTCGACGGCGATCTGCTCCACCTCACCGTGGACGAGCGCTACGTCGCCGTGGACCTGCGGGACGGCCGGATAGTCGCCGATCTCCCCCTGGCCGCCGGCCCCCTGGGCAACCCCGCGCTCTCCGAGGGCTCCCTCTTCTTCGCCTCCACCAACGGCGTCATCTTCCGCTTGGTCCCCGGCGACGAGCCGACCATCTACAGCGAGGAGCTGGAGGCACGGCTGCGCCCGGAGCGGCCGTTGATCTGCGCCTCGGAGCTGCTCTTCCGCCGCCGCGACAACCGCCTGACCGTGGTCAACACCGCCAACCTGCTGGCCACGCCCCGTGAGCTGCCCGTCGCCGACGAGCCCCTGCTGATCAGCGGCGGCCACGCCTTCCTGCTCTCCGGCAAGACCCTCTACCGCCTGACGCCCCTGCGGCCCTAACCCCCCGGGACAGCTACCATGGCCAGCGCTTCGCCGCCCTTCATCCACCTCCACAACCACAGCGAGTACTCCATCCTCGACGGCATGTGCCGCATCCGGGACATGGTCGATCGCGCCGTGGAGTTCAACATGCCCGCCCTGGCGCTGACCGACCACGGCAACATGTTCGGCGCCGTGCCCTTCTACAAGGCCTGCCAGAAGCGGGGCATCACGCCGATTATCGGCTGTGAGGTCTATCTGACCCCGGGCTCGCGCCACACCAAGAACCCGGACCAGCGCACCCGCTACCATTTGGTCCTGTTAGCCAAGGACCTCACCGGCTATCGCAACCTCTCCCGCCTGGTCACCCTGGCCCACACCGAGGGTTTTTACTATAAGCCCAGGATAGACAAGGAGTTGCTGGAGCAGTACCACGAGGGGCTGATCGCCCTCTCGGCCTGCCTTTCCGGCGAGGTGCCCAAGCACCTGGACCGCGACGACTACGAGGGCGCCCGCAAGGCGGCGGCCTGGTACCGCGATCTCTTCGGCCCCGACGATTTCTATCTCGAGCTGATGGACCACGGACTGGAACGCCAGCGCAAGATCAACCGCGGCCTGGTCTCTCTGGCCGCCGAGCTGGACCTGGGCCTGACGGCGACCAACGATTGCCACTTCCTGGACCACGGCGACCACCGCGCCCACGACGTGCTGCTCTGCATCCAGACGGGCAAGACCCTGGCCGACTCCGAGCGGATGCGCTTCGAGAGCGATCAGGTCTACTTCAAGAGTCCCGAGGAGATGTCCGAGCTCTTCGGCGAGCTGCCCCAGGCCTTGGAAAACACCTGGGAGATCGCCCGGCGCTGCCATCTCGACCTGGGCCTCAACCCGCCGGGCGGCCGCCTGCCCACCTACCCCGTCCCCGAGGGCGAGAGCGAGGAGAGCTACCTGCGCGCCTCGGCCCTGGACGGGCTGGAGCGGCGCGGCGTCGGCGAAGCGGCGGCCTACCGGGAGCGCCTGGACGAGGAGCTGGGCATCATCGGCCAGATGGGCTTCCCCGGCTACTTCCTCATCGTCTGGGACATCGTGCGCGAGGCCCGGGAGATGGGCGTCGAGGTCGGCCCGGGACGCGGCTCGGCGGCGGGCAGCCTGACCGCCTGGTCTCTGGGGATCACCGATATCGATCCCCTCGAGTACAACCTGCTCTTCGAGCGCTTCCTCAACCCCGAGCGCGTCAGCATGCCCGACATCGACCTGGACTTCGCCGACGACCAGCGCGACCGGGTCATCAACTACGTCCGCGAGAAGTACGGCGACGACAACGTCGCCCAGTTGATCACCTTCTCCAAACTGGGCGCCCGAGCGGTGATCCGTGACGTGGGCCGGGTGCTCCAAGTGCCCCTGGAGACCGTCGACAAGGTGGCCAAGCAGGTGCCCTTCGGCCCCGGGGTGACCCTCCAGGGCGCCCTGGAGACCACGCCGGAGCTCAAGGCGCTGGCCGACGACGACCCGCTGATCGCCGACGTGCTGGAGTACGGTCTCAAGCTCGAGGGCCTGGTGCGCCACGCCGGCACCCACGCCGCCGGGGTGGTTATCAGTGACCGTCCCCTGTGCGAGCTGGTGCCCCTCTACCTCGACAACACCACGCAGTACGACGGAAAGTCCGTCGAGGACGTCGGCCTGCTCAAGGTCGACTTCCTGGGCCTGAAGAACCTCTCGGTGATCCGCGACTGCTGCGGGATGATCCGCCGGCGCCACGGCGTGGAGATCGTCCCCGACGACATCCCGATGGGCGACCCCAAGGTCTACGAGCTCCTCAAGGCCTGCGACACCGCCGGCATCTTCCAGCTCGAATCCGAGATCGCCCGCGACGTCCTGCGCCGGGTGGCTCCGAACAACTTCCGCGAGCTGATCCCCGTGCTGTCGCTGTTCCGCCCCGGACCCCTGGGCTCGGGAATGACGGAGAACTACATCAAGGGCAAGCACGGTGAGATCGAGGTCAGTTATCCCCACGAGTCCCTGGAGGACGTTCTGGCCGAGACCTTCGGCGTGATGGTCTACCAGGAACAGGTGATGCAGGTGGCCAGCCGCCTGGCCGGTTTCAGTTACGGACGCGCGGACCTGCTGCGCCGGGCGATGGCCAAGAAGACCGGCGAGCTGGACAACTACCGCGCCGAGTTCGTCCGCGGCGCTGAGGGCCGCGACATCGACCCCGGGCTGGCCGACGGCATCTTCGAGCAGATCGTGCCCTTCGCCAGCTACGGCTTCAACAAGAGCCACTCGGCGGCCTACGCCGTGGTGACCTACCGCACCGCCTGGCTGAAGGCCAACTACCGCCCCGAGTTCACCGCCGCTCTGCTCTCCCACGAGCTGGACCGCGACGAGAAGATCGCCTACTACATCGGTCGCAGCCGCCGCGAGGGCGTCGACGTGCTGTCGCCGGAGATCAACCGCAGCCGCTGCGGTTTCCACGTCGTCGACGTCCCGGTCGACGAAGAGAGCGACAACGGCGGACCGGCCACTCGACCGGCCATCCTTTTCGGTCTGGGCGCGGTGAAGAACGTCGGCCTGGGGCTGGTCGAGAAGCTGATCGCCGAGCGCGAAACCGAGGGGCCCTACGCCTCGCTGACCGACCTGGCGCTGCGCCTGGGCACCCAGCAGGTCAACCGCCGGGTGCTCGAATCGCTGATCGCCGCCGGGGCCGTGGACGAATTCCCGGGCAGCCGGGCCCAGAAGACCGAGGCCGTCGCGCACATCCTCGAGCGGGCCGCCCAGGAGCTGCGCGACCGCGACGTCGGCCAGGAAAGCCTCTTCGGCCTCGGCGCCGTCGATACCGGCCCCGGCTCCGTCGACCGCCTGGCCGACCCCCTGGACCCCAATATCGAGCCCTGGGACGAGCACCGCCGGATGAGCGAGGAGAAGGCCGTCCTAGGTCTCTACCTGACCGGCCACCCCCTGAACACTTACGGCGAGGTGATCCGCCACTTCACCAGCCACTCCCTGGGCGACTTGCAGGGGCTGCGCGGCGGCGAGAAGGTCCGCATCGCCGGCGTGCTGACCCAGATCAGCCGCAAGCTGGACCGCCGGGGTAACCGCATCGCCTTCGTCACCCTGGAGGATGAGGGCGCAGCAGTCGAGGTCGCCGTCTTCTCCGAGATCTACCAGCGCCACGAGGCCTTGATCCGCAAGGATGTCGCCATCCTCGTCGAGGGTCAGGCCCAGACCAACCGCGAGGAGATCAACGTCCGCGCCGACGCCGTCCACGCCCTGGAGCGGGTGCCCGAGCTGCTGGCCCGCCAGCTCCACCTCGAGTTGCCGGCATCCCTCATCGACGAAGACGAACTCGAACCCCTGCGCGAGCTCCTCGCCGCCCACCCCGGCGAGCTGGAGATCTACCTCCACCTGGGCCTGCGCAAGGGCCGGGCCGTGCTGCGCGCCGGGAGGGGCTACCGGGTCTCCCCGGACCCCGCACTCAAAGGCCGACTGGAAGCCCTCCTCGGCGAGGGACACGTACACTACACTCCGGGCCGGGATTATTAGCACTCAAGGGCAAACCCAATTACACCGGGCGAGCGGGGCGAGGATCTCGCCCCCCAAGCGAATCGTTGGAAACGGCGTCGTAACCGCCGCTGATCGCGACACTTTGCCCACTCCAGACACGGATTTGCGGGCTGAGCGACAGCGTGCATCGCATTCCTCGCCACATTCTGACAAGGGCGGCTAGGAGGCTGTCAGGTCTGATCATCGAATAAGTCGGCCGGTGGGGTCAGTTGGGCTTTTGCGCATACTCGGGTTGCCCTCCGGGACGGTTCGGGGCTGTTTTCTAGCTACTGGACGACACTGCCAGCTCCGACGACGCCGGTCCAAGCCGTTGCCGCCTATTGACATACGCTTGCAACGAGTGAACGCTGGATTGTCAAGCTTCGGGTCATAAGCGATGCGCGGTGTTCCTGGTCGCCTTTGGATGGACCAGAATCGCGAGTATGGCCTAAGCTTTCTATCCAGTTGATATGGTTGATCGATATTGATGCTTCATTTGGTATTATCACACGCACCTGAACATGCATATATCTCTAACAGCTGTTGCCAGATGCTTTGTAGCTCACCGTGCTGTCATTGTACTTACGTTGATGTGAGGCTCTCAATGCAGGCTGACTCAAGATATGATCCTGAGAGTCTGCTGATCGTGGCTCCCGGTTGTTTTGCAGGATTGTCAAGGAGAGAAGGAGGCTTAAAAAAACTGGGATTATCACTTCTATCTGAACCGACTCGTTCAGCTAATAGATTGTCATTCAATGTTTTATAGCTCATAGTCGCTGTCATTGTCATACCGTTACTTGGTGGCACTGAATCCGGTTTTGCCTTGAGTCCCGCCGGAAGCCGGAAGCCGTTGGTTTCATTCAGATTTCGATAATGCTGTGGGTGAGGGCTCTGCTGACGACGCTCCATTGCTCGCTCTAGCAGCTTCGACCGCTATCCGACTTCGCTGGGTGAAGCCTCGCTGAGGAAAGTTACCAAAGCTGCTTCTCAAAGCGGCTTTGCTGAGTTGCGAATTAGTTGTTCATCTTCTGTGATGATCCCAAAAAACTCTAGGTATCACATACTCTGTCCGGATCTGATTGTGATTGTTATCTGTTGATAACATAAGAGATGATTATCAGGCTCCTGTCACAAAACAGGCAGTGAAAAGTGGCGACAATCGCGGGGCGTCATCTGTAGCAAATTCTATTATCAACGCGCTTGAGTATACTCGGGAGGCAGCGTGATATCTGGTTCTAAGTCCGGCAATAACAGGCAAAAAGGGCGTACTAATAGAATACTCGATCAGAAACGTGTCTTTCCAGAAGGGATCGCTTAGCGGCAACGGACTATAGTATTACGGGATACATTTAAATAAACGCGGTTAGATTGTAATCAGCTATGCACATCGAGCGAGCAGCTTGTGGCAGGTACATGGATTAAAACATGCTAAGGATGCTCGTAGCGACGTCACGACACTCGAAAAACTGCTTGACGCCGTTGGTCTCGATGACGTTGCTTAGATCATAAGCGTCCTATTATTATGCTTATATAATGAGTTGGCGTCGAAGGATTAAGGTTGCAGGCAAAAATATTCTTAGCACAGCCTCGTATCAGCCGCTTATTCGAAGGGGGGCGGAGTTTCGAGTTGGAGCTGGCTGGTCCGGGATCGTGTGTGATGCCTTCCGGAAAGTGAATGGCGGCCCAGCAAGCCACTTCCAATCAGCCTGATTTGTTCCGAACAGGTTTCATGATGCCATGCTCCAATACGCGCCTTTACAGCACCAACCTGTTTATCACCTCTTCGCGCCATTCCTTGTCACTAAGCCGGACAAACAACCCTGTCCCTTAAGCCGCTCCCTGAGATATCGATGCAGGTTCACTTTCCTGTGATGATCCCATCCAGCCAGTTTGATGGCGGTGTCGCGATTTGTATCCAACGGGTCATGGATCGCGCCTGACACCGCGGTTTAAGGCCGGCTTGCTCATTCAACGACGACTCCTCGGCAAACCAAACCGGTTGCACCGGTTTTTTAGTTTAGGCGAATAGACAACTGACCAATCACCCGTCCCCGTGTTATGGTAGTGTTGTTAATGGGCGTTTCGAGCGTGGAAATCAACACCAACGCCGCCCGGCGGCTACCCTAAACATCCCCCGGTATCGAACCATTTCAGAGCACCGATGACCAACCACGACGGGCCAGCCTTCAACCCCAGCCACGCCTGGCAGCTCAGCGAGCCGGACTACCCGGCGCAGCGCCGCCTGAGCCAGGAGCTGCTGCTGACCCCCGTCGTCGCGCAGATCCTCATCAACCGCTCCCTCTGCTCCCCGGCGGAAAGCTTCGCCTTCCTCTTCGGTGTCATCCATCACGATCCCTACCTGTTCCACGACATGGAAAAGGCGGTGGAGCGCATCCGGCGCGCCCTGGACTCCGGCGAGAGCATCTTCATCTACGGCGACTACGACGTCGACGGGATCACCGGCACGGCGCTGCTGACCGATTACCTGCGCCGCCTGGGCGGCGTGGTCAGTTACAAGGTGCCCCACCGTCTGGAGGACGGCTACGACCTCTCGCCCCGGGAGGCCGAAGAGGCCGCCAACGACGGCCACACGCTGATCATCACCAACGACTGCGGCGTGACCGCCCACGAGGCCGTGGCCCGGGCGCGGAATCTGGGCGTCGACGTTGTCATCACCGACCATCACCTGCCCGACGACACCCTGCCCCGGGCCAACGCCGTCATCAACGCCAGCGTACCCGGTTCGGGCTACCCCTTCAAGGGTCTGGCCGGGGTGACCACGGTCTACAAGCTGGTCAGCGCCCTGCACCGCCATTATCCCGAGGGGCCGGACCCCGACGAGTACCTGGACCTGGTGGCTCTGGGAACCGTGGCCGATGTCTGTCCGTTGATAAACGAAAACCGCTCTCTGGTGGTAAACGGTCTGGCCCGCCTCAACCGCTTGCCCCGCTTGGGCCTGGCGGCGCTGGTCGACTCGGCCCACCTGGGCGGTCGGCGGATCACCGCCAAGCACCTCAGCTATGTCCTGGCGCCGCGCCTCAACGCCGCCGGGCGCATCTCCACCGCCGACGTCGGGGTGGAGCTGCTGCTCACCGATGACGCCGAGACGGCCCACCGCCTGGCGACGCGCATCGAGGGTCTCAACCGCCGCCGCCGTTCCATCGAGGCCGAGACCACGCGCAAGGCGATGGCCATGGCCGAGGATGACCTGGCCCTCGAGGACATTCCCGTGCTGGTCGTCGGCGATCCGGACTGGCATCCCGGCGTCGTGGGCATCGTCGCCGCGCGACTGGCCGATCGCTTCAACCGGCCGGCGATGGTCTTCGGCGAGCACGGCCGAGGCTCGGCACGTGGCTACGGCGATTTCGACATCATCGGCACTCTGGACCGCTGCGCAGAACTTCTCAACGAGTACGGCGGCCACCGCCACGCCGCCGGGGTCCGCATCCAGTTCAAGAATCTCAACGCCATCCGGCGGCGCGTCAACGCCGTGGCCCGTGAAGACTCCTACGACAAGCGCACCCGCCTGGAGGTCGACGCCGTCGTCGAGCTGGACCAGCTCAGCGAGAACCTGATGTGCGAGCTGGAGATACTGGAACCCTTCGGCATCGGCAACGCCGAGCCCCTCTTCCTGGCCCGTAACGTCAAGCCGATCTCCAAGCCCCAGGTGGTGGGCAAGAACCACCTCAAGATGATCCTGGGTAGCAACGGCGCCTCCGTCGAGGCCATCGCCTTCAACATGGCCGACCTGATCCCCCAATTGCCCCCCGAAACCGGTCTGGACGTGCTGTTCAACCTCGAACGCCACCCGCTCAAGGGGCGCAGCGGGTTGCAGATGCGCATCGTCGATCTGGCCCCAGCCGCCGCCGTCCAGACAGTCGAGTATTCGCGGAAGCTGCACGACCTACGGGGGAAGGGTGACGCGGACCGTTTGCTGGAGTGCGTTGAGAGCTGCGACGCGGTAATCTACACCTGGCCCGACGACCGCGAGGAGCTCCAGCGCCACCTGGCCCGTCGCGGCTGGCTACCCGCCGCCGCCCCCGAGATGCTCGACGGCCGCCACTACATCTTCTGGGACACCTTGGCCAACCAGCCGACGCCCTCCACCGAGGTCCTCAACCTCTGCCTTTGGCGGCCCCTGGACGGTCTGCACGAGCTGCTGGTTCTGCGGGAGCTGACCCAGAGTCACGGTAGGGTGAACCTCTACCTGCTCTTCGACAAGGCCCGCGGCGTTCAACCGGCCAAGCACTCCCTCGACCGAGTGCGTCTGGCCGAGATCTGGCGCAATCTGCCCGAGGAGGCCCAGCGCGTCGATGAGCTGCACGGCCTGTACTCCGACAACGGCTCTCCGGGCGAGCTGCGCCTGGCGCTGTCGATCTTCCTCGAACTCGGCTTGATGGAATCCCGCAACGGCAACTATCAGAAGCGCCCCGTCCAGGACCGCCGTGACCTGACCCGCAGCTTCACCTACCAGCGCATCCGGGCCTGCGACAGCAGAAGACGGCGCTTTATCCGCCAACAGCTCGAGTTCCAGGGTGCGGAGCTGGAACGGCTCTACTTCGAATCCCGCTTTTGCGATGCCTGACAACCCGGCGGTCCGCTAATGCCCCACCGCACAAAAGCGGCGTTGGTCATTCTGGTCCTGATGTGCGCGGCGGCCTCCGTCTTCGCGTCGAGCGAGTCCCACCCCACAGCCACCACCGACGCCGCCGGCCGCCCCCTCGCCGCCGGGACCCTCGAGAACGCGCCCCGTTCAACAGACTACGATCCCGCCCCCTACTCGGCGGCCGTGGCCAGACTGGTAGAGACCCTGGACCGCGCCGACGTCGAGACCGCCCTGGACCGCCTGCTCGCCCCGCCCACCCGCTTCGCCCTCACCCCGGATTGCCGCGACCTCGGCGAAGGGCTGGCCGAGCACCTGCGCGACCTGGGTTACAGCGTCGAGGAGGACGAGTTCCTCACCGCCCTGGGCCTGCAATCCCTCGACCACAACGGTGCCTTTTGCTGCGTCGTCGGCGCCGCCGGGTTGATCTACACCTCCACCGACGGAGGCGCGAGCTGGACCCGCCGCGACGACGGTTCCCGACCCAAGACGCTCAACGAGGTCGCCGTGGCCACCGACGACGCCCGACTGCTCAGCGCCGGGGGCGCGGGCAACCTCCTGTTGGGCTCCAGAGACGGCGGCCTCACCTGGAGCGACGTCGAGACGCCCCTGGCCGAGGAGGGCTCGATCACCGGCCTGCAGCGCCCCGGCGGCGAAACCGTTTATCTGACCAGCTGGAGCTCCTCGGGCTCCAGCTTCCTACGCTCAACCGACGACGGCGACACCTGGACCATCCACGACCCCGGCTTCGGCCCCCAGCCCTACGCGATCCTCGGCTTGGAGTTCATCGACGCCAACAACGGCTGGGCCTGCGGCTACCGGGTCTCGGGGCAGAGCGACATCGGCTGCGTCGCCCGCACCACCGACGGCGGTTTCTCCTGGCAGGTCTGGTCGACCACGGGGCGCATCTTCGTCAACACCTCCTTCGCCGACACCCTCCACGGCTACGCCGTCTGCAACGACCGCGAGGCGATCTACCGCACCGACGACGGCGGGGCGAGCTGGGAACTCTGCCACGAGTTCAACGATCCCGACGACGCCGAGCTCTACGAGTACCTGGGCGACGTCGAGGCCCTCTCCGCCGACCACGCCGTCGCCGTGGGCTACGCCGGGGTGGTCCTGGAGACCGTCGACGGCGGTGACAGCTGGAGCTACCTGCGCGAGCCCTCCGCCGATCCCGACTTCGACAACCGCATCGCCCTGAGCGTTCTCGACGACGACCGCTGGCTGGCCGCTGGCGACGGCGCCCTGGAGTCCACCACCGACGGCGGGCTGACCTGGACCGACCTGCTGCCGACGCTGGGGCTGCCTCCGGCGGTCAACGTCTTCGCCTATCGAACCGGCTCCAGCGGCGAGGAAGGTCCGCTGCTGATCGCCGCCTACGACACCACCTCCGAGGATCCCTGGTTCGACGCTCCCGGCGCCGACGCCAACGGCTCCGGCGCCGCCGCCCTCCTCATGGCCGCCGAGGCCCTGGCCGGGATCGAGCCCGAGCGTTCCCTGGGCTTCCTCTTCACCTCCAGCCGCTACCTGCCCGGCGGATTCGGCCGCTCCGCCGCCGAGCGCTTCATCGCCACCCACTCCGACTACGTCCCGCGCTGCGCGCTGAACCCCGAGGCCGTAGGCTACACCTCGGACTCCGCCCTGGATCTCTACCTGCTGGGCAACGCCCCCGACGAGGAACTGATGAACGCCGTCGCCGGCTACGCCACCGACTACGTGCCGGGCCTCGATATCTACCTCGAGTACAACTTCTTCCCCGTCTACGACATCGGTCCCTTCATGGAGGCCGGCATCCCCGGGGCCTACTGCAGCGAGTACTACCTGGAAATAGACGACGCCAACTACCGCCGCGGCACCATCGAGGACACCCGCGACAGCCTCAACCCGACCCTGGTCCTGCTCTCCGCCCGCCTGGCGACGGCCTACGCCGCCGCCGAGGCCGGATTGGGCGGCGAGCTGCCCACCGTCCCGATCTCGCCCTACGTCTACCCCAACCCCTTCCGCCCCGCCTCGAGCCACACCGAGCTCACCTTCGCCGGACTGCCCCCGGCCGGCGAGGTTCGCGTCTACTCCATCGACGGCGAGCTGCTACACAGCGGCTTCGCCGACGAGGGTCCCTTCATCGAAAACGGCACCCCCACCTGGCGCCACACCTGGGACGCCGCCAACGACCACGGCGAACCGCTGGCTTCCGGCGTCTACCTCTACCGGGTCGAAGGCCCCGACGGCTACGCGCTGGGCCGCCTGGCCATCATTCGCTAAGAGACCCAAACGATACATTGTGGCGGCACACACAGTCCAGAACCAGCTCTCTCCAACTCGAAGCTCCGACCCCCTTCGAAAAACGGCTGAATCAACTTCAGCCCGCAACCTTATCCCCATGGTGCCCTCTCATGATATATGTATGATTACAGGGTGCTTATGAACGATGCAGGGTCATCGAGGCCAACGGCTTCAAGAAGTTTTGATAGTGTGTAATTAAGTAGCTACGGGCACCTACAGAATGTGCAATCCACGTACCTGCCGCAAGCATCTCGTTCGATGTGCGCTCCTGTTTATAAGTTAACTGCTTTTATCTGAATGTTATCCAGTAATATTATTGTCCGTCGCCGCTTGGTGATCCCTAGATTATTTCCGGAATCATCACCAGAGCCTGAACCATGTATTCACAATTCATGAAAGATGCATTGAGACGAGGACTTGGTAACCACCCGCAGCGAGGGGTCAACCTGCGAGGTCGGATAACGCTCGAAGCTGCTAAAGCGAGCAATGGAGCGTCGTCAGCAGGTTGTATATTCACATCATGATCGAAACCTGAATGGGACCAACAGCCTCGGGCTTCCGGCGGAGCTCATTACAAGGCTGGGTATAGTGCCACAAAACAACGGGATGGCAATGGCGGCCAGCGTGAACGATAAAGCAATGAATTACAATCTATTCGCTGGATGAATCGGTTCAGGTGCGAGTGATAATCCCTTATTACCACTATCTGTGAGACGTTGGGTGACGGGCGGCCAAGCGTCGCCCGTTTGATCATCCCAGTATCTGGGGAACGCCGTGAACGTTTAGCTTCTGTCAGACGGGAACCTGGTAAGCAAAGCTGGTGGACCTGTAGGCCCGACCCTCCAGCACAGGCATCGACAACCAACATTTAAAAGTGTTGGAACTTTCAATTCACTAGCGCGGTCTTCGAAGTGTCAACGGCAAGAACTGTCAACGGCAAGAACTGTCAACGGCAAGAACTGTCAACGGCAAGAACTGTCAACGGCATCCAGCGGGTGTCTTCGAAGCAGTCTTGCCAGGCTGGACTGAGCCGATCCAACCGATACGCTGCGCACCCGGCAGGCTGGGGACTCGTTGTCGCTGCTGGACGGCTCGCAGCGGAGTCTGACAAGAGCGTCTCGCCGCCGCCCACACTTCACAGCGGGGGCGTGGGTGAGTTAGACTGGGAGCTGCTGGATAGACCAACTCTTCGACGAGGAAGGCCGGATGAGCGAAAACAGTATGGAGGTGCGCCTGAGCGCGGCGCTGGAACGCTACGAGCCGACGATCGGCCTGGAGGTCCAGTTGCAGGCCAACACGCGCAGCAAGGCCTACTGCGGCTGCGCCAACGTCTACGGCGCCGAGCCCAACACCCGGGTCTGCCCGGTCTGCACGGGCCAGCCGGGCTCGCTGCCCGTGCCCAACCGCGGCGCCTTCGAGAAGGCCCTGCGCATCGCCCTGGCCCTGGATTGCCGCATCGCCGAGCAGGTTCACTTCGATCGCAAGAACTACTTCTACCCGGACCTGCCCAAGGGCTATCAGATCACCCAACACACGGCGCCTCTGGGCCGGGGCGGCGAGCTGCGCTTCCCCGCCGAACGCTATGCCGAGGCGGCCCTCGGGCGGGTGGCGATCGAGCGTGTCCACCTCGAGGAGGACACGGCCAAAAGCGTCCACGGACTCGACGGCGAAGCGCTGATCGACTTCAACCGTGCCGGGGTGCCCCTGCTCGAGGTGGTCACCGAGCCCTGCATCCACGATCCGCAAACGGCCTACTACTACCTGCTGGCCTTCCGCGACATCCTGCTCTGGATCGACGCTTCGGACTGCAACATGGAGGAGGGCTCGCTGCGGGTGGACACCAACATCTCGGTGGCGCCCAGGGGAAGCGCCGAGCTGGGCACGAAGGTGGAGGTCAAGAACCTCAACAGCTTCAAGGGGGTTCAGGGGGCGCTGGAGTACGAGATCGTCCGCCAGGCCGAGCTGCTGGACACCGGCGGCCGGGTGGTCCAGGAGACCCGGCACTGGGACGCGCCCAGCGGAACGACCCTGGCCGGACGGGTCAAGGAGGGCTCGATGGACTACCGCTACTTCCCCGAGCCCGACATCCCGCCGCTGGCGATCCCCCGGGAGTGGGTGGAGGAGATCCGGCGCGAGATGAGCGAGCTGCCCCAGCAGGCCCGGGAACGCCTGCACGCCGCGGGTTTGTCCGGGTACGACGCCTGGGTGCTGGTCGACGA
This sequence comes from uncultured bacterium, assembly GCA_964581465.1. Taxonomy (GTDB): domain Bacteria; phylum RBG-13-66-14; class RBG-13-66-14; order RBG-13-66-14; family RBG-13-66-14; genus WJMB01. Next base: position 43,597 of record CAZOOP010000032.1, read on the forward strand.
CCGCGAGCGCCTGGCCTACTACGAGGCCGTGGTCGCCGCCGGGGCGCCGGCCAAACCGGCGGCGAACTGGGTCAACGGCGATCTGGCGGCGTTGCTCAAGGGTTCCGAGCTGTCCTTCGCGGACTGCCCTCTGCCCTCTGAGCACCTGGCCGAGCTGATCGGCCTGCTGGAAACGAACAAGATCAACACCAAGGCGGCCAAGCAGGTCCTCGAGGCGGCCTACGGCGGCGGGGGCGGCCCGGCGGAGATCGTTGAACAGCGGGGCCTGGCCCAGATCAGCGACGCCGGGGCTGTGCGCGCGATGGTTGAAAGGGTTATCGAGGAGAGCCCCGACGAGGTCGAGGCCTACCGCAACGGCAAGACCGCCCTGCTCAAATTCTTCGTGGGGCGGGTGATGAAGGCCAGTCGGGGCAAGGCCGATCCCAGGCTGGCCAACGAGCTGGCCCGCGAGTTGCTGGATGGGGATAAGGGTGCTTGATGAGTTCTGGATTGAGTAAGGAGCCGACTCGCGAGCTGACGAAGGGCGACGCCAGGCGGCTGGGTTGGAACGCCCTGGCGACGGCGCTGCTGGCGGCCGTCGTCGTGCAGGTCTTCCACGAGCTGGTCCACGGACTGCTGGCCGAGGCCTGCGGAGCAGAGTTCGTCCGCTGGAACCTTTTCGCCGCCTTCTGGGAGGGAAGTGTGAGCCCGGGCGCTCGGTCGCTGGTGGCCGGCGGCGCCCCGACGGCCAACATCCTCACCGGCCTGGCGGCGGTTTTTCTCGGCTCGAGAGGCTCAGTCAAACGCCGGGAGGGCTTGAATCTCTTCCTGCTCCACTTCGCCGCCCTGTCGCTCTTCAGCGGATTCGGCTATTTCCTCAAGGACGCGGCCCTCTACGATCCCGTCCGCGGCGGCCTCGGCGATATCGCCGTGGTGCTGGAGCACCTCGGCGGCGGCTGGCTCTGGCGGGGCTCGTTCATCCTGCTGGGCGCCGGGGGCTGGGTCTGGACCTTCTTCTGGCTGGGCGGACGGGTCCAGCGGCTGACCCCCGTCGTCACCGACAAGACCCAGCGCCTGCGTACGGCCCGGTCGCTGCTGCTGACGCCCTACCTCGCGGTCTGCGCCGTCTTCAGCGCATTGGGACTGGGTCACCCCTTCGGCGTCTACGGGCTCATCCTGACCGCCCTGCATTACTGGCTGGGCTACAGCGGCCTGCTCTGGGCCTTTCTGCAGGCCGCGTACTGGCGCAAGCCCTCACCGGGGGAACACGTCGCCGCCGAGCTGCCGCTGCGTATCCGCTGGGGCTGGCTCATCACCGCCGTCGTGGTTCTCGTCGCCGCGGTTGTCCTGCTCCTCCCCGGCCTGGAACTCGCCTGAGATCGGCTACTCTTTCGGAACGGGATCATCACTTGAAACTGAAGGAATGTCGAAAATCGACAGAGTCGCATTTAGATGGGAAGTGCCGACAACTACCTCACGAAAGTCTATGGCCTCATATAACCTGATCGGACCAATTGAGCGGTGTATCCCGCAGGTAGTCGAGAGTGTTTTCGTCGTCGCGATGGCTGAATCTGAGCTGCCTTTCTCTGCGAAAGAGCCTGTCGTTGCGTATGAAGCCGCCGTGGTAGGCTTTTAGCATAGCCTCGGGAGCTCTCTGAGCCGTTGA
>CAZOOP010000033.1:0-44550 GCA_964581465.1 uncultured bacterium
GATTTGTCGGACCGGCGCGCGACGGCGCAAGAAACGTGCCAACGCCGGGCCGGATCACCAGGGGCCGTCTGGGCGAGCGGAACCGCGGCGGCGGAGGGCGGGCCGGCGAGAACGTCCCAGGATCAATTGACGCACCCGGGAGGACCCGATGAAGACACGGTGGTGCAAAGCATCGACGATAGCGGTGCCGATCCTCCTTGGCGCCGCGGCGGCTGGAGCCACGGGCTCACCCGGCGGCGCCGGCGTGGAGCGGGTTTCCTACGACCCCGAGACACGCAGTGTAACGATCATGGTGACGGCGGAGCAGACCCCGGTCTGGAACGATTTCGAGCTGACCGGTCCCCATCGGGTGGTCCTGGATGTCGAGGCGGCCTCGTCCTTTCCAGGCAACAGCTTCGAGGCCCCCGTGGGTGACGGTCTGGTGGAGCGCGTCCGTGCGGCGCAGAACCAGCCCGATCCGCCGCTGACCCGGGTGGTCGTCGACCTGTCCTCCGGGGCAACCGGTTACGCGGTCAGCGTCTCCGGGGAGGCTCCCGACTACCTGATCACCCTCAGCCTGCACCCCCCCGAGGAGGTCCGGCTGGCCGAGGACCGGGCCGGTGAGATCGAGTCGGTCTACACTGGCGAGATCGAGGTCGGTTTCGAGGCGGGCGGCGTGACCACCACGCCCGCGGGCGAAGAGCTGGTCATCGCGGCGAGCCCCACGGCGGTGCGTGAAGCGCCCAGCGCGGCCGCCCGTCGCGTCAGCGAGGCCCTGGCCGGGGAACGGATCCGCTTGGCCGCCGAACTCGAGGGCTGGAGCCTGGTGATCCTCGCCGAGCAGGACGAGCTGGCTGGTTGGGTCCGCAGCGATGAACTGGCTCCCGTCGGTTCCGTGGAACGCGACGAGGGTGGCGTCCGGGCGGTGCCCAACCCACGCACGCCCCCATCCGGACTGCCTCAGACGCCCCAGCGCGGCAAGGCTCCGCTACGCGCCGAGGCCAGCGAGGGCTCGGCGATCATCGCCCACCTGGGAGCCGGGACCGACTTCCGAGCCTGGCGCCGCCACGACGACTGGTATTTCATCGTCCTCGGCGATGGTCGGGCCGGCTGGGTTCAGGAGCGCTACATCGCCCTGGGCGGCGTCGAGGACGGCGGCGAGCCCTGGCGGCAGTCGATCGTCGCAACAGCCGAAACCTATCTGGGCACGCCTTACGTTTGGGGTGGCACCTCGGAATCCGGCTTCGACTGCTCCGGGTTGGTCTGGCGCGTCTTCAAGCAGAACGGTATCGAGGTTCCGCGCACCGCCGGACCCCAATACCGCGAGGGCCGCAAGCTCAGCCGCGACGAGCTGCAACCCGGTGACCTGGTATTCTTTTCCACCTATTCCGCCGGACCCAACCACGTGGGCATCTATGCCGGTGACGGCCGCTTCATCCAGGCCGAGAGCTCCCAGGCCGGGGTACGCTACTCCGAGCTCGATGGTGAATACTGGCGCGATCACATCTACGGCTTCACCCGTTGGACCCCATGAGATTCAGCCTGACAGACCAAGAACTGTGGAAGAAGATCGCCAAGCTGGCCTCCCTGGTCCTGCTCTGCCTGACCTTGGGCATCCTCTACGGTCTGCTTTTCTATCATAAAAAAGCGCCCCTGGCCATCCTGATAACGGGCGTCGTCTGCGGCGCCATCCTGGGGATCAGTTTCCTCGGACACGTCCGCTTCCGTAAAATCTGGGGCACCGTATCGGTTTTTCTGCTGCCCATCGGCATGATGTTCAGCTATAACATCGCTAATTTCCATCTCTCCGTGGGCATGCTTGTTTATATCGTCAATGCCATCATCATCTTCTCCGACAACCTCATCCAGGGTAAGGACGCCCCCTCCTGCAAGGGACACTACTCCAAACCACTGGGCCTCCTGCTGGCCAGCCACGCCTTGTCGCTGTTCTTCGCCGTGGAGCCGCTCTGGGGCTTTATCGACCTCTCGATGCTCGCTCTGGCCGGGACGATGTACATCTACCTGCGCCGCTACTTCACCACCAAAGAGGAGGTCGTCAAACTCATCAAGACCTTCGCCATCGTTACGCTCTATATCTACTTCATCGCCATGATGGAATACGTCAGGCAGGGCAATTACAACATCACTCTCAGTACATTCCAGGGCAACACGGCGCTGTCGGGCGAAAATTACCGTGTCAACGGCGCCTTCAACAACCCCAACTCCTACGGTTTCTTCGCCGGGGCCTCCTCGCTGCTCTACGGCGGGATGTTCTTCTACTTCCGCAAGAAGAAAAACAAGCTCTGGACCCTGTTCTCCCTGCTCCTGTTCATTCTCGGAGGCATAACCCTCTTCTTCTCCTACTCCCGGGGTGCCTTCGTCGCCTATCTCAGCGGATTGCTATTCATGATCATGACCCTGCCCACGGGCGGGCGACGTGTGATCGTCTGGGTATTCGCCCTGGCAGTCTTCGCCTCGGTGCTGGTTTACATATTCGTTTACGCCGGCGAAGAGACCCGCCTGGCTTCGATCGCCGGTACCACCAGCATCACCCAACGCTTCTCGGAAGCTCAAACCCCGGAACAGCAGGCCAACCTGATCGCCTCGGTGGCCCGGCCGGCTCTATGGCTCATCGGCCTGGGGTTATGGACTAAGCAACCCATCTTCGGCATCGGCCACGGGATGACCGTTTTCCGCATCGGTCCCTACCTGCCGCTGGTCCTGCGACCTATTCATCACATTCTCTACCACTTCCACTCGATCTTCTTCAATACACTCTACGAGAAGGGGATCGTCGGCTTCGCCATGCTGATCTGGTTCCTGTTCCGGCTGGTTGACATGGTTTTCGGGGGCATCCGCCATCGCGGAAAATTCACCGGATTCGCCTCCATCGCCCTGGGTGCCGTCTGGATTCACCTCTTCGTACATTCGCTGGTCGACACCGTCTTCGCCGTCGGTAACCATTACGTCGAGGCCGGTATCTTCTTCTTCTTCGTCTTTATTCAGAGCTTCCTCGCCGATCAGGTGCTCGCCCGTCGAAAACGTGAAAAAGAAAAAGTGGAAGCCGAACAGGCCGCCGCCGCTTGAGTCGCGCTCTTGACATCGCCCCACCCAGCTTGCTAGCTTTGCACCACTCAATACTGGACTCCAGCGCCGGTCCCGCGCCGGCCGCTTTCAAATGGACCCGATAGAGACAGGCGGTTTTCACCGAAGTCCGCTCCGCGCCCCGGGCCAACGAACCGTCCTCCGGGACCTCGGCGAAACCGGTCTTCTCCCATTGACCCCGCCGAACGCCCGGCGCGGAGGCGTTGGCACGTTTCTTGCGGAGTCGGACGCGGGTCCGTCCAGACGGCCGCCCCGCCCTGCTGCAAGAAACGTGCCAACGCCGGGCGGGCATGACGGGTATCCTCCGGCCGGGTTTCGCCGAGGACCCGGACGAACCGGCCGGAGTGATGGTGGCGCGAAAATACTACGTCATCATTAAACGTGTTCGAACTTAATCAGGCTGATTTGGAGCGGTTTGCTGGGCCGTTATCCCCTACCCGGAAATACTTCGTTTTGAACAAGCATTAATTCAGTATGTCCTTATTACTTGTTATTACGACATTTAGGAGTCAGCGGCAATCTGCTGTCTGGGCATAAACAAGCGCGAAGTATGCTCCTGAGGTAGTTTAGCGCGTTTTCGTCGTCGCGATGGCTGAAGCTGAGCGGCCTTTCTCTGCGAAAGAGTCTGAAGTTACGCTTGAAGCCGCCGTGGCAGGCTTTTAGCATAGCCTCGGGAGCTCTCTGGGCCGTTGATAGGCACCTTGCCATTGGCCAGGGCCTTCTCATGGTTGATGCGTTTGTGTTGAAAACCGTTGAGCGACAGCCTGTTATAGGCCTTCCAGTTGTCGGAGTAGACGATCGAGTCCAGCTCGACGTTCTCCAAATTGTCCAGGACCGCACCGACCAGATGCTTGCTGTCACAGCGCTCGGGGAGGATGATCCGCACCGTCGGGAGGCCGAGCCGGAACAGACGCGCTATCTCACTGCGGTTTTCCGCTGGCTGCTCGTTGCGACGCCTCCGGGGACGATGGTTGAACAACTTGCCGCAACGCTTGCACTTATGACGCCCGTCGGCGCAGCGGTAGTCGCACCTGGGACACTTGACGTACCGGTCCCTCGTCCCGCTCCTCCCTGCCACATTGCCCTTTTTGTTGGTGGCTGGAAAACAGACTTGTTCACGCCGATATAAGCACCCAACTGCAATATCTGATGTTCATCTTATGTGATGATCCCTTGTTGATTAACTGCTTTGTGACAAGTATCTGAGAATCATCTTTAGTGTTATCAGTAGTTTACAATCATGGTTCAGCACGACCAGGGTAGGCGACCCCTAGCTTTTAAACTAGACGCCCCACAAAGACGCTCCAACCACAACACCTGGATCGACGATGGCGAAACCCGGCAAGGCCTATAAAGAGACCCTCAACCTCCCGCGCACGGAGTTCCCGATGCGCGCCGGTCTCCCCAAGAGCGAACCCGAGCGCCTGGCGCGCTGGGAGTCCAGCGACGTCTACGCGCGCATCCGCGAAGCCCGCGACGGAGCGGAGAAGTACATCCTCCACGACGGCCCGCCCTACGCCAACGGCGAGGTCCACGCGGGCACGGCGCTCAACAAGATTTTGAAGGACGTCATCGTCAAGTTCCAGACCCTGCGCGGCAGGGACGCTCCCTACGTGCCGGGTTGGGACTGCCACGGACTGCCCATCGAGCACCGGGTGGCCAAGGAGCTGGGTCCGAAGCTCCGGGAGATGTCCACGGTCGAGATCCGCGCGGCCTGCCGGGACTTCGCCCTGCGCTTCGTCGACAAGATGCGCGGCCAGTTCAAGCGTCTCGGCGTCTTCGGTTTGTGGGAAAAGCCCTACCTGACCTTGGACCGCGACTACGAGGCGGTGACCCTGGAGTCCTTCCGGGCCTTGCTGGAGAGGGGTTACATCTACAAGGGCCTGCGCCCGGTCTACTGGTGCTCCACCTGCCGCACGGCCCTGGCCGACGCCGAGGTCGAGTACCAGGACCACCAGAGTCACTCGATCTACGTGGCCTTTTCCGTGAAGGCCGATCCCGACGGCGTCTTCGACGGCGAGCTTACAGGCGCCCGTGTGCCGATCTGGACCACCACGCCCTGGACCCTGCCGGCCAATGTCGCCGTGGCTGTCCATTCCGACTTCGAGTACCTGGTCGTCAACCATGGCGACGAGCGCTATCTGCTGGCCGCCGGCCTGGCCGAGCGGGTTTATGGCGAGCTGGGCTGGGAGGATTCCCCCGAGGTCGTCAAGCGGCTCAAAGGGAGGGACCTGCTCGGGCTGGTCTGCCGCCACCCCTTCATGGAGCGCGACAGCGTCTTCGTCCCCGCCGACTACGTCACCCTGGAGCAGGGCACGGGCCTGGTGCACACGGCCCCGGGCCACGGCGCCGAGGACTTCTACACGGGTCGAAAGCACGACCTGCCCATCGTCATGCCCGTCGACGACTCCGGACGTTTCACCGACGAGGTCCCGCTCTGGTCGGGGATGAGCGTGGACGAGGCCAACGGCCCGATCATCGAGCACCTGCGCGAGCTGGGGGTACTGCTCGGCGCCGACCGCGTCTCCCACTCCTATCCCCACTGCTGGCGCTGCAAACGACCGGTGATCTTCCGGGCCACCGAGCAGTGGTTCCTCGACGTCGATCACGAGGACCTACGTCGACGCGCGATCGAGGCCGCCGAGGGTGTCAACTGGCTGCCCCGCTGGGGCGCCGAGCGGATGCGCGCGATGCTGGAGCAGCGCCCGGACTGGTGCCTGTCGCGACAGCGCACCTGGGGGGTGCCCATCCCCGGGCTCTACTGCGCGGAGTGCGGCGAGCTGATCGCCGACGAGCGCATCGCCGCCCTCGCCCGGGACCTGGCCGCCGAGAAGGGCTGCGACGCCTGGTTCAGCGAGCCTATCGAGAGCCTGGTTCCCCCTGGTCTAAAATGCCCCAAGTGCAATGCTGAAAGATTCAGGCGGGAGGAGGACATCCTCGACGTCTGGTTCGAGAGCGGCGTGAGTCATCTCGCGGTGCTGGGGCGCACAGAAGACGGCCTGCGCTGGCCCTGCGAGGTCTACCTCGAGGGCGGCGACCAGTACCGGGGCTGGTTCCAGGTCTCGCTGCTGACCGCGGTGGCGCTCAAGGACGCGCCGCCCTACGCCAACGTGGTCACCAACGGCTGGGTCGTCGACGAGACGGGCCGGGCGATGCACAAGAGCGTGGGCAACGTGGTCAACCCCGACGAGATCTGCCAGCGTTGGGGCGCCGACATCCTGCGTCTCTGGGCGGCCTCGGGAGATTATATGCGCGACATCGGCCTGGGCGATGAGATCATCAAGCAGAGCACCGAGGCCTACCGGCGCATCCGCAACACCCTGCGCTTCCTGCTGGGCAACCTGGGCGACTTCGAACCGTCGACCGACGCCGTCGGCGACGACGGGCTGGAGGAACTGGATCGTTGGGCCTTGCACCGCCTGGCCCTGCTCGAACGGGGCGTGACGGCGGCCTTCGATAGCTTCGAGTTCCACCGGGCCAGCCACCTGCTGCACAACTTCTGCGCGGTGGACCTTTCGGCGGTCTACCTGGACGTGCTAAAGGACCGACTCTACTGCTCGGCGGCGGACTCACCGCGGCGCCGCGCCGCGCAGACGGCGCTGTACCGCATCGCCGAGAGCCTGACCGTCTACCTGGCGCCGATCCTGGCCTTCACCGCCGACGAGGCCTGGGAGAACCTGCCCGGTGAGCGACCGGACACGGTGCACCTGGCCGACTGGCCGGACAACTCCCGCTGGGAGGATGGCGAGCTGGAAGGACGCTGGGAGACGTTGCTGAGCGTCCGCGAAGCCGTCCTCAAGGCGCTGGAACCCTTCCGGGCGGCCAAGCGCAACTCGCTGGACGCCCTGGTGAAGCTGCGCGCCGCCGATGACGAGGTTTCGGTCCTGCTGGAGGATTACGGACCGGAGAATCTCAAGGACCTTTTCATCGTTTCCGGCGTGGAGCTCCAGGGGGTCGGTGGGATCGAGGATGAGGCTCCGGTCATCGTCGATATCGACGCCGCCCGGGGCGAGAAGTGCCCGCGCTGCTGGCACGTCGAGGAGCTGGTGTCCGGCCTGCCCGGCGAGGAGCCCGTCTGCCGCCGCTGCGCCGCCGAATTGGGGGTGGGCTAGATGAAATGGCCCGGCTGGCCCGCATTCTGGAAGCGTCTGGGCGAACGACGCCTGGCCCTCTTCGTCGGCCTGGGAGCCCTGCTCGCCGACCAGGCGACCAAGCTGCTCATCGAGGCCTTCATCCCCCGCAAGCACGGGGTCACCATCATCCCCGAGTTCTTCACCCTGGTGCACCATCACAACCCCGGCGTCACCTGGGGATTCCTGCGCGATGTCGAGGGGGTCCGCTGGATTCTGGTCGGCGTCACCGTGGCGGCCTGCTTGCTGATCCTGGTCTGGCTGGCCCTGGAGTACAAGCCCGGACGCGCCCTGCTTTGGGGCTTCGGCCTGGTGCTCGGCGGCGCCGTGGGCAATCTGGTCGATCGCGTCCGCCTGGGCGCCGTGATCGACTTCCTGCGCTTCGAGTTCGGCGAATTCGTCTGGCCCAGCTTCAACATCGCCGACTCGACGGTGGTCATCGGTGTTATCCTGCTGCTGGTGGTGACGCTCTTCGGCCGCCGCGAGGAGCCGAACGCCGACACCGGGAAGATTGATTCAGAGTGACACACTCCCGCTGGGTCGTTTTCTCAAGATGCAAAAAGCGCAGCTTGAGCAAAATAAGTCCGGAAAAGGACTTGCGACCCTAACATATTTTTTTTATCATAACGCTTACAATAAGCCAAAGCGTGATTTTCATCACTTTGGCTGCGCACATTCGCATACACCGCCTTGAAACAACCGTTAAAATCTCCCACATATAAGTAGACGCGAGCCAATGAAATTAAACGACGTCACCGTTCTCGTCGAGCACCATCGCGGCGCCAACATCCGGCGCTCGCGGCTGGGGCGCTTTTTTATCGCCGGCATCTTCAGCCTTCTCGGCCTGATCCTTCTCGGCGGTATCACCTTCGTCATCGTTTTCGTCACCAACCTGGTCGATTATCATCAACTCACCACGCTGGAGTACGTAGACGAGCGCCAGCAGGAGGAATACGACGCCCTGGAGGGCCGTCTCTCCGAGCTGGTTTCTCACGTAGACCGACTCGAACCCGTCAACGACAATCTGCGCCTGATTCACGGCTTCGAAGCCGGGCTGATCGACGATGTCGGTATCGGTGGTCCCGAGCTGGGCGCCGCCCTGGCCGCCGGTGAGCGCTACAGGGTCGACCTGATGCACGCCGAGGCGATCATCGGACGTCAGCGCAGCCAACTGCGCGATCTGATCGAGCTCAACGAACAGCGCGTCGACTACCTGGCCGGCATCCCCTCGATCAATCCCTTGCCCTACGCGCGCAACTGTTCCGGCTTCGGCTACCGCCGCAGCCCGATCACCGGCGGCACCGAGTTTCATAACGGCGTCGACCTGGTTCCCCAAGGCAACGGCAAGATCATCGCCGCCGCCGACGGCCGCGTGGTCATCGCCCGCTCCGCCGGCGCCTACGGACTGCTGGTGCGCATCGATCACGGCTACGGCTACCAGACACGCTACGGTCACTGCCGGTTGCTCTACGTCCAGCCCGGCGACTATGTCAAGCGCGGCGAGGTTATCGCCCTGGTCGGCACCACCGGCCGCTCCACAGGCACCCACCTGCACTACGAGGTCCTGCACGACGGGATCAACGTCGACCCCGACCTCTATATTCTCGCCGAAAGCGAGCCCGTCCAGACCTATCGCTCGCTGAGCTACCAGGCTCCCCAGCAGGACGAGGAGCAGGACCTGCGCGTGGCCGAGTTCTCCACCACCCCGGTCGAAGAAGACGACCTGCTGCTAGATATCGGTCGCATCGAGCACGAGATGAACCCGGCCCTGGACGATCCCCTGTTGTACGACAAGGTCGCCGACGAGGAAGCCAAGCCGGAGAACGAAGCAGCGGTCACCCCCGACGAGTAACGCACTCATCCATTTGCAAAAAAACCGGCCCGAAGGGCCGGTTTTTTTCATCATGAAACCTGTTTAGACCAAATCAGGTTGATTGAAAAAACGGATCAATGTGCCGGTTATTTGCGTTCAGATATATTGCGCCAAAATCTAGTCTTCACCATACGATACATTGTCGTAACCACTTGTCGACGCCATTTGATTTGATAGGTGCTCATCTGCCAGACGTATTTCGATCCGCCCACTTGTTATCAGCAGACTTCAACAATGTTCCGGGCAGTACAGGGTGCACGATCACGTAGTTGATACACCAGCGACTTAAACAACGACGGAACAGCAAGCAGCGTTTACAACCTCGACAGCCCCCCGCCGGTAAACCTCCACCAACCCTAGGCGAAACCAACGCCCACGCACCGGGCCGGCGTTGGCACGTTTCTTGCAGCAGGGCGGGGACGCCTGAATGCAGCAATCCCGGGCACTTCCGCAAGAAACGTGCCAACGCCTACCCTCACGGTCGGCTGGGAGGTCTCCCGGGTGTTGAGAGGGGGTTGGTGGAGGTTCTCCGGCGGGATCGTTCAATAACCCCGCTCGAGGTCGACGTTGTTGAGAAAGTCGCGGCGGTCGGCGTCCAGGCGGGTCAGGTTGGAGATCACCTCGTCCCAGCGTCCCAGGTCGTCGAAGGGCGAGGCGGCGCGGTGGGGGGAAAGAACGACGTTGTCCAGCGTGTGGAAGGGGTGGTGATGGGGGCGACGGCGTCCCGCGGCGTCGGGTTCGGGGCGGTAGTCGTACCAGACATCGAGGGCCGCTCCGGCGATCCTTCCCGTGTTCAGGGCGTTGTAGAGGGCCGCCTCGTCGATGATCGGGCCGCGACCCACGTTGACCAGCAGGCCCCGGGGACCCAGTCGGTCGAGTTCAGCGGCGCCGATCAATCCGGTGGTCGCGGGGGTCTGGGGCAGGCAGGCGATGAGCACGTCGGTCCAGTCGAGGAAGGCATCGAGCTCCCGGGGATCGAAGCGTTCGAGGGGGCCGGGGGGATCGACGGTCTTGGACCAGTCCCGTCGCAGGGCGGCGAAGCGGGGTCCGAAGACGACCAGCAGGCGGTGGACCCGGCGGTTGACGTGACCGTAACCCAACAGGCCGATTCGACGGTCCTTCAAGGGCAGCGAGGCCGCCTCGGCGTCGCCGGTGCGCCAGCGTCCCTGGACCATCCAGTTGTGGTGTGGCACCACCCGGTTGGTCAGGGCCAACAGCAGGGCGACGGCGTGCTGGGCGGTGAAGCCGGCGTTGCCGTGACCGTTGACCAGGGTAAGGTCGCGTTCGGGGTTCCGGGCGGTGAAGTCGCGGAAGAGTTCGACGAGGTGCTGGACTCCGGCGCCGGGGTTGATGAACAGGCGCAGGGAGTCGGCGGCCTCCAGCAGCTCGGCGGTGGGACGCCAGCCGACGAGGGCCGCCGCTCCGGGGGCGAGCCGAATCAACTCGGCGGACGAGGTGTCTTCAGGGAAGTCCAGCTCGAGGTCGACGCCCTCCAGACCACGGCTCAGGTACTCGCGCAGGCGCTCGGGCACATTCCAGAGGAAGAGGACCCGGGGGCGTCGGTTGCATGCGGTTCGACTCAAAGCTCAGCGCTCCCCGCTATGGAATTTGAATCCGACCGCAGCTCGATGAACAGGCTCGAATCATCGACGGTGAGGGTTTTCACAGCGCCGGTCAGCCCGGCGGCGTGGCGGAGTAGTTCAGCGGCGGAGGGGGTCACGGCACGGAAACCGTCGCGGCAGACGATGACGCCGTCGCCGGTGCGCTCTTCGTCGATGGGACCCAGCAGGCCCGCGCCGGACTGACGGCGGAACCACTCCAGGCGCTCGGGCCAGAACTCCGGCGTGTAGGTCGAGAAGAGACAGACGCCGCCGGGAGCGACGACCCGAAGCGCCTCGGCGAAGAGAGCTCTGGGAGGGCGCTTGAAGGCCGAGACCCCGTTCTGCACGCAGCAGACGACATCGAAGGCGGCATTGGTGAAAGCCAGGCGGGCGGCGTCCTGTTGAACCAGGCCGACGTTGTCGAAATCACTCAGGAAGCGCCTCGCCTCGCGCAGGCTGGAGTACGAGGTGTCCACACCGAGCACCTCGGCGCAGTCCTGGGTCAGTTCGGCAAGCACCCGGCCGTAACCGCAACCGAGCTCGAGCAGGCGGGTGCGCGGTCCGCAGTGGGAGCGGACCTGGTCGATCTCGGCCGCCAGGTAGCGGCGCACGCGGGGCGGGGCCAGCTCGTAACAGCGGCGCAGGCGACCGGCGGAGAGTTTTTCGGCGCAGTAGTCGGCCATGTGGTTATCACCGGTGACTGGAACAGCATTTCATCGAGCAAACCGGCGCGAATCAAACAGGCGATGGAAGGCAGCATATTGAGTAAGTGCGAAGCCGCTGGGTGAGCAGGAGTTCAGAGTATCTGCCGAGCAGTTCCAGCCGAGTAATCGCGTCCGTGACCCGCAGCGAAATAGGCAAGCTACAGGGCGACAGACCAAGGCTGGCCCGGCAGTGCCGCTAGTCTTGATCAACAACGCGGTGCGATCATCCATCCGCTTGACTCCACAGTCGCGACGGCGCCAAGCTCTTCCCAAAGCTCTCATCAACAGCCGGTTTTTCTCTACCGACCACAGCAATCTCAAGGGTGGGGAAAACGGTGTGGCCGGCCTATCCTCCAGCCGCTTTCACTTCAATAGATAGCGGTTTGCGTCTTGACTTGAGCCGATCCGGAATCGCCCTGGCATCTTGGAATGAGTTCGGACCAGATCGGGCTGATTGGGTGGGATTGGCTGGTCACTCAACACACCGTCGAAAAGGCCATGTTGCGGTGCGAATACCCGTTGCCATGACTTAACCGATTGTTACCACATTGCTTACAAGCAACTTGCGATCCACCGTCCGGTCTGGATTCAAGACTGCCGATAACTGGGCCTCCAGCAGTGCGAGCTTGATAGCACGTGCCACTGTTCGGTTGCCCGTTCCTTGAGAGGCGGATGTAGCGCATCACAAGTTATCCTGTCAGGATACGATTATTATCTGGATGACCACTCTTAGCTGAACCGACTGATCCAGCTTATTGACTGTCATTGATTGCTTGATCGTTCACACCAGCCGCCGTTGTCAAATCGCTGCATTGTCTTGTCAGTGCAGGTAGCGATGCACCTGGTCCTACCTTGAGTTCAGCCGGAGGCCCCAGGCTGTCGGTTCCATGCAGATTTCGACCAGGCTGTAAGTGTGTGATTAGCTGACGACGCTCCATTGCTCGCTTTTGCAGCTTCGACCGTTATCCGACTCCGCTGGTTGACCCCTCGATTCGGGTGGTTACTAGAATTACGTTTGTGATCGTATACCCTATCCGGATCTGACTGTGATTGTATCCTTTTGATAATAGAGATGATGATCATCGGATGCCTGTCACGGAATGGGCCGTTGAAAAGTGGCGGCGAATACGGGCCTGATCCTTAGCGATCTCTGATACCAGCGGACCTGTCTCTGCCCTGGCAGCAGATTGCTACAGAATCCTAAGTGTCATAAAATCAGGCAATAAGAGCATACCAAATGAACGCTTGCTTCTAGAAGGCGTATTCAGGGAGCCAATAACGGCCCGGCGGGATGATCCCAATCAGCCTGATTTGGTCCGAACACGTTCCATGATGCCTTGCGAATACTTGGCTCAGCTTCTGTTGATGATCCCTTATGATCCGGTCCGAACAGGGTCTGCGATCCCATCGCGGATAATGCCGAAATCAAGCCCTCTCCTTGAAACCCAGGTAGAGCCCCCGGCCGTCGAGACCGGCCTCGTCGAACTCCACACGCAGCCCGGCCGCGGTGAAGGCCTCCTCCATCTCCTTACGGCTGAACAGGCCCAGCTCGTGCCTGTTGACGAAGTAGCGCACCTCGGCGCCGTCGTTGAGCAGGAAGTGCAGCTCGAGGATCGAAACCCGACCTTGGCGCCGGGTGGCGGTCATCCGGGCCAGCTTGAGTCCCTCCTCCTCGACCAGCATGCCGCCGGGACGGCCGGGATCGAAGGACTCCGGGGTCAGCCAGGGCTCGACGACCAGCACGCCGCCGGGCACCAGATGGGAGGCCAGGTTGACGATGCAATCGCGCAGCCTCTGCGTGGTCAGCACGTAACCGATGGAGCCGAAGAGGCAGCAGACCACATCGAAGCTACGACCGAGTTCGCAACAGATCAGGTCGCCGCGGTGCAGCGGCACGTCGGGCAGGCGTTTGAGGGCGCGGTCGAGCATCGCCGGACTCAGGTCGAAGCCCTCGACGTCGAAATGCTCGCGCAGATACTGCAGGTGCAACCCGGTGCCACAGGCGGCGTCGAGGAGCCTTCCCGAACGTGGAACGTCGTGATCGTCGAGCAGCTCCAGCAGGCGCTCGACCTCGTCGGCGTAGTCCTTGCCCACGCCCAGGTAGAACAGGTCGTAGCAGTCGGCGAACTGCTCATCATAGCTCAGCGTCATCGCTTCTCCCGTTTTCTCAGCAGCCAGCGGATGATCAAACCTTCGTCGCGCCGCTGGATATCGAAAGACTTAAGCAATTGCTCCTCGAACCAGTCGCACTCGACGGGCAGCGGCGGGCGCCCCAATGCCCGGCCCAGGCGGACCAGGGCCGGGTGGAGCCGGTGCGTGGGATCGGGCAGGTCCACGGCCAGGCGCCCTCCGGGCGCCGTCACCCGCTCCAGCTCCGCCAGGCAGCGGACGGTATAATCCGCCGTGAGATACCCACAGACGCCGATAACCGCGACGGCGTTGAATGAGGCCTCGGTGAAGGCCAGCCGCGCGGCTTCGGCGCGGATCAGACCGCCGATCTCGAGACCCTTCCGCCGGACGAAGGCGGCCATGGCGGCGAGCAGCTCCCCCGCGATGTCGACGCCGTGGTAGAGTGTACTCCAGCGGTCCAGACGGTAGTTGGCCAGGTTGGCGCAGCAGCCGACATCCAGCAGGCGGCCGCCGTGGTCCAGGTATTCGCGCAGGGCCGGATCGCCGCTGTTGACGCGTCTGCCAAGCTCCAGCAGCTCGACCACCGCGGGGTCCTCGACCAGCTCCCGGGGCAGCTCGTCCAGGGGCGAGCGACCCCGACGATGCAGCTCCAGCGTGCGGTCGTAGGCCCGGGCCAGGCGGTCGAGGGCTTCATCCATCGGCGCAGTCCACCGGCGTGATCATGGGAGTATCACTCGGATCCGAACCGACTCATCCAGCTGATCAATCAAGTGATATGCTACATCTGCCTGTCACGGAACGGGTAGCCGATAAATGACAGATAATGAAAGCTCGTACTGCTGGAAGCCCAGCTATCGACAGTCTTGAATCCAGCCCGAATGATAGAATGCATCTTGCTTGTAAGCAATATGACAACAATCAGCATAGTGATTGAAACAGGTAATTTGTACCGCAGTAGGGCCTTTTCGGCGAGGCGGTGAGCGACCAGCAAACCTCGCCCAATCAGCCCTAGCTGGTCCGAACACCCTCCAGGATGCCTAGTTCATATTCGCCGACTTTGTCATACCGCGGCATGGTGGCGATAAACCGGGGTTCGCATTGAGTGTCGCTGTAAACCGTGGGGTGATCATCCCGCTCAAGGAACGAGCAGGCTGTGAGTGAATGATCCGCTGCCGACGGTCGATCGGGTATCGCTGAGCTTCCCCTGTACCGGATTGACCGCCCTCAGCGCCGTGGGCGGCCGAGCGCTCGATCGAAATGCACCCCGGCGGAGCGCGATCAAGCGCAATTACCTCCAAGCCCAAAGCCCCTTCGGACGTTGGTCCGGCTTGCCGTCCAATTTGCCGTGATGACCGATTCCTCAACCAGCTACATCGCAGCGGGAAGGATTGTCAGCAGCACCGCCAGGCTGAAGGCCGTTGGAGCCATAAGCGTCGGGTAACCTCGCAAGCACCACGATACGAGCTGGAGCCTAACCCGACCCAGGGTGTTCCGTTACGAGTATGCAGGGGTGCCCCGCCGCAAACAGCTCGACGATTACTCGATTCCCGCGCGTCATCCAACATTCTCACGACGGTGATGATACCCAAGATGACGCGATAAATCCACGACGCGCTTTCTTGTCAGTCCCTCCGGCTTGTCAGGCCCCCGGGTCGATGCTATGATTCAAGATGTCTAAGCGGCCCGTCGTAACAACCCGATCGACCCGCCGGGAGAAAACGCCGATGCCCCTATGGAAACCCGAGGCCTTCCAGGGCTCGCTGCGCAGCAAGGGCTACTTCGAGGGTGTCTACTACAAACTAGTCGACGGCGCCGAAGAGGAGATACTGGCCCTGATCCCCGGCGTGGCCCTCGGCGAGGACGACCCCCACGCCTTTCTGCAGGTCTTCCGGGGCAACGGCGATTATCACTACCTCCGCCGATCCCTGGAGACCTTTTCGTATAGCAGGAAGGCGCTGGACATCCGTCTGCGCGGCACCAGCTTCACCGGTCGACGGATCATCCTCGACCTGCGCGACGAGAAGCTGAGCCTGCGCGGCGAGCTGGGGCTGCACGGCGGACGCGGCTGGCCCGTACGGCTGACCAGCCCCGGCGCCATGGGTCCCTACGGCCTGGCGCCCCTGATGCAGTGCTACTACCAGATCATCAACTTCGACAGCTCAGTCTCGGGAAGCCTGGAGTTCAACGGCCGCGAGCTCTCCTTCGAGGGTGGCCGGGCCTACGTCGAGAAGAACTGGGGCCGCTCCTTTCCCAAGGCCTGGATCTGGACCCAGACCAACCACTTCCCCGGCGGCGGGATCAGCCTGATCGCCTCGCTGGCCGACATCCCCTGGCTGTTCAGCAGCTTCCCCGGCTTCATCGTCGGCCTCCACCTGCGCGGCGAACTCTACCGCTTCGCCACCTACACCGGCGCCAAACTGCGCCAAGCCGAGCTGGATGACGAACACCTGCGCCTGCGCTTCGAGGACGATCGCCTGGGCCTGCTCATCGAAGCCCAACGCCGCGAGGGCGTACCCCTGGCCGCCCCCCGACTCGGCGCCATGGACGGCACCTGCGAGGAGTACCTGGGAACCGAGGCCAACATCGAACTCTACCGACGCAGCGCCGGCGTCGGACGCCGCATCTACGCCGGTCGCGGCTCCAGCGCCGGGCTGGAGATCAACGGCCCCGTCGAGAAACTCATCGCCGACCTCCTGGCCGACAAGCGTCCGCCGAAACGGGCCAGAACCCGGGGCTGACGCTTCCGCCCCGCGACCCTTGACGACTCCGGCTCGTGAACCGGCCCGGCGCGGGTTTTGGCACGTTTCTTGCAATACCTCGCCCCGCGCCCGCCGATCCGCCAAACACCGGAACGGCGCCCGGGTCGACAGCGCCGGGAAGGGATAGCAAGAAACGTGCCAAAACCCGCGCCGGTGACGCCGACGAACAACGCGGCAGGGCGGCCCGGTTTTCCGGGGTCGCGGGGCTCAATCGAGTGCGTATTGAAGCGGAAGCGAGGGAAATTTGACCGAGGAACGCAGCATACGGTTCAGCGAGCTGGTCGCCGCGGCCGACGCCGTGGGCGAGGCGCAGGGCGAGGCGGAAATCATCTCCCTGGCCTACGATTCGCGCCGTGTTGCCCCGGGGACGCTATTCGTGGCCACCGGCGGGGTGGGTCACGACGCTTTGGCCTATCTGGGCGACGCCCTGGAGCGCGGCGCCGCCGCGGTTGTGGCCCCGGTTTCTCCGCCGCCGGGGGTCGAGGCGGCTTGGGCGCTCAGCAACCACCCCCGTTTAGCCCTGGCGCAGTTGGCCCGCGCCTGGTGGGGCTACCCCGACCGCGGACTGCGCCTGATCGGCGTCACCGGAACCAACGGCAAGACTACCTGCGCCCACCTGATCGCGGCGGTGCTGCGCGCCGCCGGGAGGCGCACGGCCCAGTTGGGGACAACGGGCTACTATATGGGTGATGAATGGGAGGAGGCGGTCTGGACGACGCCGGAGCCGCTCAAACTTTGCGAGCTGCTCCACCGCGCCGCAACGGCCGAACTCCAGGATGTGGTGATGGAGGTCACCAGCCACGCCCTGGATCAGGAGCGCGTCGCCGGGTTGGAGTTCGCCGCCGCCGGCTTCACCAACCTCACCCCGGAGCACCTGGACTACCACCGGCGGATGGAGGGCTACTTCTCCACCAAGGGGCGCCTGTTTCGCCAGTTGAAAAAGGACGCTCCAGCGCTGATCAACGCCGACGACGACTGGGTCCGCCGTACCGCAGTCCCCGAAGCCCGCCGCGTAACCTACGGCTATGCCGCCGGGGCCGATCTGCGTCCCGAGAACGTCCGCTTCACCAAGCACCGCCTCGAGCTGACCGTGGTTCAGGGCGAGCGTCGTCTAGTGCTCTCCGCCCCCCTGGTTGGTGAGTACGACGTTTACAATGTGCTGCTCTGCGTGGGGATCTGTCGCGGCCTGAGCGTCGCCGACGAGGACATCGCCCGCGGTCTGGCCGGACTGCCGCAGATCCCCGGACGCTTCCACTTCCTCGAGGTCGACGCCCCCTTCGAGGTCGTCGTCGACTACGCCCACACCCCCGACGGCTTGACCAAGGCGTTGACCGCCGCCCGTCGCCTGGTCCCGGGCCGGGTGATCATCGTCTTCGGCTCCGCCGGGGAGCGCGACGCCGCCAAGCGCCCCGAGATGGGCCGCGCCGTGGGCGAGATCGCCGATCTGGTGGTGCTGACCACCGAAGACCCGCGCCGCGAGGACCCGGCCCAGATCGCCGCCCAGATCGCCGCCGGCGTCCCGGCGGGCTCCTGCGAGCTGCGCACCGAGCTCGACCGACGCCGCGCCGTCCACCTGGCCCTCGAGGCGGCCTGTCCCGGCGACATCGTCATCGTCGCCGGCAAGGGCGACGAGAACCTGCTCAAGTTCGCCGATCATACCGAGCGCTCCAACGACATCGACATCTGCCTGGAGTTCTTCGGCCTCAACCGCGACGATGCCGGTGTAACCAGCCCGCGCTGAAGGCCGGATGGGCGACTCCTAAGAATCGACAGAACCACCACCGACCGGGCTTGCAGCAAACCGAGCCTCCCAATCGACAAGAAGGTGGAATGCAATGCTAAACAAGGTCCAACGCAGCACCCTGGCGCAGATGCTCATCGACAAGGTGGCGGGCAAACACGGCGACTCCCTGCGTCTGGCCGGGGTCTACGGCTCGACCCGCCGCGGCGATGACACGCCCTGGAGCGACATCGACCTGCTCTGCGTGGTGCGCCACCGCCGTAAGCTCAAGCTGCGCAGCTTTCTCTACCACAACGTCGCCGTGGTCTTCAGCACCATCGACGAGCAGGAGCTGCTGGAGCATCTGGAGAAGCCCACGGCGCAGTGGCCTTTCTGGATGGGCGTCCTCGACGGCCTGCTGCCCCTGTCCGGCGACACCAGGCTCAAGGACAAGTGGCTGGCCAAGGGTCACCTCATCGACGACAACCGTTTCAACGACGTCCTGATCGAGATCCTGCCCGAGATGGTCTACGAGTCCTACGGGCGGATTCTCTCTTGCAAGCGACGCGGCGACGACGACAACCTGCGCGTCTCGATCTACGAGATGCTGCTCGAAATGAACCGGGTGCTCTGCCTGCTCAACCGCCGCTGGGTCAGCCGGGACTACCTGGCCGGGATCGAGGCGGCCGCCGACTTCGAGCGTCTGCCCGCCGGTTACGCCGAGTTGGCCCCCAAGCTCTGGCGGACCGCCGACATCGACAGCGCCCTGCCCCTGGCTCAGAAGCTCTACAACAGCTACCAGGAACTGCTGCGCCGCGAGGACCTGGCGCCGCACAACTACACCGATTTCAACGAACTGAGCTCGTTGCTCTAGGTGGAAAGAGGCTTGTGCGCCAAACATGTGCGTAGAGCGGGAACAAGCAGGCCGCAGTCATTATCTTTCACCAACGGATTATCATACGCGCTTAACCAGAAACTGACTTCAAGACTGCCGCTAATTATTTGGCATCCTGGAACGTGTTCGGACAGAACCAATGATTAGGAGCGGCCCGCTGGGCCGTCATTGACTCCCCGTAAATGCCTGTTTCTGAGCAAGCGCACATTTAGCATGCCCTTATTTCTTCTTATTACGACACTTGCTGTCAGGGCATATTCAAGTCCGCTGATATCTGAGATCGCTAGGATCAGGCCCGTATCAGCCACCACTTGTCAACTGCCAGTTTCGTGACTGGTATCCGATAGCTATCATTTCTATTATTAACAGGATACAGTTATAGTTTTGTCCGGTCTGAGCACACGATCCCCTTCATTAGAAACACGCGGTTATTGATACGGACAAACTGCAATGATAAGCGGCTGATAAATGCTTCGACTTTCTAAAGTACGCAATAGCCTATCCTGATCTTTGTATCCGTGTAAGGTTTTCAGGCTGGTATCATTCAGCCCCTACGACTCCTCTGTTAACGTGTGTTAGCGTGCTTTCTCATGAACCGAAACATAAGGCCGCCCATATAATAGATTAGCGATCATCACAGAAGATGAACAACACATTCGTAACTCAGGAAAACCACATCGAGAATGGCGCTTGGAGATTAGCCTCAGCGGGGCGTCAACCTGCAAAGGCGGATAACGATCGTAGCTGCTGAAGCAGGCGATGGAGCGCCGTCAACAGATCCTTTACCCACAGCCTGGTTGAATCCTGAGCGGAATCAACAGGCTCCGGCTTCCAGCGTAACAAAATGGAAGTCCAGGTACATCGCCACCAAACAGAGGTGCGACAATGGCGGCGACGATGAGCTATAAAGCATTGAATGACAGTCTATCCGCTGGATGAGTCGGTTCTTTTGCGAGTGTTAATCCCATAGATTAAGCTGTGGATGATTGGACGATAACACCAGATAACACAAGCTATCAGCAATCCGGATCGGTTCATCAAAGTGATGCCCCCTTCATCGATAAACCCCTGGAGACGGGAAGACGGCTGGAGGGGTCCCACCATAGCTGACGGGACCGAGAACGGTCTTCCAAGCCTTCGATGGCAAACCCGATAAAACCGTAAGGACCCCGCAGTTTGACACAATGCCGCATCATCTTCTTCGGCACTCCCGAGGTCGCCGCCCGGACGCTTAACGGCCTGCTGGCGGCCGGCCTGAAAGTCATCGGCGTGGTCAGCCAGCCCGATCGTCCCCGGGGCCGCCGGCGCAGGCTAGAGCCCACTCCGGTGCGCCGGGCGGCCGAGGCGGCCGGACTGCCCCTTTGGCAGCCGGAGAGCTGCGGCGGGGAAGCCTTCATCGCCGAGCTGGAAACCCTGAAGCCCGACCTCTTCGCCGTGGTCGCCTACGGCCAGTTCATCCCGAAACGGCTGCGCCGAGTGCCGACCCTGGCCCCGCTCAACCTGCACTACAGCCTGCTGCCCGCCTACCGGGGCGCGGCGCCGGTCAACTGGGCCTTGATCGAGGGCGCCCGACGCACCGGGGTCAGCGTCCAGCGGGTGGCCCGACGCCTGGATGCCGGAGACGTGCTGTTGAGCGCCGCCCTCGAGGTGCCGCCGGAGCAGACGGCGCCCGAGCTCTTCGAGCGCCTGATCCCCCTGGGGACCGGCACCCTGGCCGCGGCGCTGCGCCACGCGCCCAAGCTGATCGAGGCGGCCCATCCGCAGAACGAGGCCGCGGCCACCCGGGCGCCCCTGCTGCGCCGTGATCACGGCGGGCTGGACTTCCGCCGCCCGGCCCGGGAGCTCTTCGACCGCTGGCGGGGCCTCTTACCCTGGCCCGGGGTCTTCTGCGGCCTGGAGGGCGAGCGGCTCAAGGTCCACAGCTGCCGGGCGTTGGAGGACGCGGCCGCCCACGGCGAACCGGGCACGGTGATAGCGATCGATGAAACGGGCTGGCGCGTCGCCTGCGGCGCGGGGCTGCTTTTGCTCGAGGAGATCCAGCGGTCCGGCGGGCGACGTCAAGGCGCCGCCGAATTCGCCCGGGGCCGCCGGCTGAGCCCGCCCTTCGTCCTGGAAAGCGTCGAGCCCCGGCCCAAGGACGCACCCCGCGACTGACCCCGGCGTCCAAGCTTGCCCCTGACGGGGGCTTTCGTTTATACTTCCAAGGGGTTACACCTCAACCGCCCGCAGGCGCTCCAACGATAACCGTCTTCAACCTCAACGGTAGGCCGATGCACCGACTACGCCCGCTACTGCTCCTCTCCCTGCTGGCCGTTCTCGCGCCGATCCCGGCGGTCGGGCAGGACGACGTCTACAGCTACACCGCCGAGCCGATCTACATCCAGGGTGAGCGGCGCGGGGTGGACAGCTCGCTGTTCACCACCAGCGCCGGCGCCGGGGACCCCGGCCAGAGTATCCAAGAGGGCTACGACGCCTTCAACGAGGGCGACTTCGAGACGTCCCTGGCCCGCTTCAAGGAAGTCACCCGTGGCGAGCCGCTCTACGCCAACGCCCTCTACGGCCGGGCGCTCTGTGCCCAGGAGCTGGGCGACATCGAGCAGGCCGTCTACGAGTACAACCGGCTGATCGCCTACGCAGGTTCGTTGCCCGAGGGCGATCCGGAGCGCCGCTTTCGCCGGGTGGGCCTGGAGTCCCTGGTGCGTCTGGTCTACGAGAATCCCCCCGCTGAGGAGCCCACGGTCTACCTGCAGCGCATCCTCTCGCCCCAAGACAACAAGGACGCCCTGTTCATCCTGGGCGGCCTGCACCGGGAGTACGCCGAGTACGAGGAGGCCCGCCGGGTCTTCAGCCTGCTCTACGACCAGGCCCCCGACGTGCGCGAGAACCTGAAGCTCCTCTACGCCCGGGCCGAGGTCAACGAGCTTCAGGCTCCCATCGTCGAGAACTCCGACGAACTCTACGCCCGGGCCATGGAGCTCTACGAGGAGGTCGTCGAGATCGGCGAGCGCGAGTTGGCCGAGAACCCGGACAACGTCGACGTCGCCTACCACGTCGTGCGCGCCCTGGGCCGCCTGGGCCTCTACCACCAGAATCGGGCCGAGCAGTACAAGTACGGCGGCGGCACCTACCTGCCGGCGGTCAGCTCCAGCGGCACGGGCCTGCTCATCGACGAGAGCGAGAGCGAACAGACCGACCGCTCCTACATCTACTCGCGCAACCGCATCACCCGCTTCATCGACAACTACATCGCCGTCATCGCCCTACTCTACGAGATCAACGTGCCCTTCAAGGACCCGGACCACAGGCTGGACCTGCAGATCACCATCGATCCCGACGGCAGTGTGGCCCGGCTGGAACTGCTGCAGAGCAACCTGCCCGACGACTTCACCGACGAGCTGCTGGAGATGATCGCCGCCTGGCGCTTCCCGCCGGGACGCAAGCGCGTCGTCGCCGTCTACCCGCTGATCTTCGGAAAGGGTGAGGCCTCGTGACCAAGCCGTTGCCGCTGCTGATCGCCCTAATCCTGTCCCTCGTCCTGGTCGGCTGCGGACCCGTCGAGATCGAGGACGACACGCCGGAGCTCTCGGCCCGCAAGGCCTCCGAGGAGTTCAACATCGCCGGCAACTACTACGGCGCCTACCTGGAGCGCTACTACGAGTTCCCGGAGCTGGCCGAGAAGATCAGCGAGGAAGAGCTGGCCCTGGTCGGTTACAGCTACGGCCAGTGCCTGGCCGAGCTGGCCGGCGAGCTGGTCTCCGACGGCGCCGACCAGGCCGGTCGCGCCCGGGCGGCCAACTACTACGAGATGGCCGGCAACGCCTTCAACATCGCCGCCGGCACCAAGCTCGAGGCCTACAAGCAACCCTCCCTCTATTCCACGGTGCTGGTCTACAACCAGGCCGTCGAACTCGACGGCGAGGCCCGCGGCGACCTGATCGACACCACCCTGCGGGCCTGCGAGAGCTACTTCGCCGCCAAGAACGAGGAACCGTCGCTGTTCAAGCTGCCCGACGACGACGCCGTGGTGGCCCTGATCAAGACCCAGTTGCTCTACCGCCGGGGCCGCGACGAGGAGGCCCGGGCCTTCTTCGAGGAGTACCTGAACGAGTACGGTCGCGACAAGGGCGGCGACTGGCCGATCATCCTGGTCGGCCGCCTGGGCGACGAGACCTTCCAGGCCGGGCTCTACGACCACGCCGAGGAGTTCTACCGCCGGGCCGCCGGAATGGCCGCCGACAACGACAAGCTCCTCGGCCGCTACCAACACAACACCCGCATCGCCGACTTCCACGAGGGCCTGCTGCTGGAGGCCGCCGTGCCCAAGCGGCGCTACGACCTGCTGACCGCCGAGGAACAGGCCAACCTGCGCCGCGCCCTCGAGCACTACGACGAGGTCGCCGAGCGCTACCCCGGCGACGAGGTCGCCGGGCGGGCCGTCTACCGCCGCGCCTACCTGGAAGAGATGTGGATGCTCGATTACGCCGCCGCCGCCCGGACCTACACCCGGGTTTTCACCGAGACGACGGATCATCCCCTGGCGGCCACGGCCTGTTTTCGCGCCGGTCTCTGCTCCGAACAGGCCGGCGACTACGACGAAGCCCGCCGGTTCTACGAGCGTCTCGACGACGACTACGACGACAGCCCGGAGGCTCCCCTGATCGAGCTCCGCGAGGGAATCATGGGCCTCGAAGCGGCCGGTTATCGGGGTGATGACGCCGAGGACGCTGCCGAGAGAATCGAAGACTTCATCGACGACCACGCGGGCGAGGACGCCTACCGCCTCTGGGTCGGCGAGGGCTACGCCTCCCTGGGCCACCTGGCCGAACAGGGCGGCGACGACGAGGCCGCCCTCGAACTCTACACCAAAGCCGTCGAGCAACACGGCTTCCGCGAGGGCGTCCGTTACGGCTCCGAGCGCATCGCCCGGGCCTACGAGGTCTACGCCGATCACCACTGGGAAGAGTTCCAGGGTGTCGAGGTGGGCGGCTCCCTGGAAGAGGTCCAGGAGGAGATCGTCCGGGTCAGCGAGCTGCGCAACAAAACCCTCTTCGGCTACTCCGGCGCCGACGCCTACGGCGATCTTCAAACCTCGGCCCG
Source organism: uncultured bacterium (assembly GCA_964581465.1). GTDB lineage: Bacteria > RBG-13-66-14 > RBG-13-66-14 > RBG-13-66-14 > RBG-13-66-14 > WJMB01. Next base: position 23,994 of record CAZOOP010000033.1, read on the forward strand.
CGCCAAATACATGGCCGGTCGGACCCTGGAAACCTACGCCACCATGCTGCAGGACGTGGAGATCACTTCGGGAGGCACCCCCGAGGAACTGGACGAAATCTACGCCCAGATCAACTACCCGACCAACTCCTTCTTCATCCAGGCCCAGCAGGCCTACCGCGCCGCCGTCGAGACGGCCCGGCTGGCCGGCGGAGACTCCGCGACCCTGGAGCGAGCCCAGCAAGCCTACGACCGCCTGACCCGAATCATCGGGGAATCCTAGGGGAATCCATGCCCAGGAAGAACGCCGAACTCTTCAAATCCCAAACTGTCCTCGACGAAGAGGGCTTGGAGAAGCTGGTCGAGCGCCAGTGCGGCGAGGTCGCCGAGAAGCTGGCCGCCGAACCCCGCGTCGCCGTGGTGGGCATCCGTGCCGGCGGCGAGGTCATCGCCCGACGCCTGGCCGCCGAGCTCGGCCGCCGCCGCGGCGTCGAGATCCCCCTGGGCTTCGTCGACATCACCCTCTACCGCGACGACCTCAACGATCTGGGCTACCTGCCCCAGGTGGGCTCCACTGAGATCGACTTCGCCATCGACGACGTGGTGGTGGTCCTCGCCGACGACGTGATCTACACCGGCCGCACCGTGCGGGCGGCCATCGACGAAATCATCGACTTCGGCCGACCCCGGGCCGTGCGCCTGCTGGTCATCGCCGAGCGCGACGGCCGCGAGCTGCCCATCCAGGCCGATTTCGTCGGCCTGCCCCTGGAACCCGCCTCCGGCGAGATGGTCATCGTCGACTTCAACGAGGACCCGGGCGTCCACCTCTACCGACGACGGGACGCCTGAGCGTCCCTTTTTTTACCCCCACCCATCGAAAGGGGGAACGTGCTGACCACCCGTAACCTGCTGGGCATCCGGAAGCTCGACGTCAAGGACATCGAGCTGATCCTGGACACTGCGGAGCGCTTCCGCGAGGTCTCCAGCCGACGGGTCAAGAAGACACCGGCCCTGCGCGGGCGCATCGTCGCCAACCTGTTCTACACTCCCTCCATCCGAACACGCATCTCCTTCGAACGCGCCTGCAAGGCCCTCTCCGCCGACCTGATCAACATCTCCTCGGCCCAGACCTCCCTGGGCGAGACCCTGACCGACATCGCCCGCACTCTGCAGGCCATGGGCGTGGATATCCTGGTGGTGCGCCACCGCCTGGCCGGAGCCCCGGTCCAGTTGGCCCGCAACATCTCGGCCCGGGTGATCAACGCCGGCGACGGCGCCCACGAGCACCCCACCCAAGCCCTGGTCGACGCCTTCACAATCCGCCGCATCAAGGGCCGTCTCGAAGGGCTCAAGGTCGCCCTGCTCGGCGACATCCGCCACAGTCCCACCGCCAAGAGCAACCTCTACTGCCTGAGGAAGCTCGGCGCCCGGGTCGTCGTCGGAGCCCCCAGCCCCCTGGTCCCCGAGGGCCTCGATGAGCTGGGCTGCAAGGTCTACCACACCACAGAGGAGGCCGTAGACGGCGCCGACGTCATCATCCTGACCCGAGTAAGCCTGGACTACGGCAACGACAAGTTGCTGCCCAGCCTGCGCGAGTACTCCCGTTTCTTCTCCCTCAACACCGAGCGCCTCGCCCTGGCCAAACCCGATGTAACCGTGCTCCACGGCGGCCGGATCAACCGCGGCGTCGAGATCAGCGCCGAGGTGGCCGAACGGGCCTGGCAGAGCATGATGAAGGAGGTCTCCGCCGGGATAGTCGTCCGTATGGCCGTGCTCTACCTGCTGACCGTGGGCGGAAAGGGGGCCGACGATGAAGCCTAGCTCCCTGCTGTTGCGCGGCGGGCGGGTCATCGACCCCGCCAACGGCCTCGACGCGGTCCGCGATGTGCTGATCTCCAGCGGCGTGATCGCCGCCGTGGGCGAGAAGCTGGAGCCCGACGGCGCCGAGGTCCTCGACTGCGCCGGGAAGCTGGTCCTGCCCGGCCTGGTAGATACCAACGTCCACCTCAACGAACCCGGCCGCGAGGACCGGGAGACCATCGCCACCGGGACCCGGGCCGCCGCCCGGGGCGGCTACACCGCCGTAGCCTGCCGCAGCACCGAGAACATGGTCATGGACAACCAGACCGTGGTCCAGTTCATCCGCAGCCGCGCCGAACGCGACGGACTGGTACGCGTCTACCCCGTGGGCACCCTCACCCGGGCCATGGCCGGCGAGGCCCTGGCCGAGATCGGCGAACTCACCGCCGCCGGCGCCCTGGCCGTCTGCGACGACATCCATCCCGTCGCCGACGCCGCCGTGATGCGCCGAGTCATCGGCTACGCCAAGATGTTCAACATCCCCGTGCTCAGCTTCCCCGAAGACCCGGAACTGGCCGGCGACGGCGTGATGCACGAGGGACCGGTCAGCACTCGCCTGGGCCTCGAGGGCATCCCCGCCGTGGCCGAGGAGGTCTTCGCCGCCCGCGAGATAATCCTCTCCGCCGCCCTGGACTACCCGATCCACCTCTCGCCTATCTCCTGTGCCGACACCGTCGAGCTGCTGCGCTACGCCCGCACCCGCAGCGTCGATATCTCTGCCGAGGTCACTCCCCACAATCTGCTGCTCACCGACGAGGCCTGCGCCGACTACGACACCAACGCCAAGGTTTCCCCGCCGCTGCGCTCCACCGCTGACCGCGAGGCCCTCGTCGCCGCCCTGGCCGACGGCACCCTCGAGGTCATCGCCAGCGACCACTCCCCCTGCACCACCGCCGAGAAACTAGCCGAGTTCGACCGCGCCGCCTGCGGCATCTCCGGCCTCGAGACCGCCTTCCCCCTGCTCTTCTCCGAGCTGGTCCTGTCGGGACGCGTCCCCCTGACCAGGCTGGTCGACGCCATGAGCCGCGCCCCGGCCCGCGTCCTCGGCCTGGCCCTGGGCGCCCTCACCGAGGGCTACCCCGCCGACGTCACCATCATCGACCCCGAGACACAGCGCATCGTCGATCCTCGAAACTTCGCCAGCAAGGGCCGCAACACCCCCTTCGCCGGACGCGCCCTGCGCGGCTGGCCCAGCGAGGTCCTGGTCGGCGGCCGCTTCGTCCTGCGCGAGGGCCGGCTCAACGACTAGGCTTCCTCCAACGGGAACCATCTTCAACCAACGACCGCCGCACCACCGAGACCCCGGCGGCTTTACCGCCACCCGACCTTTTCAGGAACGCCTCGGGGCGGCGTTGGCACGTTTCTTGCTGCAGGGCGAGGCGGCGTTCGGCCGAGACCACCTCGCACTCCGCAAGAAACGTGCCAACGCCGCCCCTCCGATTCGTCCCGAAACCTTGGTCCGGCTTACAGACCGCCGCCAAGGTCTCGGTGGAGCGTGACCTGTGTGTCTATAGCGCCGATAGGACCATGGCTCTTCCAACCCGGGACAGTCGGGGGCGTCTCTGTTCCGGCTGAGTGAGAAGACCGACATGGTTTGTGACTTCTTGACCGGCCACAAAAAACCGGCCCCCACGGGCCGGTTTTTTGTATTGCCATTCAAAGACGTTGGACTGACCAGAGCCTCTCTTGTCCAGAACCCCATTAGCGCGGCGGGCGCTGCTTGGGGATCATCGAGGCCAGGTGGTAGACCTCCTGCTTGGGAATGCCCAGGATTGCCGAAACGACTTTGGCGGCGCGATTGGCGCTCATCTCGAAGTTCTGGATGCAGATGCGCAGGGCGCGCTCGATGCGGTCGTTGGGGATATTGTCCATGTTGAAGCGCGAGTCTTCGCTCTCCGGAGCGCGGTCGATGACCAGGACGAACTCCCCCCGGGTGCGGTCCTCGTCGAGTTCGAGGTTGACCTCTTCAGCGGTGCCGCGCAGGAACTCTTCGTTGAGCTTGGTCATCTCGCGACAGATGACCACCTCGCGATCCGGGGTCTCGGCGGCGATTTCGGAGAGGATACGCTTGATACGGTGGGGCGAGGCGTAGACCACGATGGGCATCTCCATGCTCTTCAGGCGCTGGATGCGGGCCAGGCGCTCCTGGGGCTTGCGCGGCAGGTAGCCTTCGAAGATGAAGCTTGAGCTGGAGAAGCCGGAGATGGCCAGGGCGGTGACGGCGGCGTTGGGTCCGGGGATGGGGATGACGTCGATGTGGTTGTCAGTGCACAAGCGGACCAGGGCGGTGCCCGGGTCGCTGATGGCCGGCATCCCGGCGTCGGAGACGTAGGCGATGTTGATGCCCTGGTTGAATAACTCGACGAGCTCGCGGCCCACGGCGTAGGTGATGTGCTGATCGCAGCGCAACAGGCGCTTTTTGTTGATGCGGTAGTGGGAGAGCAGCTTGCGGGTGCGGCGGGTGTCCTCGCAGGCGACGACGTCGACCATCTTCAGGGTCTCGACTGCGCGGGTGGTTATGTCGTCGAGATTACCGATGGGCGTGCCGACCAGGTAGAGGGATCCCTTTTTCTTTGGCGACATAGGGTTCAACTCGTCTTGTCGAGAGAAAACTCGTGTAGTCGGTGGTAAAAAATATAGCCATTGTAGTGTAGCATCCAAAGACTTTTTTAGCAAACATTTTCTGCCGCTAAGCCCCGGGCGCCGAAGGCTGTCGCTTTCAAACGTCTCTATACCGTGTTGTTAGAACAGTGTTGTTAGACGGATGAATCAGCCATGCACTGCTCGAATACCAGCGGGTATGAGATTATCACACCATAGTGGAAAGACGCCGTTGGACTGGTGAACCAGATTCGATAACAGGGATGCTGCCGGCTTATCGAGCAAGCGTTAACTCGCCGAGGCGGCTGTTTACAAAAGCCTCCCGGTATCAGTCGCGTCGGAGAATCATGACTATGGTTGGAGTCGTATTTATCGGATCCAGGATCGTCTTCGATGACAAGTGCTTATCACTTCAATTCAGGCTGCGATATGCTGCGCGATCCAGAGCATCCGGTTCTCCGCTACAGGGCGGAGCAGACTAGCGGAGAAGACGGGCGGGCCATTCCAAAAGGGATCATCACCTGAAAACTGAACCGACGTCGATAACTCAACCGAGCGGTGTTTGGATCAGACGTTCCGACTACTACCTCATGAAAGGTTTTGGTTCGACGAGCCAAAGAGTAATCATACCTGCTAAGGCGGCTATTTGAAAACAGTTAGCCGACCTATGGCAGGTAAGTCCAGGGGGTATAATTGGGCGTCGCGACTTCGACCCTCAGCGTCCTCTTGGTCCTCTTGATCCTCTTGGTCCTCTTGGCAGCGCCCTCATGGGAGCGAGTCTGGATTTTGTCCCACCAAGCCACCCACGGATCGTGACGGCTTACACTGCTATAACGCGCAAAAAACTAGGGATCATCACAGAAGATGAACAATACATTCGCAACAAAGGAAAGCCGCATCGAGAATGGTGCTTGGAGATTAACCGCAGCGGGGCGTCAACCAGTGAAGGCGGTTAACGATCGAAGCTGCCAAGGCGAGCAATGGAGCGCCGTCAACAGTTCCACCACCAACAGCCTGGTTGAATCCTGATGCGAAACCAACTGCCGTGGGCTTCCAGCGGAACTAAATGGAAGTCCAAAAATACCGCCACCAAACAGAGGCACGACAATGGCGGGGACTATGAGCTATAAAGCGTTGAATGATAATCTATTAGCTGGATGAGTCGGTTCTGTTGCGAGTGATAATCCCAAAAACTATTGGCGATATGTTCCTAAGGCATCACGGAACGTGATCGGACCAAATCAGGCTGTTTAGGAGCGGCTTACCTGGCCGTTCTTCGCTTACAAGAAATGCACCTTGTTGACCCTACAATCATATATCTTGCCCTTGTTACTTTATATTACGACACTTAATCGTCAGTGACAATCTGCTGTCAGGGCATGGACAAGTGTGCGAATATCCAGGCTTACTTAGTATGACGATCTTCTTATCTGCCACTTTTCGACCCCCTTTTTGTGGCAGAAGACCACAGTCCATCCCGTTTGTTAACAGCATGTTACATACAGGTAGCGGTCCGAACACGGTATACGATCCCAACCGGAATTATCATGCAGATACCCACGACAGGCAAGACACCGCCAATAATCAAGGGGACCCTAAGGGTCCCCTTTCACAACGAATCTTGGATAAGCGTTTGAGCTAAGCCGTTTCCTCGACGGTTTCTTCTTCCGTTTCCTCGGTCTCTTCGGTTGCGCCCTCTTCAGGGGCGACCTCACCCTCGGCGAGTTCCAGAGGTTCCTCGACGGTGACGGGAACCGGCGGCAGAGGCTCGCCGGCCAGAGCGGCGGTGGCGGCGGCCTGCAGCTCGGGTGGATACTGCTCGTCGGTGTTATCGGCGAGCAACTGGAGGTAGGCCCGCCCGACGCCGGTGGTGTCGGCGGCCAGGGCCGGCAGGACCTCCCAGCGCACGGCCAAGCTTGGCTCGGTCTCCAGGTCCTCGGTGGCGATCTGCCCCCAGATCAGCGCCATCCGCTTGTCCTCGCGTTGGCTGAAGTAGTCGGCGATCAGCACGCGGATCGGCTCGTCGGCGGTGCGGAAGAGCTCGCGCAATCGGGTGTTAGCGCCGAGTTCGGCCAGCACGTTGATGATCATCGGCGCGTCTTCGGGCCAAGCGCTCAGATGATCCACCAGGCGGGTACGGGCGTTCTCGGAACCAATCCACTTGAGTACATGCACCCCGATACTGCGCAGGGTGTCGTTTTTGGATTCCAAGAAGGGTTCGAAGGCCACGTAGGCCGTGTCAGTGTAGGCCGGGGTCAGGGCGGCGATCTCGCCGTTGTAGATCCCGAAGAAAGCCTCCTGCATCGCCGTGTCGTCTTCTAGCTGCTCGGCCAACTGGGCGTAGAGCTTGTTATTGCCCAGCTCGGTCATGAACTTGACCGCCATGGCCCAGGCGGGCATCCGCACCTCGGGTTGGGTGAGGGGCTCGATCTCGAGATCGAGTTCCTTGATCTCGTGGGTCCTCAAACGCAGCCCGAACTCAAAAGGCGATTCGGCGGGCGTGGCGGCGGTCAGTACGGCCGGATTGTCATCTTCGATGTATTCGGCGAAGAATTCGAAGCCGCGCTCCTCGCCGAAGCCGGCCAGCAACTGGGCGGCCGAGAACTGGACGGTCAGGTTTTCGTCTTCGAGCAGGGCGGCGACGGTGTCGTTGTAGGTTCTATCGCGCATCTGGGCGACGAAGTGCAGGGCGGTCAGCTTGACCTCGGGCTCGTACTCGCCGCGAAGCAGGCCGGCCACCTCCGTGAGGGTGTTCTTGTCGCCGATAGCCAGCAGGGCCTCGATCAGAGCGACGTTGGTCCAGGTCTCGTCTTCGCCCAAGTTGCGGGTCAGGAAGCTGATCGTGCGCTCGTCGGCGAAGCTGGCCAGAATGTCTGCGGCGGCCCAACGCAGGTGGGGATCGGTCTCGTTGAGGATATCGACAACGGGCATCACGCCTAAATCGCTGCCGATACGACCCAGGGCGGCAACGGCGAGCAGACGCTCGGCCGGGGTGTTTGCCTCGCCCTCCTCGAGACCCTCGATAAACATCTCGATACCGGTCCGGTTGTCGACGGAGACCAGCATCGACGAAGTCGAGATCCGCAGGCTGTAGACCCTGCCCAGAACAGCCTGGAGCTCATCGACACTCGCGGCGGGATCGTAGGCGGAGTAGCTGTCGAAACCGCGATTAAGCAGGGTGAGCAAGTCCGCCTCGGCGGCTTCGAGGTTGTATCCACTCACTGCGCCCAGGGCGCTCTCGACCAGGTTCAACTCGTCGCTTGCCAGCAGGGCCAGCAGTTCAGCCGGCGGCGCCATTTCCGGATCGGTGTGTAGGGAGAGGATTTCGATGGCGGCCTGAACCAACTGCTCACTGTGGACGCCGGTGTCCAGGTAAGCGACCACGTCCTGGGGCTCGGACAGGTTGGTCACAGCGTCGATGACGGAATTGGTCAGCTCGGGACGCTGTTCGATCAACCCGAACAACCCCTCGATATCCTGACTGTCGCCCAGTTGGCCGACGGCTAGCACCGCGGCGCGGGCCACATCGGCATCTTCATCATCGAGATAGGCGCTGACCACGGAGAGGTGCTCCGGATTGTCGATGTTGCCCAGGGCGTTGATCAACTGGAGCTTGACGAACCAGAACTCGTCCTCGAAACTGAGAGCGACCACAAGATCGTCGGCGCCGCGACGCTGGCGCCCCAACAGCAAGGCGACCATCATCCGGTGCTGCGCGTTGGTGGGATCGCGGTCGGAGAGAACCTCGCTGCAGAGCTCCGTAGTCTCCTCAATCAACAGGGGATGCTCGTAGGTGGTCAGGGTCTCCACAACGGCCACGCGAACCTGATGATTAGGATCGTCCAGGGTCTCGACCAGGGGTTCCAGCGACTGGATAAAGGGGAACTCAAGCATGCCGACGGCGGTATTGATGCGAACGGAGGGCTCCTGATCGTTCATGGCCGCAATCATCGTCTTAACGGTCTGCTCGGCGAACTCCAGATACAAATCACCGTAGGTGACCTCATCTTCGCCATCGCCGTTTAGTACGGAGTCGGCGTACCCGATGTTGGGAATCAGCAGGCCGGCGGTGTCGGTTTCAGCTTCGACACCCTCACCCTCGCCGACAGCGTAAGCCAGCTCCTCTTGGAACTTGCTGAGATAGTAACCGGCTACTTTGGAGATGGCCTGGATTGTAGCCAGCTTGACCGCCGGACTCTCGTCGGCGGCCAACTCGTTGAGTGAGGCGGCCATCTCGTGCAGATTCAGCGCGGCGATGGACTCGGCGGAGGCCCGGCGGACCTCGGGGGCCGGATCCTCGACACCGTGCTGGATCAACGTAATCATCTCGCGGCGTGATTCGCCCTCCAGCGCGTCCAACTCGCCCAGGGCCAGGATGACCTCACTGCGGTAGCTCGCATTCTGCTCCGCGGACAGCGCCTCGACAACCAGCGGCTCGCCGTCTTCGGTGTAGGCACTGCTGTTGAGCGGCTGGCTGGCCTGGTAAAGCCCGATATCGGCCAAACCACGCACCGCGGCGATGCGCACACGGTTGATCTCATCGAGCAACTCGGTCTCGTCGAGATCGTCGGCGTTGGGCACGTTATCGAGGTAGAGGCTCCGGACCTCCTCGACATCGAGCAGCGGGGTGAGGATACCCACACCGTCTTCGCCCTCGGCCACGGCGGCGTCGATAGCCAGGGCCAGGGCCCGCAGGTTGTCGGCCTTGACGATGTCTATCCGCAGTTGGGCCTCGTCGACACCGCAACCGACGAAGAACAGACTCAGGGCGACGAGCCCCGCGATGAACAAACGACTACCGTGCATTTGATCCCCTTCCGCTTGATAAACTCGGCGGGTTAAGGTGCCTATAGTAGAGAGGGAGTTTAGCAGAGTTATCCATTAATCGTCAAGAAGATAGCCGCCGGGAAATGGCCCGGGCCGTCGCACGCGGACCGGCGGGCTCAACCTCGATGATGATGAAGCGTTCGTCGCCGCGCAGCCAGCTCAGTTGGCGCTTGGCCAGGCGCCGGGTCTCCCGGGCCGTGGAATCCACCGCGTCCTCCAGCTCCATCTCACCGGCCAGCACGGCGACGGCCTGGCGGTAGCCGATGGTGGACAGCGCCGGGCAATCCGCCGGGCAACCGGCCTCCAAGAGACTCCGGGTCTCTTCGAGAATACCACCCTCGAAGATATGGCGCGTTCGCTCGTTGATCCGCCGGTAGAGCTGCTCTCGTGGTCTCATCAACGCGAAGCGCTCCACTGGGGCGCCGTGATCCGGTCGCGGCGTGGTCGTCCACCAATCGCTGAGGCTGCGTCCGCTCTGCTCGTATACCGAAAGAGCGCGGATCAGGCGCTGACGATCCCCGGGGGAGATGCGCTCGGCGGAGGCTGGATCGACGGCCGAGAGTCGGGCGCGAAGCACGCCCTCATCCAGGCGCTCCAACTCGGCGGCCACCTCCGGCTCCGTGGGCGGCGCGGCGCACAGGCCGTCGAAGAGCGCCCGGGCAAAAAGCAGCGTACCACCCACCACCAGCACCCGGCGACCCCGGCGGCGGATCCCGGCGATAGCCGCCGTCGCCTCCTCGGCGTAGCGCCCGGCGCTGTAGCGCTCCGTGGGCTCGCAGACATCGAGGAGGTGGAAGCGACAGCGCCGCCGAGCCTCGACCGAGGGCTTGTTGGCCCCCACACCCAGACCGCGGTAAACCTTGACCGAATCGCAGAGAACGATCTCGGCGCAAAGGACCTCGGCCAGCTCCAGGGCCACGGCGCCCTTGCCCGCAGCGGTGGGGCCGCTTAACAGGATGATCGACTCGGCTGGGATAGTCATAAAACCAGATCCCTGGTGTTATGTCGGTCAGTCGCCGCCTCCGGCGTCGCCCCGGCGCGGCGGCCGCCGGCCCGCGAAACCTCTGGTCGATCCGGCGGGGGAGGCGTTGGCACGTTTCTTGCGGAACAGGCCGCCGTGTGATGATAGCGGCTTAGTCGCCCTGTTGCAAGAAACGTGCCAACGCCGGCGCTCCGGCAGCGGTTCGACGGACGGCCACGCCGGGGCGGCGCCGTTGGGCATTCATTACGTTGGTGGCGTGACAAAGCGGAAGTGCAGCGGCCATTAACTAGAATACAGAAAGAGCGCCCGCGGATTCACCCCCCACGGTCCAGGGGTATGAAAGACGGGAACGCTATGGTTCCCGTCTCGAGGGTATGGTGTATGGTTGGCTCAGGCTTGTGGCTCGGCGTCGGCCGGGGGCTCCTCGACCTTGGGGGCCTCGGCGGAGATCTTGAAGGTCTCCGGCGCCTCGGCGGCGGCCACGGTCTTGCGCCAGGAGAGCTTAATGGAGAGCTTCTCCTTGTCGTCTTTCTGCTTGGCTTCGACCTCGAGCTCCATGGCGTCCTGGGGGCTCAGGGCGACGTGCTCGGCGCCGTGCTGAACGACGACGGTGCCGGCCTTGATGCTCTTGATCAGGTCTTCGAGATAGGTGACGAGCTGCTTCTGCTCCAGAGTTCCCTTGAACTCGATTTCTTTCTTGGCCATCTCCCCTCCTGTAGGTTGGCGCTTGGTTTGGTGCGGGTCACTCGATTACGGTGGCGTCCAATTGGTTGATGCTCAGGCTGCCCGGCTGGTCGGCGGTTTTCCACTTGACCTCCAGCTCGAGCTTGGCGCCGTCGTCCTTCTGCTTGGCCTTGACCTCGACCTTGACGACGGTGCCGGGCCGCAGCACGACGCGTTCCTCACCCTTCTGGATGACCACGGCGCCGTTGGTGAAACCCTCGGTGAGTTTGGTCAGGTACTCGCCGAACTGCTCCAAGGTGAAGGATCCCTTGAAGCTTACTTCATTCTTGTTACTCATCGCTACCCCCCTTCCTAGTAGTTTTTCCGCCGCCCTGGGCGGAGGATTTCCCCATCTGTTTACTGGTTTTCTTTCCAGGTGTTTTCGTCGTTTTCCGGACGGTCTTCTTGCCGGACTTGCCCGACGACGTCGTCTTCTTGGGCGTCGACACGGCGGTTTTCCTGGCGGACTTCCGGGTGGTCTTGCCGGTAGCTTTTCCGGACGTTTTCTTGTCCTTCGGCTCGCTCGATTCCGCGGGTTTCTCCGTCATCTTCCCGGTTTCAACTTCGGGCGCCGGGGTCTTCAGGTCCGGCTGCTCCGGCACGGGTTTGGCGGCCACGCCGGACGGAAAGGCCGGCACGGCGCTGGACACCCGGAAGGCGTCGACGGGAAAGCCGGGTTTCCACTCCAGTTCCAGTTGGAGCTTCTCCCGGTCCTTCTTTTGTTTCGCGCCGAGCTCGAGCTCGATGAGTCCGCCCGGGCGCAGCGTCAGCACGCGTCCCGGCGTCGAGATCGTCAGGATGCCCTTGCGCAGGCCCTCGACGATCGCCTCGAGGTACTCCAGCGCCTCGGCGCGGGTCAACCGGGCTTCATAGTCCGCTTTCATCTGTCCCCCCTTTTTCCAGTAACCGATTATTGAACATTAACCAAAGACATCCTGGAACGTGTTCGGATCAGATCAGGCTGATTGGGAGCGGCGCGCTGGACAAGCGAACCCCAGCCGGAAATGCTCTGTTAGGGATCATCCCGCGCCCCGGCATCGACACATCCAGCTCTTCGGTTTTCATTCAATGCTTTACAGCTCATGGCCGCCGCCATTATCACGCTGCCGTTTTATGGCGGCGGGTCTCGACTTGTTTCAGTGGTCGCTGGAAGCCGGGGGCGGTTGGTCCCATTTCGGGATCGTGGAAGCTGTGAGTGAAACGCAAACAGCAGTCTCTTGCTTTTGGGATCGTATACACTATCCGGACCTGATTGTGATTGTATACTGTTGATAATAGAAGTGATACTCTTATGATACCTGTCACAAAAGGGCAGTCGAAAAGTGGCAACGAACACGGGCCTGATCCTTAGCGAACCCTGATATCAGAGCACTTGCATAAAGCACTGCAAAAGCTCTGACATCAGAGCGCCTCTGACTCCTAAATGTCTTAATAACAAGTAGTAAGGGAATGCTATATGTATACGTAAAAATCGCGAAGCATATCCGAATTGTGTATTACGGCCAGGCAAGCCGCTCCCAATCAGTCTGACTTGGTCCGAACAAATTCCTTGATGCCAAGCTTTTTTTTGGCAGAGGGCAAACGACTCCAGACTAGCAAGCTTAGATCAAGAAGGGATTATCACTCGCGCCGGAACGGACTCATCCAGCGGATAGGCTGTCATTCCTTGCTTGATAGTTCACACTCGACGCCACTCTCATCCCGCTGCTTGGTGGCGATATACCTGGGCTTCCCTTTAGTTCCGCCGGAAGCCGGAGGCTGTTGGTTTCATTCAGGTTTCGACAATGCTGTGGGTGAAGGATCTGCTGACGGCGCTCCATGCCTGCTTTAGCAGCTTCGAATGCTATCCGCCTTCACTGGTTGACGCCCCGCTGCGGTAAATCTCCAAGCGCCATTCTCGAGGTGGCTTTCCTGAGTTGCGAATGTGTTGTTCATCTTCTGTGATGATCCCTAAAGAACGATGCGGGTTTCCAGGCTTGTTTTTAGTAACACCATGCAGGCACGTGCGCCTCGCTACGCGGCCGGGGCCGGACGGTCGAAGGCGGGGTAACTCCGCCGCGCCGCGCTGGATCACTCCAGCAGCTCCAGGCAGAGTTCCGCGGCGCGCTCGAAATCGATCCCGCCGACGAGCTCGTAGACCGGACCACAGGCCAGGCGCTCCAGGTAGGCCGAGTCGTCATGCGCGCCTGGAGCCAACGGCGGATAGTGAAAGACCCCCGGGCGCTTGGTGAAGGCGGGCAGCAGGGGATGCCCCGGCATGAGCTCCAGCGGTCGCAGCCGGACCGCGCCGCCGCCGCGTCGCCAGTTGAGGATCACCAGGGCGCTGAAAGGCGCCCGCAGACGGAAACGGCCCCGCCCGAAGAGCTCCTCGACGAAGACATCGTACTTCTCCTCGACCTCCCAGAGCTCCTCCGGTGAGAGCTCGGCGTACTCCCGGCGGCGCTCGGCGGGCAGGATCCCGCGCAGCACCGGGTTGTTGAGCGCCGTGCCCGGGTTGATCCGGGGCAGCTTGGGCACGCCGTGGAGCTCCAGGGAGCCGTCGGCGCTTTCATCGAGAAGGAGCCGATCGTTGGAGATGTAGTCCAGTCCGCGGCGCAGCAGTTGCAGGGCCAGGCTGCTCTTGCCGGCCCCGGAGACACCGGCCAGGGCCAGACCGCACCCGCCCCGGGCCACCCCGGCGGCGTGGAGCAGCAGGGCGCCGCGATCCATCAACCGGCCGCTGTAGCGGTTGTTGATGAAGTTGACCACCTGGTTGGGGTTCTCGCGGCAGGGACCGCAGGCCAGGTTGGTCCGTCCGTCGAAGAGGAAGAGCATCCCGGTCAGGCGTTTGCGCACGAGGCGACCGCAATCGAGCTCGATGAACTCCTCCTTGAGCTTGGTCTTGCCCGGTCCCGGCGGGTTGACGGTGAACTCCAGTCCGGCGGGCGGCTCGATCGTGGCGTTCTGCAGAGCCTGGATCTCGATCTCGGTCCCGTCGAGGGTGTCGTCGACGAAGGCCCCGTAGTAGCCGCGCAGCTCCTCGACGAGACCGGCCTCGTTGGAGCTCAGTCGGACGCTTAAACCGTCGAAACGCAGGCCCAAGGTATGCTCCAGCGGCCCATCATCTATCAGTCGCCGGTACAGCTCGACGAAAGCGGGACGTGTCACGGCGTCATTCATCGATGCGCTCCAGGACATAGTCCACGTAGAGGCGGGCGGCGTCGAGGCCGTGGGTCTCGGCCAGGCCGCGAAAGCCACCGAAGGGCGAGACCTCGAAGACAACGGGGCCGTCCGGCGTCTCGGCGATATCCACGCAGGTGAAGCTCAGGCCGAAGGGCTCTTGGGCGCGGCGGGCCAGCTCGATCAGCTCGGGGGCGGGCTCGTGGCTCCGGTAGCGTCCGCCGCTGGCCGTGGTGGTGTTCCAGGCTCCGGGTGCGCGCACCCGGGCGTAGGTGGCCAGGTACTCGCCGCCGAGGAAGACCAGGCCCAGGTCGTAGTCGGGCAGTTCCACCCGCTTCTGCAAGTAGAGCGGACCCGGGTTGTCGCGCTGGAAGGCGGCCAGGGCCTCCGCCGCCCCGGGACCGTCCCTCAGCAGCTCCATCCCGCGGGCCTTCGACGTGTAGAGCGGCTTGATGACGACTTCACCGTAACGGGCCACGGCCTCGCGCGCCGCGGTCAGGTCCTCGGTGACCACCGTGGGCGGAATCGGCACACCGCGAGCCGCCAGGGTCAGTGTGCAGCTCAGCCGGCTGAGCACCCGCAGGATGGCCTCGGGGTCCGAAAAGACGGGCACACCCAACGCGGCCAGGTAGCGCAGCGGGTAGAGACGCTCGGCCAGCTCCGGTGTGTATTCGCCCAGCTTCTTGACGATCACCGCGTCGGCGGCGGTCAGTGCGACACCATCGGCGTCGACGCGGCGACGCTCCGGCTCGACGGTCAGAGCGGCCGGTTCCACCAAAACGCAGTCGCAGCTCCGTGAGCGGGCGGCCTCGACCAGGCGCTCCGAGGACCAGCCGTCGCTGGTCCCGATGACTACCAGTCGCTTCATCGGCTCCAATCCAGTGTCGCTCTTGTTGCGAGGAGGGGTCTCAGACCCCGCTCCTTCGGCACGGGCGGATACCGATCCCGACTATATGCTGATTGGCATAGGGATCGTCTACACCGCTCGGACCGGATCGTGATTGCAACCTGCTGAGAATATGGCATTGATTGACGATCTAGGGATCACTTTGACGCCACAAACCACAGCATTACTGGATAGCATTTGAAGTCATCATGGAACGTGTTCGAACCAAATCAGGCTGTTTGGGAGCGGCTGCACGGGCGGTATTGACTCCCCGGAATCGCGTGTTTTGGAGCAAACGGTCAAATATGATACCTTTAATGCTTGTTAATAAGATACTTAGGATTTGGTGGCAATCAGCTGTCAGGGAGTATTATTATCCGCTGCTATCTGGGATCGCCAAGGACAGCCAAGGTTCAGGCCCGTATTCGCCGCCACTTTTCAACTGCCCGTTCCATGATAGGTATACGATGATTATAACCTCTATTATCAACAGGATACAATCACAATCAGGTCCGGTTAGGGTATACGGTCCCTTCTTGTTAATGGGGATTATCCTCGCACCGGAACGGACTCATCCAGCGGATAGACTGTCATTTTTTGCTTGATAGCTAATAACCGCCGCCACTGTCATCCCGCTGCATTGTCTTGCCAGAGCAGGTGGCGATGCACCTGACTCTGCGTCGAGAACCGCCGGCATCCGGAGGCTGTTGGTCCCGCTCGGGAGTCTGCCAGTTGGTTAGTAAATGACCTGCAGACGACGTTCTATTGCTCGCTCTAGCAGCTTCGATCGCTATCCGACTTCCCTGATTACACCTCGCTGCGGGATTTAATACCAAGCCCCTTTTCTCAATGCGGCTTTTCGTGGCGGCTTTCCTGAGTAGAGAATACTTGGTTTGGTTTCTATTGATGATTCCTAACATAATTCTGCACAGCCTCGTCTCAGCCGTTTTTTCGCAAGGGTCGGAGTTGGGGGGGCGGTGTTTCGAGTTGGAGTGGGTTGGTCCGGGATCGTTTGTGATGCCCCAAGCTATCAGCGAGATGCACCGGTCGAACGACGAGTGAGAATCCCCCATCCAAACGAGCTGATTTATCGAGGCTTTGAGCAACCTATCTATCCCGAGCAGCCTTCCCGACACATAATCGACGGATCAGCTCTCGTAGACCAGGGTCTCGGCGGGCAGGGCGAACTCTTCCCAGGGGCGGCCGCGGTGGTCCAAGAACTTCTGCAGCAGGTAGCGCGCCCGCAGGTACATCGCCCGGGCCAGGGGCTTGTCGAGGGTGAAGCGGGTCGAGGTGATCAGGTTGCGCACCAGGCCCAGGGTCATCCGGGCGGGGAAGGTGTCGTCGTCGTGACGGTGGGCGAACTCGACGGCGAACTCGAGCAACGAGGCCATGGCCCCCTCGAGGCGCCGGCGCAGCGCCGCCGCGTAAACCGGCAGGCGGAAGTTGGAGACCACGAAGACGGAGACGTCCTGGACGTAATCGAACTGGCGCGAGCGGTGCAGGTCGATGAAGTGCAGGTCGTCCAGCCTGGCGTCGTAGAGGACGTTGTCGAGATTGAAGTCGCCGTGGATAAGCACCGAGACGGGCGCGGCCAGCGACTCCTCGATCTCGGCGGCGGCGCTGATCTGCTCCTCGACGGGCGGGGTGTCCAGCTCGCAGATGCGCTCGCTGTCGCCGAAGAACTCGGGATGTGCCCGGCGCACGGCGTCACCGCGACGCTGGAGCTGCTGCATGAACCCGGTGCGCACCGGTTCCCGGCGCAGGGTCGAGCTCCAGACGCGATCCAGCAGGCCGCGCAGCCGGGCCAGGCCCTCGTGGAGCTCCTCGCGGCTCCCGGTGAGGGCCAGGGCCTGCAGGGTCCGCCCGGGCAGGTTCTCGATCAGCAGCGAGCCGTAGCGGCCGTGGCTCTCGTAGCCGTAGATCCGCGGAGCCAGGCCGGGGAAGAGCTCCCACCAATGCTCGATGGCCCGCTTCTCCTCAAGGATCTTGCGCAGGCGACCCTCCTTGAAGATCGCCGTGCGCTCGCCGTCGTCGCGGCGGTCGGTCACCCGGCCGATGCGGCAGCCCGACTTGGTCTCGCCGACCGAGCTCATCAAGAACGACGCCCGGCGCTCCTCCTCGGCGTCGCCGTTGAGGGTCTGCTCGAGGGCGCGGTAGTGGTAGATGCGCAGCTTCTCGCCCACCGCCGAGGAGATCACCGCCTCGCCGACGTTGAGCAGCGAATCGCCGATGCGCTCCAGATAGCGCACGATCAACAGGTAGGTCACCAGGTCGGCGGTGTGGTCCTCGCCGTGGAGCTCCTCGATGATGCGGGCCATGTTGCGCTCGCAGAGCTCGTCGGTGTGGAACTCGGCCCGGCAGATCTCCAGGGCCCGGGTGACGTCGCGGGAGAAGACAGCCTGATCGACCAGCTCGAGGGCCGCCAGGATCTCGTCGAAGAAGCCGCCGTACTCGTGATCGGCGATGAACTCGGGATCGTTGAGGTGCCGGGTCTGCCGCACCACGTTGGCCGCCAGATCGGCCACGTGCTCCAGGTTGCCGTTGATGATCCCCAGAGCCTGGATCAGGTTGGCCGTTGGCTTGTCGAGCTCCGGGGTTTCGATCATCAGCGCGAAGCACTTGTTGTCGATGACGTGGCGCAGGTTGTCGATATAGTCGTCGCGCTCCTCGCAGGCCTCGATGCGCGCCCGGCTCGGATCGCCTAAGGCGCGGCGCGCGTCCTTCACCTGCTCGACGACCTCGAGCAGCATGAAGCGCAGGTTCTCACGGATGCCTTTGAGGGTGTCCAGGGGCATAGCGGAACGATCCGTCGGAATGGTTGGCGGCTAAGGCGTTAGATCGAATCGAAACAGGCGGAAGCGGCGTAAGTTATTCGTGCTTGCCACTGATGTGCTTACCACCGCTAGCGACAAGATGCAGCGGGACGGCTAGATATGAGGAATCATCACTTGAACATGGACTGCCACGGACAGTATATAGACCGGCAATCAACGCCTGGCATCACGGAACGTGTTCGGACCAAATCCTGGCTGATAAAGAGGGCTGACAGAGCCGCCGCTCGCCCTTCGGATGTGCTGCATTCCCAACTATTTTCGGCTCATTGTGTCTTTACTATTCTGGAATCGATTTGGGGCAACAGCACCATTCTCCACATGGCGCCGGGGTAAGCCGTCGAACCTTCCCCTAACCGGCCAGACTGAAGTTGCGTTTGTTTGACGAATTGATTGGCGAAGGGATCGTATACCGTGTTCGGACCGCTACCTTTATGTAACATGCTGTTAACAAACGGGATGGGCTGTGATCTTCCACCACAAAACGGACAGTAAAAAAGTGGCAGATAAGAAGAACGTCACACTAAGTAAGCCTGGATATTCGCACACTTGTCCATGCCCTGACAGCAGATTGCCGCTGACGCTTAAGTGTTGTCATAACAAGTAATAAGGGCATGATACATGATTGCAGGATCAACAAGGTGCATTTCTGGTAAGTGAAGGACGGCCAGGCAAGCCGCTCCTAAACAGCCTGGTTTGGTCCGATCACGTTCCATGATGCCTTGGCGAATTGATGGGTGGATTGTTTGACGAATTGATGGGTAGACTGATGGGTGACGAGTCAGGGACGGGTTTTTGTCCGGTTCAGCCCCTGCATCAGCCCGGCGCCGGATCGATTTGACGCATTCGCCGCAAATCCAGCAGGCGCGACATACAAGCAGCAGCTCTCTGTCGCCCCGGGTGCTGGCGACACCGGTCGCGGAAGCCTATCTTGACCGCGTGGAAGGGAGTTTTCCGAACGCTTGACAGCCGAGGAGAGCGCATCGGCCCCGTGGCCACCCGGCGGCGAGGCTGAACCGGGTCTCGGCTCGATTCATCCGATCAACAAGCTAGGGGTTGGTCACCCATGACGACAAACAGCGCCACGGTTCCCCGGAGGAAAAAAACAACCACGGGGCGGCGGGCCGGCGGTTGTGGTGTCGGTTAATCCATCAGCCTACTTCTTCTTGCGGTTGCGGATGATCAGCATCTCCGGAGTATCGCTCTCCCGGCTCTTGCCCTCACTCCAGGAGACCTTGACGGTCAGCTTGCTGCGGTTCTTCTTGCGCTTGACCTCGAGGTTGAGCTTGAGCAGACCCTGGGGCTGGAGCATGACCTGATCGGCGGACTTGCCGAAGATCATCAGGCCGTTCTCGAAGCCGTCGCAGATGGCCTTGAGGTATTTGACGACGGACTCGAGATCCTGGAGCGATTCGTGGGTGAATTCCTCGTCCTTGGGCATTCTACAACCTCCGGCTCCACCGGCCCGGGCCTCAGATCAGACGGGCGGTGTATTCCTCGATGACCCGGCGACGATCGAAATTGCCGACGCTCAGGCTCTTGCGGATCTCCAGGTCTTCCCAGCCCGGCTGGACGCCGACCTCGCGGCCCAGCTTCTCCGGCCGCACGAAGCGCGGATCGCGCACCTTGGTGGAGAGGTGGGTGTCGTCGCCCATGAAGACCAGCAGTTGGCGCTCTGAGCGGGAGCGCCGCCGGTTGAGCCGGTTGACCACGTCGACCAGGAAGGTGGTGTATTGGTGGGATTGGGGGTTCCAGACCTCATAGCCGTCCAGGTCGTAGTCGGCCAGCAGGATGGGCCAGAACTGCTCGGGGTGGGGCACTACGATGCAGCCGCCCAGGGCGCGGGTCTCCTCGATGATCTCCTGGACCTCGAAGAAGTAGTCCAGGGAGAAGGTGCGCTTGACCAGCTTCTTGACGTTGCGCAGCACGAGCTGGGCGCGGTCGATGACGTTGTCGACGTAGACGGTGCGCAGCTCGTCGAAGTAACCGGTGAGCAGCTTGTTCTTGATCGCTTCGGGCGGAGTGATCTCCCGGTAGGTCTCCAGAAGCTCGCGGAACTTGCGGGTCTGGATGCGGACGAACTCCAGCAGGCGCTCGTCGGCGGCGCCGCGGGCGGCGGCCTCGCGGAACAGGGGCATCAGCTTGGGGTCGACGATGGTGCCGATGAAGTCGTAGAGCTGGCTGGAGCGGTACTTGAAGGTGTGGGCGACCATCCCCTTGAGGGCGTCGGCCTCGCGCAGCCTGCCGGCGGAGAAGTGCAGCAGCAACTGGACCTTGGTGTTGAACTCCCGGGCGTGGCAGTCGACCTCGGCGCCGGAATAGCCGTCGAGGGTCAGGAAGATGTTGTGCTGGGTGGGGATGACCAGATCCAGGGTGCGGCTGGGGAAGGTCTTGTCGTAACGCTGAAGGATCAGCTCCATCGGCACGTACTCGGGGTGCCAGTGGACGGCCAGGACCTCGCGCTGGTTGGGGTAGATACGGGGGGGTTCGAGAACGCGCTCGACCTGTTCCTCGTCGAGCTCGGTGGAGATCAGCCGTCGGTAGACCCCGCGGTCCCAGGGGGTCGGCTCCCGCTCCATCCTGGCGGGTTCGACCTCGGTCAGGCGGCGGTCTCTGCTGGTGCCGGCCTCGCCCACGTTCAACTCCAGCGAAAAACAAAAGGGATCACTTAGCGGCAACGGACCAATGCAATACTGGATTACATTT
>CAZOOP010000034.1:0-43979 GCA_964581465.1 uncultured bacterium
CCGGCCGCGCACCCGGATGGGGCGCGGGCGGTGAGCAAGAAGCGTGACGGCCCGGCGGCGGGCCGAAAGCGTCGCACGGGCTAGTAAAAAAAAGAAACGGCGCCCCGGGGCGCCGTTTTCTCGCAGTTGGGTACTTCCGACTAGAAGACGCTCAGGTTGAGGTAATCGCGCGGGTTCTCGATGATGGCGTCGAGCAGCTCCTTGGCCTTCTCCAGCGACTGGTTGAGCTCGTCGTAGGTTCGATCATCGTAGATCAGCTTGCCGGCGGTGCCCTCGCCCGAGGCGATGGCGGCGACGATGTCGTTCAAGTGACTGACCACGTTGTCGACCTCGGCGGTGATCGACACGACGTGTTCCATGGTCGATTCGATCCGCGGCCCGACGTAGTCCACCACATTTTCGACTTTGGTCCCGATGCGGTCCAGCGAGCCGGTGAAGCCGGCCACGTCGCCGGTGATCATCCGCACGTTGTGCAGGGTGGCCGAGACCTCGGGGGCCGAGAGACGGATCAGGGCGTCGAGCTCGGCGACAATCGAGTCGATGTGGGCCAGGGTGCTCTTGAAGCTGGCCACGGCCTCCTCGTCGAACATCTGGGAGATCTCGGCCAGGGCGTCGCCGATCTTGACGACGATGCTGCCGGCGGATTCGAAGAGCTCCTCCATCCCCACAGTGGTCTGGCCATAGATCACGCGGCCGGGCTGGACCGCGGGGGAGTCGGGGGAGCCGGGAGAGATGTCTACGTACTTCTCGGCCATCAGTCCCTTGATGCGGATGGCCACCACGGAGTCCTCGCGGACGACTACCTGGTCCTCGAGCCAAATAACGATCTTGACCTTTAGCTCATCGGTGTTCTCGGGCCGGTACCATTCGACGCTCTCGACGTTGCCGGCGCGCACGCCGGCGTAAAGCACCTTTGCGTCGGGAACCAGGCCGGCGGCGGAGTCGAAGATCACCGTCAGCGTGTAACCGCCGCGGAAGCAGTCCAGATCGCCCACGCTGAACAGCAGGGCGATGAAGACCACCACCGCCAGTACCACGGTGATGCCGACCTTGACCTCGGTGGAGCGTTTTTTGGCCATCGTCTCTAGGGTGTTTGGGCGGGTCTCGGGCTGTTACCGGCCGGTTTGGCGGTGCTGTCGGTGTATATATACAGGTGTATGGATAGCCAGGCTTGCTAAGGATGATGCTCTTCTTAGTTGTCACTTGCGCACATTGTGACTGATATCCGATTATAAATCACGTTTAGGGATCGTATACCGTGTTCGGACCGATTCATGTATGTAACGCGCTGTTAACATACGGGTTGGGCTGTACTGCTCTGTCACTAGAAAGGGGGCCATAAAGTGGCGGAAAACAAGCAACCGACTGGCACATTTGTTGCCCATAATGTAACCATATGGCGCACTATAGTTGGCCGATGGCAGATGTAAATGCTAGAATTGCGGCAGAAAATATACCCACCTGCCAAGATATACGAAGCTAGCTAGAACTAAACACAAAGAGATAGCTCGCTTATTCTGGCTGAGCGTTCCGGCGGCAGCCGCGGCGAAAGCTGTCGGCTTATCCGCGAAAACAGTATCCAAATGGTACAATCGACGAAGAAAGCGCATCGCCGCCGATCGCGAGGCCGCGAGGCGCGGGTCATCCTCCCCAAAAGCTGTGACAGCAAGCATCTGGTCGGTGCTATCTTGGACAATGTCGAGCTGGGCCCGATCGTCAACACCGACGGCTGGAAGGCCTATAACAGGCTCTCACTCAACGGTTTTCGCCACAAGCGCATCAACCACGACAACCCCTGGTCAATGGCAAAGTGCATATCAACGGCCCAGAGAGCTCCCGAGGCTATGCTAAAAGCCTACAACGGGGCTTCATACGCAACGACAGGCTCTGTATCAGAGAAAGGCCGCTCAGATTCAACCATCGCGACGACGAAAACACTCAAGACTACCTGCGGGATGCACCGCTCAATTGGTCCGATCAGGTTACATGATGCCCACGTTTATTATCAACAGGATACAATCACAATCAGGTCCGGTCAGGGTATACGATCCCTTACTGAATAAGCCGGCTGTTGGATCATCATCTCAAATGATAATACTCCACCAGGGGCGAATATGTTCCCGGTGTCGGGATGACGGATGTCGGGATGACGGATGTCGGGATTACGGATGTCGGGTTAACGGGCTCCCACCCCCGAACATGGGAGAGCCGCCCCATCCTGACGGCCCGGACCCGGCAATCATAGCACAGCAGGGCCGACCGGGCCAGTGGCGCCGGTCGATCTCGGTGCTAAAGGTTGGCCTCTTGGGGTCGCTGCTTGGTGCTGCCCTTGAGAGGATCGATCGGCCCCTCGGCTCGGCCGTTGATGAACTGCTGCACCCGGGGGTCAGCGCAATCGCGGATCTCCTGGTTGGAGCCGTCGAAGATGATCCGCCCCTCGTGGAGCATGGCGATACGCTCGGCCGTCTTGTAGGCCGAGTGCATGTCATGGGTGATGATCACCGTCGTCGAGGCGGTGTACTCCTTGGTCATGTTGATCAGGTCGTTGACGGCTGCGGCGGTGATGGGGTCCAGCCCCGAGGTCGGCTCGTCGTAGAGAATGATCTCGGGCTCGCCGACCAATGCCCGGGCCAGCCCGGCGCGCTTCTTCATCCCCCCGGAGAGCGACGCCGGCATCAGCGTCCCCGTGCCCGGCAGGCCCACCTGTGTCAGCTTCTCCTCGACGATCTCATCGATCTCCTCCGGCGCCTTGTCCGAGTGGTTGTCGAGGAAGAAGCCCACGTTCTCGCGCACCGTCAGGGAGTCGAAGAGGGCCGCGAACTGGAAGACGTAGCCCACGCTGGCCCGCACGTGATAGAGCTCGCGCTGGTCGGCGGTGTTGATGTGCGTCCCCAGGCACCAAACATCACCGTCGGTGGGCATCATCAGGCCCAGCACGTGCTTGAGCATCACGCTCTTGCCCGAGCCCGAGCGTCCGATGACCGCCAGGCTCTCGCCGCGGTTGACGCTCAGATCGACGCCGTCGAGGACCACGGTGTCGCCGAAGGCCTTCTGCAGGTTTTCTAAACGGATGAGCTCGTTGTCCATGGTGGGGGGTGTTCGGTTGAGGGAATCTTCGCAACTCCAGAGCTTCCAACGGTGTCAAAACGAGGAGGCCGGAGTGGAAGCGGTGTAGTTTAATAATGGGATTATCACTCGCAAAAGCACCGACTCATCCAGCTAATAGATTGTCATTCAACGCTTTATAGCTCATAGTCGCCGCCATTGTCACACCGTTGCATTGTCATACAAATGCATGACGGCGCTAAACCTGGGCTTCCTTTAAGTTCCGCCGGAAGCCGGAGGCTGTTGGTTTCATTCAGGTTTCGATAATGCTGTGGGTGAGGGATCTACTGACGGCGCTCCATTGCTCGCTTTGGCAGCTTCGAACGTTATCCGCCTTCGCTGCTTGACGCCCCGCTACGGCTAATCTCCGAGCACCCTTCTCGATGTGGCTTTCCTTAGTTGCGAATGTGTTGTTCATCTTCCGTGATGATCCCCTATAAATTATGGAACCGCTGTTCTACCGGCCTGTTTCGTACAAGGCGGGCCCCGAGAGACATTGCGCGTCTGGAGCGTTTCTGCGAAGCTTCCACAGCGGACGAGCGACTGAGAGCCTACGGCCGCAACCCAACCGTTCAATGAAGAGGGCTTTCCGCTTCCTGTTCGAGGTTCGGCACAGCCTCGGCGTCGCCGTATCGTCGCCACATCGATGCAATGGTGAGTGGTGTCGATCGTCGAGAGGCACTCGCGCCCGAGAGCGCCCGGGTGGACATCCTCCGCCCAATCGGCCTCGCCGACGAGCGTTGGCTCAATCGAAAGCGATGAAGAACAGCGTGGTCAGGATCACGTCGACGATCAGCACGTTGACGGCGCTGACCACCACCGCGGCGGTGGTCGAGCGGCCGACGCCCTCGGCGCCGCCGTGGGTCCTGAAGCCGTAGTAGCAACTGATCACGGCGATGACCTGACCGAAGGCGAAGGCCTTGATCAGGCCGCTGACCATATCCCAGGCGTCGGTCAACGAGCCGAGCTCGGCGATGTAGATGCCCGGGTCCACACCGGCCAGCACGATGCAGACGAAGAAGCTGCCCACTTGGGCCACCCCGATGGCCAAGGCGGTCAGCAGCGGTGTCATGATGCTGGCGGCGATGACCCGAGGTCCGACCAGATAATTGAAGGGATCGCTGGCCAGGGTCTCCAGGGCGTCGATCTGCTCGGTGACGCGCATGGTGCCCAACTCGGCGGCCATGGCGGCCCCGACGCGTCCGGCCAGCATGATCGCCGTCAGCACCGGCCCGAGCTCTCGGGCGAAGATCACCGAGACCATCCCGCCGACGTAGCCCTCGGCGCCGAAGAGCTTCAACTGATTGACCGACTGCAGGGCGATGACGATGCCGGTGAACAGCGCCGTCAGCGTCACCACGGAGATGGACTGCACCCCGATGCGGTGCATCTGCGTGGTTATCAACTTGCTGCGGGGCAAGCTCCGGAAGGAGCGTCCGACCGCGCGACCGTAGAACACCAGCATGCCGCCGACGGTCTCCAGTTTGTCCATCAGCCAGCCGCCGATGCTGCCGAAGGCAGCCGATCCGGGCTGTCGGTTGGGGCTCATCTCAGCGGCTTCCCAGATAGTGGCGGGGCACCCGCTCGGAGAGGGCGCAGGTTACCTCGTAAGGGATGGTTTCCATCCAACCGGCGGCCTCCTCGACACGGATAGTCTCGCCCGAGTAGTCGCGGCCCAGCAGGGTTACCACCTCGCCGGGTCGGGCGTCCGGGCAGTCCTCGAGGTCGATCAGGCACATGTCCATGCAGATCACGCCGATGATCGGCCTGCGGCGTCCGCGGAAGACCACCTCGGCGCGTCCGGTCAGGCCGCGGCGCCAGCCGTCGGCGTAGCCCACAGGCAATACCCCGACCGTGGTGTCGCGCTCCAGGCGGTAGCGTCGGCCGTAGCTGATGGTGGTCCCGGCGGGCAGACGCTTGACCACGGCCAGGCGCGCCCGCAGGGTCAGGGCGTTCTGCAGGCCGATCGAGCGATCGACGTGTTCGCTGGGGTAGCTGCCGTAGAGGGCCAGGCCGGGCCGGACCATGTCGTAGCGGCTCTGCGGGATGTCCAGGGCGGCGGCGGTGTTGGCGGCGTGGCGCAGGCCGGGATCCAGGCCACGCCCGCGCAGCTCGTCCACGACGGCGTCGAAGCGGAGGATCTGCTCGTGGACGAAGCTCTTGTCGGCGCCGTCGGCCAGGGGGAAGTGGGTCATCAGACCGCCCAACGCGACTCCGGGCAGGGCGGCTATCTCGGCGGCCGCGGCGGCGGCTTCGCTGTGCCAGACCCCCAGGCGACCCATGCCAGTGTCGACTTTGAGATGCACCTCGCGGGGCGGCGCGTTGGCGGCGTCCCAGCCCCAGTGCTCCAGACGCTCGCTGAGTGCGCGGACGATGGAGAGATCGCTGACCGTGGCCGTCAGGCCGTACTTGATCACGGCGTCGAGCTCGTCGGGCAGCGGCGAGACCAGGCAGAGGATGGGCAGGTCGTAACCGGCCTGACGCAGCTCGACGCCCTCGTCGATGAAGCTGACCCCCAGCCAGTCGCACCAGCGGTGGATCTTTTCGACGACCTCCAGCTTGCCGTGGCCGTAGGCGTCGGACTTGACCACGGCCATCAGCTTGATCGCCGGTCCGACGCGCTCGCGGACCCGCCGCAGGTTGTCGAGGATGACCTGCAGGTCGACCTCGGCCCAGACCGGTCGATTGGGATACATCGCTATCCGCCTAGAAGGGGTCCTCGACCTCGCCACCGTCGTCGGCGCCGACTCCGGCCGGGCGGGGTTGGAAGCTGGGGTCCAGGTTCTCGAAGCGCAGGTACTTGTTGCGGAACACCAGATAGACGTTGCCTACCGGACCGTTGCGCTGCTTGGCGACGATCACCTGGCTGACACCTTTCATCTGGGCCAGTTGATTGCCGAAGCCCACGGGGCCTTCGGCCTCCTCGCCGGCGGCGAGGTGGTCTTCCTTGCCGACCTTGTAGTAGTCGTCGCGGTGCAGGAAGAGGACAACGTCGGCGTCCTGCTCGATAGCGCCTGATTCGCGCAGGTCGGAGAGCTGGGGAATCTTGCTCTTGACCGTGCGCGAGGTGACGCCGCGGTTGAGCTGGGCCATCGCCAATACGGGCACCTTGAGCTCCATGGCCAACTGCTTGAGCGAGCGGGATATCTCGGCCACCTCGACCTGGCGGCTCTCCGGCTTGCGGTGGGGCGCGGTCATCAACTGGAGGTAGTCGACGACGATCAACTGGACGTCGCGCTGCATCACCAGGCGCCGGGCCTTGGCGCGCAGCTCCATCACGGTCAGCGCCGCCGTGTCGTCGATGTAGAAGGGTGCGTTGGCCAGACGAGCCGCCACCCGGACGAAGCTCTCCATATCGTGCTGGCCGATGTGACCCGAGCGCACCTGGTGGGAGTCCACCCGGGCCTCGGCGCAGAGCATGCGCCGGACAAGCTCCTCGGCGCTCATCTCCAGACTGAAGAAGGCCACGCCGAGTTCCTGTTCCAGGGCGGCCCGCTGGGCGATGTTGAGGCCCAGGGCCGTCTTGCCCATCCCCGGACGGCTGGCCAGGATGATCAGATTGGCCCGGTGCAGGCCGGTGAGCAGCTCGTCGAGCTCGAAGTAGCCGGTGGGGATGGCGTCCTTGACCGCGCGTTTCTCGTGGATGGCCCGGATATCCTCCAGGGCGTCGCCGATGAGGTCCCGCAGGGAGTGAACATCCTGGCTGACCCGGCCCTGGGCGATCTGGAAGAAGCGATCCTCGGCGTCCTCGACGATCTCCCGAGGCTTGTCCTTGTGCTCCACGGCGCGACTGATGATCTGTCGGGCCTGGTTGATCACGTTGCGCAGGGTCGAGGCGTCCTTGACCAGCTCAAGGCTGGAGTCGAATCCCGCCGTGGTGACCACGTCGTCGTAGAGCTTGAGGACGTACTCGTAGTCGGCGTCGGAGAGCCCCTCGGCCGAGCGCTGCATCGCGTCGGTGATCGAGAACAGGTCCAGCTTGAGTTCGGGATCACCGTCGATCTCGATAAGCACCCGGTAGAGCTGGCGATGCAGGCGCTTGAAGAAGTCGCCGTCGACGGTGCCGGCCTCCACGGCGATATTCAGCGCGCCGTCGAACTTCATGCAGCAGCCCAGCACGTGGCGCTCGGCGTCGGGTCGCTGGGGCAGCAGCTTGCTGTCGATATCGGCGTTCATCGCGATCGCTCGACCTCGGTTTGATTTGGACGGACCTGAAACGAGGAGGGGATTGTCCTGCGTCGAGTTTACAACAGCCGGGCGTGCTAAGCAATCGCCGCGGTGGTGCTGGACCCCGGGGGCGACGCGTGCTACCATATCCCATGATTTCAGCGCCTACCGAGCCCGGCCCGCTGGCGGATTCGCAATGGAGGAGCCCGTGAAACCCTTACCCGCCGAAAGCTTCACCCTCGGTGTCGAGGAGGAATTCGGCCTGGTCGATCCAGCCGACGGCCGCCTTGTCCCGGCGGTGCACCGTGTGCTGGCCACACTGAGCGAGGCCGAACTCGCCGAGATCAAACCCGACGTCCACCAGGCCACCCTCGAGACGGCCACGCCGGTCTGTTTCGACCTCGACGAGGTCCGCGCCGAGCTGATCCGCCTGCGCCGCCACGCCGCCGTAGCCGCCCGCCGCGCCGGGGTGGCCCTGTTCAACGCCGGCGCCCATCCCGACTGCGACTGGCGCAACCAGCCCTTCGTCCACAAACAGCGCTACCTGATCCTGGCCGACTATCAGGGCGAGGATTGGCTGCGTTGTCTCTTCTGGGGCCTGCACCTTCACCTGGGCGTCCCCGACGAGTTCGAACGCCTGGAACTGGCCAACGACCTGCGGGCCTACCTACCGCTTTTCATCGCCTTCGCCGCCAATTCGCCCTACTGGGAGAGCGAGCCCCATCCGGCCGGCAACGCCCGCCAGGATATCTACTCCCGGTTGCCCTACGTCGGCGCGCCGCCGCACTTCGACTCCTACGACGCCGTGGACCGGGCCATCCACTCCTACGCCGAACTCGGCGCCACCACCATCAAGGACGTCTACTGGGACATCCGCCCCCGACGCCTGCTGCCCACCGTCGAGGTCCGGGTATGCGACATGCAGACCACCGTCGAGGACTCCGTCGAGTTGGTCGGCCTGATTCTTTTTGCCGCCCTGGCCCTGCGTCACGGCGACGGCGTCGTGGCCGCCGCTGATGACGAGATCGCCCCCAACCGCGCCGCCGCCGTCTCAGGGGGCCTCGAAGCCCAGATATCCCTCCACGGCGAAGCATTGACTATCCGCGACGCCCTGAAACGCTTCCTCGAACACGTGACAGACACCGCCGGACGCTTCAACCTCTCCCAGATCCACGGCAGGCTGACCCGCCGCGTCGCCGAGGGCTTCACCCCCGCCCAGCGCTACCGCGAGCTCTACCGCCTCTGCCGGGGTGATCTCTCCATCCTGGCCCGGGAGCTGGGCGAACTCCTATTGCCCGGCTAGGCCGTTTCCCGCAACCCGAACGGCCTGCTTTGCGTATCAAAGCCGACGCGCTACCCGCCGGTCCGGGCGAGACCTTTCCCTCTCCAATACGAAAACTCCCGACGCACGGCCGGCGTTGGCACGTTTCTTGCGATAAGGGTCGGTGGTTTCGGGCGGCCGGCTTCCCCGCCCTGCTGCAAGAAACGTGCCAACGCCGGAGCGTTCCTGACGCCGATTCCCTTGGTGGACAGGAGGGCGGGAAAGGTCTCGCCCGGGGCTGGATACGCTTCGGGTGACACCCCTGGCATTCCATTGACGTGTTCAATCAAGCTAAGGATACCCTCCTTCGCTGTTAGAATATGCTATGAAGTGACCATAACGTCGTGGAGTGTCCAATTGCGCTTAAGACTTCTATGAAGCGGTTGGTGGATAGCGGTTGGTGGATAGCGGATCGTGCTCAACCGCCCGTTACGGTGCGGTGGAGGCTTGGAGGGCTTCATCGAAATAGTATCGATCCGGACTGCCAAGGAATGCTTGGAGCGCAACCGCTCATCACGGCATGCCGGGAATGGATATCCCGCGAAAAGCGCGTATTTGCAAGCATTAAACCTAGGCATCATGGAACGTGTTCGGACCAAATCAGGTTGAACAGGATCGGCCAGCCGAGCCGTTATTGACTCCCCGGAAATGCGCCGTTCGGGGGCAAGCGTTCAGATAGCATGCCCTTATTGCTTGTTATTGAGACATTTAGGAGTATGCGACAATCTGCTCTCAGGGCATTATATTGTCCGCTGTTATCAGGGACCGCCAAGGATCGCCAAGGATTACCAAGGATCAGTCCCGGATTCGCCGCCACTTTTCCACGGCTGTAAAGTAACAGGTATCCGGTAATCATCATCTCTATTATCAACAGGATACAATCACAGTCGGGTTCGGAGAGGTTATACGATCCCTAAGCCCATTAGCCGATGCTCGATAACAACGCCTCGTAACACTTGCTCAGAGGGCATGCAGTAGCCATTTGTTCGTCACCAGGCGACATAAACGATCCATTCAGGGTCGGCATCACAGTTTAACTGGTGGAGTGAGTTGGGCGAATCGGAAAAAAGCCGCGGTTTGTTGTCCCTGCTCGGCGCCACGATGCGCGAGGCGACGCGCATCGCCCTGGACGCCATCCGCTCCAACAAGATGCGCAGCTTCCTCACTGTGCTGGGCATTATCATCGGCGTCACGGTGATCATCACCCTGGTCAGCATCATCCAGGGGATGGAGAACGCCATCGCCGAGCAGATCGGCTCTTTGGGCTCCAACTTCATCATGGTTACCAAAGAGCCGGCGGTGCAGTTCGGTCGGCCTAACCCGGAAACCTGGTACCGTCCCGAGCTGGAGTTCGAGGACGCCGAGGCGATCATGGAGCACTGCCCCGACGTCCAGTACGCCTCGCCGATCAACTTCACCGTGGCCTCGATCTCCCACGGCGGCTATCGGACCAACTCGATGCAGATCATCGGCGGCAACGAGTACATCAGTCGCATCTACTCCCTGCCGGTGGAGCACGGCCGCGACTTCACTCCGACCGACATTCAGTCGCGCCGCCGCGTGGTGGTACTGGGCGCGGGCATCGTCGAGTCCCTCTTCCCGAACCAGGACCCCCTGGGCCGCGAGGTGCGCATCGGCGGTCACCGCTTCACGGTCATCGGAGTGCTGGAGCGCCGCGGCGAGTTCTTCGGCATGAGCCAGGACGACTTCGTCGCCATCCCCTACACAACCCTGGACACCACCCTGGAGCCGCTGCGCTCACGCCAGGTGACCCTGGAGATCGCCGCGATCAGCACCAGTCCGGCCACGGTTTTCCGCGCCAACAACCAGATCGAGACGCTGATGCGCAACCGGCGCGGGTTGAAGCCCAACGAAGAGAACAACTTCGAGGTGACCACCCAGAGCGGCCTGCTCGAGGTCTTCGAGGAGATCACCACGGTCATCTACGCCATCATGGTCGGCGTGGCCTCGATCTCGCTGCTTGTCGGCGGCATCGGTATCATGAACATCATGCTGGTCGCCGTCACCGAGCGCACCCGGGAGATCGGCATCCGCAAAGCGCTGGGCGCCCGCCGTCGCGACATCCTGACCCAGTTCGTCATCGAGAGCGTGATCCTGACGCTCTTCGGCGGAGCGGTGGGGGTGGGTCTCGGCCTGCTGCTGGCCTGGGGGCTGGGCTCCCTGCTCGAGCTGCCCAACGCCGTCAGCGTCTGGGCCGTGGGGCTGGGGCTGGGCTTCTCGACCTTCGTCGGCTTGAGCTTCGGCGTCTTCCCGGCGGTCAAGGCCTCGCGCCTGGACCCCATCGTCGCCTTGCACTACGAGTAGACGAATGAGCGTCAATGTCGCCGAACGGGTTGGATGCTTGTCCAGCCCGTTTACGCCACCGGCCCGCATTCTCCAAGCCGCAGGTCGGCCCGTAATCCAATCGCCATCCCTGGTCGTCCCTCTGGATGGTCCCCGCCTGACGGAACCTTGAGTAATGTGGTTATCGCTAACAATCCCTTCTGGCTGCTTCATCGACACTATGCAGTCATCTTCCTGCGGTCTGTTTGTAGCGGCATTACACGAGCCGCACGTAATGCCGCGGTGAAGCGGGAGGCTTTCTGCGGTCAGTCGGGCGCTTGGGTTTGCTGAAGTCTTGAGCGAAGCGGAGATAAAGAACCAACTCCACACAACGGTTACCACTCCCTTCAATAGACTGGGTATCAAGATGCTCCGGCGGACCCAGGACTTGCGATACGACGTACCGGCATAGACGGGTTGAAGACGGGTTGTTGTACTAATCGTTAAGCTTATCATAGCGGTTGACCTTTGTTTTTCAAGTGCTCGAGTTACCGGCTCAGGTGGTGTTCGCCAGCTTGCGCAAGCGTCCGCCGCCGAAGCCCAGTCGGCGCTGACTAGAACGTAAGGCGCTGCATGACAGACAGATATGAGAATTGATCGCCGTACTGAAAAGGCCGTCAGCTAAGAGGGTTCTCACCAATTCTGTTAGCTTTAAAAACAGGAGCGCACATCGAGCGAGATGCTTGTGGCGGGTAGGTGGATTACCACATTCATCAGATGCCTGTGGAGACGTGAATACACACGAATACTGCTAGAAACCATCGGTCTCGACGACGATGCTTCGATCAGTAATCGCTATTATCAAGCAAGGCATCATGGAACGTGTCCGGACCATATCAGGCTGATGGGGATAAACCTGCCGGGCCGCTGTTGACTCCATGAATATGCCTTCTAGAAGCAAACGTTCACTTGGTATACCCTTATTGCTTGATTTTATGACACTTAGGCTTCTGTGACATTCTGCAGCCAGGGCGGATACAGGTCCGCTGGTACCATGGTTCGCTAAGGATCAGGCCCGTGTAATTTGCCACTTTTTGACTACCCGTTTTTAACATATCTCATAAGGGTATCTCCTATGTTATCATCAGTATACAATCACGATCGTGTCCGGATAGTGTATACGATGCCTCAAGCATATATAATGAGCAAGCAACGTGGGATGAAGTTTGCAGGCTAGACTTGATACAGCTTAACCTCGTCGCAGCCGCTTTATCGAAGAGGATCGGAGTTTCAAGTTGGAGTGGGCTGGACCGGGATCGTGTGTGATGCCATGCCTTTTTGATTGGGATCGTATACCCTATCCGGACCTGACTGTGATTGTATCCTATTGATAATAGAGAAGATGAATATCGGACACCTGTCATAGAACGGGTCGTTGAAAAGTGGCGGCGAATACGGGCCTGATCGTTAGCGATCCTTGGCGATCCCCGATGACAGTGGACAATAATATGCCCTGAGAACAGATTGCCGCATAATCCTAAGTGTCTCAAAAATAAGCAATAAGGGCATGCGATAAACGCTTGCTCCCAATCGGCGTATTATCCGGGGAGTCGAAAACGGCCCGGCAGGCCGATCCCAATCAACCTGTTTTGGTCAGAACAAGTTCTCTGATGACTCTTGATTTCTGTTGAATGAATGACGTTGATTGATTAGTCCAGGAGCGTCTGGGATGCCTGAGACTGATCCAGTTTTTATGGTGTTCATGGATATTTGCCCTTGTTGAGACACATCGCGATCGAACGTACACCACGGACCTCCGGGTAGCTGACAAAACAGGCCGGACGCTTCGACCTTGCGGATTGCCGCCAGTTTAGTATAATCTCCCCCCGCTACCCCGGATGCCGCTACGGCTTCCCGCCGCAAGCGCCCTTTGACCGTACCGGCTCACCTCGACCCTCGAACAGCGCAGCTCCCTCTTCCCCAACCCCGTATGGCAACCAAGAAAACCCCCAAAACCAGGACCAAAAAGCCCCTGGTGATCGTCGAGTCGCCGACCAAGGTGCGCACAATCAGCCGCTACCTGGGCGGTGATTACCGCGTGGCCTCGAGCAAGGGGCACATCCGCGACCTGCCCAAGAGCAAGCTCAGCGTTGATCTGGCCGACGGCTTCGCCCCGACTTACGAGGTCATCCCGCGCAAGAAGAAGGTCGTCGAGGAGCTGCGCCGCGAGGCCCGCGGGTCCAAGGTCTACCTGGCCTGCGACCCCGATCGCGAGGGCGAGGCCATCTGCTGGCACCTGGCCCAGTTGATCGACAACGGCGCCGATCTCTACCGCATCACCTTCAACGAGATCACCAAGTCCGCCATCCTCAAGGCCCTGGAGAACCCGGGCCGTATCGACCAGGCTCTGGTCGACGCCCAGCAGGCCCGACGCATCCTCGACCGCCTGGTGGGCTACCAGGTCTCGCCGATCCTCTGGAAGGCGGTCCGCCGCGGCCTCTCGGCCGGGCGGGTGCAGTCGGTGGCCCTGCGCCTGATCGTCGAGCGGGAGCTAGAGCGCGAGGCCTTCGACGCCGAGGAGTTCTGGATCGTCACCGCCGCCCTGGAGGTCCCCGGCGGCGACACCGTCGAGGCCCAACTGGTGCGCCTGGACGGCAAGAAGGCCCGCCTGCGAAGCTGGGAATCCGTCCGCGATCTCTTCAACGACCTCCACGAGCAGCCCTGGCGCGTCGCCGACTTCAAGAAACGTCTGCACAAGCGGCGTCCGCAACCACCCTACATCACCAGCACCCTGCAGCAGGACGCCTCGACCCGGTTGGGCTTCAACCCCAAGCGAACCATGCGCGCCGCCCAGCGCCTCTACGAGGGCGTCGAGCTGGGCAAACAGGGCCAGGTCGGTCTGATCACCTATATGCGCACCGACTCGGTGCGCATCTCCGACGAGGGCCTTACCAAGGCCCGGGACTGGATAGGCCGCAACCACCCCGACTACCTGCCCGCCAAGGCCCGAAGCTACCGGGGTAAGAAGGGCGCCCAGGACGCCCACGAGGCCGTCCGGCCCACGGACCCCGACCTCGAACCGTCCAGGATCGCCAGGTATCTCGATCCCGACCAGCGCAAGCTTTACGAGCTGATCTGGGGACGCTTCCTGGCCTCGCAGATGACCCCGGCGATCTACGACAAGACCGAGGCCCGTCTCGAGTGCGACCGGGCCGAGTTCTCGGCCAAGGGTTCGGTGCTGCGCGACCCCGGTTTCCTGACCGTCTATCCGGACCCCGGCCGGGGCGAAGACAACCGGCTGCCCGTGCTCGAGGTCGGCAGCGAGCTGGAACCCGTCTGGCTCGACGGCCGCCAGAAGTTCACCCAGCCGCCGGCGCGCTTCAAGGCCGCCAGCCTTGTCAAGGAGCTCGAGAAGAGCGGCATCGGCCGACCGTCGACCTACGCCGCCATCCTCTCGACCCTGATGGACCGCGAGTACGTCGTCACCGGCCCCAACCGTTCCCTGGTGCCCACCGAGCTGGGGCGCCTGGTGATCAAGCTGCTGCTGGTCGGCTTCCCCAAGCTGCTCAAGGTCGACTTCACCGCCGAGATGGAGCGGGACCTCGACGAGATCGCCCGGGGCGAGCGGGACTGGCGCGGCGTCCTCGACGCCTTTTACACGGCCTTTCGCCCCGAGCTCGAACGCGCCGAGAAGGAGCTGCCCAAGCGCCGTGACCGCGAAACCCGACTCGAAGGGGTCCAGTGCCCCCTCGACGACGGCGACCTGGTCATCAAGTTCGGCAAGGCCGGACCCTTCGTCGGCTGCACCAACTACCCTGAGTGCACCTTCACCGCCAACTTCCACCGCGACGACGACGGCGGGATCGTCCTCGAGGAGCGCTCCAACAACAATGGCGCCGACAAGCCCGAACCCACCGACGTTCCCTGCCCGCTGTGCGGCGAAAAGATGGTGGTGCGCTCCGGGCGTCGAGGCGAGTTCCTGGGCTGCAGCCGCTACCCCGACTGCAAGGGCACCCTGGACTTCACCCTCGACGAAAACGGCGGGATCGTCCCCGAAGAGGCCCCGGACCCGTCCGACGCTCCGACCTGCGAGAAGTGCGGCGCGATCATGGTCCGCCGCAAGGGACGCTTCGGACCCTTCTGGGGCTGCTCCAACTACCCCAAGTGCCGGAGCATTGTGCGCATCGAGCAGACACCGGAGGAGAAGGAACAGGCCAAGCGCGAGGCCGCCGAGCGACGCAAGAAGAACCAGGAGCCCGAGAAGCTGAACCTGCCCTGCCCCGTCGAGGGCTGCTCCGGGACGCTGATCGTCCGGATAAACCGCTATGGCAAGGAGTTCTTCGCCTGCGACGCCTACCCGGAGTGCAAGTTTTCCTGCAACCGCCGCCCCGTGGAAAGCCCCTGCCCCAACTGCGGTTTCTCCTGGCGCGAACCCTACTACAAGAAGCTGCGCTGCCACCACTGCGGTCACAGCGGTCCCTAGGGCCTCACCGAACAGAGCGCCCAATCATCCCCGGGGTATCACCAGGGCACGTTGTCGGCCACTGCCTGGGGAAACCGGGCTGCAACGTCTATGCTGTAGAGAGTTCGGGGTTGAGTTCCGCTTCGCTGACGGCGTCAACCCGATCATACGCCAAGCCGCGACTAGAGCTTAACCAGATAAAAGGTTGCCTAACGCTAGTTATTCAAGATTCGCAGTTTAGACCTGATCGTTTCGACCGTCAGCCAACCGCTTCTTTTCCGATCCTGGCCGCCGCCGCGACGCCGCTGCTATGATAAACCCCGACACCACACCTTTTTTCGCCTTCAACAACTGACAAGCGATGGGACCGTCGCCATCGGGCGCATCCCAACCGACCGGAGTCAACAAACCTCGTCTATTCTCTGCGCCTATAACAAACCTAGGCCCACCGTCACAAAGGCGCGGCATAATAATGGCGGCGATTATCAGCTAAAGAGCACTGACTGACAATCTTCTAACAACATCTAAAGGTTCAATACCAAGTGATTATTCCTTTATCAAACACCCTATTCGAGATAATATTTCTAATGGCATCATGAAACGTGTACGTACCAACTCTGGCTGTTTGCGATCAACCTGCGAGACCTTTATGGACTCCCTGAAATGCATCTTTTTAGAAGCAAACGTACATATAGCATGCCCTTATTGCCCGTTATCACAACATTACGATAAGGATAATCACAGAAGATGAACAAAACATTCACAAGTCAGGAATGCCACATCGAGAATGGTGCTTGGAGATTAGCCTCAGCGGTGCGTCAAGCAGCGAAGGCGGATAACGGACGAAGCTGCTAAAGCGAGCAATTATTCGTCGTCAGCAGGTTGTACACGCACAGCCTGGTCGAAACCTGAATGGGATCAACAGCCTCGGGCTTCCGGTGGAACTCAATACAAGGCCGGGTATGGTGCCACCAAACAACGGGATGGCAATGGCGGCCAGTGTGAACGATAAAGCAATGAATTACAATCTATTAGCTGGATGAATCGGTTCAGGTGCGAGTGATAATCCCTTACAATATATAGGAGTCGGCGGCAATCCGCTGTCAGGGCATGGTCAAGTGAGCTGATATCTAGGCTCGCCGAGGACGACGCTCTGCTTAGTCGCCAGTTTTCGACTGCCCGTTTTATGACTGGGATCTCATGCTAATCACGTCTACTATCAACAGGATACAATCTCGATCAGGTCCGGTCAGGGTATACAATCACGGTTTGAAAAGAGAAAACGGGCGAGCATCCGCGCCACCGGCGGCTTGCGCGTGGTGATCAGCACAAGCGGACTCTATCTCCAATACCCTTTACAATCAGAAACGAGAAGAATACCGACCAATACCTTTTCGGATCCCCAACCACGATGACACCGCGCAAACTCGGCGACAAGCAGGTCTACGCCCTCTCCCGGCTGGCCGAGGACGCCACGCTCAACCTGGGCGAGGCCGCCGGCGATTACGCCGTGGCCCCGGGCAAGCGGGTGCTGGTCATCCGCGGCGGAGTCCTGGGACCTCTGGTGGTCTGCGAAGACGTCTTTGGAGCCCTGCCCGAGGAGGTGCAGCGCGGTCTATTCAGCGAGCACCTCTTCCTGGACGAAAGCGAGATCGACGAGCGCGGGCGCCTGCTGATCGGCGAGCGCATCCGCGAGGCCTACGGCCTGCGCTGCGGTGACGAGGTGCTGCTGGCCTTCGCCAGGGACCGCGGCCTGCACCTGATCCTGCGCGGCGGCCTCTTCGGCCGAGCCCAGGGCACACCCACACTGCCGCGCCTGCGCTGAACAGCCAGCAGATTAGACTGCCCAATGTAGAATAACTCACAATGGCAAACAGCCACCCCCCAAAGGGGTGGCTGTTTTTTGGCGTTTTCGCTTGCTTGTACCATCGTAGACTGCCGATACCGCCGGCGACCTCCGCCGCCTTCACGCTTGGATCATCACCCTCGGCTATGAACCGGCGCGCGGAGTTGGCACGTTTCTTGCGCAGTCGAACGCCGGTTCGACGGACGGCCCGCCCTTCCGCAAGAAACGTGCCAACTCCGCGCGCCCGGCTTGGTTGAGGCGGTTTGGTCGCCGGTCGGCTCGGCGGAGGTCGCCGGTGGGTGGGCTACTCGCCGCCCAGGGATGCGCGGCGTTCCAGCTTGCCGACGAGGGCGGCCAACTCGGGGTCGCGCTCGACGAGGTCGCGGATCTTGTTGTAGCTGTGGATGACGGTGGAGTGGTCGCGTCCGCCGAACTGCAGACCGATTTCGTTGAGCTTGGCGTTGGTCAGGTTGCGCGATAGGTACATCGCCACCTGGCGGGGAAAGACGATCGAGGCGTTGCGGGACTTGGAGAGCAGGTCGCGCAGGGGCAGCTCGAAGTGCTCGCAGACCAGCTTCTGGATCTGGCCGATGCTCACCTGGGGGGTCTCGCGGCCCAGGATGTTGCCCAGGACCTCGCGGGCCATCTTGGTGGTGATGGGCTGCTCGGAGATGGCGCTGAAGGCGGACAGGCGCAGGATGGCGCCCTCGATGGTGCGGATGTTGGTGCGTACGCGCTGGGCGATGAGCTCGATGACGTCCTCGGGCAGCTTGACGCCCTCGTTCTCGGCCTTGGATGAGATGATGGCGATGCGGGTCTCGATGTCCGGGGGCTGGATGTCGATGACCAGGCCCCATTCGAAGCGGGTGACCAGGCGCTTGTCGAGCTTGATCTCGTTTGGCGGGCGGTCCGAGGTGAAAACTATCTGCTTGTTGTTGTTGTAGAGGGTGTTGAAGGTGTGGAAGAGCTCCTCGAGGGTGGCTTCCTTGTCGGCGAGGAACTGCAGGTCGTCGATGAGCAGAATGTCCTGGCTGCGATACTTGTTGCGCAGCTCGACGGAGCGGTCGTAGCGGATGGCCTGGATGAACTCGTTGGTGAACTCCTCGCTGGTGACGTAGGCGGTGCGCAGTTCGGGACGTTCCTCGTGGGCGGCGTTGCCGATGGCGTGGAGCAGGTGGGTCTTGCCCAGTCCGACGCCGGAGTAGATGAACAGGGGGTTGTAGACCTGGCCGGGGTGTTCGACTACGGCTTGGCTGGCGGCGTAGGCCGTCGAGTTGCCGCGGCCGACGACGAAGGTCTCGAAGGTGTACTTGCCGTTGTAGGGATTGGGCGTCGGCGGCGGCTTGTCGTGATCGCCGTTGCCGTTGGAGCGTGAGATGAGCTGGACCTCGAGGGGCAAACCAGAGGTCGAGCGCACCAGGGCGCCGATGGTGTCCAGGTAGGTATCCCCGAGCCATTCGACGAAGCGCTCGTTGGGCACCTCGAGCAGCAGGCGTCCGTCGAGGACCGAGCGCGGTCGGATCGGGGCGATATAGGATTTGTAATGGTAGGGGTCGATACGCTGCTTGAGGTAATCGGATACCTGGCCCCAGAGCTTGGTTAGCGATTCCATGTTATTGTGTTGTGGATATGTGTTGTCCCCCGCATTTACCACTGCGCTCGCTACGGCTTCCGTGTAACGGGGAGGCCGGCGGACGGTATAGCGCTGCCGCTGCGGGAAGAGTGCACGGTGACGGTTTGAATGGGGTGGGTTTTCTGGTCCGACTGAGGTTATCAACAGGCGCATACCGTTGAGAGCAAGCAATTACGAAGCAGACAAACCGCCAACGGCATAGGTTGAAGGGAGTTCTCCACCAAGTGGGAGCGGTTGTTAACAAGTTGTTAACATCAGCAGTGACAGTCTTTTATGATAACACACCGCGTCCCGGTGGACAAGCTATCCCGTCGGCTGCGCAATTGTGGATAACCGTCGACGTTTCATTGAGTAGCGTTGTTCTGCGTAGGCGTGTGGCAGTTTGAGGCAACGTTTTTATCAAGATGATATAGGTGGGTGCCCGGTACGGCTGGTTGGACAGTCATCGTTGACTCAAGGCAGGTAATAAGGGCGAGGCTGAAAAATCCGTCTCAATAAGGCTCAGTATCGAGGGGATCACCACTTGCATTAAGCCTGCTGGCAATCGCCAAGGCGTTGACATTGAAATCTTTTGGATTACTCGGGGATCACATTGTTGAATAATGCTAGGCATCACACACATCATCGGACCAACCAAGGGAACAACCAAGAAAAGGCTGATACCAGGCTAAGGCAAGAAACATTACAGGTTAACACCTCTTTAAACCTTACCATGCGGAACCAAACCGGCGCCTGTTATCATATAATTATATGATAATATGGCGCTTAGGCCTCAACTAATGCAGACGGAGCCGGGAAAGAAACGCAGTCGATCAGGCCGACCCAGAATCAGCGAGGCGCTGAACCGGGACAGGTGAAGACCCTCCGATCTGCCAAAACAGCATTTGCAGTGTGCATGCTCAACTATCTGCTAACTGCCGATTTATAAACGTTATTCTGTTATCTGACGGTCCGATGGCGTTGAGTGGCCCCTAACGCTAAATTGTAACCCTTTAACGGCAATCACAGCAATCTGAACCATTACCTGTAGCTTCTTAGAGCTGGTACCGGAGAGTTGTTCTTGTAGCAAGCCTCGCTGATGGAGTCGACTCGATAAAGCACTAGCTTATCCAAGAACCAGTAATAATCAGCCCTTATATTACAGTCCTCTGGGTCGGCGTTTCCTGTTTAGTTTACTGGATGAGCCTGACGAGTGACAATCCAAAACCCGGTGTGTTGATCGTACTCAGCCGAGAGTGCGCAGAGCGCTCGCGATTCATGACGCCTTTACCTCTTCCGGGCTGAGGTTTATAATCCATCGAGCGGCGAAAAGCCATCGACATCCCTCGAGCAGACGAGTCCATGCGGGAGTTCTGGCGACACCTATACGAGTTCATCTTCGCTCCCCTGATGCGTCTGATCGCCTGGGCTGGAGCGCTCTTCTCACCGACGGTCCGCTCGGGACTGCGGGTCCGGCGCGGCTGGCGGGTTGAGCTAGAACGTCTCGCGGAATCCTGGGACGACGACCGCCCCCGACTGTGGTTCCACTGCGCCTCCCTGGGCGAGTACGAGCAGTGCCGGCCCCTCTTGGAAGAGCTGCGCCGCCTTCGCGGCGACGCTGTGATCCTGCTGGTCAGCTTCTTTTCCGAGACGCCCCTGCGCCACGGCCGCTGGCGGGGTCTGGCCGATCACGCCTTCCCCCTGCCCCTGGACGGCCGGCGCAACTCCCGTCGCCTGCTGGAGATCATCGAGCCCGATCTCTTCGTCACGGTCAAGTTCGATCTCTGGCCGGCCCTTGTCTGGGCCTGCCGGGAACGGGGCGTGCCGACGGCCCTGGTCTCGGCGGCGGGACACCGGGGCTCCAGCACGGCCCAACCACTGCTGCGCGGATTCTACCGCGCGGTCTACGGGGCGCTGGATTATCTGGGCGCCGTTTCCGCAATTGACGCCGCCAGTCTGAGCCCCCTGGTCCCCCGGGGACCCGGCGTCGAAGTCGCCGGAGACACCAAGTTCGATGCCGTGATCGGTCGTCGCGACGCCGCCGCCGAAGCCGGACTCGAACTGTCCGCCGTTGGACCGGTCCTGGTCTGCGGCAGCACCCATCCTCCCGACGAGGAACGCCTGCTGCCCATCCTCGTCGGGCTCTTTGACACCATCGACGGTCTGGGAGTGGTTCTGGCGCCCCACCACGTCGACGAGACCCATCTGGCGTCAATCGAGGCCGCCGCAGTCAAGCTGGGTCTGCCCGAACTCAGTCGTTTGTCCAGAATCAACGAAGTAGCGCCCGGTCCCTTCGTTCTCGTCGACACCGTGGGCCAGCTCTTCGAGCTCTACGCCCTGGCCGACGTCGCCTACGTCGGCGGCGGCTTCCACGACAAGGGACTGCATAACGTCCTCGAACCGGCCGCTTTCGGCGCCGCCCTGGTCTACGGACCAAGTATCAGCAACTCCATCGAGGCCCGCGAGCTGGCCACCCACGGTGTTGCGCAGCGTGTCAGGGATGCGGCGGAACTGGCCTCCACCCTCGGGAAACTGCTGGACGATCGTGAATATCGTCGGGAACGAGGCGACGCGGCGCGGGCATACTGCGAGGGGCGATCCGGAGCCACCGAGCGCTATCTCGAGCGCTTGACGGATTTGGCCCAACTGCCATTTATCAGCGAGGAGTGTTGATGAAACGGGTGTTTTGGACGTTGATCGGCCTGTTGCTGTTGCTGTCCTCCTGCGACGAGAATGCCGGCGTTGAGGATCGGCTCAGCGTGGGGGTGGTATACGGTTTGGCCGGCAGCGCCGATAAATCGTTCAACGAAGCCGTCAAGTTCGCTGTTACCGGTCTGGCGGCCGAGCAACGCTTCGTTTACGAGTGGCGGGAACCCCGCGACGTGGACGAGATGGAGAGCTTCGCCCGCGAGTTGGCCTCTGATGAGCATGACGTGGTGCTCTTCGCCGGCGATCCGGCCTACCTGGAGCCCGTGGTCATCGATTACCCCGAGGTCGATTTCATCCTCGTCGGCGGTGAACTCGAAGCGCCCAACGTGCGCGCCCTCTCCTTCCAGAGCGGCCGCGCGGCCGCCGCCGTAGGCGCCGTGGCCGCCCTCGAGGCCCGCAGCGGTCAACTGGGCTTCATCGGCGGCTTTGACGACCGCGACGCCCGTCGCGTCCTCTCCGGCTTCCAGCAGGGCGCCCGGTTGGTCAACCCCGAGGTCGTCTTCCACATCGATTTCATCAACAGCGCGGACCCCGCCGCCGGTGACCCACAGCGGGCCAGGGAGCTGGCCGAGCGGCAGTACGAACGCGGAGTCGAGGTTATCTTCGCCTACTGCGGTCGCGACATCGAGACCCTGGCCACCGTCGCCGCCGAGCGCGACGCCTTCATCATCGGCAGCGACCTGAACCAGAACTGGCTCGAGAAGGGCCACGTGCTCACCAGCATGATGCGCGACGTCTCGGAAGCCGTGGGCGAATCCTTGGACGCCGCTCTGAACGGCTCTTTCACGCCCGGTCTGGTGCGCATCCCTCCCGGAGGCGAAGACGGCCTGGGCTACTTTGTGGACGAGACCAACCGCGAGCTGCTGCCGCCGGAGACCCGCAAGACCGTCGAGGGGGTCCTGCGCTCTATGGACCAAGGTATGGACTCCACACCTCAAAACGACGGAACCACCCCGCCCGGTAGCGATACCGTGGAATCATCAGCGGAAGCGCCGCCGGCCTGAGCGAGGGCTCCAGACCGAAATGCAAAACCGGACCCACGAAACCCCGGGTCCGGTTTTGGTATCCTAGTAAGTGAGAGTACGGCGGTTGCGCTTAGGCCAGGCTCCGGCGCAACTCGGCCAGATTGCGCTCGAAGGGCGGGCGGATCACCCCGTGCTCGGTAACCAGGGCGTTGATGTAGGCGTGGGGGGTGACGTCGAAGGCCGGATTATAGACCTTGACCCCCTCCGGCGCGCTGGGGACGCCGCGGAAGCGGCGCACCTCCTCGGGGTCCCGCTCCTCGATGGGGATGCCCGAGCCGTCGGGCAGCTCGAAATCGAAGGTCGACAGCGGCGCGGCGATGTAGAAGGGCAGGCCGTGCTCCTTGGCCAGGATGGCCAGGCCGTAGGTGCCGATCTTGTTGGCGGCGTCGCCGTTGGCGGCGATGCGGTCGGCCCCGGTCACCACACAGTCGACCATCCCCCGGCGCATCACCGTGGCCGCCATGTCGTCGCAGATCACCGTAACGTCGACACCGGACTTGAGCAGCTCCCAGGCGGTCAACCGCGAGCCCTGGAGCAGGGGCCGGGTCTCGTCGGCGAAGACGCGGACGTGCTTGCCGGCCTCCTTGGCGGCGTAGATCAGCGCCAGGGCGGTGCCGTAGTCGGCGGTGGCCAACCCCCCGGCGTTGCAGTGGGTCAGCACCCGGGCGCCGTCGGTCAGCAGCTCCTGACCGTGGCCGCCGATGGCCCGGCAGAGCCGTTTGTCCTCCTCCAGTATCTCCAGGGCCTCGGCCAACAGGGCCGCCTTGAGCCCCTCGACGGAGTCGGCCGCGTCGGTTTCCACCACGCGCATCATCCGGTTCAACGCCCAGAAGAGGTTGACGGCGGTGGGGCGGCTGCCGGAGAGGTAATC
This sequence comes from uncultured bacterium, assembly GCA_964581465.1. Lineage (GTDB taxonomy): Bacteria > RBG-13-66-14 > RBG-13-66-14 > RBG-13-66-14 > RBG-13-66-14 > WJMB01. The sequence continues at coordinate 23,402 of CAZOOP010000034.1, forward strand.
GGCCACTTGACGAACTTCACTTTTGAAGCTACTTTTGTCAATGGAGGAGGAGCCGCGCACGGCCACGTAGAGACCCAGCGCCGCCGCCACACCGATGGCCGGCGCCCCGCGGACCTCCAGACGCCGAATGGCCCGGTGAACGTTCTCGGCCGTCTCCAGCCTCACATAGCGCTCCTCGACGGGCAAGAGGGTCTGATCGATGATTACCAACTGATCGTTTATCCACTCGATCGTCTTGACGGGCATCTTCCCCCCAGAGGTGTTGTGGTCCAGTCCGGCGTTGGCTATAAGAAACATCTATTATTCTAACACGGGTCACGGCGTCGGAAACAATGCAAAGCCTCCCCGAAACCAAACCGGGTACAAGGTGGGAGGGTTGAAAGATGAAAGCCGAACAACTCAAAAACGCGCTGCTCTTGTCCCTGCTGGTCCACCTGCTGCTGCTGCAGTTCCTGGTCTACACCCCAGTGCCCCAGTACGAGCTGCGCCGCGAGTACGTCAACCTGCTCAACCTGGAGTCCTTCGAGGTGGCCGAGGACGCGGGCGCCGCCTCCGAGGCCGGACTGCGTCTCAATCCGGTCTACCTGGGCGAGCAGTTCGATAACTCGACCCGGGAGCGCATCGAAGAGGAGCGGGAACCGGAGGTCGAGGAGACCGAGGAGAGCGCCGTCGAGATCGACAACCTGCCCGACACCGAGCTGACGGTGATCGATCCGGGCCGTGGCTCGCGCTCCCAGCAGGTCGTCCATCCCAGTTGTCTCAACGACGACAGCAACCTGCCCATCCCCGAGAGCCTCCAGCACACCAGTTGGGAGGGCGAGGTAACCCTCGAGATCTACCTGGACTACGACGGTTCGGTGATCGACGTCCGGGTGCTGCGCACCTCGGGGCGGGAGGACGCCGACATGGCCGCGGTCAGCTTCTACCGCACTACCCGCTGGACGCCGCTGTTGATCGACGGCTCGCCCTATCTGGGGCCGCGCCAGGTCGTCGTCGAGAAGACCGTCGAGTTCGAGCAGCAGATCTAGGAACACACGGTTGAGTGAGCCTGCGATTGAACGGGCTTGGCTCGCCTTGTCGGCCTATTGGCAAGCGGACCGCCGGGTCCGCTTTTTTATCGGGATTATCACACGTTCTTGAACAGGCACATATCTCTAACGGCTTGATATATTGCGTAATAACGCTGTGCAAGCTGTCAGTATCCCTACGTTGCCTGGTGGCGGAACACCGGACTTGCTCTACGTGGGCGCTGAGGATCGAGAAGGCGCGACTCCTGATTCGCATCCCGGGCTTACCAGTTATCAGGAGGCTAACTGCCTTCCAATAGAGGACTTGGCAGCCAGTAACCTCTTGGGCTTGTCGATCAAACAACCTTTCGCGAGGTTATTGTCAGCACTTCTGTTCTCAATGCCGCTCTTCGAGTTTTCGACGTAGGTTCAGTTTCAGGTGATGATGTCATTTCGTCGAAGCCCCATATCCCGAAAGGGCAGCGGGAATCCAGCCTTTCTGTTAAAATCCATCGTGGTACGATTATCATAAAACCTAGTCCCACCTCGGCTTCAACGATGAACCCTCGACCGCTCAAGACCGCCCTGCTGCTCTCCCTGCTGCTTCACCTGCTGCTGGTGTCGCTGCCCTGGGAGGCGGCATCGGTCGCGCAGACCCCGGAGCCGCGGACTCCGACGCTGCTGCTCGTCTCAAGCGCTCCGGACCCGGCCCCGCCAGCCTTCAGCGTTTCCAGTGACGTCGTACTATCAGCGCCGGCGCCGGTGATCCCGGCGGCGAAACGTCCCGGCAAGGCATCGCCCCAGCTCCGCGGTTTCTCTCAGACCGCAACCACCCCCGTGCCACCCACACCCCATCCCCGCGAGTCCCCGGGAACCAACGAGTTCTTCGAGCACACCGAGTTCACCGGTGAGCTGATCGAGCCCCGTCCCCTGGTCTGGGACGACGAGCTCGAACCGCCCCGGGAGCTCCTCGGCGCCGACTGGCGCGGCGAGGTGCTGTTGGCTCTCTACATCGACGACGCCGGGACGCCCCGCCGCGTCGAGGTTGTCGAATCCTCGGGCGAGCCCCTGGCCGACCGTGACGCCGTGGACTACGCTTACGCCAGCCGCTGGCGGCCCGCCACCCGGGACGGTGTGCCGATCGGCCGCGAGGTCCGGGCGCTGATCCGCTACCGGGTGAGCAGGAGGGTGTGGTAGGTTGGTTAATGTTGTTTGGCATCAGGTAAAGCGCTAGGTCCAACAAGAGCTATTGAGAAATGGTTCACCGAACGGCAATTCATTGTCCGGCCGCGTCGCGCTTTAATCCCGGTATCATCTCGCATGGCCTTTTTGCTTGATAATGAATCAGTTAGCTAACAATACAGCTCTTAAATAGGTAGCAATCGACTGAGTGTAGAACGTCGGCAACTAGAATAAATCAAGGGACTATCAATCTCACTTGAACCGCTTTTTTGCTATGCACTTGGAAATTAATATTCTAAAGGGCATCATGGAACGTGTTCTGACCAAATCAGAGCTGAATTTGAAGGGTTCACCGAGCAGGCAATCGCTGCTTGGGTGAGTGCGACTTTGCCCCCAATGCAAACATGCGCAATCTTATTGCACGATAATGAAGCAGTTATGAGTCGAGCGGCAATCGAATGGTCGTTCTTTGCCGGCAACTTTATTGGGCAGGTTAACCCCCGAGCACACCTCTTGCAGCCGCCACTTTTTGACTGTTGACAAGTGACGAGCGCTTCTGCTGCTACACGCGTATTATCAGTAGGGATTATCACTCGCACCTGAACCGACTCATTCAGCTAATAGATTGTCATACAACGCTTTATTGCTCATCGTCGCCGCCATTGCCTTAGCGTTGCTGGTGGCACTAAACCCGGTCTTGCTTTGAGTTCCGCCAGAAGCCGGAGGCTGTCGGTTCCGCATCAGCAACCGACCTGGCTGTGAGTGAATACCTGCTGACGGCCCTCCATTGCTCGTTTTAGCAGCTTCGATCGTTATCCGCCTTCACTGGTTGACTCCCCGCTGCGGCTAATCTCCGAGCACCGTTCCCGAGGTGGCATTCCCGGGTTGCCAATGTGTTGTTCATCTTCTGTGATGATCCCTATCAGTATAAAACAATCGCCGCTCGGTCCGATTAGTGTATACGATCCCTTGCCTATTAAACATGAGATCAGCCGGACGCTTTGTCGAGTTGAAGCCTTCAGCAAGGCACGCATCAAGAGCTAATCACTTGCAGCAGCTCTGAGCAGCTGCAAATAAAGGTTCAATTTCTTGCGGAGATCACTTCATTTATTCTGGCAACCATGTGCGTGGACAATACCGTACGGCTTGCCCGTCGCCGGGGCGTCTGATAAGATAATCCGGTCACTGACCTCTCCGCCAAGACCATGCGCTACATCTTCCCGCCCGCCGGCCCCATCGCGGTCGCCTTCGACTGGCGCAGCTCCCCGCGCCGCTGATCTCCCGCACACATTGACGAACCAACCTGTTCCGGCGCTGATCAACGCCGTCCGATCATTTGGAGCACGCCATGAGCGACCAGGGAACCATGAAACGCGACGCCAACGACTATTTGACCTACCTCAACGCCGAGGGCAAGGTGCGCACCTTCTCGGGCATCCAGCCCTCGGGCGAGGTCCACATCGGCAACTACCTGGGGGCGATCAGCAACTGGGTTGATTTCCTCGACGATTACGAATGCTTCTTCTGCATCGTCGACCATCACGCCACCACCATCGCCTACGATCCGGAGCGGATGCCCGAGCGGGTCTTCGACGCGGCGGTGGCCAACATCGCCGCCGGGCTGGACCCCGAGCGTTGCGTGATCTTCGTCCAGTCCGAGGTGCCCCAGCACACCGAGCTGGCCTGGGTCTTCAACACCGTCACCCCCTTCGGCGATCTCTCGCGGATGACCCAGTTCAAGCAGAAGTCCCAGCAGCACGAGGAAAACATCAACGTGGGCCTGTTCACCTATCCGGTGCTGCAGGCGGCCGACATCCTGCTCTACAAGGCCGGCGCGGTGCCGGTGGGCGAGGATCAGGTCCAGCACATCGAGCTGGCCCGGGAGATCGCCCGCAAGTTCAACGCGCGCTACGGCGAGGTCTTCCCCGAGTGCCAGGCCCACCTGACCCCGGCCAAGCGGATCTTGGGGCTGGACGGCGAGAACAAGATGTCCAAGAGCCTGGGCAACACCATCGGGCTACTCGAGGAGCCGGAGAGCATCTGGAGGAAGCTGGGACCGGCCAAGACCGACGAGCGGCGCAAACGCAAGACCGATCCCGGCGTGCCCGAGGACTGCAACGTCTATACCAGCTATCACCGCTACTTCTCCTCGCCGGAGGACCTGTCCTGGATCCAGGAGGGCTGCACCACGGCGGGCATCGGTTGTTTGCAGTGCAAGAAACGGCTGTTCAAGAACATGCTGGCCGTACTGGATCCGATCCGTGAGAAGGCCGACGATCTGCGTTCCCGGCCTGACTACATCCACGACGTGCTGAGCGCCGGCGCCGAACGCTGTCGGAACATCGCCGCGGCGGTCATCGACGAAGCCCTCACGGCGATGGGCCTTCACCGGAACCGGGTCTAGCCGGAACGTTCAGCATGGTTGCTTTTCGAGGAGCGATATCGACGTGGCGGCCCCATGGGGGCCGTCTTTATCGGCAGAGCGGAATGCCATCAGCTTGCGTTTCGGCCGGCTTCGGTAGCCGCATAGTAGGTGAAAGCAGTTTGAAAAAGCTTGACGCTGGACCGATTATCGACTATTTTTCTGCTATGAAGGGATGAAACCCCACGAGTTAAGCAGGGTTGGCACGCATTATGTGATGAGGCCGTGTTTTTCCGCAGGTCTAGCGGAGCGAGGGGCGACGATGACCCGCTATCTGGACATCTATTCGTCCGGGTCCCAGCCGGGTCCCGGTTACTATGAATGCTGCCGTTGCGGTGGATACTTGCTGAGCAACGGCGGCCACCTGCCCCGCTGCCCGCGCTGCGGCTCCCGGGATTACGCCCGCACGAGCATCCGCGACGGCGGAGGGCGCTGGCACATCGGCGTGCGCGCCGACAACTTAGGCGGCTATCTGGACGCTCCCCGCCCCGACGGCCGCCCGATGATCATCGAGCCCCGCGCCGGTGACGAGGGGCTCGAACGTAAACACTGAGGACATGGGCTCCCCACCGGGGTCTTGCTTATTATCGGGCATCGTCGAGGGCATTCGATGATAACCTGTTTGGGCCGGCCGCTACTCATGATTACTCTTCAGGTGATTCAGCCCCGGTCGCCGGAGTGGACACCGTCCGTTCAAGGCCGCTCAACCTTCGGGCTTATTAACAGGCTGGATGCTCCCTTTGCTTCGCGATGCCTTTCTCAAAATTCTTCATGGCGACGCAACTCCCGAGATCACCAGGGAATGTCCAACACCAGCCGGTCTCCCGGTTCCGGAGGGGATGAATCGGCGTCAACTGGCAGCAAGCAAGCTGATAACAAGCACCGTTACAAGCGGCTCACCCGGCGCCTTTGATGAATGATCGAACGGGCGGCCCGTGGGGGTCGCCCGTTAGCATTCAACAAGATTAACAGAGGGTATCGCTCGTTGATTGGCGCTCATATCCCGGTTGAAGCCGGGAATATGCTCCGTCCTCAGGTGATGACTAAGTCGCCGGGCTCATCGGTGAGCCGGTGCAGCGCGCCCTCGGTGTCGATGTAACAGGTGTCCTCGTAACGCACGCCGTAGCCCTCGTCGGGATAGTAGACCCCGGGCTCGAGGGTGAAGACGCAGCCCGGCTTGAAGACGTCCTTGTTGCGCTCGGTGCCCCCCAGGCGGGGACTTTCGTGTACCTCGAGGCCGACGCCGTGACCCAGACCGTGACAGAAACCTGTCTGGACACCGGGTTGGCTGACAATGTCCGGATGACCGGCCCGAGAAAGGAGCTTGGCGCAGAGCTTGTGGGCCTCGTAGCAGCTCTTGCCGACCTCGATCCAGTCGTAGACCTCACGCTGGACCCGCTTGACCAGCTCGTAGTCCTTGGCGGCGGCGGGATGGGCCTCGCCGACGCACCAGGTGCGGGTCATGTCGTGGAAGTAGCCGTGGCCGAGCTGCTGGGGGAACATGTCATAGACTATGGGCTCGCCGACGGCCAGATGGTGATCGCTGGAGCCGGTGGAGTGGGGGAAGCCACCCTCGCGTCCCGGGGCGAAGATGCTGCCCACGGCCTCGAAGAGGCCGTTCTTGAAGAGCTCCAGCGCGATCTGGTGCTTGACCCGGCCCACGGTGAGCGGGCCGCCGTCATGATAGAGCCTGCCGTCGCGAACCTCGGCGGCGGCGAGCAGCGCCCGGATAGCGGCGAAGGTCCGGCAGGAGCCGACGGCGGCCTTTTTCAGCTCCTCGATCTCGTCGGGCTCCTTGGTCTCGCGGGCCTGAACGATCAGGTTGACGCCGAACTCGGGCTCGACGCTCAGTCCGTCGATCTCCCGGTCGACAGCGCGCCAGTAGGCGTAGTCGGAGCCGGTGTTCCCCCGGCCGTAGAGGGCCAGGCGACCGGTGACGTTCAAACGCTCGACGATCCGCCGGGCCATCGCCACGGAGCGCTCGAGGTGGTCGCTGATCTTCATCAGCTCGTGGAGTTTGAGCTCGCTGGTGACCAGGGTGTCGAAGGGCAGCTTGGCGGCCTCGTCGCGCTCGAAGGGTCCGGTGAGGAGGGTGGCCCGGCGGCCCCGGGGCTTCCAGAGGCTGCAGTGGCCGATCTGGGCGTCGCCGAGGAAATAGTGCATCGCCGGGTTGTCGCCGTTGCCTCCGCCGATGTAGAGCCAGTCGATTCCGCGTTCCTCCATCAGTTTATCCACGTCGGCGCGCATCGTCCTCCCTTTCTGGTTTTACGTTTGCAGTCCCGCGATACCGGCGGTGTCACGCTTTTTGCGAAATCGCCCCCGCCACCCGTCCCGCAGGGTCATCGCGGGCAAAAAGCGCGCCACCGCCTCCGCAATCGTTTATTTCGCGGTTATCGGCTATTGCTGGTCCAGCCAGGCGGTGACGGTCTCCAGCAGCTCGGGGACGAACTCCTTGGTCAGGGTCGGGTACTCGGAGAGGGCCCCGGTGACGGCGGCCTGGAAGAGGTGGTTGGCGCCGGGGATCTCGATGATCTCGACCTCGAGTTCGTATTCGGCGGCGCCCGCTTCGAGCACGGGGATGTTGGCCTCCGGGGGCACCTGGACGTCGAGTTCGCCGAAGACGGCCAGGGCGGGGCACTCGATCCGGGCCAGGTGGGTCCAGGGGTCGTAGTCGATGAAGTGGGCCATCCAGGGGCTCTCGAGCATGGCTCGCTGTTGGGCGACGGTCATCGCGGCCCAGTCCTCGGCGGAGCCCAGGGCCGCTTGCTCGGCCGGAGTGAGTTCGTTGTACTCCTCGAGGACGCGCTCACGCAACTCGTCGTATAGGGGGCCGAGCTCCGTGCCGGTGCGGATGGCCTCAAAGGCCCGGCGCAGGAAATCGGTGTTCCATTCGACCTCCTCCGGTGTGCCGCCCTCGGCCAGGATGGTCTTCTCGGACTGGGCCAGCAGCAGCTCGTCGCCGGGGACGGCCGGTCCGGCCAGCATGATGATCCCGGCGAGGTCGCGCTCGGTGGCCAGCATCCCGGCGATCAGCGATCCCTCGCTGTGGCCGAGGACGAAGACCCGCGCCGGATCGACCTCCTCGCGCCCTTGCAGGTACTCGATCTGGGCGGCGTAGTCCAGGGTTAGGTCCGCCGTGGTGGCTGTGGAGCCGTCGCCGGTGGAGTCGCCGAAGCCGCGGTCGTCGCAGCGCAGCACCGCGTAGCCCTGGTTGGCCAGGTGATCGGCGATGAGGAAGAAGGGCTTGAAGCCGAAGATCTCCTCGTCGCGGTTCTGCGGTCCGGATCCGGTGATCAGAAGCACCGCCGGGTGGGGGCCGTCGTCCTCGGGCAGGCTGAGCGTCCCGGCCAGCACCGGACCGTGGTCGGTTTCGATGCGGACCTCCTCGGTCGGGTAGTCGAGCACCGGCGGGACGTAGGGGCTCATCTCGAATACACCCGCAGCGCCGGCCTGGCTGAATTCGCCGCTGATGACGCCGTCGGCGAGCTCGCCCTCGTAGAAGGCCGGGGCGCCGGGGACCTCCATCGTGAAGCTCAGGGTAGGATCGTCCCAGATCACGTCGCTTAAGGGCATCTCGTAGGCGCCCTGCATGGGGATGTCCATCAGGCCCGTAAGCACACCCTCGATGACGTTCAACGCGACCTCGAAGCCGATGACCTGGCCGATGACCGTCACCTGGCCGACCCACTCACCGGTGACGTCGGCGGGGTCGCCCTCGGCCTGGGCGCAGGCGCTCAGGGTGACGACCAGCGGCAGAACCGCCGAGAAGATGCGTTTGTCCATAGGTTCTCCCGAAGGGTGATGAGTCCGGGGCTATTATATCTGAGAGATAGGTTGGTGTAAAGGGGCTAGTCCCTGCGGACGCTACGACTTCTCACGCCGGGCAGGGTCAAGAGCTTCTGTCCTACGTGGGTCGTTGGTGCTATATGGTTGGAAGTTGAAGGAGTTATATGTGGAACCCGCTAACCCAGGTAGGGCGGAACCGTGGGTTGAAACCCCTGTGGTCCACCGGTTATCAGATTCTGTCGCAGGGATGACTGCATTCCATCGTTCAGTCGGGAATCTCAGTCAGCTTCATCCCCCTGTAGGGGCCGACCTTCAGGTCGGCCCGTCCAAAGGTGAACGGCTACTCCCGGGAGGACCTAAAGGTCCTCCCCTACATTGTTGCTTTTTCACCGTTCTAGTTTTCTAGATCATCCCTGGTTGAACAGCTCAAATCTAAACACGGGCACACGCTACGCCAGCGCATAAAACCGACATCCCTACTCCTCCACCCCCAGGCCCACTTCATCAGCCAGGGTTTTGATGCGGTCGCGCAGCATGGCGGCCTTTTCGAACTCGAGCCCCTCGGCGGCGGCCAGCATCTCCTGCTCGAGCTGGCGGATCTGCTCGACGGCGTCCAGTCCGGCTACGGCCTCGACGGTGACCTCGGTGTCCTTCTCGGGCTTGGTCTTCTTGGTTCCCGAGGAGAGCCGGGCGGTCTCGAGGCTCTTGACGATGGTCTGGGGCACGATGCCGTGTTCTTTATTATAGCTCAACTGGATGGCCCGGCGTCGGTCGGTTTCGGCGATGGCCTCTCGCATGGCGCGGCCGGGCTTGGCGTCGCGGGCGTACATGATGACCGTGCCCTCGACGTTGCGGGCGCACCGACCTATCGTTTGTATCAGGCTGCGGGTGTTGCGTAAAAAGCCTTCCTTGTCGGCGTCGAGGATGGCGACCAGGGAGACCTCGGGCAGGTCGAGGCCCTCGCGCAACAGGTTGATGCCGACGAGGACGTCGAACTCGCCCAGTCGCAGTCCGCGGATGATCTCGACGCGTTCGAGGGTGTCGATCTCGGAGTGCAGGTAGCGGGCCTCGATGCCGGCGTCGGAGAGGTAGTCGGCCAGGTCCTCGGCCATGCGCTTGGTGAGGCAGGTGACCAGGGTTCGGTGACCCATCGCGATGCGTTCTTTGATCTGGCCAACGAGATCGTCGACCTGGCCGTCGGCGTCGCGGACCTCGATAACGGGGTCTACCAGGCCGGTGGGGCGGATGATCTGCTCGACGATGCGGCCGGTCTCGGCGGCTTGCTCGACCTCGTAGGGGCCGGGGGTGGCCGAGGTGTAGACGACCTGGTTGATCAGCTTCTCGAACTCGGGGAATTTGAGCGGGCGGTTGTCGAGGGCCGAGGGCAGACGGAAGCCATGGTCGACGAGGGTGCTCTTGCGCGAGTAGTCGCCGTTGAACATCCCGTTGAGCTGGGGGATGGCGACGTGGCTTTCGTCGATGATCAGCAGGTAGTCCTGGGGGAAGAAGTCGAGGAGGACGTCGGGCCGGCTGCCGGGTTCGCGACCGGTCAGGTGGCGGGAGTAGTTCTCGATGCCGTTGCAGTAGCCTACCTCGCGCAGCATGTCGAGGTCGTAGCGGGTGCGCGATTCGAGGCGCTGGGCCTCGACCAGCTTGCCGGCGGCGTTTAGCTCGGACAGGCGTTCCTCGAGCTCGGCCTCGATGCTGCGGATGGCCTTCTCGATACGGAACTCCTGGCTGACGAAGTGGCGGGCGGGGAAGACGGTCACCTGGGCCATCTCGTTCTCGGCCTTGCCGGTGAGGGGATCGACGACGGAGAGGCGCTCGATCTCGTCGCCGAAGAACTCGACGCGGTAGGCCTTGTCGCCGTAGGCGGGGTAGACGTCGACGACGTCGCCCTGGACACGGATGTGCCCCCGGGAGAGGTCGAGGTCGTTGCGGACATACTGGATATCGATGAGCAGCTCGAGCAGCTCGTTGCGCTCCATCCGGTCGCCGCGGACCAGTTTGACGCTCATCGCCTCGTAGTCCTCGGGGGTGCCGATGCCGTAGATGCAACTGACGCTGGCGACGATGAGCACGTCACGGCGGCTGATCAGCGAGGCGGTGGCGGCCAGGCGCAGCTTGTCGATCTCCTCGTTGATCGAGGAGTCCTTCTCGATATAGGTGTCGCTGACGGGAAGGTAGGCCTCGGGCTGGTAGTAGTCGTAGTAGCTGACGAAGTACTCGACGGCGTTGTAGGGAAACAGGCCCTTGAACTCGCTGTAGAGCTGGGCGGCCAGGGTCTTGTTGGGGCTGATTACCAGGGTGGGCCGGTTGAGCCGGGTGACGACGTTGGCCATGGTGAAGGTCTTGCCCGAGCCGGTGACGCCGAGCAGGATGTTGTGTCGCCCGCCGCCGTCCAAAGAGGCGGCGAGTTCGTCGATGGCCTTGGGCTGGTCGCCCCGGGGGGCGTAGTCGCTGACGAGCTGGAAGCTTTCCACGGGTGGGTTCTCCGGGGGCTGGGGGGCGTATTCTTGATGGATTCGCCGTCAAGCTAGCAACGGCGGCGGAGAAAGTCAAGACCGCCCGGTCTTCGTCGCCGGAATACCAGGACGGCGGGATAAAAAGTGCTTGACAGCACAAACACTGGGGACTATCTTACAGGGGCCTTACATAAGTTATTATATAACAATGAATTACATAGTTACACCCCCGCCACCGCCCATGTGGATAACTATGTCGACCATTGCCACCACACGGCTTCGTTTCACTTTAACAGCGCAGGCCAACGGGATCGCGACGGTATCCGATACATCGTCGTCGCTCCGGCGCAAACCCGCTCGCCTTGATTGAAAGTGCGCACTCAACACCAAGTGATGAATCCTGCCCCCGATGCGGCCACGGACGACTCTACCGTATCCGTCGCGGGAACCTCCGCTGTGCCCGTTGCCGCTACGAGTGGGACCCCCATCGGTTGCCGCTGCGGCTGAGCAAGGATCAGTGGCGGATGGTCGTCGACGGCTTCGCCGGCGGCTGCCGGGCCAACGGCTTGGCCCGGATCAGCGGGATCAGCCGCCGCCGGGTCTACCGGGCCTTCAACCTGCTGCGGCGTCTCATCGAACGGACCCTGAGCGCCGAGGCCGGCTTCCCCTTCAACGACCGTCGAACGCTGCGCCGTTTACGGCGGGGTATCGAGGGAAACGGCGGCGGGCAGGCCCCCCTGCTGATCATGCTGGCCTGCAACCGACCGTGCGATCACGGCGACGACCGGCCCTGTTGGTCCCTGCTGGTCACCGGCGACCAGACATCCGGCGCTGACGAGGATTGCGGAGCTGTCGAGAGCGCCGCTCGATTGAGCAAGCTGCTGCGTCTGCTGCGCCACAGCTACGACTGCCTGGCCTTGGCCGCCAAGCGACCCGACCGCCCCGCCGCCGACGAGGACCTGAGGCTGCGACCCTCCCTGCCCTGTCCGCCCGGGGGCTCCGAACACTGCCCCCTGGTTCGCCTCTGGCTGGGTATCGTCGAGGGGGTATTCCGTCGCGGCGGGGTGCGCGGAGAGCGGCTGCACCTCTACCTGGCCGAGCAGACCTGGCAGTTCAACCAGCGCCACCGCAGCGTGCTCGAACGCTCGCGGTTGCTGCGCGAGCTGTTGACCGCCTGGCGCTATGTGCTGAGTTGATAACCACCTCGCCCGCTTCATCGGCGGGCTCGATCAAAGCCGCCTGAGCGGCAAAGCCGCCAATCGGCGTTGATTGCATGCTGTAAACAACTGAAAAGTAATCACCTATCCGACTCCACAAATACGAATGCCGATACGCCGCCGTTTGACCGACTCAATCAGATTGCCACCAGGCCGCTGACTGGAGGCCGATCATCAAAAACGGCCGAACCCGCCAACCTTGATTCGATCATTTCAACCGTCGACCGATCTTGCGTTTCCTATCCATCCTTGAGCTATCCCCGACTAACGCGACAACAACGCCATCGAACCCCACCAAGACTGACGGAACGAGAACCGACCATGCAGCCTGTTCAATTGCCCCGCCCTTGACGGACCAATCACCCGCAAGCTCCATTCAGCCCAATCATGTCCGGGTTAACCACGAATCAACTCAAGTTGAAATCCACCCAGCCAATCAAAGACACTTCCAACTAAAGGTCTCCTTAAATGCAAACCCTGGGGAAACTGATCGACCGCTTCAACAGCCTGGGCGAACCTCGCCTGAGCTTCCGCCTGCTCGAAATGCCCTGGCATCCCATGCTGCAGTGGGATGACTTCGATGTCGTTCTCGAAGTCAATATCCGCGGTGGCAAGGAGCACCGCCCCCTGGCCGGACTGGCTTTCCTCACCCGACGGCGCCCCCAACCCCGTGACCTCCAACTGCTCAAGGAGGACCTGATGAACTGGCGCAGCCGCCTTTGCCCCCTCTGTGGCGGTGAGCGGGACACCAACGGCGACACCGAGCGGCTCTACCAGCGCTACATCTGTGACCACACCAACGTCAAGCGTCTGCTCGAAGGCGAACTGCCCGAGATAGGACTCCTCGTCGACTTGCTCAGTCACTGCATCGAGGAGGATATCCACGACGGACGACGAGCCTGAAAACGATTACGCATAATCGGCGCCGCCGGACGCGACCCTTGCCGCATCTCCTTAGGCAAAGGTCTCGCCCGGCTTTGGCACGTTTCTTGCAGCAGGGCGAGGCGGCCCGTCGTCGGGAGGGCGGCGGACTCCGCAAGAAACGTGCCAAAGCCGCACCGTGGGCGCGCCCGGGGTCTTGGATCACAAAAGGGGTAGGCAAGGGTCTCGTCCGGCTCACACTCGATGAACCCGGCTGCGCCTTGACAGCCCAGCCCGACGGCCTTAGAATCCCTCTTGGATTGCTAAGGCTTTGGTATTTAGAGTCTTTTCCGTTCCTCCTCCGACGGAGGGAACGTTTAGCTGGGTGGTCGCCTTGGGCGAACGGGACTCTCAGAGCGGCGCGGTACGATCGCGGCTGTGGCTGAAGCGGACGTTCCTGGGGCTGGCGGGACTGGGTGTGCTGGCCCTGGGCCTGCTGGCCGGGCCGGCGCCTATCGAGGCTACAGGCGTCTTCGGCCTGCGCCTGGGACGCACTCTGCTGGGCCTGCTCAGCGGCGCGGCCCTGGGACTGGCCGGAGCGGCGATGCAGGGCCTGACCCGCAACCCCCTGGCCGATCCCTTTTTGACCGGTGTCAGCGCCGGTGCCGGGGTAGGTTTGGCCCTGGCGGTGCTCTTCGGCGTGGGCCAGGCGAGCATCCCCGGCCTGCTCGGTCGTCAGGCGGCGGCCTTCGCGGGCGGCGCCGGGGCTGGGCTGCTGGTCTGGGGGCTGGCGGGACGCCGCCGCTCCGGCGCCGGGCTGATCGTCGCCGGAGTGGTGGTCAACGCCGCCCTTTCCGGAGTGATCCTGTTGATCCTGGCCTGGCTGCCCCTCTGGAGCCAGGGCGCGGTGCTGGGCTGGTTGATGGGCGACCTGGCCCGCCCCCACGCCGAGGTTACCCCGCTGGTTGTCGCCGGCGTTCTGCTCGTACTCGCCCTGATCCGCCTGTTGACCCTGGATCGCGAGCTCGACGCCCTGGGTCTGGGGGAAGAGCGGGCTCATTCCTTGGGCGTCGACGCCCGGGCCGTCCGTCGCGATGTATTGTTGGCGGCGGCCCTGGCCACTGCCGTGGCCGTCTCCCTGGCCGGGATCATCCCTTTCGTCGGCCTGATCGCTCCTCACCTGTCCCGGAACGCCGGGGTGAGGCTGCACCGGAGGTTGCTGCCGATGAGCGCCCTGCTGGGTGCCGCGCTGACGACGGCGGCGGACAACCTGGTCAGGCTGGCGGCGAGCTACCTGGGCCTGCCCGGCGTGCCCGTGGGAGCGGCCCTGGCCGTGGTCGGCGGCGCCTATTTCTTCGTCGTCTTCCGGCGGCGTCGCCGCGGCGAGCTGCTCTGATTTTTTCCTTCACGTCGCGACCCGGCGGCTGTACAATGTTACTAAGAATCAAACAATCTCCGATACGATCTAGCGGGACGTTTAAACAAGACCAGCCCGGGAGTAGCCATGGCGCAGACAGCTCAGACAGCCAAGCCCAGCCTCGCCGAAGCCATTGAAAACGTTCTGGCCCAGGCCGCCGAGGGTGCCGGATTCGACGAACTGCTGCTGATCGGCGAAGAGGGCCTGGTCATCGCCGCCACCGGCGGCACCGAGTACACCGACCTGCTCAACCTGGTTTCGATCCAGCTCCAGCCGCCCATCATCGAGCTGCGTCGCGACTCCTGGGGTGTGGACCTCGATGAGGTCGTCACCACCACCCAAGACAAACGCCGCTTCTGTTTCCGCTTTTTCCAGGCCGCCGGTGTCGATTATGTTATAGCGGCCCTGTTCCCCAAGAAGAAGGCCTATCGTCGAGCCACCAACCGGGCCATCCGCCGTCTGCAGAAGCTCCTTAGCTAGTCGCCGCAACAAATAGTCCGTCAGCAGTCCCGTCCCCGCCACCATCTCCGGGGTCGGGGCTGCCTTTTTCATTGCTTTATGCTAGGTTTATCGCCGCCACACCGCACGGTTCGATATGAGGACGATGATGCCGGGTTTCGAAGAGCACAGCCTGGAACTGATCGACCTGCCCCTGGTGCTGGAGAGCCTGGCCGGGATGACTCAGACCCACGCCGGAAGGCGGGCGGCCCGTCGCCTGCGACCCCTTGAGTCGCCCGCCGCGGCGCGGCGTCGCCTGGTCCTGATCGTCGAGATTCAGCGGCGCCTCGAGCTCGGCGACCCCCTACCGCTAAGCGGCCTCGAAGATCTAACCCCACTGCTCAAACGCCTCGGCTCCCCATTGAGCAGCCTGCCGCGCACCGAGCTCTGGCAGCTCTACTACCTCACGCTGATCGTCGCCGGCCTGCGCGGCCTGGAGCTGGAGGAAGAGTTCTACCCCGGCCTGCGCGCCTTCCTCGACGGTCTGCGCGACCTGGACGACCTGCGGGAGCGCTTCGAGGCAGTTTTCTCCCCTCAGGGGGAGATCCGGGACGACGCCTCGCCGGAGCTGCGCCGCCTGCTGCGCGAGCGGAAAAGTCTTGATGAGTGCCTGCGCGATCGCCTGGAGCGCCTGCTGGGCAAGGCCGCTGAGGACGGCGCCGTCCACGAACGCCTGGTCACCCGGCGCGACGGCCGCTTCGTCTTGCCCGTTCTGCGCGACTTTCGCGGCTCCGTGCCCGGAATCGTCCACGGTCAGAGCAAGTCGGGCACGACGCTCTACGTCGAACCGCTGGAACTCGTCGACGCCAACAACGAACTGGCCGCCCTGGGCTACGCCGTCGAGGCCGAGATCGCCCGTATCCTCGCGGAGCTATCCTCCGAGGCCGCCCGGCGTCGTGAGGCACTGACCCACGATTACCGGCTCGTCGGCGAGCTGGACCTGCTTCAGGCCTGCGCCCGGCTGGCCCGCCGCCTAGAGGCGCGTCCCGTCGAGTTGACCGCCGACGGCGCCACGCTGCTGCGCGCCGCCCGCCATCCCGTGCTGCTGCTTAACCGCGGGGACAGCGCCAGCGTCGTGCCCATCGACATCGAACTCGGCGGAGAATACCAGGTGCTGCTGATCACCGGTCCCAACGCCGGCGGCAAGACCGTGGCCCTGAAGACGCTGGGCCTGCTGACCGTCTTGGCCCAGTGCGGTCTGCCCCTGCCCGTCGACGACGGCTCCCGGGTGGCCTGGCGCGACAGCCTGCTGGCCGACATCGGTGATGAGCAGTCCGTCGCCGGAGACCTCTCCACCTTCAGCTACCATGTGCGCCGCTTGGGAGAAATCCTCACGGCCGTCGACCAGTCCGGCGGAGCCGTCCTGGTGCTCCTCGATGAAATCGGCACCGGCACCGATCCCGACCAGGGAGCCGCCCTCGCCATGGCCACCCTGGAGCGCCTGCGCTCCGCCGGGGCCTGGGTACTGGCCACCAGCCACTACGACTCGCTCAAGGGTTTCGTCTACGGCGCCGAGGGCATGGAGAACGCCGCCGTCGACTTCGACCCACACACTTTGGAACCCCTCTACCGCCTGAGCACGGGCACCCCCGGGGCCTCCAACACCTTGGCGATGGCCCGCAATCTGGGCCTGGACGCCGATCTCGTCGAGAAGGCTCACGAGTTTCTCGACGACGAGTACCTGCGCCTGGACCGCCTGGTCGAAGAGCTGGAGGAGGAGCGCCGCCGCCGCCGCGAAGCCGAGCGCGCCCGCCGCGAGAGCATCGAGGAACTCATCCGGGTGCGCCGCGAGACCGCCGAGCGGGTGGCCGAAATCGAAGCAGGCAAGACCGAGAAGCTGCTGCGTATCAAGCGCGAGTTGCAAAACGAACTCGAGCTGGCCGAGGCCGAGACCGCCGCCGCCGCCGAACGCCTGCGCAAGACCGAACGAGCGCCCACCGACGCCGGTCTCTCCGCCGCGCGGAACCGCCTCAAGCGTCAACGCCGGGAGCTGCGCAAACTCGAAAAACCGCCCACCCCACCCCTGAACCCCAGCCCACGCCCTGAGGCGGAGATGAAGATCGGCGACCGCGTCCGCCTGGAAGGGGCCAAGAACGCCGCCGACCTGCTCGAACTCCACGCCGACAAGGCCGTTATCGCCCTGGGCGCCATGAAGATGACCGTCCCCCGCGACAAACTGACCCCGGTGGCCGAACAAGGCACACAACCCGACGCCTCCCTGGATAACCTCAGCCTGGCCGATCGACACGTCGGACCCGAACTGATGCTGCGCGGCATGCGCGTCGAGGAAGCCCTCGAGAAGCTGGACAAGTACCTGGACGACGCCGCTCTGAGCGGCCACACCACTGTGCGCATCGTCCACGGCAAAGGCACCGGCGCCCTGCGCTTCGCCGTGCTCGAGTTCCTCGAAAACCACCGCCACGTCGCCGCCATAACAACCCCGGAGCACCGCTTCGGCGGCACCGGAGTTACCGAGGTGACCCTGTGCTGAGTCCACCAACACCAGCCCCGGCAAAGCCAGCTCCGGCGCGAAGCAAGCCCTCATCACTCCGGCGGGGAGGCTTTGGCACATTTCTTGCAGCAGGGCGGGCGGCGGACTGGTCGGGAGCCGCGTCGCACTCCGCAAGAAATGTGCCAAAGCCGGGCGAGGGCGTGGGTGTCGGTCGGGCGGGGGCTTTGCCGGGGCTGTCTGCGTTGCGGATTCCGGTCGTCGTTGTCGACGGCGAGCGATGTCCGGATTGGGTGTGCGGACCATCTAGCCTAACGAACCCAATACAGCCGCTGTATAACGCGGCTATCAACGAACCGCTTCGACGTGTGGTCTGGTTTAAGCGGGACCGCCGTCAGTGCCTGAACTAGCATTTGTTTCTCGCCACAAGCATCGATTTTCTTGCACTTGGCCCTGAGTGGTGTCGTGGTGACATCAGGCTTGTTTGTTAGCAAGCCACGCTGTTTGCAGGTTGGCTTCGATTTGCACTACGCAGTCAGGAGGGTATGAAAGAAAGCGACACCGCCGGGCCGGTGTCGCTTTTCAGGAGTCATTGTCCATCAGGCCGTGCGCTTGCCCACCAGCCGTGAGAGGTGCCCCTCGACCAGGAAGCTGATCGGGTGCTCGAGGTAGTGGATCGGCTCCATGTAGCAGCTCATGTAGCAAAGGTGCCCGCAGTGGTGCATCGGCGCGTCGCGGTAGGCCCGCTGGAGGACGGCCCACAGGCTGGGCTCCTCGAGCAGGTTGCCCGCCGACCAGTGGACCTTGGTGCAGGGGTAGTAAACCTCGCCCAGGGGGCCGACCTTGGGCGTAACGGTGGCGTAGCAGCGGTAGGGCAGGAAGTCGCGGACCCGTTCGAGGTAGAGGGTGGTGTTGAGGACCGGGTAGCCCTCCTTCTTGCGCTCGATGAGGGTGTCGATGAGCCGTTGGTACTCGGGGTTGCCGACGAGCTCCGGGTTGGGATGGAAGCCGTCGACCCGGGGCACGGCGTTGAAGCTGACGCCGATCTCGGCGGCGAAGTCCAGCAGCGGCAGGATCTGATCGAGCATCCCGGGCAGGATCACCGCGTTGATGTTGATCTGGAACTCTTTGGTGTCCTGTTCTTGGGCGTACTCGCGCAATAAGCTCATGACCTTGTCGCAGGCCCCCTTGACGCCGACGACCTTGTCCCAGATCCGTGGATCCGTGGAGTCCAGGCTGACGATCATCTGATCGATGTAGTCGAGCAGGACCTCGTGCTTGGGCATCAGCAGCAGGTTTGTGTTGAGCACCAGGGGGGCGAAGCCCAGCCCGTGGGCGTGAGCCATGATCCGGTCGATGTCCTTGAGGATCAGCGGCTCGCCGCCGGAGATGTCCAGGGCCGGGCAGCCCGGACGGATCTTTTCGAGGACGCGCAGCATCTGCGACGTCTTCAGCTCCCGCTGGTCCATCCCGGGATAGCCGCAGTACTCGCAGCGCATGTTGCACCGGTTGGTGATGTTGTAGCTGACCAGCACGGGCCGGATAGCGTGGCCGTGGGGCTTGTCCTTGTCGAAGCGGACCTTGAGCAGGTTGCGAGCCAGGTTGGCCAGCCACTCGCCGCGGATGCGCTTGAGACTCAGAGACATATCAATCCCCTTCGAGGGATGTATTCTTAACGGGTGCGGAAGGAATCAAATGCTTCGCGGGTGACAACGGCAAACCGCCCGTGCATCAACACGGTTGTTACCCGTCAGTTACCGGCGTAGCTTCCGCGGCGGTCAGGCTCAGCGCCCCCACCGGGCAGACCTGGACGCAGGCGCCGCACTCGGTGCAGAGGCCCTCGTCAATGATCAGCGTCAGCTCGACCAGCTCGAGGGCCAGGGTCGGGCAGACGCCGACACAGCCGCCGCAGTAGGCGCAGCGCTCGTGATCGAGGAGCAGGGGCATTGGGCGACTCCCACTCACGGTGACCGGTACCCGCCGGGCGTGGCTGCCGGAACAGGCCTTGACCGCAGCCTTCACCGTCCACCATTCAAAGCGGCGATCCAATTAGAGTAGTATAGCCGAGAAGCGCCGCTTTGGCAACCACCTACGTGGTTGTTACAGCGCCGTCCGGCATCGCTGTTCAAAAGGAGAGAAAACGCCTTGCGGCTATCCCTCGTCGGGGATCCACTGTTCGAGCAGGTCCAGCAGGAGCTGGAGCTGGGCGCCGTCGAAGACGTTGTTGAGCGTCTCGGTGTCTGAGTCCACGGCGGCCAGGTAGTCGTAGGATTCCTCATCGGCGTCGTAGTAGAGCACGTAGGCCAGATTCTCCGAGCCGCCGAACCAGTCGGCCAGATAGTTGGGCACCACCAGCAGCAAGCGCTCGTCGATGTCGTAGCCGTCGGGCAGGCCGGCGTCGGCGGCGTCGATCCAGCCGTCGGCGTCGGCGTAGTCGGGCAGCTCGTCGTCGAGCTCGCTGCGGTCCAGGCTGTCGCTGGTCAGGCCGTTGGTGTAAACGGTCACGTCGAGGCGGTTGTCGTCGGTGGGTATCGCGGGATCGACGTAGACGAAGCGCCAGAAGGCGGCGGCTCTATCGAGGAGTTCGCCGTTTTCGTCGAGCAGGTAGGCGTAGATGGTGTGCAGCGCGCCGTCGGGAAGCTCGGCGTCGCGGACGGGATCGGCCTTGTCCAGGCCCCAGGTCAGGTCGTGACCGGTGCCGGCGTCGCCGTCACCGTCGGAACCGGTGCCGCCGTCACAGCCGAGGACGCTCAGCAGGGATGGGATCAGCAGGGCGATGAACAGAACGGGTTTCAAGCGAGCCATCGGTCCTCCTTGCTTGGGTTTTCCGTTTGGTCCGTTGTCAGCTTCAGCTCAGTGGCGGTCTCGAGCTTGTTTTCGAGCGAACGTGGTCTATGCGCCGTTCAGTTTACCCGGTCGAATCCGCTTTATCCAGGGGATCACACACGATCATGGACCAATCAGGATGCTTTTTAGGTTGTCTATCATGCCGGGATCGTTTCTTTGGTTGAATCGGAACGACCTTTCTCTGATACTTCTCTGATAAAGAGCCTGAAGTTGCGTTTAAAGCCGCCGTGGCAGGCTTTTAGCATATCCTCGGGAGCTCTCTGAGCCGTTGATAGGCACCTTGCCATCGGCCAGGGCCTTCTCATGGTTGATCCTCTTGTGGTGGAAGCCGTTGAGTGAGAGCTTGTTATAGGCCTTCCAGCCGTCGGAGTAGACGATCGATTCCACCTCGAGCTTCTCCAGCTCGGCCTGGCGATCGGCGGCGATG
>CAZOOP010000035.1:0-43743 GCA_964581465.1 uncultured bacterium
GGCGCGACCGGGACCGGGGGGAATGCGAAAAACCGGGGCCGACAGGCCCCGGTTTAGTGTTGTTGGTGTATGCTCAACCCTTGAAGAGCAGGCGGGTCTTGAAGTAGGCTCGGGCGGCCCGCTTCATAAACCACAGCTTGAGGCGTCGGCCGGTGTAGGCTGGCGTGGTCTCATCTTTGAAGAAGGCGGCTTCCTTGGGCTGCAGGGTCATCGCCACCTGGATACCCGGCGCGATGCCCGTGGGCACACCTTGCTCCATCCAGATTTCATAGGCCCGCTTGAAGATCGGCGCCATCTTCTCGTACTGGGGCGGATTGACGTGCTGCAGCTTGGTGCCGATGGTGGGCCGGAAGATGCAGATGGTGGTGGCGGCGCCCCACTCGGCGAACTGCTGCACACCGGCGATAGTGTCCTCGGGAGGTTCGAGGCCGGCGATGATCTCACCGTGGATGCGCCCCTTGCCGAAGAGCTTCGAGCAGTACTCGATGGCGTCGAGGTAGCGCTGGCGACCGATGTACTCGGCCTTGCCCGGGCAGATCTCGGGGAAGATTTCGGGGTTGAAGATCTCCAGGCAGAAGGAGAGGTGATCCACGCCGAGCTTCTTCAGCCGGTCGTACCAGGTGAAGTCGGGCACCGGTGGGCACTGCACGCCGATCATCGCGCCGGTTTCCTTCTTGACCGCCACCAGGTAGGGCCAAAGGTGCTCAATGGACTTGCCGTCCTCGTAGCCGGTGTTGAAGTGCAGGAAGGTGCTGCCGAACTCCCGCCGGGCGGCCTTCCAGACCTCGAAGACCTCACGGACCTTCTTCTCGCCCTCCTCGGTGTCGCCCAGGTTGAGCCCCACGCTGCAGTAGCGGCAGTTGTTGTCCATCTCCCAGAAGCCGCAGAGCCGGCTGGCGTAGATCGCCGGATAGCTGCCCTGCATCACGCCGATCTTGCGCATCGGCACACCCGTCGAGGTTTCTTTTTCGTACCACTCGGGCTGGGGCAGCATATGAGCGTTGTAGGTCAGCCCGTCCTCGCGCTCATCGTGGATGTAATAGCGGCCGTCGCGCTTGCGCAGCACGTAGGGTGACTGCGGCACGAAGTGCTCGATCAGCGGAGCGTTGACCCAGACGTTCTCATCGAGGACGAAGTCCAGTCCCGAGCCCAGGCCGCCCCGGGTGCGGATGACGTGGCGGGCGTCCCGCTCGAGTTCGCAGGAATCGTCCAGGCGCAGACCCTTGCAGAAGAGATCGAGTTTGAGCTGTCCGGAATTGAGCATGGCGGCCTCGGTCGGAGCGCGGCGGCGCCGCGTGAGGTAATGGGCGATCGACGACGGGCATTTTACCGTCGGATTCCGGGGGTGTCAAATAGCGTACACGGTCACCGTCGGGAACGTGGTTCAAATCGGATGCGGACCGGCAACATTGTCTCAATTCGCCTTTCATCTTGCCGGAGTGTTAAGTTGCTGCTATATTATATTATGCATTCGTGAACGGAGTAGTCGCGCTGCAAAAAGCACATGTGGGTCCTGGGGATGACGATCGACGACCGGGGCGCCTGAGACGAGCTATGGGCCGAGACGCGCCAGACAATCCCCCGCTGGGTTGATTGAGGTGAGAATGATGAAAAAGGCGTTGTTCCTAACGCTAGCGCTGATCGGCGTCGTTTCCGCCGAAGCGATCCGGGTGGCCGTGCTTACGTCGAGCTTCGGCCGGTACAGCGACTTGGAGCAGATCCTGGAGAGCGATCCGAGAATCCTGGATGTTACGCGCTTCGGTATCTCTTCCACACTGCCGCCGCTCTATCAGTTGCTCATCTTCGATTGCGTCATCGCCACCGGAAGCTTCACCGTCTGCGATCCCGTAGCCTACGGCGATCTGCTGGCCGATTATGTCGACGAAGGTGGTGGTGTGCTGTGTGTGCGCGAGGCCATGCTGGGTTCCTACAGTTACTACGAGAGCGCACCGACCGGTCGCTGGGAGGCCGAGGGCTACTGCCCCTACGAATGTATATCATCATTACTAATCAATGAAGACATGGACCTGATTATCGACCAGCCATCCCATTCCATCTTCGACGGAGTTGACGGAGTCGATGACGTTCCCCTGAGAGTGCGGACCGCCCTGCGCAGCGGAGCCTACGAGTTGGCCCACTTCGTCGATGCCGGCGGCGTGGCCGTCAACGAGGACGAGACCGTTGTCGGCGTCAACTACTCCGCGGAGAACGATCCCTACTGGACGGGCGACGGCTGGCTGCTGCTGGCCAACGCCGCCTGCTGGCTCTGCGATTACTCGACGGTGAGCGAGACCTCCTGGGGCCGCATCAAAGCCCTGGGGGATTGAGTCGAGGCGCCGGCGCGCTCGTTGCCGAGCCCTTCCCCGGCCGGGGAAGGGCTCGTGTGCAAGGAGCGTGACGGGGCCGGATCCGGGCGCGACCGGGACCGGGGGAATGCGAAAGAAACCGGGGCCGACAGGCCCCGGTTCAAATGTGCGAAATGGATGACGCTACTTGGTGCGGATTTTCTTGTAGTGGCTGCGGTCGCGCAGGTTCTTGGGGAGCTTGCGGCCCCAAGTGTCGTCCTCGATGGATGGCACCGGCGTTTCCGGGTCGCCGGCGACCAGGGCGTAGCGCTCGTCGTCGTCGACGGCCATCGCCAGGGCGGCTCCGCAGCGCGAGCAGTAAACGCCGTCGACGTCGGCGGTTTCGCCGTCGCCCAGATCTACGCCCTTGAAGACCACCCGGTAGGTCTTGTCCCAGTTGGATTTGTGGCCGCACTTCTCGCAAGCGACTTCGTAATCCTTGGACTTGGCTTTTTTCTGTTTGACGGGTTTGGGCTGCTCGACACTCTTGGGGCGCAGGCGTTTCTGTTTACCCGGGTCCGTCTGTTCGTCCTTTTCCGGCAGGCCGTGCTTCTTCTGGTAGGACTTGAGCAGGAAGTGCTGCTGCAGGATGGTCAGCAGGGTGTTGGTCAACCAGTAGAGGACCAGGCCGGCGGGCATCTTGTAGAACAGCACGCCGAAGATGATCGGCATGAACTTGGTGAAACCTGTCTGCTTACCGCCGCGCTTGGCGGTCATCCGGCCCTGATACCACATCGCACCGATCATCAACAGGGGCAACAGGTTGAGACTGGGACCGATCAGAGGGATGTCCACGCCCCAACTGAACAGGGCGTCGGGCAGGGTCAGGTCGCTGATCCAGAGGAAGGCGGCCCCGCGCAGCTCCACGGCGTTGCGCAGCGCGCCGAAAAGGGCGATGAAGACGGGCATTTGCAACAGCAGCGGCAGGCACCCGCCCATCGGTGAGACCTTGTTCTTCTTGTAGAGGGCCATGATCTCTTCGTTGGCCCGCTGCTGGTCGTTGGCGTAGCGCTCCTTGATGGCCTCGATCTTGGGTTGCAGCATCTGCATGGCTATCGAGGAGCGGAAAGCCCGGTTGGTCAGGGGCAGCAGCACCGTCTTGACCACCAGGGTCATCAGGATGATCGCCAGGCCGTAATTGCCCAGGAAGGTGAAGAACAGGTTGAGCAGCTTGAGCAGGCCGATGGAGATCGGCGAGAGGAAGTTCCAACCGAAATCGGCCACCTCGCCCATCCCCAGCTCATCCAGGGCCGAGTAGTACTTGGGACCGATGTAACTGACGAAGCGGCGGCGGAAGAGTCCGCCCTCGGAGGTCTGGGCTGTCAGCGTGGTGCGGGCGATCTCGGGCGGGGTGTCCGAGGCCTCGAGGGCCACCCGGCCGTAGAAGACATCCTCGCCGTCAGGGGCCAGAGCCAGGGTGAAGTGGTTGTCATTGATTGAAACGACGTTCAGCTTGCCCCACTCCACGGACTCGTCGTCGTTGTCGCCGGGAGATTCCTCGAATTTATCGCCGTCGACCTCGGCGATGGTGGAGAGCAGGCCCCGCACCGTGCGGGTCCATTCACCCTGGCGGTCCAGGCCGGTGCCCAGCTCGACGATAAGGTTGCGGGCCGTGGAGGGCACGCCCGAGGCCGTCACCTCGAAGAGGCCCACGTAGGAGTCGCCGCGGAAGGTGTAGCGCTTGCTAATCGTAACCTGACCCACGGTCGCGGTGTAGGTGACGCTGAACTCTTCGTCGCCGGTGACCCGATAGGTGCCGGCGGGGTGGTCGGCCCGGTAGGTGGTCCAGGCGGGGAAGCCCTCGACGGTGATCATCCCCGGATAGTATTCACCCGGCTGCTTGTTGAAAAGCGTCAGCACGCCGCCGCCGTATTCCTCGAACTCGTTCAGCGTGATCGACTTGTACGCCCCGCCCAGGTTGGAGAGACGGAAGACGGCCCGCTCGGTTTCCACCACGATCAGGGCCTCGTCGTCGGGGACCAGGGCGCCGTAGCCGGCACTCTGGGCGGCGTTGGCCAGGCCGCCGCCCTCGTCGGCGGGGGCTTCTTCGGCGACTTCGCCGCCGCCCTCGATCGGTTCGGCGCCGGGCGGTTGTTCGGCTTGCTCCGTGACCGCTTCCCCAGCGGTTTCCGCTTCACCTTCGTCGTCATCGAAGATCCAGTTGATGACGAGCATGGCGACGATGGCCACCACGACGGCGATGATCAGACGCAGGGTCATTCCCTTGTCCTGTTGCTCTGCCACCGAAACTCCTTATTGTCGGTAACTTAACCAGCAGTGTAATCGGATGGGATTGTACCGACCCGGTGGCCGGGTGTCAACAGCGACAAGGTCCGACAAGGTCTGGGGACCGGGCCGGTCGATCGTCCCCGATCATGCTACAATTGGGAGTGCGTTTCCCCGCGACACACCAGGTGTTTTCATCAGGGGTTATCATCATCATTCGACATTCTACCGACTCCTCAAGTTATACAGTTGTTATTCAATAAGGGATAGTATACCCTGTTAAAATCGGATAATTAACTTAGGGATCATATAGCCTATCCATACTTGATTGTGATTGTATATCGATGATAATAAAGATAATATTCCTATGATACCTGTCATAAACGGGCTGTCACAAAGTGTTAACTAACACGGGCCTGATCCTTGGCGAATCCTGATATCAGAGCACCTGTATTTGCTCTGACAGTTGATCGCGTCTGACTCCTGTATGTCGTAACAACAAGTATTAATGGAATGCTAAATGCTTTTTTGTACTAAACGCGAAGCATATCCGAACAGTGAAATACTGCCAGGCAAGCCGCTCCCAGTCAGCCTGGTTTGGCCCGAACAGGTTCCATGACGCCAATAAGCTCGAGCGCATTTGTGCCGCAAATATCATCCCGCCGTGTTGCGGCGATCGGTATCGCCTGGTATTGAATACCACTGGAAGCCGGAGTTTTTTGGTCGGCCCAGGGGACGGGCGGGCTGGGGATGTATGATATCCGAAAGAAGCCTGTTGCTTGCCTGGGCACTTGTATCAGCTAGCCGCCTTTACGAATTCAAGCCCGGCTTCAAGCATCTAACAGCTTCATCAGTCAAGACGGCTCGCCAAGGCCGCTCCCCATAGTTACATTCGCTGGTCTGGTTTCTTGTGATACCCCTTTCATCAAAGGGCTTCCCGGGAGGTAACGTGCCCCGTCCCAGCGTCGTCGTCGTCGGTCCCCTGCAGATGAACTGCTACCTCTGGCCCTGCGGTCCGGGCGAGGCACTGGTCGTCGATCCCGGCGCCGAGCCTGATCGCATCCTGGCATCCCTGGCGGCCGCCGGTCGTGAGCCCGTCGCCGTCGCCCTGACCCACGGCCACCCCGACCACCTGGGCGCCGCCGGCGAGCTGGCCCGCCGTCACGGCCTGCGGGTCTACCTGCAGCCCGACGACGGTCTGTGGGTCGAGATGCTGCGCAGCGACTGGATACCTGATTTCGGCCCCGCGCCCAGCTTTTGGCCCGAGTTCACCCCCTACCCGGCTCTGCTCGATTTCTCCGAGCTCAAGCTCCAGGTTCTGCATCTGCCCGGCCACTCCCCGGGCTCGGTGGTCTTGTACAGCGCGCGCGACGCCTGCGTCTGCTCCGGCGACGTCCTCTTCGCCGGAGGTGTGGGACGCACCGACCTGCCCGGCGGCGACGAGAGCCAACTCTTCGAGG
Organism: uncultured bacterium; assembly: GCA_964581465.1. GTDB lineage: Bacteria > RBG-13-66-14 > RBG-13-66-14 > RBG-13-66-14 > RBG-13-66-14 > WJMB01. Next base: position 6,032 of record CAZOOP010000035.1, read on the forward strand.
GCATCCAGCGCCACCTGCTGACTCTTCCCGCGGAGACCGTCGTGCTGCCCGGCCACGGCCCCTCGACCACCATCGGCGCGGAGAAGGCCGCCAACCCCTTTCTGGTCACGTGAGGCGCGCGGCTCCATTACTGCTCGTCCTGTTTATCTCCCTGACCGTCGCTTGTCGCACTTTGAAGGAACCGCCGGCGGAGGGGGTTGTAAAGGTGCTGCCCTCGGAGGACTTCACCGCCCTGGCGCTGCGACTCTACGGCGATCCCCACCGCGCCGGCGAGCTGGCAGCGCTGTGCGGCCGCTACGTCGAGGAGGTTCCGCCGGAGGAGCTGACGCCGCCCGATGGTTTTTCGACGGCCCAGCCGCCTCTCTTCGCCGATCTCGAGGAGCCCCTCGATTACGGTGCGGACTCGGCGCCCGGCCTGGGAGCCCGCCGCCTGCTGGCCCGGGGTGATCACGCCGCCGCCGTCACGCTGCTCGAGGACGCCCTGGCCGCTGACCCGCTGCGCCCCGACCTGCGTTATCTGCTCGGCCTGACCCGGGCGCGGCGCGGCGAGCTCCGGCGCGCCCTAAGCGAGTTGCGGGCCGCCTGCTACCTGGCGCCGACGGACCCGCGCCCCCACTTGGCCCGGGCACTGACGGCGGCGGTCCTGGATCGTCCCGACGAGGCCCGCCGCCACGCCGACGCCGCCCGTTTTCTAGCGCAGACCGTCGACTGGAGGGCCGATTACCTGGCGGCGCTGCTGGACCTGGCCGCCGACGAACCGACCACGGCCGAGGCGCGCTTCTTCGCCGCCCTGGATTCCGGACCGAGCTACGGTCCCGAACGGCAGCGAATACTCGAGCTCATAGCCCTGCTTCAGCGCGGCTACGAGCCCTTGGACCCGGCCTGGCTCTCCGGCGCCGCGCCGGGAATGGATTATCGCGGTTCGAGCTTCGAGGAGCCCGGACCCGCTGATTGACCTCCCACGGCGACATATCGGCTCTGCAAGAGAACGAGGACCCCGCGGGGTCCTCGTTCGTCAATGGTGCCGAGAGCCGGACTCGAACCGGCACGGGGGTCAGCCCGGCGGATTTTAAGTCCGCTGCGTCTACCTGTTCCGCCATCCCGGCGTTGTCGACGGGATTATAACCCCGGCGATGGTGTCGACGCAACGCCGCCGCGCCGGTGACGGGCGGTCAATCCCACAGGCCGACCTCGAGAAAGATCAAAGTCTCGGCGCCGCAGGAGGGGCAGGTGAAGATGGTGTCCTCCTCCCAGACGCCGTCGAGGCGGCGAAGCGTTGGGATCACGCGGGTCTCGGGGCGCTCCGAATCGATCACGGTGCCCCGGGGCCAGTTGTCGGCGTCGAGCACGACCGGCGCTTCCCAGGCGTCGAAGAACGCCCGGTACTCCTCCCAGTAATCCTCCAGCACCTCCCAGACCTGAACCGAACGGCGGATCGGCTGGAAGTCGTAGCCGACGAGTTCGCCGAACTCGAAAGAGAGATCGAACCCGACGCTGACAAGCATCCCCCACTTGACGGCGGTGTAGACGGCGTAGCGGGCGAAGGGGTCCTCGATCCCCCGGCCGTGCCAGAGCTCGTTCTGGACGTAGCCGCAGCGCGGGCACTCGGCCCGGTAGATGCCGCCGCCGATGGCGGGGGCGGCGAGGACCAGGCAGACGAGAATCCACAGGCGCCCGAGTAATCTCGGGTTGGGTTTCGGATGTGGTCCGCGGTCAGACTGCATGGCTTTCCTCCATTGCGGGACTGGCAGCGTTCGAGGGCCGCGTGGTCGGTCAATCCCACCAACCGAGCTGTTCGAAGACCAGGGCGTCGGCGCCGCAGTTGGGGCAGGCGTACTCGCCGTCGAAGGGATCGTCGACGTGGACCCAATCCATGGCCTCGCCTTCGGCGGCGTCGAGGGCCACCCAGGCGGGCAGCCCGCCCTCGACGGCCAGCTCGCCCAGGACGTCCGGGGCGCTGAAAGCTTCTTCGAGTTCGAGGATTCCATCGAGGTGCTCGTTCTTGTACTCGAACCAGTCGCGATCCACCTCGAGATCCAGGCCGGCTTCGACGGCGTGCCGCAGGACGAAGCTGAAGGCCACGGTGTGAAAACCGTCCTGGTGCGGGTCGCGGTAGATCAGGGTCACGGCGCCCGGGTCCATCCCCCGGCCCCAGAAGAACTCATCGGTGGCGTAGCCGCAATCGTCGCAGCGGCCGCCGACAATGGCCCCGGCGAAGGCGGGGACGACAAGGCCGAGGGCCAGGATCAACACAAGGGGAGCGGGTGAGCGTCGCATGAAGACCTCCCGGTGAGGGGGAGCGGCGAGAATGTTCGGTACCGTTGGTTAAAATGGAATGGGATGTCACACGTTCCTGACCGCTTTCTCTCTTCAATGAATCGTCATTAATGCTTTGGCATCGTATACCCTATCCGGACCTGACTATGATTGTATCCTGTTGATAATAGAAGTGATGATTATCGTATACATGTCACAGAACTGGCAGTTGAAGTGGCGATCAATGCGGGCCTGTTCTTTTTCAATCCTTGGCGTCTTTAGTGATCCCAGATATCAGCGGACGACAATATGCCCTGACGGCTGATTGCCATAAGACCCTAAGTGTCATAATAACAAGCAATAACGGCATGCTAAATGAACACTTGCTTATCAACAGCGCATTTCATGGAGTCAAGAGCGGCCCCGCAAGTTGATCCCAATCAGCCTGATTTGGTCCGAACACGTTCCATGATGCCAATGCTTTATAGCTCAGACCGCCGCATTGTCACGCTATCGCTTTGTGGCAATCAATTTCGCCTTGTTCTTATTATTGTCTGAGGCCGTATTGTTTGAGGCCGGGGGCGGTTGGTTCACCACAAATGTTTGGCGGCTGGTAGTATGGGATACGCTAACAGCAGGCTAATGCTTGGTTTGGAATCTAAAACAGCCAGCCGGCTCCACGAGTTGACGGCTTCCGCCGAGCATTTCTCGAGGCTTCTACTCAATGCAGCTTTCGATAGTAATAAATGCTGGCCCACATTTTTGTGATGATCCCAATGCTTAAGTGGACCGGCGCCGACTCGTCGATATCCAGAATGAGCAAGTTCGCCGTCGGCTAGTCCCAGACGCCGGTCTGTTTGATGTCAAGCCCGGTCCTGCCGCAGTGCGGGCAGGGGGTCGATTCATCCAGCGGGGCTACGCGCAGCAACGTCGGTGAGTCGGCGTCGAGGAGCGCGCCGTCGAGGGTTACCCGGAGCCCCTCGGGGACGGTCGCCGCGATCAGCGTCTCCGGCGGGGTCCAGCCGTTCATCACCTCGGTGTACAGCTCGTAATTGTCCTCGAAGAGCTCCCAGTATTCGGCGGAGAGGGTGGGTGGCTCCTCGACACCCAGGGCGGCGAAGAAGGCCTGCGCGGCGTCGAAACCCACGCTGACCAGGCGTTCGGCGTCCTCGTCCAGGTAGAGGACGTAGCTGAACAGGGGGTTCATCCCGCCGCCCAGGTAGAGCGCCGCGGATTCGTAGCCGCAGTGCGGGCATTCCGCCTCGCAGACCAGACCGGCCCCGACGGCGGAAACCAGCACGCCGAGGATTAGTATGGTGGAAAGCGGTTTCATCGTCGTTCTCCCGCGTGGTGGAGAGATCCAGTGTCAATCTACAGGTTGAGCATAGCCCGGAGTGGCCGAGATAACCAATCAAACATCGGCGCTCCGGACGTCAGTATCGGCGTGGGCGCCGGCTCAGTCCTCGCGCCGCAGCTCCTGGAGGATCTGCTCGTACCGGTAATCCGGTGTCCGTTCGTAGAGCGCGGCGATTCGTTCCCGCGCCAAGCGGCGGTGCTTCCCGTTTCCGCTGACCTGGTAGCGGTGGTAGCTCAGCAGGGCGAGGCGCTGGGGATTGGCGTACTTCTCCAGCAGGGCGTCGAGGGCAGCCAAACCGGCTACGGTGTCGCGCCGGGCCAACAGCCTGGCCAGCAGCACCTCGGCGTCGTAGATCGCGTCGGGGAACTTGACCCGCTCGGCCATCCGTAATCCCTCTTCGGCCAGGTTTTCGGCAGCAGCGTAATCCCCGAGGCCGTAGACGCACTCGGCATCGAGAACGCGGAAGACCGCTATGAATAGGGCGTTCTGGAGCTCCTCGGCCAGCGATTGCCCTTGCTTGATCAGCTTCAGAGCGGCGGCGTAATCTCCGGCATGTTTATAGGTGTCGGCTTTGTTATATATCGCGACGGTAACCTGGGAGATATCTCCGATTTGTCGGGCGATATCGATCTGCCGTTCGATCAGTTCGATCGCGCCCGCGAAATCGCCGCGCATCCGATAGAGCTGTCCCATGTTGCCGAAGAGCACGGCGATTTTACGCTTGAAGCCCTGCTTGCGGCAGATAACGAGGGCTTCGCGAAAAAAGTCGTCGGCCTTGTCGTAGTGCCCCATATTCATGTGAACGATGCCCATATTGCCCAGTAAGGAGGATTGATCCTCCAGGCTGCCGGACTCCAGCAGGATGTCGGCCGTCTTCTCGTACCAGTAAAGAGCTTGCTTGTATTTGGAGAACAGGCTGTTGAGCGACCCCAGGGACATCCTGCAGGAGGCCAGCTCGGCCTGGTTATCCGGATTGCTCCGGGCGATTTCAAGGGCGATCGTCAGGTTTTCTTCGGCCAAATCGTACTGCCCCTTATCGGTATAGATATGGCCGATAGTTTGGTAGACAGTGCTCAACAACAGTTTGTCATCCAGACTGGAGGCCAGCTCCACGGCCCTTTTGAGGTGGGCCAGCGATAGTTCAGCATCGCCCAGGTAGTGGTTCACCAGACCTTTTCTGTTCAGAATGCGCGTCATCAGGGCTTTATCGCCCCGCTCCCCGACCAGCGCCAAGCATTCATCCAGTTTGACCCGCTGCTCCTCCCAGCGGCCCACCCGGTGGAGAACACCAGCCATCTTGTCCAGCACCTCATAGCGCTGCCACGGTGTGCTGACATGATCGAGGGCGGTCTCGTAGAGGCCGAGGCTCTCCTCGTTCATGTACTCGACCTTGGCGAAATCGGCCGCCTTGATCAGATACTCGCGCGCCTTGGCGCTTCGTTGGGCCTGATGGTAGTGATAGGCGATATCGGCGTAACGGTTCTTGTCGTCCCCGTGCAGTCGCTCCAAGGTTTCGCCGACGAGACCGTGGAGGTTCCGCAGACGGCGGAAGAGCTGCATCTCGTAGGCCGCCTCGCGCAGCAGGGCGTGCTTGAACAGGTAGAGCAGCTCGCCGACCAGGGACCAGATCGCCGCGCCCTCGCCCTGCTGCAGTAGAGGTTTGACCGCCGCTCGGGTGACCCGTTTCGAGATCGAGGTGACCACTCCGGCCAGGACCTCGGCCTCGAACTCGCGCCCCAGCACCGCGGCGACCTGGACCAGCTCGCGCAGGTTACGCGAGAGACGGTCGATGCGGGCGATCAGCATCGGTCGCAGGCTGTCGGGAACCGCCGCGGTGTCGCGGACCAGGGTGTAGCGTTCCCCGTCGCGCTTAAGCAGCTCGTTCTCCTTCAGGTAGAGGGCCAACTGCTCCAGGTAGAAGGGGTTGCCCGCCGCTCTCTCGTTGACGAAGGCGCGCAGTTCGTCATCGGCGGGGCCACCTAGTTTGTCGGCCAGCAGCTCGTCGTTGCCGCCGGCGGGCAGAGGGGCGAGTTCGAGCTCTTCAACGACGGCCTGCGTCGGGGTCTCGAGGTGGGGTTTGCCGCCGTCGTCCCGGTAGCGGCTGAGCGTCAGCAGGGTTATGGGATAACCGGACGCCGTCTTGAGTAGTGCCCGGTAGATGCCCGCCGACTCTTCGTCAAGCCACTGCAGGTCATCCTGGGCGACGACCAGGGGGGTTAACAGGCTTCGGGCCAGGAAGAAGGCGACCACGGCGGTCAGGGTGTTCTCCGAGCGCCCGCTTGGATTGAGCTGCTCGTAGAGCGAGCCCTCCCAGTAGATACCTATCAGGGCGGCCAAAAGCGACTTTGTCCGCTCCAGCTCGGCGACCAGCTCGCCGGACCGCTCGTCCGTCGCGGTGGCCAGCTCCTCGATCATTCTTCTCCAGCGCCGTTGGAAACGGGCGGTGTTGACCTGCGACGATTCGTTCTCCCGGTAGCCGAAATAGTTCTTGAAGAAGGCCGTGAACGGGTTCTTGCTTTTCTGCAGGATCTCGTCGGACTGCAACCCCAGCAGCTCCACACCGCCGGTGAGAAGCCGCGAGACCTCGTAGACCAGCCGGGACTTGCCGATGCCCGGGTTGCCGTAGATGTGCATCACGCCTGGCCTCTCGCCGCTGTTTGAGCGTTCGATGAAGTTCCGGATACGCCGCAGCTCCTCCCGGCGGCCGATCAACCGGCCCTCGAAAAAACGACTCTCCCCGGTCCGTGACGCCGGCTCTACGACGCAGGTCTCGACGGGTCCATCGAGGCCCTTCAGCCCGGCCCTGTCTATTCGCGCGACCTCGTACTCAACGGGAAGATACCGCATGACGTTGCTCCCGACCAGCACCTCGCCCCAGGCGGCCCGCTGCATCAGACGGGCCGCCAGGTTGACCGCATCGCCCAGCGCCGTGTACTGGCAGCGCTTCGTCGAGCCGACGAAGCCGGTGTAGACCGTATCGCGGGAGATGCCGACACGCACCTGCTCTTTGAACTCCGCACGAACCCCGGCGGCGAAATCCAGCGCCCGCTTGACGTTATTCTCGTGGGAGCGCGGGGCGCCGAAGAAGCATGAAAGGTGCGGACCCTTGTCATCGACGATAAAACCGTTGAAGTAGCCGCCGTACTCGCGGCACAACGGCAGCACCGTCCGGGCGACCTCGTCCAGGTTCTCGAAGCCGACCGCCCGGCGCAGGGCGACGAAGACACTGACCACGTCGCGGAACTCGTCGCGCAGCCCGGGGCGTAGAGCCTCCGGCGAGGTGAAGGGTGCCACGAGACGCTTGCTCAGGCGGCGCAGACGCTTTTCCCCGCTGCCGCTGCCGTCGCCGGGATGATCCGTGACGTCGACGTCGGGGTAGTCGTCGGTCGTCACGATCTCCCCGGGCCGGCAGACCTTGTTCAGGGCCGCGCAACCGCTCAGCCCCTCCCCGGCGAAGTAGAAGCTCTTGTCGTTACCGGCTCCCAACACGCCCCACTCGATCAGACCGAAGGACAGGCCCAGCTTGGCCAGCACCTCACGCCGTCCGGCAGTCCCCTTTCGGTGCCGGTTGCGACGATCCAGCTTGTCGCGGATCGCAGCGGCCGTTCGCAGGGCTCCGGCGCAGACCCGCCGACGAGAACCGTCACCCTGTGGGAAGAGGGCGATCAGCGAATCACCGGCGAAACCTGTGACGAAGCCGCCGCCGTCGTAGATGGCGGCGATCGTCGGCGTCAGCACGCCCTTGAGCAGCAGCGACAGCTCCTCGGCGCCCGCCCGTCCCCTGGTCTGCAGCTCCCGGGTCATCCGGGTGAAGTCGACGATGTCGAAGAACAGGACCGCAGCTTTGAATCCTCCGCCGCACCGGCCGAGTTCGTCCTGTTCGACGATAAAACGGGGGACGATGTTAAGTCGGGACATCGAGACACCTTTCCCGGACGGCAGGTGTATCGAGCCGCCGTCGCCCTGGTGACTGGTTGGTGGAGATTCTGTTTATCGCATCAATGATATACCCGCCGGGGAAGTCATTTCAACCATCTTCCTCCACGGGACTCCACGGGAAACCGATTGTCATGTAAAAAGGGGTCATCACTACAAAATGGACCAATGTTATTCATCTAAGAGCTACTGTGAGAGAGGGACCCAACAGCTATGCTCCACGAAGGCATCTAGTAGAAAATGTGTAAGAAATCGAATACCCTATTCCGACCGAATCGTGATTATAACCTGCTGATAGTTCATGGGATGATTCACTGAGACTTGTCACAAAACGGGCAGTTGAAAAGCAGCGGAATTCAAGGGGCGTTATCAGTAGGAAATCATGTTATCTGCGCACTTGTCTTTTATCTGAAAGCAAAGGCTTTGGACTCATTAGTGTTGGAATTAAAGGCAGTAAAGGCACGATTAGTGTATACTTGATCAAAAGGAGGATTTCCGGAAAGTAAGTAACAGTTCAACAAGACGCTCCCAATCAGCCTGATTTGGGCCGATCACATTCCATGATGCCTTATGTATATATGTATGAAATCGTATAACTTGCCAGTGGACTGCTTTAGCTGGTCCTTCCTTGGTTACAGTCTGAGGTTAAACCTCTGGACCAAAAGCCATCGAACCACATGCCTTGTCAGGACCGGATCGTGATCTATAGTCGATGAATAAAACGTGATGAATCTAGTATCCTGATTATAAGCTAGAAGCAGACGAGAGGTAGCTATGAAGATGTTATCTGTAATAAATCTGATATTGTAAGTCTGATAGGGATTATCACATGTGGCTGAACAGGTATGCATCGTTAATCATATTAAAAGGTGCTTTTAGCTGTGCAGGTTGTCAATGACCGTGCGTTGCCTGGTGGTGGAAAACCAGGCTTGTTCGAAGTGAGCGTTTCTAAGTGGGTGCTGAGAGACGGGAAGTCCCGACTCCTGATTTGTTTGCCGGACTTACAAGTCATAAGAAGGTTAACTGTTTGAAAATAGCTGTTACTGCAAATTAATATTATTGAGTATATCACTCACGCGGGAACCGACTCATCCAGCTAATAGGCTTCATTCATTGCTTTATAGTTCACACTCGCCGCCATTGTCGTACCTTTGTTTGGTGGCGATAGACCTGGGCTTCCCTTTAGTTACGCTGGAAGCCGGAGGCTGTTGGCTCCGCTCAGCTTACGTTCAAGTTGTGAGTGAAGGACCTGCTGACGGCGCTCCATTGCTTGCTTTAGCAGCTTCGACCGGTATCCGCCTTCGCTGGTTGACGGCCCGCTGCGGCTAACCTCCAAGCATCATTCTCGAGGTGGCTTTCCTGAGTTGGGAATGTGTTGTTCATCTTTTGTGATGATACCCATACTTTTTGCTCGTCGAACTGAAGGCCTTTGGATGGTAGTTGTCAGCATCTCCGTTCAAAATGCTACCTACTGTGTTTTCGACTAGGTTCACTTTAGGGTGATAATCCCCTTTTATATTATCCAATATGGTCCTTGAGCAACTTATCAGTGGCTCGCAAATGTATCAACAACTTGAAGTAAGGGTTTGCTAGATAAATATGTGAGCAATAATGGAAGATATCCGAGCGGGCGGAGAGGGAAGCAAACCACTCATAATCGGCTTGGTTTGTTCTATTTCACGGAACACGCGAAAAAACGCGGACGCCCGGGAGCGCCCGCGTAGTAATTGATTCAGCGTCCGGCTATAGTGTCGGCTGGCCCGGTTTCCAATCCACCGGGCAGGCGGCGCCGGTCTGGTAGGCTGAGATCAGGCGCAGGGTCTCCTCGACGGAGCGGGCCACCTTGGGTTCGGTGACCATGATCGCACGGACCATGCCCTCGGGGTCGATAATGTAGGTACCTCGGGTGGCGACACCGGAGTCCTTGAGGAAGGTGCCGTAGAGGCGGGAGATCGTGCCGTCGCGGTCGGTGAAGTGGGGGTAGGGCAGGTTACCCAGATCGCCCTTCTGCCACTCCTTGTGCTTCTCCAGCTCATCGGTGGAGCCGGCGACGAAGACCGCGCCGAGCTCCTCGAGGCGGGCCTTGTTATCGCGGAAGGCCTTCAGCTCGGTGGGGCAGACCGGGCTGAAGTCGGCGGGATAGAAGAACAGGATCACCCATTTGCCGCGGTGCTCGGACAGCTTGAAACTGCTCTCGACGCCGTCGACCAGCGCTTTGGCGCTGAAATCCGGTGCCTGGGTGCCGATGGGTAAAAGTGACATCATCCCCTCCTGGAATTGTTGCTGGGGTTGCTTGCGGGATATATCAGCCGCCTCCTTTTGAGACAATGTAACAATAGCACAAATATGCGCTAGTTTCAATTCTTTGCCCTGGACTATCCACGCCGCTGCTCGAAGATGTCGCCGTCGGAGTAGTGGCCGGTGTGCTGGATGGGATGTGATAAGGAACCGGGACAGAGGGGGCGACGGCTGTCGGGGTGACCGAAGGCCTCGCAATGACCCGCCCAGAGAATCTGTTGGCCGATCTTGAGGGGGTCGCCGTAGGAGATGCTCGTAACCGGAGCGGCGATGATCGCTTAGGTCGAGCCACAGGGCGCTTCATTGAGATATGCGGCCATACAAAATAAATATTAATAACCATAGTAGTAATATGATATAAATTGGAGCTATGTCGCTGGTCGCGCAGGTACCGGCCGATCTCGGCTCCGGCGCCGGGGGAGAAGTTGTAGTCCAGAGTGGCAACGACCCCGTTGGCTTCGTTGACGTACTCTCATGAGAAAACGTAGGAGTCATAGTTACAGAGATAATATAATGCATTCATAGTATATACCGAAACTATACAGAAGACAACGGGTAACTGCGCGGGCGGGGATGAAGGTCCGGCGCGGGTTTTTACTCGCAGACCTCCCGCCGGGGGGGGGCTGCGATATACAAGAACCGTGACGGGCCGGGGCTCAGTCAGTGGGCAACTGGCGACGACAAACGGCGCAGTCGGAGTCGGTGGGTTCGTTCTCGGGGATCAGCTCCAAGGTGCTGTGCATCACCTGGTAGCGCTCCAGCAGCGCGGCGGCGAGCTCCCGGCGCATCGCGGCGGCGCCCTCGACGGTCAGCGCTCCGGGCACGCGAAGTTGGGCGGTCAGGACGTTCATCTTGCGGGTGACGCTCCAGAGATGCAGGTCTTCGATGCCGAGGACGCAGGGATGGGCGACGAGCAACTGACGAACCTGCTCAAGGTCCACCTCGCGTGGGGTGCCCTGAAGCAGGATATGGACGCTTTCCCGGATCAGGCTCCAGCTCCAGATCAGGATCACCACGGCGATGAGCAGCGAGAGCAGGGGGTCGAGGAGCCAGAAGCCGGTGTAGCGCATCACCAGGCCGCCGACGACCACGGCGGCCGAGCTGCCCAGGTCACCGGCCAGGTGGACCAGGGCGCTTTTGATATTCAGGTCGTCGCGTCCGGCGCGGAAGAGGATAAAGGCCGTGACGGCGTTGACCAGCAGGCCGACGCCTGCGACGATCAGCATCTCGCCGGTGCGCACGGGCTGGGGATCGAGGATGCCCTCGACGGCCTCGTAAACGATGAAGGCCACCACGGCCAGCACGGTCAGACCGTTGAGCAGGGCGGCCAGGACCTCGCCGCGGTGATAGCCGAAGCTGCGTCGACCGTCGGGGGGCCGGTCGGCCCAACACATCGCCAGATAGCTGACCCCCAGAGCGAAGAGGTGGGTGAACATGTGGCCGGCGTCGGAGACCAAGGCCAGGGAGCCGGTCCACAGCCCGCCGATTATCTCGGCGACCATTGTCGTACCGGTGAGCAGCAGTGCCCAGCGCAAGCGGCCGCGGTCGGCGGCGCGGTAGCCGTGGGCGTGGTCGTGAGCGTGGTCGACGCCGGGATGGGGGTGGTGATGCTTGGCCATGGCGTGATCGGAGGCGGGGTTGATCGCTGGTCGAAATCAGTATGCGTTTAAGGCTTCCGGGCGTTTGGCGCACTGCATAATCTGTACACCAGTAGCAGAGCTGTTGAACGCTCATCGATAAACGTCGCTCGTTCATGATCCAGGGTCACGCAGGTTTTGTCCGTGGTTTCTCGTCAGCCGATCCGGTACTGGAGGAGCTCACGGCGTTAATATTTTGGGCGCTATTCTATGATCCCGCGGGGTTTGCCGGCTGTTTCATCTCCTCGCTGTGCTTTGGTGATGTCCTAAGCTTGTTGCGCCCAAGACGACTCCCGGACGCCTTTGGCGAAAGCATTCCCCGATGACCTCGAGTACCGACGGTCGCCACCGGGGCGCTAGCATGGGAGCGAACCTTCATCCGTCCGGCGTTGGCACGTTTCTTGCGAGACCGCCGTCAGACGACCGGACCACGCCCCTGGGCGCAACAAACGCGCCAACGCCTCGTTGCGGCGGGGATGAAACCGATTGATGTGCCGGTTGACGGTCAGGTGAGGAGCCGGAGGAGCAGCTCGCCGAGGCCTCCGGCGTCGTGGGCGGCCAGGACGAGGTCGACGATGGTCAGACCGGCCAGGATGACCACTTGTCCGGTGATCGTCGGGCGCTCGTTGCGCAGGGCGTCGCGCAGGCGGAACTCACGGCCGCTCTTGGCGGGGTAGGGCATCAGGCGTGGCAGCAGGCGGTGGACGGCGGCGGCGTAGGGCTTGTAGTCCTCGCCGAACTCGGCGAAGAGGAACTGCTCCTCGTAGCGAACGATCAGGTAGTAGTAAACGAGATAGAACAGGGGCTGGAAGGCGATCAGCGGCCACCAGGCGCCGATGATGACGGTGCCCAGGACGATCACGGCGTTGAAGAGGTAGAGGGGGTTGCGCACGTAGGCGAAGGGACCACGGGTGCAGAGCACCTTGGCGCGCAGGTCCCGGGCCCGGGTGGCCCCGCCGGTGTAGCCGACGCCCCAGATGCGGCCGGCCTCTCCCAGCAGGATCAGCGGCAGGCCGACGGCCCAGCTCCAGGGGCGGGGGTCGGCGAAGAACAGCAGCAGGATAACGAAGGGCACGGGGACCAGGCCGCGTAGCTTGAAGAGGACCCGTCCGGCGCGGACGGCCGCCGGGGCGTCGGGGGCGACGGCGTCGCCTATTCGGAGTTGGTCGTCGGTCATCGGTCGATCCGTATCCGGGATAGAAAAAACGGGGGCCGGGCGGCCCCCGTCGTCGGGGTGTTTTAGGTCAGCGGACCAGGGCCACGCGACGCAGCAGGCTGCCCGAGGCGGTCTGCAGCCGCAGCAGGTAGACGCCGGAACCCACGTCGTCCAGGGAGCAGGTCAGCTCGTGGCGTCCGGCGGTCAGGCTTCCCGCCGAGATGGTGCGCACCCGGCGACCGGCCAGATCGTAGAGGGCCACCAGGACATCCTCGGCAGCGTCATCGGCCGAGAGCTCGAAAGAGACGTTGAGCGCTCCGGCGGTGGGGTTGGGATAGGGTTCGGCGAGAAGGGTGCGTCCCGTGGAGGCGGGTGCGCCGGCGGTCTCGACGGGACCCAGGCGGGTGACGCGGCCCGCGGAGTCGGTGATCTCGAAGAGGTAAGCCGGGGCGTAGTCGCGGTCCAGGAAGGCGCCGGAGGCGTTGGTCAGCGGCAGCTCGTTGAGCGGACCGCCGTGGGAGAGGGAGCTGTCACCGTCTACGCGGAAGATTTCCAGGGCGGCGAAGTCGCCGGAGACGTCCCAGCTCAGCAGCACGCCGTCCTCGCCGCTGACGGCGGAGAGGGTGGCGTCGTCGATGTCGACCTCGTAATCGACCACATAGATCTCGTCGAGCCAGACGCCCTGGTAGACGTCGTCGGAATCGGAGCGGAAGAGCAGGCGCAGGCGGGCGGTCTCGCCCTCGTGGGAGGACAGATCACTGGTGCGGCGCATCCACTGGGGATCCGGAGCGCCGGAGATGGTGTGCAGTGTGGTCCAGGTGTCTTCACCCGTGTATTGAACTTGCACCTGGCACATGTCCCGGCCGCCCTCGAGTTCGAAGTAGGCCCAGACGGTCATGATATTGTGCTGCGTGTCGATGTGGAAGGGCAGCGAGACGAGGGAGCAGTCCAGGTTGGCGTCGTAACCTCCCCCTGCGTTGTTGGGGCTGAAGGAGTACTGTCCGTAGAGGGCCTGCTCGTCGTTGACGGCCCAGGTGTTGTCGCCGTTGGCATCGTAGCGCCAGAGGCGGTCGATGCCGAACTCGCAGTCCTCGGCCAGGCCGTAGCCGGGCACGAAGAGCTCGAGGTCCTCTTCGAGGGTGTAGGGGTTGGCGGCGTCGAAGCTGACGGTGAGGGGGAGTCCTTGGGGCTCGGGGCAGCCGCCGTCAACGCTGACGGTGAACTCGGCGGAGCCGGCCTCGAGGGGGGCCAGGTTGCCCAGGCTGTCGGAGCCGTCGACGATGGTCACCTCGCCCGAGGTGCTGGTCAGGGTGGCGTCGAGGCTGGTGGCGGTTACCAGGCTGGGGTTGTATACGTCGCAGTAGACTGTGATGGTCTCGCCGGGCTCGACGAGGCCGTCGCCGTCGCCGGCGGAGTCGTCGATATCGTAGCCGTCGAAGGTCAGCTCGAGAACCGGGCTGCCGACGTAATCGGAGACACTGGCGAAGGTGTTGATGCGTCCCGAGCCGTAAACGTTGTCTTTGCCGGGATCGCCCAGCTCCTTGGCGTAGTCCTCGAGGGCCTGGCGGATCTGGGCCGGGGTGAGCGAGGGGTTGGCGTCGAGGAGCAGGGCTGCGGTTCCCGCGGTATGCGGGGTGGCCATCGAGGTGCCGTTCCAGCCCCAGAGGTAGCCCTGGATGTTCTGGAAGTCGCAGGAGACGATGTCCACACCCGGTGCGCAGACGTCGGGCTTGGTCAGGTTGGGGTAGTCGTAGTAGGGGGCGATGCTCGACCAGTCCACCGGGCCTCGGCCGGAGAAGCCGGCGATCTCGTCGGTGATCTTGGTGGCGCCCACGGTGATCACGCCGGGCACGTCGCCGGGGCAGGTGACCGTCTCATCGGCTGGGCCGTCGTTACCTGCGGCGATGACCATGGTCATGCCCGCCGCCATGGCGGCTTCGGCGTTGGCCCGCCAGGTGGAGCGGTCCGGGCTCCAGCCGTAGTTCCAGCCGATGGAGTTGGAGCTGATGTCGGCGCCGTTGTCGAGGGCGTACTGCCAGGACTCCCAAACGGCCATCTCACCCTGATGCGTGGCGTACATGTAGGTACGCAGGCTCATGATGTCGGCCTGGGGTGCCACGCCGCAGTCGATGCCCGCCGCGCCGTCGGAGGATACCGATCCGGCGCAGTGGGTGCCGTGGCCGTCGGTGTCCATCGGGTCACAGCCGCCACTTCCGGTACCGTCGAAGTAGTAGCCGTAGTAATCGTCTACGTAGCCGTTGAAGTCGTCATCGATGCCGTTGTCCGGGATCTCGTCGGAGTTGGTCCAGAGGTGGTCGCGCAGGTCGTAGTGCTCGTAGTTGACCCCGGTGTCCGAGACGGCGACGACGTAGCCGTCACCGTAGTAGCCGTAGTTGTCCCAGACGAAGGGCGCGCCGACCTTGGTGACGCTCCAGGCCGGGTTGCCGCTGCGCGATCCCGTGCCGACGAACTCGTCGGGACGGTCGGAACCGGTCTCGACGCGGGCCACCTCGGGGTGTTCGAGCAGCTCTGTAATGACCGTGGCGTCGGCCCGGCAGGCGATGAAGTTGGTGATCCAGAAGGGGCGTAAGTCGGCCACACGTCCGGTGCTTTCCCAAGCGGCCAGCTCGTCCAGCAGGCCGGCCTGCTCCTGGCGGGCGAAGGACTTCATCAGATCGACCACGGCCTCGCGGGCCGCCTCGCGGGGCAGGTCGGCCTGGATGCGCTGGAAGACCGCCGGATCGAGTTGTTCGCTGAGTGTGATGTTGATCCAGAGCAGCTCGCCCTCGGCCAGGGTCGGCAGATTGCGCTCTAGGGTAGGGCCGCTGACGGCGGCCGTGGCGGCCAGGGCCAAAGCGAGAATGAAAACGGCGATGGTGCGTCGCATAAGAACCTTCCGTCGAGGGGCGGGCTCCGGGAAGCGCCGCTCGTTTTGCTTTCAACCTGTCTGGGTACAAGGGGTAATATAGCTGCACAAAGGCCCGGGGTCAACCCCGGGCCGGTTTCGCCTTCTCCTGTGCGGTGCTAGACCTCACCGCCACAGTCCGGGCAGAAGCGTTTGCCCTCCGGGGCCAGCTCGCCGCAGTGGGGGCAGCGGACCATGACGGAGCCCCCCTGTCCCGCGGTGGCGGCGACCATCTCCTTGTGGCGGCGTTCCTGATCGTACTTATTGTCGAGCACCAGCACGATGATCACTCCGATCCAGCCCAGGAACAGGCCGACGAGGAACCCCACGCCGCCGCGGCCCTTGGACGCTCCCACCACGATGCAGATGATCAGCGCCAGGATATGGGTGATTCCATAGATTGCGAAAGCTCCCATCAATGACCTCCTTGTGTTTGTTAACCGTCTGTGGGAGTAGCTTACAGGCCGGCCGTGACAGGAGGGGTCCGAAGGTAGCAACGGTGTGGCCTAGCAAAGAGCAGTCGAAGGTTTTCCCGCGATGACCGGGTCCGTCACGGTTCTTGCGCACCGCGGTCTCCCTTCTCGGGAGACCGCGGGCAACAACCGCGCCGGACCCTGGGCGTCTGGTCAATCGACGCGCTTGCGCAACAGCAGTGCGTTGGCGGAGACCGACAGCGAGGAGAGGGCCATGGCCCCGGCGGCCAGGATTGGTGAGAGGAAGCCCAGTCCGGCGACGGGCAGCATGCCGATGTTGTAGATGAAGGCCCAGAAGAGGTTGCTCTTGATGGTCGAGCGCGTCTTGCGGGAGAGGCGCAGCATTCGGGTCAGGGCGCCGACGCCGCCGTGGACGAGGGTTGCGTCGCCGGCTTCGAGGGCGGTGTCGGTGCCCGAGGCCAGGGCCACGCCGACATCGGCGGCGCTCAGGGCGACGGCGTCGTTGATGCCGTCGCCGACCATGGCGACCACGCGGCCTTGGCGTTGGAGCTTTTCGGCCAGCTCGGCCTTGTCGGTGGGGGACATGGAGTGGCGGAACTCCTCGATGCCCAGCGCTTCGGCGACGACGCCGGCGGGACCCTCGCGGTCGCCGGTGGCCAGGATGGGGGTGACGCCGAGGTCGCGCAGTTCGTCGATGGCCTCGGCGGCCTCGGGGCGCGGCTCGTCGGTGACGGCCAGGGAGCCGACGTAGGCGCCGTCGACGGCCAGGTGAGCGGCGGCGCCGAGGGCTCCGCGGTCGTTTTCGAAGGCGCGGGCCGATTCGGTGTCGATGCCCGCTTCTTCGAGTAGCTTGAGTTGACCGAAGAGGTAACTGTGGTCGTTGTGGTGTCCGACGAGGCCCAGTCCGGGGCGCTCCTCGACCTCGTCGAACTCGACGGGCTCGAGGTCGCGTCCGGCGGCGGCGCGTTCGACGGCGCGGGCCAGGGGGTGGCTGGAGCCGCGTTCGAGTCCCGCGGCGATGCCGAGGAAGCCTTCCTCGGATCGGGAGGAGCTCACGGCGCCGACCTCGGGCCGTCCACGGGTCAGGGTGCCGGTCTTGTCGAAGACGACGGTATCGACCCTGGCGGCGCGCTCCAGCACGGCGGCGTCGCGGAAGAGGATGCCGCTCTTGGCGGCGATACCCGATCCGACCATCACGGCCATCGGTGTGGCCAGGCCCAGGGCGCAGGGGCAGGCGACGACCAGGATGCTGACGGTGTTGATGAAGGCGGTCTCGATCACGCCGCCGATGAGCCACCAGAGCAGGAAGGTGATCACGGCCAGGGAGAGGACAACGGGGACGAAGATGCCGGCGACGCGGTCGGCCAGGCGCTGGGCGGGCGGTTTGCTCGACTGGACCCGCTTGACCTGACGGACGATTCCGGCCAGAACGCTCTCCTCGCCGAGCTGGGTCACCCGGACCTCGAGGGTACCGTTGCCGTTGACGGTTCCGCCGACGACCTTTTCCCCGGCGCTCTTGGGGATTGGCAGGGGCTCGCCGGTGAGCATGGATTCGTCGACACTGGAGGAGCCTTTGAGGATTTCGCCGTCGGCGGGAACCCTGGCCCCGGCCTTGACGAGCAAGCGGTCGCCGACCTCGACTTCCGAAATGGGCACTTCGCGGTAATCGCCGTTCTCGTCGAGGAGCAGGGCGGTTTCCGATGCCAGGGAGAACAGCTCACGCAGGGCGCGGCCGGCGCGCCCCTTGGCTCGGGCCTCCAGGTACTTGCCGACGCCGATGAGGGTGACGATCATCGCTGGGGCGTCCAGGAAGTAGGGGCCGGGCCAACCGCCGATGAGGCGGAGTGTTCCGAAGAGCCAGGTGGCGCCAGCGCCCAGGGCCACCAGGGTATCCATACCGGGAGAGAAGCGGCGCAGCTCGCCCCAGGCTCCCTTGAAGAAGGGCCAACCGACGAAGGCCAGGGCCAGGGTGGAGAGCCCCAGCATCATCCAGGGCAGGTGCAGGGTCTCCCAGAACATCCCGACGAAGAGGGGCAGCGAGAGGGCGACGCCGACGAGGACCCGGGCGAGCTGCCAGCGCTCGGCGCTCTTCTCCTCGCGCTCGGCGACGGTGAGCTCCTCGGGCTTGTCGCGCAAGTCCTCGGGCAGACGGGCTCCGTAGCCAACGCCCCGGACGACTTTGACCAGGTACACGGCCTCGACAACCTCGGGATCGTAGACCACCCGGGCGCTATCGTCGGCGTAGTTGGCCTCGGCCTCCTTGACGCCGTCGGTCTTCAGCAGGGCCTTGCCGATGCTGCCGGCGCAGTTGACGCAGTGCATCCCGGTGAGCTCGAGCCGGAGTTCGATCAAGCCGTCTTCGCGTCGCTTGCTCACAGCTCGGCTCCGTAACCGGCGTGGACGACGGCCTTTACCAGGGCCTCGGGGCCGATCAGCTCGTCGTCGTAGCGCACCCGGGCCTCCATGGGCTCCAGCCGCGCCTCGGCGTGGCGGACGCCCTCGACGCGCTTGAGTTCACGCTCGACGGAGGCCACGCAGTGCCCGCAGCTCAGGCCGCTGAGCTTCAGGGTTATCGTCTTCTCCATAATTATCACCTTCCTTGGAGTCAGTTCGGTGTCAGTAGATGTTTTATCGTCGAACCGTACAATCCGTACATTGGCCTTACGCGGGGCTATCTGACCGAAGTCGGCGGGTGCGTTTCGGGCGCGTCCCAGAACACTTTCGATTTGAAAGAGCAGAGGTAATTGATGTTGCCGCCGAGAAAGCGGCATAATGCAACTGTATCTCAACTACAGTATATTAGACGCTGGCGGATAATGCAAGTTCCCGCATAAATCTTTGGGATCATCACATAAGATGAACATCAGTTATTGCATTAGGGTACTTTTTCAGCGTGAACACGTTTGCTATCCTGCCATCAACAAAGGGGGCAATGCGGCAGGGAAGAACGGGACGAGGGACTGGGGGGCATAAGCGCAAGCGTTGCGGCAAGTTGTTCAACCATCGTCCCCAAGGGCGTCGCAACGAGCCGCCAGCGGAAAAACGCAGTGAGATAGCGCATCTGTTGCGGCGCGGCCTCCCGGTGGCGCGGGTCATCCTCCCCAAGCGCTGTGACAGCAAGCATCTGGTGGGTGTGATCTTGGACAATGTCGAGCTGGACTCGATCGTCTACTCCGACGGCTGGAATGCCTATAACAAGCTCTCGCTCAACGGTTTTCACCACAAGCGCATCAACCATGAGAAGGCCCTGGTCGATGGCAAGGTGCCTATCAACGGCATCGATAGCTGCCGGGGCTACGCCAAGTGACGGCTATAAGCCTACAACGGTGGCTTCATACGCAACGAAAGGCTCTTTATCCGAGAAAGGCCGATCAGAATCAACCATCGCGACGAAAATGCGCCAAACGACCTCAGGAGCATACTTCGCGCTTGTTCATAATTAGGTGATAATCCCTAATTATTTGAAGGGCTTGGTCACTCTCGCCCCACTGTTCTACAATGGGGCCATGTCGATCGACCGCCAGCGCATCGTCGGTATCATCGCCGTCGCCTTCCTGTTCGGCCTGACGGCCTACCTGGCCGCCGTCATCGTCGAGCCTCCGGCGGGGGTGCTCCTGGTCGAGGATGACGGGGAACCGCGCCGCGTTTCGGGTTGGGCGGCGGACTGGCCCTGGCGCTCGGCCGCGGCCTACCCGGCGTTGCTCGAGGTCGAGCTCGATCTCGCGATCACCGACCGACGAGGCGACGGCGCTCGTGTGGCGCTCTCTCTGCGCGCGGTGTTGCTGTCCGAGAGATTGTGTCGCGCCCGCGGAGTGTTCGACGCCCTGCACCCGGAGCTTCCCCGCCTGTTGGCCGTGACGGCGCTGCGTCGGTTGTGCGCCGTCAGCACTCTCGATGATCTATACGGCCCGCGGCGTCCAGTACTGGCGGGCCTGCTTGCCGAGACCCTCACCCCGACCCTGCGACGGCTGGGCTGGCGTCTCGACGAGCTGCGGCTGGTCGAGGTCCGCCCCGACAGGGCCTCGCGAATCACCCGGGAACCCGTCCCGGTGCTCCTGGTGAACCTGGGCGCCCTGGACTGGAAGGCCGTCGAGCTGCTGATCGATGACGGCCGACTGCCCGAGCTCGCCCGGCTGACCGCCCGGGGTGCGCGCTGCCGCTTCGCGCGACCGGGCGGCGACTGGTCCACCGTCTTCTCCCGGGAGCTGGGATTCCGCAAGGGCTTGATCTCCCTGGGGTATACCGGGGAAGCATCCTCGACGATCTACCAACCCCCGCCCCGACGCCTGCCCCGCCTACTCGAGCGGTCTCCGGCCCTGCGGCGGCAATACCAGCAGCTTCTCGATGATCTGGACGCCGCCGGGGAGCTGCTGGCCGCCGGGAGCCGCGCCGTCTGGATCGGCACGGGGCTCTACGCCGAGTACGCCCGGCGCTTTCAGCCGGCTCTGCAGCGCTACCAGTCCCTACGCTACGGGCGTCGCTTTCTCGCCGCCTCCGTCGGCGGCGAGACCGCCGAAGATGTCGAGTACGGCTTGCTCTTCGAGGAACTGCTGATTGCGCTCGACACTCGACTGGCGGCCGTCCACCGCGCCGTTCCCAAGCTCGCCGTCATCCTCGTCGCGCCCAACGGCTACGGCGTCCGGATGCCCCCGCCCACCCGGGGCGCAAGCTGGGGACCGAGTGCCGAAGGCTGGGTCCTGCTGGACGGACCGCACCTGCGCAGCTTGGGCGAGATCGAGCTGGACTGGCTGGCGCTTCGCGGCGCCGTCCGCGCCCTGGCTCTCGGCGAGCCGTCGGATTCGCCCCTGCTCGAGCCCGCCTTCCACGAGACTCACGCCGGCGGTTATTGACAGTCGTGACGGTGCGGGCTAAACTTACTCCATTGACGCAGCTAGGCTTGCAGTTCACCGAACAGCGCGGAGGACACCGGTGTCCGGACACTCGAAATGGTCGACGATCAAGCGTAAGAAACAGGCCCAGGATCAGAAGCGCGGCAAGGTCTTCACCCGGTTGATCCGGGAGATCACCGTGGCCGCCAAGGAGGGTGGCGGTGACCCCGAGAGCAATCCCCGCCTGCGCACCGCCATCGACAACGCCCAGACCCAGAACATGCCCAAGGAGAACATCAAGCGGGCCATCCAGCGGGGCACGGGCGAGCTGCCCGGCGTGGTCTTCGAGGAGCACCTCTACGAGGGCTACGGTCCCGGCGGCGTGGCCATCCTAGTCGAGACCGTCACTGACAACAACAACCGCACCACCGCCGAGGTCCGCCACGTCTTCGAGAAGCGCGGCGGCCACCTGGCCAAGTCCGGCGCGGCCAGCTACTCCTTCGACCGCCGCGGCCTGATCATCCTCGACGGCTCCACCGACGAGGACCTGCTGATGGAGGTCGCCCTCGAGTCCGGCGCTCTCGACATCGTCGAAGAGAGCGACGCCTTCGAGGTCCTCACCGAGGTCGGCGACTACCACACCGTCAACGAGGCCCTGACCCGGGCCGGTTTCAAGATAATCGAGAGCTCCGTCGCCTACGTCCCCCAGAACCTGATCAGCCTCGAGTCCGACGATGGTGAAAAGGTTGTTGGAATCCTCGCCGGTCTCGAGGACCTCGACGACGTCCAGAACGTCTACACCAACTTCGACATCCCCGAGGACGCCGATATCGAGGCCTGAGCTCCGGTAAACCCGAACCCACGGAGAGCGACATCCGCGTCCTGGGCATCGATCCCTCGCTGAGCTGCACCGGCTTCGGCTTGGTCGAACAGGCCGCCGACGGTCCGCGCGGGCTCTGCTACGGTCACATTCCGACCAAGCCCGCCTGGGGGATGCCCCGTCGGCTGGAACGCCTTTACATCGAGCTCACCGCCGCCGTCGACGCCTACCGCCCCGACTGCTGCGCCGTCGAAACCATCTTCAGCGCCCGCAACGCCCGCACCGCCCTGCTGCTGGGCCACGCCCGCGGCGTGGTCATCCTCACCGCGGTGCGCGCCGGGCTGCCCATCTTCGAGTACACCCCGATGCAGATCAAGCGCGCCGTCACCGGCAAGGGACGGGCGACCAAGGAGCAGGTGGGTTTCATGGTCCAGCGGTTGCTGGGCATCCGCGAGCCGATCACCCCGAACGACGCCTCCGACGCCCTGGCCGCGGCGATCTGTCATCTGCTGCGGGCTGCGACAGGCGGCTAGCGGCTCAGCGAAAAACCATCGAGAAAACCATGGCGAACCGGTCACGGTGAACAGGACAGGAAAACGATCAAGGATAACAGACCTTCCAGTCTGTTTAACTCCCGTACCGATCGTCTTTATAATCGGGATCATTACAAGAAACTGAACCAAGTATTAGCACTTGGTGAAAAAACGCATTGAAACGAGGTCCTGGTAACCACCCGCAACGAAGGGTCAACCAGCGAAGTCGGATAACGACCTATGCTGCTAAAGCGAGCAATAGAGCGTCGTCAGCAGGTCACTCACCCACAGCCTGGTTGAATCCTGAATGGAACCAACAGCCTCGGGCTTCCGGAGGTACTCAAAGCAGGTCCAGGTACATCGCCACCTGCGCTGAAAAGACAATGCAGAGGGATGACAACGGCGGCGAGGGTGAACTATAAAGCAATGAGTGACAGTCTATCAACTGGATGAGTCGGTTCAGGCGAGAGTGATAATCCCTTATTATCTCAGGCAACCCGTTTGATAACAAGAAATCTTGAGTAGCTTCAAACTGTGCTCTTTGATTAATCCGCCCCTTTTGCAACGTGCATCCGCTATCACCTCAACAGTTTTCGGACCGCAAGCGTCAAGCAGAAGTCGTATGATGATGAAGGCAAGCTGCCGTATTTGCCGAATGCCCACGGAAAACATCTCTTTCTGCCGCCTTTGTTAACTGCTCATTCAACAAAAGGGAAAGTATAGGTAAACACTGGTTTATCAGCAGAATACAATCACTCTCCGAGCCGAATGGGGTAATGATCCCTTCACCAATCTAACAGTTTAATCAAAAGTTTTACATGACGATCCAAGAACGAGCAGCAACCACTAATCGATAAACCATCCGTCCCAACCGACCCACACCCTCCAACCCCGACCAACACAACTCCCGGCAGACCAACCCGACAATCCGTCGCCCAGCTCATTCACCAAACGTTTCTTCCTCCGCCGAGGTCCCCGCCATGACCCCCGTCCCCCGTCCCACCTGGCACGTTCGGGACCACACCCTCTACCTGGTCGTGCTGATCCCGGCATTGGCGGCGATCATCGGCGCCGCTTGGTTCCTCTTCTCCACGGCCTGGTGGCTGGGAGCGATCTACCTGGGGTTGCTCCTCGGCGTCCACCTGGCCCAGGCTCGCTGCTGCGTGGGCTGCCCCTATCGGGGTCGCTTCTGCCCGGCGATCTTTGGCGTCTATCTGGCCAACCCGCTTTCGAAACTGCTTTACCCCGACACCCCCCATACCAAAAAGGCCTACGATCGCGCGGCGGCCGTGGGCATCAGCTTCGTGACGGCCATCGCCCTGTTTCCGCTCTGGTGGCTATTCAGCGCGGCTTGGTGGTACGCCGCCGTCTACCTGGGCCTGCTGGTGATTCACGCCGCCGTCTTCTTCCCCACCTTCTGCCCGCGCTGCGAATACCGCCGAACCTGCCCCGGCGGAAGATTCGCCCGTGGAGAGGCCGGATGGAGTAAAACCGACCAGTAAGCTGGGAAATAAGCCAATATTATGTTATACTGATATTGCAACTTCAAGCGAAGGATAAACCATCAAAAGGCTCCCGCTGCTCGGACTGGGCCTTGTCTTCATCGCCGTGTCCGTCATTCCCGCGCTGGGACTGGACCAGGCGATCGTCCGCGCCCTCAAGACCATCCTGGATGACGAGTACAAGGCCGAGGCCCTCTACGCCGGTGTCATCGCCGACTTCGGCGAGGTGCGGCCCTTCAGCCGGATCATCGGGGCCGAACGCCGCCACCAGGAGGCTCTGCTGAACCTTTTCGCGGCCTACGACCTCGATGTCCCGGAGAACCGCTGATCTTTCGAGGACGTGCCGCGCTTCGCCTCGATCGAAGAGGCCTGCGAGGCCGGCGCCCGGGCCGAGATAGACAACGCCGCCCTCTATGATGATTACCTGTCTCTGGACCTTCCCACCGACATCCGCCGGGTCTTCGAGAACAACCAGTGGGCTTCGCGGCATAACCACCTGATGGCCTTCCAGAGGTGCGGCGACGGTTGCGGTTCCGGCGGCGGCCGGGGCGGTCACGGCCGCTGAGTCCGGGCTCCTTCCACACTCGCACCGGGCCGATCCCCACACGGACCGGCCCCTTTGCATCCCGCCGCCGGGCGGCTTTTGTTATACTCGTCACCGTCGATCAACCCGCCTCCACGGAGCGCCATGCCCTACGAGCCGATGTCCGACGAGAAGTTCGAGGCGATGAGCCGCACCTTCAACGAAAAGCGCTATCCCCGGCTGGACCTCGAGGGTATTCTGACCGCGATCGGCGTCGCGCCGGGGAAGACCGTCCTCGACTTCGGCTGCGGCCCTGGTAATTTCAGTATTGCCGCCGCGACCCTGGTAACGCCGGGCGGGTTGGTTTACGCCCTGGACATCGTGCCCCTGGCGGCCAAGAAGATCGCCGCCGCCGCGGCGCGCAAGGGGCTGGACAACCTGCGCGCGATAACCTCGGGCGGCCCCACGGGGCTGGACGACGACGCCGTCGACGTCGTGCTGCTCTTCGACATCCTGCACCACCTCGAACCGCCGGAGCCGGTGCTGACGGAGCTGGCCCGGGTGCTGGCCGCCGACGGCGTGCTGGCCGTCGAGGACCATCATCTCGAAGACGAAGACCTGGTCGCCCGCGTCGAAGGGGGCGGTCCGTTCACCCTGAGCGGCCGCACCGACTACGCCCACCTCTTCTCCCTCGTTCGATGAAGACCGACGACCAGCCCGGAAAGACCCCCTGCACCTGGCGGCCCGTCGATGAGTGCGCCGGCTGCGGCATCGACGGCAAGCTACTCTGCCGCTGGGATCGCGGTGTGCTGGTCTCGCTACAGGTGCCCGCCTTCTCCTTCATGGCCCTGGCCTGCCTGACGCTGGTGCTCCGGGGGCTCTCCGGCGGCGGCTGGTGGCCCCTGATCGCCTACGCCGCCTTCTGCCTGTTCTTCTTCGGCTTCTTCGAGATACGCATCCTCTGTAGCCACTGCCCCTACTACGCCGAGCGCTCCCGCGTCCTGCACTGCCTGCTCAACCACGGGGCGATCAAGTTCTTCCGCTACCGACCTTCACCGATGCGCCCCTGGGAGAAAGCCGCTCTGCTGGTCTGCTTCGCTGTCTTCGGTTTCTATCCCCTGGTCTTCGCCGGGCTGCTGATCGCCCGGGCGGCGGCGGGAGCGGCCGTCGTCGGGCTCTGGGGGGCGATCGTCGCGGCGACCTCCGTGACGCTCTCGCTGGCGAGCTTCTACATCACCCTGCGTGTCCACGCCTGCCGGCGCTGCGTCAACCTCTCCTGCCCGTTAAATACTGTGCCGCCCGAGGTCCGTGCGGCCTTCCTCGAACGAAATCCCGAGCTGCGGGCGGCTTGGGAGGCCGCTGAGGAAAACCCGAAGGAACGGCGATGATCGAGCGCCTACGCGGAGAGCTTCGTGCCTTGACTCCCGGATTGGCAGTGGTCGAAGCCGCCGGAGTGGGCTTCGCCGTAGTCATCGGCTTGCGCGGCTACGGCGCCCTGCGGGAGCTGCCGACGGGCGCCGGGGTCGAGCTGCTCATCGAGCTGACCTGGAGCGAGAAGAACGGCCCGGCGCTCTACGGCTTCACCCAGGAAAGCGACCGCCGACTGTTCCGCCTGCTGCTGGGCGGTTCCGGGGTGGGCCCCAAGCTGGCCCTGGCCGCCGTTTCGACCCTGGAGCCCGCCGAGGTCTGCCGCGCCCTGGTGGATGCCGACACCGCCCTGCTCTCCCGGGTGCCGGGCATCGGACGCAAGCGGGCCGAGAAGCTCAGTCTGGAGCTGCGCGAGGGCGCCGCCGAGCTGCTGACCGCTCTGGGAACCGTCGAAGTGACCCCGGCGCGCTCCGACGCCCTGGCGGCCCTGGTCTCCTTGGGCTACCCCCGCCCCGCCGCCGCCGAGGCCGTTTCCAACGCCGAGAAAGAACTCGGCGAGGGGGCCGAGATCCAGGCCCTGATCGCCCGGGCCCTGGCCGAGCTGCGACACTGAGGGGTGCCGAGGGGTGTTGGACGGCGGGATACCGGGAGGGACGGCGGCAGTTACCAGGATAGCGGGCTTTGATGAACAACGGGCGATTGATCAGGCTGATATCAGACGACTGCTAGGACGTGGGCGGTCTCGGTTGGCGTTCTGAGATGCGACGAGTTTGCGGGGTGTCGCAATCATGATTCCGTTTGGGATACTCATCGGATGAAACGCGGTGACAGCCCGCTGGGCGTTTGTCAATGATTGCTTCCGGCTTCATTTGCCCACGAGTTCGTAAATCCGCGGTCCCGCCGGTCTTCCGGCAAGCAGATAGTCAAAGGACAGGCTGAGAGCAAGCTGTTGCTAGAATAGGCGCTTCCCTCAATCAGAATGTCCGGACGGCTTCATGCGAATGATTATCCTGACCGGGTGCGGTCGATCAAGTGAGTCGCTGAAACGTTGCGCTGGAGTGTTCACCTGGATAGGCCGTCATTTGCGCATACAAAAGGGTCGTCCGGAGACAACCCTTTTGCATGGCGAATGAATACGCTGGGTGTTATCCACAGCTCTTCAGATACACTTGACAGCGGCGCGGTAGAGCCGCCACTCGGACGCTAGCACGCTCGACATGTCATGGGCCAACGGGGTGTTCGGGGTGACCGTGGTATGGACCCCGCTTGCCCTTGTGATCAGGCGGGCCTTATCCCGGCCCGGTCCTATTCGAGGCTGGTGACGGCGTCGGCCTTGAGCAGACCCCAACTGGTCTCGACGGTGGCGGTGGCGGCGGTCAAACCGGCGACGGCCAGTACGGCCAGGACGATCAGGATGATCACGGTGCGGCGTTTCATTAAAACCTCCCGCGGGTTGAACCGGGGAACCGGTGGCGGTTGAAGTGGGGTTTCCGCTTGACGCTTGTATTAATAGCACGCCGGGAGGGGGGCGTCAAGTTCCGCCTTTTTTTCAGACGTTCTTGCGGCGGCGCAGCAGGCGGCTGAGCAGGGCGCGGAAGGTGCGGGCGTAGGCCCGGTTGCTCATTCGCGAGCGGTCGGCGGCCAGGCGGCGGCGCACCTTGGCGGTCAAGGCCCGGCGTTGGTCCGCGTCGAGGGAGCGCCAGAGGCCGCGCTCGGGCCAGGGTTCACCGGTTGAGCCGCTTTCGGTCTCGGAATCGTCAGACTTCAGGGCTGACGGCCGCCGTCGCTCTCCGGCTTCATCGGCTCCGCCGACGCCCCGGCGGGCCAGCTCCGCCGCGGCGGCTGCCACGGCCCGGCGACAGTAGCTCAGCGCGGGTCGCTTGCTTTCGAGGCGCTCGCGGAGGGCCTCGGTGACCCCCGCCTCCACGGCGGCCGGCGGGTAGCCCCGGCTCTTCCAGCGCTGGAGCTCCTCGAGGTCCCGGGGCGACAGCGCCAGGGGATAGCCGAAGCGGCGCGCCAGCAGCCGCTGGATCTCTTCCAGGTAGGCGTCGGATTCGGGCAGGTCCATGCCCCCCTTATAGCACAGCGCGGGAAACATTCCAAGACACCATTGTCAAGACACCAGTGCCGAGACACCAGTGCCGAGACACCAGTGCCGAGACACCAGTGCCGAGACACCAGTCCGCGCAACCAACCACGAGGTGAGCTTCGATGACCAACCGACGGGTGGCCCGGGAAAGCGCCCTGCAGATGCTCTACCAGCTCGAGATCACCGGCGACGACCTGGAAAACGTGGCGGCCAAATACTGGTCGGTGCGCTTTCCGGCGGCGGAGGCGCGCAGCTACGCCGACCGGCTCGTCGGCACCGTCCAGCGGCGGCGCGAAGAGATCGATGAGCTGCTGACCCGCCACCTGACCAACTACCGTCTCTCTCGGCTGGGCGTGGTGGAGCGCAGCCTGCTGCGCTCAGCCTGCGCCGAGCTGCTGCTCGAGGTCACCCCGGCCCGGGTGGTCATCGATGAGTCCGTGGAAATCGCCCGGGACTACGCCGGCGATGACGCCGCCGGCCTGGTCAACGCTGTGCTGGATCGCCTGGCAAGAGCTCAGGGGCTGCTGTAGAATCCTCTATTCACCGATTGGCGCAAAGATGTCGCAACTTGATTAATCGCTAATTGGTTTCTGATAATGTGTGAGACATTTGGGGGACAATCGGTGTTAAATACGCATTGAAAGGCGTATAAAGGCCGCTGGAAGGCAGTTGAACTTGAGCTTTCGTTTTCAAGTCTCCGAGGGAACCGGGCGGTTCATCGGGCGCTGAAACCTTGCGCAACCCAGCATACCGCCATACTCTCGATCAGCCGCATCTGAAACACAGACGACTTGCCGACTTGCGCCGTGACGGCCGAGAGCGGTAGCGGCGTTGTGCTGCTCGATTGCGTCGATCATCATGTCGATCGGTTTTCACGCCATCGAACGCCTGATCCGCTGAGCTCCGCGAGTGACTTTCAAGCGCTTCCAGCCGGCCGCCCGTATCCAAGCCGCTCCGATCCCTGCGCTCCAAGTGACGAACCGGGTGACGAACCGGCAACCCTGGACGCCGCTATCTCTCGAAAACGAGGTCGCCGATGAACCGCCGTTCGCTCCCGCTGGTCCCCCTGGTTCTGCTGACGCTCTGCTTGAGCGCCGGGGCCGTCGAGACGAGCTTCGATCAACGACGCGCCTGGACGCTGCTGGAGGAGCAACTGGCCCTCGGACCGCGCTACCCCGGCTCCCCGGGGCATACGGCGGCCCGCTGGTGGATCATCGGCGAGCTGGCCCCCCTGGTCGACGAGCTGACCCTGCAGCGTTTCGAGTACCAGCCGCCCTTCGGCGAGGCGTTGACCGCGACCAACATCATCGGCCTGCTCAACCCCGAGGCCGAGACCCGGGTGATGCTGGGCGCCCACTGGGACACCCGGCGCTACGCCGACGAGGACCCGGAGCCGGCCCGACGCGGCGAGCCCGTCCCCGGAGCAAGCGACGGGGCCAGCGGGGTGGCCGTACTGCTCGAGCTGGCCCGGGTCTTCGCCGAGGCCTCCCCCGAGGTCGGCGTGCTCTTCGTCTTCTTCGACCTCGAGGACCAGGGGCGTATCGGTGGTCAGGAGTTCTGCATCGGTTCGGAGCGCCTGGCCGCCACTGAGGCGCTGGAGTTCGACTACGGCGTCATCGTCGATCTGGTCGGCGACGCCGAGCTCAACCTGCATCCCGAGGGCCACTCCCTGCGCTACGCCCCGGAGCTGGTCCGGCGGGTCTGGGATATCGCCGCCGAGTTGGGCGAGTCGGCCTTCATCGACGAGCCGCGCCACACCATCACCGATGACCACCTGCCCTTCCTGCGACGGGGGCGGCCGGTGATCGACATTATCGATTTCGACTACGTCTACTGGCACACCGTTGAGGACACCGCGGCCAACTGCTCGCCGGACAGCCTGGTAGCGGTGGGCCGGGTGGTCGAGACGCTGCTGCGCCGAGCCGGGAGCGGGGGATGGTAAGCGGCACGGAAACGCGGCGCGAGTACGGGCGGCGCATCAATTGGCCTGCGGAGAGGAGTCGGTCACCCGGATCGCCCTGGCGGCGGGCTACTCCTCGCCGGCGGCCTTCAGCCGGGCCTTCCGCCGTCGCTTCGCCGCCAGTCCCAGCGCCTACCGCGGGCTATGACAACGCCGCCATCGCCCAGGCCTGGGAGCTGCTCTTCGCCGGTTTGCGCGAAGCCGGGCCGCTCGACGGCCGCCCCCGGACCTTCGGTCTCTCCTGGGACGACCCGGCGATCGTCGAGCGCTCCACCTGCCGCTACGAGGCGGCCTGCGCCGTACCCGCCGGCACTCCGACGGGCGCCCTCGGCCCTCCCGCCGTGATCGTGCGCGAGCTCTCCGGTGGTCTCTTCGCCCGCCACCGTTACACCGGACCCCACGACGAAGTAAGACGGGGTTACGACCGGCTGATCCGTGGCTGGCTGGCGCATTCGCCCTTCACCATGGCGAGTCGACCCAGCCGGGAGGAGTACCTGACCGATCCCCGGGCCACCCCGCCCGAGGAGATCGAGACCCTGCTGCACATCCCCCTGGAGGCGCTGTAGACAGACAGCCTCTCACCGGGATGGACCGGACGGCGCCGCTGCGTGCGGTTCGTTGTTAAGCTGAGATATCGTTTGTGGATTGAAAGGCCGCTGGAACAGCGGCCGTTCGGTTGACCAATCACCTGGCTCCCATGGAGAGTGCCCGTTCTTGAGCGGGTGCATCACCCGCGACAGCGCTCCCCCTGGGCTCCCAGCAATTGGCGCTTATCAGCGGGACAACGACACTGCGGGATTATTGAAAGGGACCGCCGGAGCGGTCCCTTGTTATACCGTTTTCTGGTTGGGATTGGTTCAGGAACCAATCCGCACAAGCCTCCCTAGTCCAGGGTCTTGATCTCGCCCCAGGAGGCCTCGGTAACCTCGGAGTAGACGCCCTCGTCCACGGCGGTCCAGGCGGACAGATCGTCGAAGGCATCGTCGATCTCGGGAACCCAGGTGACTTCACCGAGATTGACCTCGAAGACGTCGTCGCCACCGATGTCGTTGTAGGAAGCGACGAAATCCAGCGAAACCGTGGTGCTGCCGCTGAAGTCAAGCATCGGGGTGATCAGGCCGGTGTCCATGGTGGAGCCCGATCCCGCGTAGTCCGAATCGGCAACGGCGCAGAAGCCGTCACCGCCGGCGTAGTTGGTGCGGCCGGTCGTGTCGTTGCTCAACCAGACCTCGTCGCCGCCGTAGTTCTCGATGGTCCAGTCCGTGGGCGGCCAGGTTTCGAAGTCCTCGGTCAGCAGGTCGGCGCGGGTGTCGTCGGAGATGACCACCTGGTCGACCTCGGCCCACCAGTCCCAACTGGAGGTGTAGTAGTAGAACTCGACGACGCCCCACTCACCGGCGATGGCGGAGATGTCCAGGTTGACGGCTTCGCCGGGACCATACGCGTCGTGATCCTCGTCCCAGCTCAGCAGGTTGGTCCAGTTGTACGTGCCGTCCCAGGTCCAGACCCCGGCGCTGTTGATGCGCACGCCGTCGTCGGTGCCGGTGTTGTCGGACTCCCAGTAGAAAACGACGTAGACGGAGCCTTCGCCGAGCATCGTTTCCATGCCCAGCTCGACATAGGTCCAGCTTGACTCATCGGTGTCGTAAACGGCCAGCGGGGTTTCCACGTCGGGATCGAAGCTGCCCGAGGTGGGCTCGTAGTTCACCGCGTAAACAGCCATGAAGTCGTTGGCGTCGGCGGAGGCGAGGGTGTACTCGAAAGCCACCCCGGCTTGCTCGATGCCGGTGAAATCGAAGGCGGTGGAGTTGTACATCCAGGTCTTGTCGCCGTAGCTGTAGCTGTCGCCGCCGTCGACGACGCAGGCGGCGCAGTCTTCGCCACCCTCGTTGTAGGCCTGCCAGTGAGCGGTCTGGCCGTCGCCGGGCTCGGCGCCGACGCTGAAGGCGCGGCTGTCCATCGAGAGGTCCGCGGTGCCCGCGAAGGCGACCGTGGCGATGGCGAGAAGGATCAGAGCTTTGCGGAACATATGTTTCCCCTTTCTTTTCTTGTGAAGTACCAACTCTAACGATACATATTAGCACATCCCTATCTATTTGGCAATGTGCACTGGGCATCATCTTGATTATCTTGATAAAGCGCCGTTTATGTGACAAGGGACCGCCGGAGCGGTCCCTCGTTTGCATCAGGTTGCTTGCGGTGCGGCGTCGGTCTTAGTCCATGACCTTGATCTCGCCCCAAGAGCTCTCGACGACGCTGGAACCGCCGAAGTAGTCGTCATCGGGTGTCAGCAGATACCACTCGCCGGGGGCGCAGTCCATGGGATCGTACTCCAACTCGGTGCCGGTGGTGACGTCGCCCTGGATGCCGATGCATCCGTTGATGCTGGTGGTGCTGTTGTAGAGGAAGGCGATGTCGGAGTTGGTGGAGCCGCCCGGGGCCTCCCAGCCAATGAGCTCGAAGGTGACCGGGCTGCCGCCGCCGTAGACCTCGACGTTGGAGAACAGCACGACGAAGTGGTCGGCGAACTCCTGGTAGTAGATGGCGCCGGCGCCTAAACCAGGATCCAAGTCGCGCCACCAGGGGGCCATGAAGGTGTCGACACCGTAGGAGTTGGAACCGGGGATGTGCGTGTAAGACAGACCCAGGTAGGTGTCCTCGAAGTAGACCACGCCGTTGGAGCCGACGTAGATATCGTTGTAGGTGGTGCCGTAGAAGTTGAAATCGAAGGACAGGGTACCGGCCAGAGTGTGAGAGTCGTCGGTTAACCCCAGCGGAGTACCGGTGCCGGAGATGTCGACCCAGTTGTCGGTGAAGAAGTCGGGGTCCTCGACCTGGTCGTACCAGTAGTAGCCGCCGCCGTCGGGGCCGCCGCTGCCTCCGGGCGCGAAACCGGCGTCGAGAACGGGCAGGGCGAAGGCGCAGCCGGCGATGGCGAGCAAGACTAGAGCTTTGCGCAGCATACTTACTCCTATCGTTTGTTTTGTCGTGACGGGTGGGTTGGATTATTGAGCGGGATGAGACTACGTGCCCAACTTTATCTGACATAGTCAACGAAAGGGATTATCATAGATATCTGAACCGTCATATCCGACCAATGGATTGTCATTCATGCGCTATTTTCCATAATCGCCACCATTATCATACCGCTGCTTAGTGGCGATGCACCTGGACCTGCGTTAAGTGTCGCCGGAAGCCCGAGGCTATTGGTCCCGCTCAGGAGTCGGCCAGGTTGTGAGATAAGGATCTGAAGACGACGCTCTATTGCCTGCTTTAGAAGTTTCGACCGCTATCCGCCTTCGCTGGTTGACGCCTCGCTGCGGGTAGATACCACGCCCCCTTCTCAAGGTGGATTTCCTGAGTTGCGAATGCTTGTTTCAGTTTCTTTTGACATTCAATTACTTAACTATATTATGCCTGCTCGCAACCGGTGTCAACAAAAATAAACGGCAGCCTGGAGCGTGATCGGTGAAAAACAGGCTGATCGGTTGCGGCTTGCCGGCTGATCAGCGCCGCTTTGAAAACGCTCCCCTGCGGAACAAGAAACTATCAGCGGATACTTGACCACGGGGTCGGAAAAAGCAACGGACCGCATTATTAAAGAGAATAATGTTGAGAGAATGACAGTTGGCAGGCGGGATGGCAGGCTTGCTGCAAAATCTGTTGGTGGCGGATCGAGGAGTCAAACATATTCCGGTTACCCTCTTCGGCGATTCGGGGCGGTTGGGTCGACTGCTTGATAGTATCCGCTTCGACGACACCGGCCAGTGCCTATGCGCCATAATTTATATATCTTTGGGATCGTATAACCCGACATGACCTGATTGTGATTGCATCCTGTCGGTAATAGAGGTGATGATCATAGGGTACCTGTTACAAGACTGACAGCGAATAAGTGGCGGCTAATGCGAACCTGGTCCTTAGCGAACCAGGATACAAGCGGACTTGTATATATATTTGACAGCAGATTATCGTTATCTGCTAGCTGTCGTAATAAATAAGTGTCATAATAAAAAAGTGACGTAACTAATAAGTACGATAATAATGAGCAAGGCTAAAAAACGCTCCCGGACCAGTCCACTCCAGCGCTAAACTCCGCCCCCTTCGAATAATGTTTTGAGACGGGGACATGCAGAATCAAGTTTAGTCTGCAACCCTGACCCCACGGTGCTCGCTCATGATATATACTTATTATAAGGATGCTAATTATCGCAGCCCAGTCATCATAGCCAACGGCGTCAAACAGTTTTTTCAGCTTGTAATTACGTCGCTACGGGCACTAAGAAAATGTGCAAATCCATGTATCCGCCACATGCATTTCATTCCATGTGCGCTCCTGTTAAAACGCTAACTGCGTATGATTGAATTGTTCTCCAGTAATGCTGTGGTATATTGCCGCTTGTAAATACAATAGGTAATAAAGATATGCAAAAAACGCTCGTGGTCATAATCGTGCATTTCAGGGTAGTGAAGAACGGCCCAGCGGGCCGCTCCAAATCAGCCTGATTTGGTCCGAACACGTTCCAGGATGCCCAATCCATAAGCTGGATGAGACTCTCCGCTGGTGCTGCCGTGCCTTTGGGGACGTTGCTCCGGCAGGCGGCGGCGGAAGGGGCGAAACACACCTTGATCCAGCTTCACCGCAGGCCATGTCCCTTGATGCGCGGGTCACCTATGCTATCATCATCCGGCACCCTTGCCCGGGAAGCCGATGCTGATCTGGTCACTCTGCCGCAACTTCGATCTCTACTCCTCGCAGCGCATCCGCGAGGCCGCCGTCGCCCGCGGCCATGTGCTGGAGGAGATCGACACGGGCCGCCTGGCCGCCGTCAACAGCGCCTGCGGACCCGCTTTGCTGCTGGACGGCTCACCCGTGGAGCCTCCCCGCGCGGCGGTCTATCGTTCTGGTTACACCCGACTGGCCTTCGGCTGGGACCTTTCCTTCTGGCGCCAGCTCGAGGCGCTCGGGGTGGCGACCCTCAACTCGACCCGGGCGGTGCTGCGCTGCAGCGACAAGTTCTTCACCCAGCAACTGCTCTGCGCCGCCGGACTGCCCACCGTGGAATCCGTCCTGGTCCGCGAGGAGTCCGAACTCCCCGCCGCCGTCGAGCTACTCGGCGGCTTCCCCCTGGTGCTCAAGTGGAGCCGGGGCACCCGGGGGGTGGGCACGGCCCTGGTGGAGTCGATGCCCGCCCTGCGCGGCCAGTGGCAGCTTTCGGCGGCCCTGGAGCAGAACGCCCACCTCGAGCGCTACTACGCCGAAAGCGGCGGCCGGGACCGGCGGCTGTTCGTCGTCGGCAAACGGGTCCGCGCCGCCTACCAGCGCGCGAGCCGCCCCGACGATTTCCGTTCCAACGCCCATCGCGGCGGCAGTCCGTCGCCGCATCGGCCCACCACGGCCGAGGTCGCGCTGGCCGAGGAGAGCTGCCGGCTGCTCGAGCTCGAGGTGGCCGGCGTCGACCTCCTGCCCACCGCCGACGGTCCCCGGATCGTCGAGATAAACTCCGTGCCCGGACTGCGCTACGTCGAGGAGGTCACCGGGGTGGACCTCGCCGCCGCGCTGATCGAACGGCTGGAGGAGCTGGCCGGTAATACCCGATAAAACACACATAAATTGTGGGAATAATGGAACGCCGTCGACCCGTCTACCGTACCTTCTAATGCGGGCGTCAAAATCCACCTCCTCGAAACCCCGACGTCCGTGGGGCCGCCAGTTCCCCCGCTGCGGCCCGACCGACCCCCTTCCCATCCGCCGGTGATCCTCCCCGCTAACCGACGGTGTACCCCGGGAAGGGGGTTTTTCCATATCGATCAGGGACCATCTTTGAAACGGATCAGCGTGACCGCCCGCAGAGGTGGCCGGTGACGATCGATCGACCGTTTCGCGACTCGATGGGGCGGACACGCGACCAGCGCGGCCCAAGCCGCACTTAACGCCAGAGGAATGGGAACCGGAACGCTGTCTCCGCTCCGCAGCCTGTGATAGACCAGCCAGACTGATGGAGGGATCGTCAAGGCTTCAGGTGACGACCTCGGGAAAGCCGACCATGTGCCGCTTGATTGGGAGCGAAAGCGCTCCATGAGCCCCGAGCGCCTCTCTTCGTAAAACCGGCGATCTTGCCGATATACTGTGACGCATGAATTCATGCAGCGATACAACTTACGAGTTGTCTGACAGTTAGGGCCGTCATAAGCTCAATGGACCACCGAAAACCGCTTCAACCGCCCCTATCCCTGCGGCCCCGGACCGTTGCGCGCCTCCATGGAGCAGGTCGATCCTCGCCGAGTCCCTTCCCGTGCGGCTTGGCACGCTTGTTGCAATATCAGAGGTCGCCGTGAGGCGACCCACATTCAACCAGCGACGAGGGAGGAGGGAACCATGACAAGCCTGATCAAGCGCGGTCTCGCTTTGGGACTGCTCTGCGTACTGCTGCCGCTGGCCGCCTGTGAGCAGGCGCTCTGTTACGACGACGTGGGCAACGAGATCACCCCGCCGGAGCCCGGAGAACGCTTCTACGGCCAAGACGCCCAGTACGAGCGGATGCGATCCAGCTACCGCGACAACGGCGACGGCACCATCACCGATCTCAACACCGGGCTGGTCTGGCAGCAAGCCTTCGCCGGGCGGATGAGTTGGTTCGACGCCGAGGACTACGCCGCCGACCTCGAACTGGGCGGCTACGACGACTGGCGCCTGTCCACCGTCGAGGAGCTGACCTCGATCGCCCTGTTCTCCGGGGGCATGCTGACCATGACGCCCTACCTGGACACCAACTACTTCGACTTCGAGTACCCGGATGCGCCCTGGCGGATCATCGACGGCCAGTACTGGTCGAGCGACTACCACATCGGCACGGTCTTCCAGTGAGACGAAGCCGCCTTCGGCTTCAACTTCGCCGACGGTCACATCAAGGCCTACCCCACGGAGAACAGCCCCGGCGGCGGACCCTTCGAGGCCTATGTGCGCTGCGTTCGCGGCGCGGTCTACGGCGAGAGCGACTTCGTCGACAACGGCGACGGCACCGTCATCGACCTGGCTTCGGGGCTGATGTGGCAGCGGGCCGACGACGGAGCGACCTATGATTGGGAGGAGGCCCTGGCCTACGCCGAGGGGCTCGTGCTGGCCGGTCATGACGACTGGCGCCTGCCCGACGCCAAGGAGCTGCAATCCCTGGTCGACTACTCACGCAACCATCCCGCCCTGGACCCGATCTTCCTGCTCAGCGACGACGACGCCTGGTGCTGGACGAGCACCACCCACGGCGACGCTTACAACAACGCCGTCTACATCTGGTTCGGCCGGGGCACCGACTACCGGGGCACCGATGTCCACGGCGCCGGAGCCCTGCGCAGCGATCCCAAATCCGGCGATCCCGGCGACTACCCCCAGGGTCGCGGCCCCCAGAACGATGAGGTGCGCATCTACAATACCGTCCTCTGCGTCCGCGACGTGGATTAGCCGCCCGTCCAGTTCCTCGACACACAAGACCGGCCCCGGCCGGTCTTTGTCCGTCGGCCGATCGCACCGTAAGCACTCATCATACGTGTTGTTTGTTTTGGATCACTTCGCGGCAACGGACCAATGTAATACTGGATGACATTTAGTTCAAAGCGGTTAGCTAATAAACTGGAGCTCACATCGAGCGAGGTGCTTGTGGCGGGTACTGGATTACAGCATTACTTAGGTGCCTGTAGCGACGTAACTACGGATTGAAAAAGTGCTTGACGACATTGGCCTCGATTACGATGCTGCTATCATAAGTAGCGTATTAACAAGCATATCTAATGAATGGCTCCCGTGGTGAAAAGGTTGCAAGCTAACGTGATTAAGCATGACCTCGTCTCAGCCTCACTATCGAAGTGGATCGGCGTTTCGAGTTCGAGTCGGCTGGTCCGGGATCGTGTGTGATGCCTTGTTATTATCGACAAACGGCGGCGGCTGCAGTCCAGGACGGCTGCCGACCTGACCCCGGCGTAGCATTCAGCTCATCTGCGCCCGGCGGGCTCGCCGATTACGGCAACGGCCCCGCGCTCCCCCCAGCCAACTGGATAAAGGATACCCTAACGCTTATGGATCATCATATATCGTGATAATCTTGCAGTCACGAG
>CAZOOP010000036.1:0-43068 GCA_964581465.1 uncultured bacterium
GACGACAAATGTCTCGACTACCTGCAAGGATACTCTGCTCAATTGGTCCGATCAGATTACATGATGCCAATCCTATATCCGAAAAACACCGCCCTTCTTACGATCAGTCTGCGAGAAGCAGGTTGGTAGCTGCTAGTCCAGGGCAGATCAGCATGAGGATGCTTGATGAGAGGCGGCTGCACCTGAGTGATACAATAGGCTCGTCCTTGTACACACGAAAAGATAGCAATAGGCATCAAATACGATCCCGGACCAGCTCATTTAAACTCCAGTCTCCGACCCCCTACGTTAAAGCGGCTGAGGCCAGGCTAAGCTGAATCAAGTTAAGCCAGCAACCTTATCCACACGATGGCCATTCATTGTATATGCTTGTTATTAGGCATCTTATGGTCATGGCATCGTCATCGAGGCCAACGGCGTCAAGCAGTTTATTATTGTGTAATGAAGTCGTTACGGGCACCTGAAGAATCTGGAAATCCATGTACCTCCCACATGCATCGAGCTCCATGTGCGCATCTGTTTAATAGCTAACTGCTTTGCTCTAAATGTTATCCAGTAATACTACGATCCATCACCGCTAAGTGATCCCTGGCAATGATAGCAGCAGCTTATTGGCTGGATATGCTCCAAACAGCTTGCCTGATGCGCAATAAACAAGGGGAGGACCCGTAGGTCCGCCCCCGGTGCTTATCCCGGCTACTCGCCTTGCTCCAGTAGGCGCAGGTGACCCTGGAAGCGCCGTCGGTGCCAGTCGACCAGCTCGCGGTCGCGGTCCTCCCGCCCCTCGGCGTAGCGGCACAGCGCCCTCACGGCGGCGCGCAGCTCGTCCTTGGCGAAACCGGCGCGATCGAGGAAGCTGTCCACCTCGGCGATCAGCTCCATCCAGGGCGTGACGTCGAACTCCTCCCCGGCGACGACGTCGCTGATCCCGGCGGCCAGCGCCCGGTCGATCTCGCGCAGCTCGGTTGCCGTGGCCGCCGGGTTCTCGAAGGTGCCGGTGACCAGCAGGATGATGAAGACCGCCGCCAGCAGGATGCCGGTCAGTGTCAGCCAGCCCCAGGCGCGTCTATTCATCGCCGCCTCCGTCGCGGTAGGCGGCCAGAGCGGCCTCGTACTCGGCGAAGTGGTCCCGCGCGGCGATCAGGTCGCCGGGGAGCTCGCCGATTTGGTAAGACGCCAGGGCGTCGACGGTGTTGCGCAGGTTGATCCGGGCTGTCCCGAGCTCCTCGCCGACATCGAGGCGTCGTAGGCGCTCCCGGTAGTAAGCGGGATCGAAGCCATCGAAGTCCGCTCCCTCCTCCAAACGGGGCGCCAGCTCCGCGCCCAGCTCGGCCAGGACTTCGGCGGTCTCTTCATCACCCTTGGCCCCGTTACCGCAACCAACGAGCAGGATAGGCAACAGGACGGCCAACAGCGTCGGGGTTCTGGTTGGCATCATTGGGCCTCGCTTTCATCCTCGCCCCGCGGCTCGTCCAACTCGTCGAGCAGCTCCCAGTTTTCACCCTCGACGCCCAGGGCCTCCTCCAGCTCGGGACGCCACCAGGAGTCGTCCTCGGTGGCCAGGGGCGCCAGGGATTCGACCAGACCGGCCAGGGGTTCGGCCAATCCCGCCGCGGGACCGCTGACCGGTCCGGCGGCCAGCTCGCGACGGGTCTCGGGGCTCGAGGGCAGGCGGTGGATCACCAGCACGATCGCAGCGCAGACAAGCAGACCCTTGACCGAGCCCAGCACGGCGCCGGAGAGGTGGTTGACCCAGCCCAGCGGAGTCATGTCGATGATCTTGGAGACCAGCTTGCCCAGAAAGAGCAGCAGGATGACCGCCGCGATGAAGACCACCAGGAAAGCCACGGGGCCGCTGATGTCGAAGTCGCCCCCCAGGCCGCTGAACAGTTTGCCCACGGGGACGTAGAGCACGCTGGCCAGCATCAGGGCCAGGATCAGCCCCACCAGGCCGATGACCTCGTTGACCAACCCGGCCACCGCTCCGCGGATCAGCGCCGCCAGGATGATGACCAGGAACAACCAATCAGCCCAAGCCACGATCGCCTCCTAACGGGAGCAGGCCGTGCACAGCGCGATGGAGTCCAGCTTGGTCTCGGCGTCGTCGGCCCGGGAGAGCAGCACGATGGGCGCCGCCGCTCCGGCGATCATCCCGGCAAGCTTGGCCCCGCCCAGGTAGAGCAGCCCCTTGGCGAAGACGTTGCCCACCCGAATGTCGGGAACCAGGAAGATGTCGGCGGCGCCGGCCACCGTGCTCTCGACGCCCTTGACACGGGCCGCCTCGGCGCTGACCGCCAGGTCCAGGGCCAGGGGACCGTCGACCTCGCAGGCGCCGAACTGCCCCCGCGCCGACATCTGGGTCAGCGCGGCGGCGTCCAGGGTGTCGGGCATATCCGGGTTGATCTTCTCCACCGCCCCCAGCACCGCCACCTTGGGCTTTTCGTACCCCAAACGTCGCAGGCTTTCCACGGCGTTGACCAGGATTCCCGCCTTGCCCTGGACGTCCGGGGCGATGTTCATCCCGCCGTCGGTGACGAAGAGCAGACGGTCCACGCCGGGCACCTCGAGGGCGGCCAGGTGGCTGAGCAGCTTGCCCGAGCGCAGCCCCTTCTGCTTGTCCAGCACCGCCTTGAGCATCGTTCCCGTCGAGACGGAGCCCTTCATCAGCATCCCGGCGCGTCCCTCGCGGACCAGCTCGACGGCCCTGGCCGAGACCGCCGCGTCGCCGGCGACATCGAAGACCTCGAATGGATCGAGGTCCACGCCGGCCTTCTCCGCCGCGGCCTCGATCTCCGCCCGCGGTCCGACCAACAGGGCCTCGGCCAGGCCCATAACCCGGGCCTCCTCGACGGCCTCGAGGGTGCTCTGGTGGGCCGCGCCGACCACGGCCAGGGTGTCGCCCGAGGTCTCGGCGACGCGCTTGCGCAACTCGTCGAAGGTCTTGACCATCCGCTACTCTCCCCCGTGTTGACGTGTTGAAATGCTTCCTTCAAGCTCGAAATCGTCCATATTCGGCTAGTGCCCGACGGAAACCTTTGCAAAACAGCCCTGCGGCCTATGACACGCCTGATCGCCCGGCGTCGAGGCGTTGGCACGTTT
This sequence comes from uncultured bacterium, assembly GCA_964581465.1. Classification (GTDB taxonomy): domain Bacteria; phylum RBG-13-66-14; class RBG-13-66-14; order RBG-13-66-14; family RBG-13-66-14; genus WJMB01. Next base: position 3,100 of record CAZOOP010000036.1, read on the forward strand.
CTTGCGCCGGGGAGCGTGCCTCGGACGATCCCGCGTCGGACTCCGCAAGAAACGTGCCAACGCCGACCGGGGCCGACGGTTGTCTTGGCGGTCGTTTTGCAAAGGTTTCCGGCCCAGATGGTATTGGGCCGAGCTAACAGGTAAACGTTAACAGACTGCGGATTAGATGCCAAGTAATCGAGGCTAACCGTCGGTGTCGAGAGCGTCCAATTCACGCCGCGCGGCGGGGTAATCGGGGCGCAGTTCGAGGGCGCGTTCGAGGGCGCTGCGGGCGGCGGCGGCGTCGCCCTCGGCCCGGGCCAGCCTGCCGAGGAGGAAGTGAACGCGGGGGTTCTCCGGGTCCAGCGTCAGGGCGCGTTCGAGGGCCTCGCGGGCGGTGGCGGGCTCACCGTTGCGCAGGCGGGTTTCGCCCAGGTAGAGCCAAGCTTCGATGAAACCGGGGTCGCGCTCGACGGCGGCGGTGTAGGCCTCGGCGGCGGCGGTGTAATCACCGGCGGCGAAGGCCTGGTCGCCCTTCTTCAAAGCCTCGACGGCCTCGGGGTCATCGGTGGAGAAGCCGACCTCGGTGTTGACGATCAACTCGGCGGCGCGAACGATCTCCCGGGCCAGGGGTTGGAGCGGGTCGAGCTCGAGGGCTTCGTGGGCCAGGGTCAGCGCTGGGGAGATCCGGCCGCCCTGGAGGTCGAGCAGGGCCAGCCAGGCGCGGGGTTCGGCGGCGGCCTCCTCGACGATCGCGGCGCGCTCGAAGGCGGCCCTGGCGGCGGCGTAGTCGCCCCGGGCGTAGCCCAGTTGACCCAGGGCCAGTTGGTAGGGGTAGCTGTTGTCGCGCACCCGGTCCGGGTAGGAGTCGGTGAGCCGGGCCAAACGAGTGGCGGCGGCCTCGCCGACTCCGCTCTCGAAGCCGTAGATCAGCTCCCAGCATTGCCCATCGAGCTCCTGGAGCAGGGCCGAGGCCGGTTTGACCAGGGGCGGCACCTCGCGGACCTCGACGGCGCTCGTCGTGGTGGCCGGGAAGACTGGAAGAATGCAGAGCAGCACGACTGGGAGTCGGCGGGTCATCGGCGGTCCAGGGGTGTTCGGGCGTGGTTGGCGACGGCCAGGCGTTCGGCGTGGTCGATGAGCAGGCGGCGCAGCTCGGGCGGACTCTCGACGCGGACCTCGCCGCCGAAGCCGGCCAGCCAGCGCGTCAACTCCTCTAGGTGGGCGGTGCGCAGGGTCAGGCGAAGCCGGCCGTCGGAGCCGAAGCTCAGCCGTTGGCTGGGGTGCCACTCGCGCTCGGCGACGCGTCGGGCCGAGGCCCCCTCGAAGACCAGGGCCACCCGGTACTCGGCGGCGCCCAAACGGAAGCCGAAGGCGTCGCCGAGAACCTCCTCGAGGGCGAACTCCCTGGGTACGCAGTAGCGCTCCTCGAGAGGTTCCAGGCCCTTGACCCGGGCCAAGGAAAGGGCGTCGAGCTCTTCATTCTCGACCCGGCGACCCAACAGGTACCAGTTGTTGTTGAGGTGGACGACGCGGTAGCCCTCGAACTCGAGGCGGCGCCAGCGGCCGTCGGCGGGCGCGTAGAGGTCCAGCCGAACGCGGCGGCGGTGCCGCAAGGCCCGGGCGGCGGCCTCGACGACGCGGGCGTCGATGCGCCGGGTGCGTCGGGCGGCGTAGTCGAAGGCGGCCAGCTCGCTCTGGACCAGCAAGAGCTCCCGTTCGTCCAGAATGCCGCGCAGTCGTTCGATCAGCGCCGCCAGGGGGGCGGCTTTCGGCTGGCCCGGGGTCTGCTCAACCAGGCGGCCGGCCAGCAGCAGGCCGACCATCTCACCGTGTCGGATCAGACCAGCGGGGAGGATGTAGTTGGCGTCACTGTAATAATAACCGCCCCGGCCCGAGCGACGTCGACGGTAGGCCAGCGGTGCGCCGAGCTGGTCGCGCAGATAGGCAAGGTCCCGGTAGATGGTCCGCGCGGTAACCTCGAAGCGCTCGGCCAGCTCCTCGGCGGTGGGCTCGACACCATCGCGGATCAAGCGATCGAGCTCGATGATCCTGCGCAGCGCCGTCTTGTTCGGCCAACTGGAAGCGCCGTTGTTCACTACCGCTCCCCTTGGTTCAACTCGTCGTATTCGGCGATGATCCTGGCGGCGCTGGAAGTGCCCAGGCGGTTGGCTCCGGCTTCGAACATCACCGCGGCGTCACGCAGGCTGCGGATGCCTCCGGCGGCCTTGACGTCCAGGGAGCTGCCCACGGCGCTGCGCAGGATGAAGACGTGCTCCGTCGTCGCCGCGCCCCGGGTGCCCGTGCCGGTCTTGACGTAATCCACACCGGCCTCGAGGCATATCTCGGCGGCCATCGCCGCCTCGTCGGAGTCGAGCAGGGGGCATTCGACGATGATCTTGAGCACCTTGGACGAGGCGATGCGGCGCAGGGCGTCGAGCTCGCGGCGCAGCTCGTCCAGGCGGCGACTCTTCAGCCAGCCCAGGTTGATTACGGCGTCGAGTTCGTCGGCCCCGGCACTGATCAACCGTCGAGCCTCGGCCACCTTCTCCTCCGTCGAGTGCGATCCCAGGGGGAAGTCGACCACGCCGCAGAGGTCCAGGCCGCCGCCGGCGGAATCGACCAGACTGCGGGCGCGACGTAACTGCCGGGGCAACACGCACAATGCCTTGACACCCAGGCTCAGGCACTCCTCGACGCAGTCGACGAGATCATCGGCCGCGGCGTCGGAACGCAGCAGGGCCGCGTCAATGGCCCAAGCCAGGGCATCACGGTCGATGCGTCGGATCAGCGAACCATCAGTTGATCCGTCAATCCATCTCTCCGGCAGCGTCCTCTGGGGATCCATCTTTGCCACCGTCCTTCGCTTCGTCCTCCTCTGTGGGCTCCTCGGCGGTACTCTCGCCGCCGCCCGACTCGTCGATGAAGTTGAGCCGCAGCTCGGTCAGCAGGCCGTCGAGTGCCTTTAACTCCTGCTGCTCGGCGCCGCGTTTCACCTTCCAGACCAGGGTCTCCAGCAGGTCGATGGTCCCCCGGGCTCCGTTCAAGTCGCGCTTGATCTCTCCGCTGCCCGGTTCGGCCAGCTTGCCCAACTGGACCATCGCCTGGGAGTGCAGGGAGTAGATCAGGGCGGTGAAGCGAGCCTCGTGGATTCCTTCCTCGTCGCTCATCGTCTCCTCCCAATATTGGTTGTCCTTGTACGGTTTTCGCTAACTGATCACTGATTTGTCACATGTTTATATATCAGCATGTGCATAAGGATCCTGTAGCCTGTGCGGAGCGGATTTCGATTGCAATCTGCTGATAATACGGAAATGTTTTATGTAGGAACGTAATATAATTGGGGATTACTTAAAGGCAATCGAGAGGAACAAAACAGAACAACGTTTATAAAATGGAGTTAGCAGATGGTTGAGCATGCACACTGCAAATGCTGTTTGTGGATGATAGGAAGGGTTTCCACATAATTCGGTGTCCCGCCTCAACGATTCGGGGCGGTTTGGTCGATTGCTGCATGTTAGCAGTCACAAATACATCAGTTAAGGCCTAAGCGCAATAATATCTTATAATTGCAAGTGAAGAATCGCCCGTAGCGTACTACATGGTGAGGTGATAATCTGAAGCGATACTTGCCGTTATCATGTATCAGCCTTGTCTTGACTGGTCCGACGATGTGAGTGATGCCAAGCCTGTTTTGGTCCCAGTACATTACCTTTTGCATTTAAACATTGTTGAATATCGCGTTATAGCTTCAACCACTGTCACTATTATGGCAGTCGATTTGTGGCGGTGGCCTTATTCTGTATTCAGAACCGTGGCAAACCAGGAAGACGTTTGCCCAACGGTTGGTCCGGTAGCTTCAACGAGTTAAGGCATAACAAAAAGCTGGCTGCGGCTTGGTTGACAATGCATCAGCTCGATGCTCAACGAGTCGACGGCGAGGGCGCAACAGCGATCATCGGTAAAGATTGTGCTCGTCGGTAGTGATTATCCCCGTCGTTTTCCACTCGGCCGGACCTCGGCGGAAACCTCCCCGAGATAAACCCCGGCCCAGGCCCGGCTTTGGCACGTTTCTTGCGGAAGGAGACGGGCCTCCGACCAATCCGCGTCCGACTGCGCAAGAAACGTGCCAAAGCCTACCGTTTGTGCGAAGAGGGCGTTGGCGGGCCGACGGCGGGTTCCGCCGAGGTCCGGCTACTTGTCCAGGGTACGTTGGAGTTCCTCGAGCAGGCGCTTCTGTTCCCGGCTCAGCCTTTTGGGCACCCAGGTTTTGACGGTGACCAGCAGGTCGCCGCGCCGTCCGCCGCCCACCCTGGGGAAGCCTTCGCGGCGGATGGTGAAGACGTGGTCGGGTTGAGTGCCGGGGGGGATCTTCAGGTTGGTGGAGCCGGTGAGGGTGGGCACCTCGACGTGGGCGCCCAGGGCCAGTTGGGGTGGGGTGAGTTCGAGGGTCAGCAATAGATCGCGTCCCCGGCGGGTAAAGTGCTTATGCTCGGCCAGGTGGACGGTGAGGAACAGATCGCCGCTGTGAGCGGAAGCTGAGCCGTCGTGGCCCTCGCCGGAGATCCGGATGCGCTGGCCTTCGTCGATCCCGGCGGGGATGCGCACCTCGATACTGCGCCGGACCAGGCCGCGACCACGCCCGTCGCATTCGGAGCAGGGCTTATCGATGACGCGACCGGTACCGTCGCATTGCGGGCAGGGGGTCTCGAGGCGCAGGAAACCGGCCTGCTGGATGATGCGCCCGCGACCTCGACAGCGGTTGCAGGTCTTGGGGGGATGACCGGGCTCGGCGCCGTCTCCGCCGCAGTGAGTGCAGAGTTCCTCGCGGGTTATCTCGATACGCTTGTCGGTGTCCTCGAGGACCTCGTAATAGGTCAGGGTTATCTCGGCGGACAGGTTGCCGCCACGGCGGATGCGCGAGCCGCGGCGCCTCGCTCCGCCGCCGAACATCCCGCCGAAGAGATCGCCGAAGAGGTCGAAGATGTCGGAGACGTCGTCGAAGCCCTGATATCCGCGCCCCTGAAGGCCGTCGTGACCGTAGCGATCGTAGAGCTCGCGTTTCTGTCGGTCCGAGAGCACCTGATAGGCCTCGGAGGCCTCCTTGAAGCGCTCCTCGGCCGCAGGGTCGCCCGGGTTGCGGTCGGGGTGGTACTCGAGGGCCTTCTTGCGGTAGGCCTTTTTGATCGTCGTCTGGTCGGCGGTGCGCTCGATTTCGAGGACTTCGTAGTAGTCGCGGCGATGGATACTCATCTGATCCCGTTCAACATACGGTGTTGTCGTTGCTTCCCGAAGGCAAATCGGCCACTATTATACAACGGTCACTGACGTAATGTCAGTGACTCGCCGGGTTCACTCTGACGCGGTGTTGTTCACTCCCGGGAGGTCCAGAACTGGCGGCGGCCCAGGGCGTCGTGGAGGTGGAAGAGACCCAGGGGACACCCATCGTCGATAACGACCAGGGCGGTGATGTTGTGGCTTTCCATCAGGGCCACGGCGTCCTCGGCGCTCTTCTCCGGCGTGATCGTCTTGGGAGTTGTCGACATTACCGTCTCGGCGGCGGGTTTCTCGGCGGCACGCCCCGTTACCAGCAACCGCAGGACGTCACCGTTGGAGATCACCCCGGCCAGACGGCCGGTGTCGTCGACCACCGCGACGATGCCCTGGCGCTTCTCGGTAAGCACGGCGACGGTTTCGTCGAAACCTGCGGTGGTTTTCACGACGGGGAAGCGCTCACCGGTTACCATCAGTTCTTTGACACTCAACGAGCGCAGGCGTTCGCCGAGGCGGCCGCCGGGGTGGAAGCGGGCGAAGTCGTCGGCCTTGAACTGGCGCAGCTCCATCAAGGCCACGGCCAGGGCGTCGCCCAGAGCCAGCGCCGTCGTGGTCGAGGTGGTCGGGGCCAGGTTCAACGGACAGGCCTCGCGTTCGACGGCGGCTTCCAGGGAGACAGTCGCCGACGCCGCCAGGGGCGAGGCGTCGTCGCCGACGACGGCGATCAGGGGCGCGCCGAGGGCGGCCAGGGGCTCGAGCAGGGCCAGCAGCTCCGTTGTTCGACCCGAGTTGGAGAAAGCCAGCACCACGTCGGCGGCGGTGACCATCCCCAGATCGCCGTGGGCGGCTTCACCGGGGTGGAGGAAGAAGGCCGGGGTGCCCGTCGAGGCCAGGGTGGCGGCGACCTTGTGGGCGATGTGTCCGCTCTTGCCCATCCCGGTGACCACGACGCGGCCGCGGCAGTCGCGCAGCAGGCGGACGGCCCCGGCGAAGGAGTCGTCGAGGCGGGCGGCCAGGGCGTCCAGGGCGGCGGATTCGATCTCGAGGACCTCGCGCCCGACGGCGATAAGCTGTGCGTTGGTTTTCATGATAAGCTGGTTGGAGTTGACAAAAGCCGAAAACGTGCTATCCTTTCTCCGGCGGTTCGGCCGAAGGGTTGCTGCTCTGTGTGGTGGCTCTGAGGGCTTTACCGCCCCTTTTTTTATTCTCGTGAAGTATATGGGTCAGGTACGTAAACAATACCATAAATATCTCTTGACAGACCATCAACAGTAATGGGGCTTCTATACTGCATTTTAGCAATAGATGGTCCAAATTCTTCTGCAATTTCCTCACGACATTCTGTTGAATGATAGTACTTTAACCTAAAACCCCAATTTATACAATAGATGCATACGTCAGCTGCTTGTACAGGATAAGACATATCTGATGATACAAATAGTGGTACTGGAATTATCCTTGACGAACGATAACGTCCATTAGCAGTTAATGTGAAGTATTTTTGAAGTCTTGTTACGAAATTAATGTCTTGATCCTTATCGGTTTCTTCCATTATTAAAAAGCCATATTTATTTACGTTTTCTAAAAAAATAATAGTATCTCTCAAACAAAAATACAAAATCTTTTCTTAGAAAATCTCTATTAGTAGATCCAGCTGGATTAGTAATGCCCCTAGGTATTAATGAAGCAAAAAGAACAGCTTTGTTATCAAGTAATAGCTGCATTATTCTTTGTGCAAATTCGAAGCATGTCTGGTGATAGGCAATTACCTCATAGCCTGCTGGATTATTGCCGTCTTTATCAAGCAATTTATTACATAATGCCCGTCTTGTTGATGGATCGAGGGTTAATTATCTTGCTGTTTTATATCTTTCACTATTAAGTAACCGCTCACCTTTTATCTCCTTGCCAAAGCTATTCATCTCTCTACCGAACAATGCAATTTCCAACTCCTTAATTTGGCGGATAAACGGCCAGATACGTTCATCTTTAAGCGCAATTCCTCCTCGGACCTCAAATGGTGTGTTTTTATGGTCGTGTCCGCTTTCATCCAAGAAGAAAAGCCAACTCATTTTCACCTCGAATTCTAGATTTGGCCCCTCCGCCACGCCTCAACGAAGCCCCGCCAGACACCCTTGGCCTTGAGGATCAGCTCGCAGACCTCGCGCACCACACCGCCGCCCCCCCGGGCGGCGCAGATGTAATGGACGTTCTCGCGGACGTCGACGGCGGCGTCGGCGGGGCAGCAGGCCAGCCCGGCCGCACTGAGCAACGGTAGGTCGTTGAGGTCGTCGCCGATGTAGGCCAGCTCCCGTGTCGTGCACGCGCACTCCTCGAGGACGCCTTCCAGCAGGGCGCCTTTATTCATCACACCCTGGTAACAGAACTCGAGGCGCAGCTCGTCGCTGCGACGGCCGACGGCCTCGGAGCTCTTGCCGGTGATCACGCCGCGGGCGATCCCGGCGCGACCGAGGAGGAACAGGCCCATGCCGTCCTTGACGTTGAAAAGCTTTAATGGTACTCCGGCGCCGTCAGCAACAATCTCGCCCCGGGTCATCACGCCGTCGACGTCTGTAAGCAAGACCTTCACACCGGCGGCGCGGTCGGTCAGGTCATCGATGCGGGCGCGACCCGGGTAGGCTGGGTTGCTCAAGACGATCCTCCGTTGTGTCAGTCGAGGGTGATCTCTCCCAGTTCACGCCGCAGAGCGTCGAAGGCCAAGAGCTGACCGGCGAACTCGGCGAAGCGCTCCAGGGGCAGTTGGGTGGCGGCGTCGCTTTTGGCTCGTTGGGGATCGGGATGGACCTCGCAGAAGACGGTGTCGACACCGTAGGCGACGGCGGCCCGAGCCAGCGGCGGAGCCAGGCGGCGCAAGCCGCCGGAGTGTCCGGTGGCACCCCCGGGCTGCTGCAACGAGTGCGTGGCGTCATAGCAGATAAGGGCGCCGGTGGACCGCATCGCGGTCAGGGCGCGCAGATCGACCACCAGGTCGTGGTAGCCGAAGCTGTAGCCGCGCTCGGTGAGGATAATCCGCCGGCAGCCGCCGTCGAGGAGTTTGCCGACGATATGCGCCGTGTCGTCGGGAGCCAGGAACTGGCCGCGCTTGACGTTGACCGGCAGTCCGGTGGCCGCACAGGCCTCCACCAGATCCGTCTGGCGGCAGAGGAAGGCCGGCACCTGGACGATATCGACGACCTCGCCGCTCGCGGCGGCCTCGGTCGGTGAATGCACATCGGTCAGCACGGGCAGGCCCGTCGTTTCGCGGACCTCGGTGAGCAGGCGCAGGCCCTCCTCGAGACCGGGACCGCGGAAGCTGGAACCCGAAGTGCGGTTGGCCTTGTCGTAGCTGGCCTTGAAGATCAGCCCCACCTCGAGATCGGCAGCGACGCGGGCCAGCTTCTCGGCCAGGCGCAGCAGAAAATCGCGGTCCTCGATGACGCAGGGACCGGCGATCAGCGCCAAGCGGCGGCCCAGCTCGACGGGGCCGACCTGGAAACGATTCGCGGGTTCTTGGGGGACGTCGCTCACGATGCGCCTCGAAAAAGATGGAGGTCAAGGATCGGTTCGGCCGACAATCCGCGCAACCGCCCCGATGGCGGCGAAACGATCCGTTCGGCGTACGTCGGCGCCCGGCCGGCGTTGGCACGTTTCTTGCAGCAGAGCGGGTAAGTCTGTCTTGACAACAACGGCCCCTTCCGCAAGAAACGTGCCAACGCCTCCGTGCGGGGACTCCAGAGGGTTTCGTGGGAGTGAGCCCCCGTTTCGCCGCCGTCCGGGGGCTAGGCGGGCGGTGTGAGGTCCAGTTCGGCCATGATGAGCTGTAGGTCCTCCCAGACGTCGCGCTTGGCGGCGGGGTTGCGCAGGCAGTAGGCCGGGTGGTAGGTCACGGCGACGCGGGTGTCCTCGTTGTGGGGGTGGAAGCGCCCACGCAGGTTTTTCAGCGAGCTGTCAGTGTCCAGCAGGCGCATGGCGGCGTGGCGACCCAGGCAGCAGATGATCTTGGGCCGGATGGCGTCGATCTGGTAATCGAGGAAGGGGCGGCAGGCGGTGACTTCGTCGGGCAGCGGATCGCGGTTGCCCGGCGGTCGGCATTTGAGGACGTTGGCGATGTAGACCCGCTCCCGGGCCAGTCCCATGGCGTCGATCATCTTATCGAGGAGTTTGCCGGCGCGGCCGACGAAGGGCAGGCCCCGGCGGTCCTCTTCAGCGCCCGGGGCCTCGCCGACGAACATCAGCTCGGCGGCCTCGTCGCCGTCTCCGAAGACGACCTTCTGCCGCGTTTCGGCCAGCGCGCAGCGGTTGCAGGCCAGGGCGTCCTCGCGACAGGCGCTCAGGTCGGCCCACGGGGCGGACGGGGACGCCGGAACGGCGGGGGTTTCATCGGCGGTAGGCGGGTTGTCGGCGACGGGCACGGGAGGGCTCTCCTCGGTTCGCGGGGCGGGGCGGGGACGGGGCAGGTGGGTCAGGCCGCAGCGGCTCCAGATACGGAGCTGCTCGGCGACCAGCCGTCGCTTGTCGGTCTCGGTACTCATTTATCTTCGGCGGGTTTTGTGTCGTCTACGCCCTCGAGTATCTCGTGGGGTTTCAGCGGCGAGCGGGCTTCCTTGATGCGCTCCTTGATGATGTCGACGACGCGGTCGATGATCAGGTAGGCCAGGGTGCGTTTGGCCAGCTTGGGATAGCGCTCGACGGTCCCGCCGCGGTCGATCATCGTCACGACGTTGGTGTCCACGGCGAATCCCGCACCCTCGACGTTGGGGTCGTTGGCGACGATGAGGTCCAGGTCCTTCTCCTCGAGCTTGCCCTGGGCGTTGCGCTCGAGGTCCCGGGTCTCCAGGGCGAAGCCGACGTGGATGCGCCGTCCCTTGCGCTCGCTGACCAGGTGGAGGATGTCCGGTGTGCTCTTGAGTTCGACCTGTAGCTCGGAGCCGGCCTTCTTGATCTTGTCCTCGCTTTTGCGCACCGGGGTGAAGTCGCTGACGGCGGCGGCGGAGACGAAGATGTGACAGTCGCCGTAGCTGCGCTCGACGGCCTCCATCATCTCGACCGCTGTGGTGACGCGGTGGAAGCGCACGCCGGTGGGCGGTACCAGGGAGGTGGGCCCGCTGATCAGGGCCACCTTGGCCCCGCGTAGACGGGCGGCCTCGGCCAGGGCGAAGCCCATCTTGCCCGTGGCCGGGTTCGAGATGAAGCGTACCGGGTCCAGGGCCTCCCGGGTGGCCCCGGCGGTGATGAGGATGTTGAAGCCGTCGAGGTCCTGGGACTGGCTGAGCAGCTCGAGGGAACGGAAGAGGATGTCGTCGACGGGGGCCAGGCGTCCGGCGCCGATCTCGCCGCAGGCCAGCTCGCCCTCGGCCGGATCGACGAAGTGATAGCCGAAGCCCTTGAGTTCGCGGACGTTGCGCTCGACCACCGGGTTGGTCCACATCCGGGTGTTCATCGCCGGGCAGATGATCAGCGGGCACTTGAGCGCCAGAACGGTGGTGGAGAGCAGGTCGTCGGCGACGCCGTTGGCCAGTTTGCCCAGGACGTTGGCCGTGGCCGGGGCGATGACGGCCAGCTCGGTCTCCCGGGCCAGGTCGAGGTGGCGGTAGCGGGGCAGCGCGCCGTCGCCGGAGAACATGGCCGTATGGACCTCGCGGCCGGTCAGCGAGCTGAAGGTCACCGGGGAGACGAAACGGGCGGCGTTCTCGGTCATCACGACGTCGACCAGCACGCCCTCCTTGACCAGCCCCCGGGCCAACTCGCAGGCCTTGTAGGCGGCTATACCGCCGGTGACGCCCAGCAGCACGCGGCGTCCGCTGATGCGCTCCTTGTCGATGGCGCTGTCCCTGACATCATCCATTGTCGCACCTGCCCGGTTGGGGTAATTGTCTACGTTCCCGAAGATTATACCATTTACGCCCCCGGCCTTTCGAGGGTCGCGCAAACTCCCCCGACCGAAGATATGCGATAGGGTTATTGTGGTGATACTGTCGCATTACGCTTATTATTGTAAGTAACTGCATATCCCGTCCGGCCCGGATCGTAGTTCTTTCCCGCCGATATAGCACCTGATGTCGACCAGATATTTGTCAAACAAAGAACAGGTGTAAAGTGGCAGCGAAAACGGGTCTGGTCTTTAGCGAGCCCAGATATCGGCACACTTGTATGCGTCCTGAGAGCTGCGTTTTAACTACCTTTAAGTGCAGTTATAGCATGTAATTAGGGTGTGGCACATGCCTGTTTGCTCAAGTAAAGAACTTTTTCGGATGGGCGATAAAGGCCCAACAATAATATCCAAATCAGCTTGAGTTGGTCCGATCACGTTCCATGATGGCCTAGGTGTTAACTCAAGCGGTAGTCTGCTGTTTGCATCTCACCCACTATCAGCCAATATAAACTGTGAGCGTGTCCAACACTTAACCGATTCCAGTAGCACGAAAACCAAGTCGATTCTGATCGCCACAAATCGGCAGTTCGATAATGGCGGATTTATGAGCTATAAAGCTATGAATGACAATCTATTAACGAGAAGTGATGGTCCAACAATAAGTGATAATCCCTATCTGTCATGACAATTCGGTGACCACAGAAGCGCGAGGCGGAGTCGCTTGCGACTCCGCCGGATAAGCATATACAGACAATGGAGCGCCCCAGCCTACAGGTCGTAGTACAGGAACAGCTCGTAGGGGTGCGGGCGGTTGATCAGCACGGCGATCTCGTTGTCGTACTTGTACTTGAGGTAGGCTGAGATCAGGGCGTCGTCGAAGACGCCGCCGCGCTTGAGGTACTCGTTGTCCCGCTCCAGGGCGTGCAGCGCCTGGACAAAGTCCCGGGGCAGGACGTGGTCCTTGCGGTCCTGACCGGTGAGCTCGGCCATCCGGGTGGTGCCGTCGGCGCCGTAGGGTCCGAAGCCCAGCTCGGTGGGGTCCAGGGCTTTCTCGATGCCGTCGAGGCCGGCCATCAGCATCGCCGCCAGCATCAGGTAGAGGTTGGCGGTGGCGTCGCCGGAGCGGAACTCGACGCGGCGCTTCTGCGGCGAGGCGTAGGCCGGGACGCGGCAAGCGGCCTCGCGGTTGGCCATGCCGTAGAACAGCCAGACCGGAGCCTCGTAGCCCTCGACCAGCCGCTTGTAGGAGTTGGTACTGGCGTCGGTGATGGCGGCCAGGCTGCGGCCGTGGGAGAGGATCCCGGCGGTGTAGGCCCGGGCGAGCTCGTTGAACCCCGTGGAATCGTCGCCGGCGAAGGCGCTGTCACCGTCGTCCTTGATCAGATACTGGTGGACGTGCATGCCGTTACCGGCGACGCCGTAGATCGGCTTGGGCATAAAGGTGGCCGTTTTGCCGTTGACGTAGGCCAGGTTCTGGATGACGTACTTGCTCCAAACGCCGTTGTCGGCGGTGCGCACCAGGCGGTCGAAGAGCAGCTCGATCTCGCATTGGCCGGGACCGCCCACCTCGTGGTGGTGATACTTGATCGGTACGCCCATCTCGATGAGCAGCCGGACCATCTCGTTGCGCAGCTCGTAGGTCTTGTCGACGGGGTTGCAGGCGTGGTAGCCGGCCTGGTGGCGGATCTGGTAGCCGGTGTTGCCGAACTCGCTGCGGGCGAAGTTCCAGTCGGCCTCCTCGCAGTCCAGCCGGTAGCCCAGGGAGTCGTCGCGCTTGGTGAAGACCATCTCGTCGAAGATGAAGAACTCGAACTCCGGGGCGAAGAGGCCGTCGGCGGCGGCGAAGCGCTTGGCGAGTTCGTTCTGCTTGAAGAACTCCTTGGCGTAGGCGACGGCCCGTTTGGCCACACCGCGAGGATCACCGGTGAAGGGTTCCTTGCTGGCGGCGTCGGCGCAATCGCAGATGAAACTGACGCAGTTGTCGTCCCAGAAGACGTCGGTCATCGCCGTGGTGCGGTCGGGGAGCAGCACCATGTCGCCGCCGGTGACGTCGCGTTGGAAGCCGGGGATCGACGAGCCGTCGAAGCCGACCCCCTTGGTGAAAAGGGACTCGGCGAGCGACTCCACGGGCAGGGTCAGGTGGTGCCAGCGGCCGGGCAGGTCGATGTACTTGAGGTCGACGGTGGTCACCTCGTCGGCGAGGAGCTTCTCCTTGATCTCGGCGATCGGGGTGTCGGCGTCGAAATCGTAACGCAGCATAATCCTCCAGAGTAGTGAAGATGACGGCGGGTTCACGGATTGTATCTTTTGTTGATGATTATTACCAGTTCATGACATATCCAGCTTTTAATATATCTTTGGGATTATCACAGAAAACTGAACCATTGTCTGTTGCTTTTCAGGGCGGCTACTAGTTATTGGTTCTTGATTCTCGTTTTACAGATGGCGTCAGCTAGACTAAACGCCAGGATGATCCAAGGACTAAGCCAGGCAACAGCCTGTTATTAGCTTGTCCATCACCAGTTGAAGCCAACGGTTCAACCAGCGGGATCAACAGCTTTCTGGTTATACGCAGCACGAAGTACAGGCAAAGCCGGGTGCCGAAAACAACTGCCGGAATGTGACATTTAATCGAGCTAGAATGGATTCATTAACAAGATGTTAGAAGTATACTCCGATTCAAATGCGAGTGGTAATCCCTTCCGGAAAGACGAATAGTTCTTATTGCATCTCGCGAAGCACCAACCACGACTCTGTTCCGTCGCAGTACCATTGAGCGTGCGCCGCCATCCCGGACCTCCGCCCAATCATCATCCGGCCCGCCCCGTCGCCCCGGCCCGGCGTTGGCACGTTTCTTGCGGAAGGGTCCGTCGTCCTCGAGTCACGCGTCCCCGCCCTGCTGCAAGAAACGTGCCAACGCCTCCGCGCCGGTGTTATTCAGGTGTGCGGCGGCTCCGCGGTTGATTGGGCGGAGGTTCCGGGGTAAAAAAAGGGGTGGGCGTCCAGTGACGGACCCTGGCGGGGGTCTTGCAAATCTGTCGACGGGGTTTCTACTCGACGGAGTTGACGGCGAACCAGAGCGGGCAGGGCTCGGCGAAGCCTTTGAGGCGGAACTTTCCGGCGCGGTGGAAGCGCTTGCGTTGCTCGATAGTCAGCAGTTCGAGGAAATCACGGGTGGCCATGATCCGTCCGTGGGAGGGCAGCCGGCGGAAGCCGGTGGCGAAGATGCGGTCGTAGCGGTTGACGCCCTCGATACGGAAGACGCGGTGGACCTCGACGCCCAGGGGATCGCCGCCGACGCCGGATTTGACCGAGCCCCAGTGCAGGCCGATGCGCAGTCGGCTGTCCTCGATGGGATTGTTTGTCAGGAAGTTCCAGGCGACGTTGAAGGCTTCGGGGGCGCTGCGGTAGACGACCAGGAAACCGTCGCCGGTGTTCTTGATGAAGACGAGCTCCCGGGAGGAGGAGTGTTCCATGAAGGCCTTGTGGAACAGGTCGATCTGGTTGATGAACAGGTCGTCGCCGAAGTCGAGGACCAGGTTGGTGGACTGGACCAGATCGAGGACCAGCAGAGCCAGCTTTGGTTCGGCCTTGATCGGCGTGTACCATTGGCGTCTTTCGATTTCTCTGCCCAGGTTGCGCACCATGCGGGCGACGAAATCGAGCTGATCCTGGCTCCAGTCCTTGCGTTCGCGGTGCTCGCGGCAGATGTCCAGGGAGACCACGGCGGTCATCTGGCCGTCGACGTAGAGGGGCGCGGCGATGATGGCGGAGATGTTCTGCAGGAACTCGAGCACGGAGAGCACGGTGCCGGCGATGAACTTGAGCTCTTTGGGCAGCAGGCGGGCGGCGGTTTCTCGGGTGAAGTAGTGGATGTCGCCGGTGACGAGGGCCTGCATGAAGCGGTTGGGCAGCTTCTGGCCCAGGCTGGGCTTGACACCATCGGCGATCCACTCCAGGGCGGTGATGAAGTCGTTGCCCTGTTTTTCGTTGTAGCAGGCCCGGCTGACCTCCATCCCGTGGCCCAGGATGTCCATGAAGCCCTGGAGCAGTTCTTCCTTGTCGGCCCGTTGGTCGGCGAGGACGGCGTTGAGCTTGTTCTCCAGCTTTTGGTAGCGCTCCTCCGGTTCGGTCAAGACAACCTCCCCCGACAAACCCGATGATTAGTCACGAATAGTGTTACATCTTTTGTAGATTAGCATACTTTGCCACCAACTTCTTTATTCCGTGCCTTGCGAATTTGACGGTCAATTTGAGATTGGGTCCATCCCCGGCGCGGGACAGGATTATGCCGCGCCCCCACTTGTCGTGCCAGACGCGGTCGCCGAGCTGGAAGCTGACGCTCTTGGCGGTCTGCTTGATCTTTTTTGTCTCGGTTTCGACGGCGATCAGGTCTTCGGTGGTGGACATGATCGACAGGTTGCGCATGGAAAGGTCTTCGAGCAGGGGGTCGGGCAGCTCGGAGAGGAAGCGGCTGGGCTTGTTGTAGACCTTGCGGCCCTCGAGGTTGCGGCGCAGGGCTCGGGTCAGGTAGACCTTGTATTGGGCGCGAGTAATGCCGACGTAAAGCAGGCGTCGTTCTTCCTCGATGTCGGCCTGGCGCTTGCCCCGTCGGCCGGTCAGGGGGATCAGGCCCTCCTCGAGGCCGCTGATGAAGACCACGGGGAACTCGAGGCCCTTGGCGGCGTGGAGGGTCAGCAGTGAGACCGAGCCGGCCTGCTCGTCGAAGTCGTCGATGGGCGCGGCCAGGGAGACCTCCTCGAGGAAATCCTCGAGGGAGCCTTTGGGGTTGGCCGTGGCGAAATCCCGCGCGGTGTCGGTGAACTTCTCGACGTTCTCGAGGCGGCTGACGGCGTCGTTGGACTTCTGCAGCCAACTGGTGTAGTCGATGCGCTCGAGCAGCTCCTCGAGCAGCTCGTCCACGCGGCCGCCCCGGGTGGTGAGTTCGTCAAAGAGGTCCATCAAGCGTTCGACGGCGCGACGGGCGCGCGGGGGGATCAGCTCCTCTTCAATGCAGCGGCGGACTACGTCGGGCAGGTGGCCGGGATTCTTTTCGACCTCCTCGAGGATCCGGTTGACCGATATCTTGCCAACACCGCGGCTGGGTACGTTGACGATGCGCCGGAAGGAGAGCAGATCGTTGGGGTTGATCAGCAGACGCAGGTAGGCCAGCAGGTCGCGGATCTCGCGGCGGTCGTAGAAGCGGACGTCGGCGATGATGTTGTAGGGGATGGAGCGCTTGCGCAGGGCGTCTTCGAGGATGCGGCTCTGGGCGTTGGTGCGGTAGAGGATGGTGAAATCCTCGTACTTGTTCTCGCGGCGGTTATGGACGGAGTTGAAGATCTGGGTGGCGATCCAGCCGCTCTCGTCGTACTCGTCGGGACCGGCGTAAACGGTGAGCTTGGCGCCGCTCTCTCCCTTGGTCCAGAGGTCCTTGTCCTCGCCCATCGGACGGGGATTGGAGGCGATGAGGGTGTTGGCGACCTTGAGGATGTTGCCCGTCGAGCGGTAGTTCTCCAGCAGCTTGACGATGCGGGTGTCCGGGAACTCCTCGCTGAAGCGCAGCATGTTCTCGGGCTCGGCGCCGCGCCAGCGGTAGATGCTCTGGTCGGGATCGCCCACCAGGCAGAGGTTGCGGCCGTCGCCTGCGAGCATACGCACCAGGTCGTGCTGGGCGGTGTTTGTGTCCTGGTACTCGTCGACCAGCAGATGCCGAAAGCGCCCGCGGTATCTGTCCAGGATCTCCGGATACTCGTGGAAGAGGGTTACGGTGAGCAGGATAAGATCGGCGTAGTCCAGGGTCCCGGTTTCGCGCAGCTCCCGCTCGTAGGCGGCGAAGAGCTCCTTGATGCGTTTTTCTTCGGCGGTGTGGGCGGGGAAGGAGCCCGGGGTGATCAGGTTGTTCTTGGCCCGGCTGATCACGCTGAGTACGCGGGAGGCCTTGGGCTCCTCGTTGGCGCGGTCGGGTCCGATCAGTCGCTTGAGGATGGCCGTTTGGTCTGCCTTGGTGGCGATGACGAACTCGCGCTCGCGCTCGGGCAGGTGGTGGATCTCCCGGCGCAGCAGCCGGGCGCAGAAGGCGTGGAAGGTGTGGATCCAGATACGGGCCGCTGTGCCCCGGACCTCTTCGCCGCCGAGCAGGCCGTTGACCCGCTCGCGCATCTCGCCGGCGGCCTTGTTGGTGAAGGTGATCGCCAGGATCTCCTGGGGTTCGCATTCATCGCGGTCCAGCAGATGAGCGATGCGCACCGTGACCACCCGGGTCTTGCCCGTTCCGGCGCCGGCCAGCACCAACAGCGGCGACCCGCGATGGGTCACCGCCTGGAGCTGATCGGGATTCAGGAACGCGAGCAGGTTCTTCATCGCCCTTCCTGGGTTGCCCGGGCTCGGGACGGTAGATGCTCTCGATTGTTGTCGATTGGATGTGTTCTGGAGGCCGGACCCCGGCGAATCGCCGGCGTACTCGACGGGAGGACTCGGCCAAACTATCGGTGGCGATGTGTCGATCCTGGAGGGACGACCGGTTTACTCGTCCTCCCCAAAACTGCCCCAATCCTCGGTCACCTCGGCGTCGGTCTCGTTGAGATCGACCTCCTGGGGCTCGCCGCCCTGGGGATAGAGCAGGCCGATGCGCAGCATGTCCTCCAGGGTCTGCAGGACGGTGACCTCGTCAAGGTCGCAGACTGCGCAGACATCGGCGATGTTGCGCTTGCCGTCGATCAGAGCCAGGATCTTCCACTGCTGGGGGGAGAGGTGAATGTCGGTGGACTCGTCGCTGCCCACCTGGGCGAAGATCAGCACGGTGTCGGGCGGCGGCAGCTCGGTCTGCAGGTCCTTGAGCTCGTCGGAGCGCCGAGCGGCCTCGAGGATCAGGTTGGTGGCCGAGAGATCGATGGTGCGTCGGGTCGGGTAGATCGTGGTGTCGAAGCGGAAGCGGCCGTTCTTCCACTTGAGCAAGGCGTAGGCGGCGTCCTCGCCGGATAGATTGGCGTAGGTCGCGTGGACCAGCTCGCCCTTACGAAAATACAGGGTGCCGATCTCCTCGCCGTGGCGGATGGAGAGGGCGCCGGTGCGCTTGCCCATCTGCAGCATCTGCAGGATGTCGGGCAGAGCGAAATCTTTCAGGTCACCGTCAAAGGGCATGGTGGTCTAATCGTTTCGGGTATGTGGGGTGCCGGCTTCGGCGTCGCCGGCCGGGGAAGGGGCCTTGAATCCCGCAGTGTCAAGCCGAACGGTTCATTATGACTGGACCCTGCTCGACGGGATCGATTTCTCGAAATCGGGATTGATGCTCATCAGCGGGAATCGGTTACTGGCGACTCAAGTATTTAAGGTCGTAGTTCAACGAAGCGCTTGCAGTTGACACTGACGCTACCCCCCAGCGACCCTCTGCGCAATTCAACCGCTCGACGTCCGCCGGAAGCGGTCGAGCGGTCGTCGCCGGCGTCAGACTCGATGGGGCTGGATTACGGCCGCGGCTCTTCTTTTTATCGGCTTCAGGGGTGAATCGGGAATGGGGCGGCCGCGTTATGTGTTGAGTGCTAGATGCTTTGCTGCTGGCTGATGCTGGCCAGCACGAGCTTGCTGACGGCGCGCAGGGTGTCGAAGACGCCAACGCCCTCGGTGGCGATGGACTCGAAGCTGGGATCGCCGCGGTGGTTGATCTGGCGTTCCAGCTCCTCGACGGGTACGATGTTGGGCAGATCGCGCTTGTTGTACTGGACGACCATGGGCAGGTTGTCCAGCTCGTAGCCCTGGCTGCGCAGGTTGACCTTGAGGTTCTCCAAGCTTTCGATGTTGTCCTCGGTACGCTCCACCTGGGAGTCGACGACGAAGACCAACCCGTCGACGCCCTTGAGGATCAGCTTGCGCGAGGCGTCGTAGTGGACCTGGCCGGGAACGGTGTAGAGGTGGAAGCGGGTGGTGAAACCCTGAATGGAGCCCAGGTCGAGGGGTAAAAAGTCGAAGAACAGGGTGCGGTCGGTTTCGGTGGCCAGGCTGACCAGCTTGCCCCGGTACTCGGCGGCGATCTTCTTGTGGATGTAAAGGAGGTTGGTCGTCTTACCGCACAGACCACAACCGTAATAGACTATCTTACAGTTGATCTCCTTGTTGGCGTAGTTGATGAGCGACATCGAGTTCTATCCTTTATCTCGCGACGCACCGGCGCGCGGGCGGACCGGTCACGGCGGTTAATCCTTGAAGAGGTTGTCGATCTCGCTTTCGGCGACCGAAGCGAAGGAGGAGTCCAGGGACTTGCGTTCGCTGGAGGCTCCCAGCTTGGCGAAGATGTTCTCGAAGACGGTGGAGAGCTCCTCGAGGGCCTTCTTGACGCGCAGGCGGACCAGCCCAAGGCTGGTGCGGTTGTCGAAGACGATTACCAGAATCACCCGACTCTGGACCACGGAGATGTGGATGGACTCCTTCTCGCCCTGGTGGAAAAGCACCGAGAACTCGTCTTGGCCCAGGATCTTGGCCAGGGCGCTGGTCGCGGCGAAGTTGCCCGCCGAGAGGCTGGCGAAGGCGGTGGAATCCATGTTCGAGGTATCGCCGTGCGAGCTGATCAACTGGCCGGAGCGGTCGACCAGCAGCACGATCCGGGCGTTGGCCTCGGTGAGCAGCCGCGAGAGAACCCGGTTGATTATTTGATAATCTTCCTCAAACAGTTCGACGCTCTGTTCATGTTGCATGATTGTATGCTCCGCTGGTGGTCGATCGGGATCGGGCCGTCGCCCGTTTCGTCGGGTGTTTCCGAGGCGTTGCAGGGACGGTTTCCCGATTAGCCGACGCACGTTGACGGTGATAACGGGGAGAACGCAGCTCGGTAGAGTCTGTTACGGATGAAGAGGGGTTTTGCGATCGAAGCGTTGCCTTGGTGCGGTAAATGTGAAGCAAAAGAAAAGTGAGAAGAAACGAAGTTAGCGAGTATGTATTAAGGCGTTGTATCGCAGTGGTTGTATGTTGGGCAGGTTCCGTTCGGAGGGATGCACAGCCGTCATGAGGGCGTCGGGTGGTCGGTTGCAGGGTGGATCGTGCGCCGTTACGGCGTCGCCGGACCCTCTGGTTGGGCTTCGTTCCCGTTCAACTCAGTCCCCCAGTTCCAGCCCCCGGTTGGCCCACGGTATGGGTCCATTGTAATCATACAATAAAAGGGCGCTTTGGGAAATAGGGCTTTGGGGTTGGTTTCGGGTTGAGGGGTGTTCGGTCAGTGCATTTCGCGGCGTCCTTCGACGGCCAGGCGCAGGGAGACCTCGTCGGCGTAGTCGACGTCGGCGCCGGCGGAGAGGCCGACGGCGATGCGGGTCAAGCGGACGTTGAGCGGTTCGAGCAGCTCTCGCAGGTAGGCGGCTGTGGCCTCACCGGCGGCGGTGGGCGAGGTCGCCAGGATGATTTCGTTGTAGGCGGCCTCGGCGATGCGGCGGCGCAGCTTGTCGAGCCCCAGCTCTTCGGCGCCGATGCCGGCCAGGGGGTCGAAGAGGCCGCCGAGGACGTGGTAGCGGCCGTTGAAGACGCCGGTGCGTTCGAAGGATTCGACGTTGTAGGGCTCTTCGACGATGAGCAGGCGTTCTTCGTCGCGTTCGGGATCGGAGCAGATCTCGCAGACGGGGCGCCGGCTCTCGTCGGCGGTGGTTTCGGCGATGTTGCCGCAGATGGAGCAGAGGGCGACGCGCTCGGCCAAATTGACGATGCTGCGGGCCAGTTCGTAGCTTTCGCTCTTTTCGGCGCGCAGCAGGTGGTAGCCGATACGCTGGGCCGACTTGGCGCCCACGCCGGGCAGACGGCGCAAGGCGGCGAGGAGTCTCTTCAGGCTGGGAACCAAGGCCGTCCTCGTTGGGAGGAGTCCGCCTCCGGGTTCGTCGACGCCCGGTCTGTGTCCGTGGGACGGAGCGGGTCGGTATGGTGGCAAGAGGGCCGGGTTCGACGATAAAGGGCGGTTTATCTTGCAGATAAGTTAACACCGGGCCGGTCGGGCTGTCAAGGCGGGGCCGGGTGTCAGAAGTAGTAGCGCAGGGCCAGGCCGCCGGAGACGTCGAAGTCGACGGCGGGGATGAAATCCAGCCCCAGGCCGACCTCCAGGGCGACGCCCAGGTGTCCTTCGAGGAAGAGGTACTCGATGCCGATCAGGCCGCGACCGCTGACGTGTAGTTCGGTTTCGCCCTCGTCGAGCTCGTCGGGCTTGGCGGCGTTGTCGTGGTCCCAGATGGCGATGCGGCCGCCGAAGCCCAGGTAGGGACGCCAGGGTGCGGGCAGCCAGCCGGTGTGGATGAGGTAGTCGGCTCCGCCGGCGATACCGCCGCGCAGGCTCCAGGCCAGGTGGAAGGCCAGGGCGTTGGTCTTGTCCAGGTTCCACTTGGCCGAAAGCCCGGTGGGTTCGCCGACGATCAGGCCGATGCCGAAGGTGCGCACCTGGGCGGTGGCGGCGAGAGCCAGGGCGAGAAGCAGGGTCAGGGTCAGCAGCTTTTTCATGCGTTGTCCTTTCGGTGCAAAAGGTAACCCAGGGCTCCGGGGGCGGCCACGCAGCGAGCTCCGAATTCGGCGGCGGTACGGGCGGCGACGGCGGGCGGGTTGCCGGAGGAGAGTCTATGGAGGGCGGCCCCCAGGGCGGCGTCGCCGGCGCCGGTTTCTTCGATGGCCGTGGCGGCTCCGGGGACGGCGGGTTGTTCGACGGTTCCCTCGGGGGTGGCCAGCAGCAGACCGGCGTCACCCAGGGTGATCATCACGTAGGGGTGGCGGCGGCGGGCTCGTTCCAGCAGCTCGCGCGGTCCGCCGGGACCCCAGAGCAGTTCGGCCTCGGCGGCGTCGGCCTTGACCAGATCCAGCCAGGGGGCCAGTTCGGCGTAGAGCTCACGGGCGCGGTTTTCGTCGGCCAGGGCGGCGCGACGGTTGACATCGTAGGCCCGCAGCGCGCCCGGAGACGCGGTCTCCAGCAGGTGTAGGCAGACGGCCAGGCTTCCGACGTTGAGACTGGCGAAGACGCCGGAGATCAGCACCACGTCGGCGGCGGCGGTGAGTGTTGGGTCGAGTTGGTCGACGCTCAACCCTCCGCCGGCGCTGCCCTCGCGGGTGTAACCGAAGCGGCTGTAGGGACAGCGACCGCCGATCTGATACACGGCGTTGAAGGGGCCGCCGCTTGCGACGTCGGGTCCCCAGAGACCCAGGCGGGCAAGGCCGTCGCGCAGCGCCGGCAGGGCGTCGTCCTCGGCCAACAGGCAGGCCAAGCGGGCGCGGCCTCCGGCGGCGGTGAAGGCGGCGGCGGCGTTGGCCGCCGCGCCCCCCAGGGAACGGTGGGCGGGATCGCCGAGACGGGTCTCGATCATCACCTCGCCGGCGGTGACCAGCAGCGGCTTCATGTTGGCGGACCTGCGCGGTAGGCCGCCGGCAGGTTTTCCACGCCGCGTTCATCCAGGGGCTCGCCGCGCTGATCGTAGATGACCAGCTCCCGGGCGCGGAAGACCAGCCGCCCACCGCCGCCGTCGGCCAGACGGCACTCGGTAACCAGGCGGTCGCCGGTAAGGGACGTTTCACCCAGTCGGGGCTCCCGTTCGGCCAGCTCCTGGGTGGAGAGGAAGCGGCAGCCGGCGTCGTCGTGTAGAATCAGGTCGCGGCAGTTGACCAGGGCGGCGCGGTGGTAGACCAGACCGGGGCAGCCCAGGGGCGAAGCGAAGGGCAGCTCGAAGGTCAGGCGCAGGTGCCAGTCCGAGCGTCGGGGTTCGAGGAGGGTCGCGCCGCGCCAACGGCGCCAGTCCCGCAGAAGTCGTTCCAGGTTCATCTAAGGTTCGTCGTCTTCGTTTCGCTCGGCAACGGCCCGCTGGAAAGCGGGAATGATTGAAAGGGCGAGCGTGGACCCCGGGGCCTCAGTTTATCTCGCTCAGTCCGCCGCCCTCGGAGGCCGGGGCCGCCAGCTTGCGGTAGAGGGCTCCCAGACCGGAGCCGCGCGGCTGCTCGGGGGGGCGCCAGGCGGCCCAGCGCTCGGCCAGCTCCTCGCCGGGGATCAACAGCTCCAGGCGTCGCTGATCGAGGTCGACCAGCACCAGGTCGCCGTCGCGGACCTGGCCGATGGCTCCGCCCACGGCGGCCTCGGGGCAGACGTGGCCCACGCAGGGGCCGCTGGTGGCGCCGGAGAAGCGACCGTCGGTGACCAAGGCGGTGCGACCGGCCAGCTCCGGGTGCTCGCGCAGGGCGGCGGTGAGGTAGTAGAGCTCGGGCATCCCCGCCCCGCGGGGTCCCTGGCCGGGCAGGAGGATGACGCCGTCCGGTTCGATACTCCCGGCGGCGACGGCCTCGAGGGCGGAGGTTTCATCGTCGAAGACCCGGGCCGGTCCCCGGTAGACCCGGCGCTTCACACCGGCGACCTTGACCACGGCGCCCAGAGGGGCCAGATTGCCGAAGAGTATCCGCAGACCGCCCGGTCGCGCGAAGGGCTCCTGCGCATTGGCGCTGATGTAATCCGCCGGGCTCTCGCCAAGGTCGATCAGGGCGGCGCGACGGGTGGCGGCGTCGTTCCGATCGTGATACCCGGCCAGGGCCGCCTCCCAGTCACCGGCGATGGTCCGCGCTCCGCTGTCCCAGAGACCCAGCTCGAGGAGCAGGGTGACCACGGCGGGCACGCCGCCGGCCAGGTGGAAACGGTCTGTTGGGCGGCACCCGGCGGGAAGCAGATCCACCAGACGCGGAGTACGGGCCGAGACGCGGTCGGGCAGGTCGAGCTCGAGGTGCAAACCGAGCTCCCGGGCCAGAGCGGCCAGGTGCAACAGGGCGTTGGTCGAGCCGCCCAGGGCGCAGAGCAGGGTCAGGGCGTTGTTGAACGAGGCCACGCTGAGCAGGGTCTGCGGGGTGGTTCCTTCCTCCAGAACGCTTCGGGTAATCTGGGCGGCGAGCTTGGCGCGTTGCCGCTGGAGTTCGCCGCCGGCGGGAAGCAGAGCGGTACCGAGGGGCGCCAGACCCAGGCCCTCGAGCAGGCACTGCATCGTCCCGGCGGTGCCCAGGAAGGCGCAGGCGCCGGGTCCGGGGCAGACTCCGCTGACCAGCTTCTCGTAGTCTTCGGTGTTCAGCTCGCCCCGCCGCCGGGCGGCGGCCCAGTCTCCGACGTCGGCCAGGGTGTGGTCGCCGGCTGCCCGGGGCATCACCCCGCCGGGGAGGAAGACCGTCGGCAGCTCCAGGCGCAAGGCGCCGAGGAGTTGGCCCGGGATGGCCTTGTCGCAGGCGCCGACGAAGACGGCTGCTCGGGCGTGCCCGCCGCGGCCGTGGAGCTCGGCGGCCAGAGCGTATAGCTCACGACCGGCCAGGGAGAGGCCCATTCCCGGGGTGCCCTGGGCCACGCCGTCGCAGATGTCGGTGCAGTGGGCTCGGTAGGGCGCCAGGCCGACGGCGAGGAGCTCGGCGGCGACGGTCCGCGATAGCTCGTCGAGGTGGACCGCTCCGGGGTGGGTCTCTCCGGCGTGGCTCTCGACCAGCACCCAGGGATTATCGGCGGCCTCGGGGGGCAGGCCGGCGCCCAGGCGCAGGGGCAGGGCCTCGGGGGCGCGCTCGGAAAGAGGGCTCAGGGGCGCCACAGGTACTCCTCCCGCAGAGTGTAGTCTTCCTCACTGATGATCTCGACGGTGACGACGGCCTGGCGGATCCGCGTAGTGTCGGCGCGGTCGAAAAGGTTGCCCAGCTCCCAGGGGCTGATCAGGCCGGTGATGCGTGTCGAAGTGCCGCCGGCATCGAGCTCGGCGTAGCCCGGTTCGCCAGCGGTGGTCCACCACTCCAGGGTCACGCGGTAGCTGAACTCCTCGCCGGTGCGGTCGTAGTCCAGCAGCAGCTCGATATCTCCGTCGTCTGCGATGCGCAGCTCCTCGATCGTCATCTCGCCGGTGGCCGACCCGGCGAGGACCAGGATCAGCAGAAGGATCGCGACGGAACTGTATTCGGTTGATTTCGGCATGACGGGTTGGGTGTAGCGCGGGTCGCCTATCGATTGCCGGCTGCTTGAGAACGCAGTAGTGATCTCAGCAGAGGGAAGAGCCGGTTCGATTCGCGTGTTGCGCTGATCTCCCGTTGGGTGGTTGAGGTTTGGGCGGCCGAGAACCGTTGATCACGCCAAAGTGTAGGACTGGTAGCCGTTTATGGATGACGCTGGGTCTCGGCGAACAACCGCCCGACGCCCGCCCAGTCTTCGGCGTCCATCAGCTCGCGGCGCAGCAGAGATCCGCCGACGGCGGCGCACCAGGCCCCGGCCTCCAGATAGGCTGGCACGTCCTCCAGTCCGACACCCCCGGCGGGCAGAAGGCGCAGCCCCGGTGACGGCGCCAGCAGGGCCTTGATAAACGCCGGGCCGCCGAGTTGCCGCGCCGGGAATATTTTGCACAGCTCGCAGCCCAGCCGCCGCGCCAGCAGCGCTTCGCTGGGTGTAGCCGCGGCGGGGATCAGCGGTCGTCCGGCCTCTCGGGAGGTCTCGATGAGTGCGGGATCCAGATGGGGACAGACCAGGAAATCGGCCCGGGCGGCGACGGCGGCCTCGAGTCCGGCGTGGTCGACAACGCTGGCAGCGCCGATCAGGCACGGGCCGGCGGACAGCGCGGCGATGGTCTCCAGGGCGTCGGGCGAGGTCAGGGCGACCTCGAGGACCGTGGCCCCGGCCGCGATCAGGGCTCGCCCGACGGACTCGGCCCGTCCCGGCTCTTGGGTGCGCAGCACCGGCACCAGGTGGGCCCGGCGCAGGCGACGGCTCAACTCGATGCCGTCCTCACGCAAACGCTCCGGGATCATTCTGCGCGCTCCCCGGCGTGTATCTCGCTCATTCGCGCCAATTCAGTGTTCCAGAGGAGCACGACGCGCCGCCGCAGTGCCGTCAGGTCGTCGTCGTTCTCGATGACGAAGTCGGCCCGTCGGGCCTTCTCGGCCGGGTCGAGCTGGGATGACCGGCGGGCTCGCGCACGCGTCGCGTCAAGGCCACGTTCAAGCAGTCGACGCGCCACCAGCTCCCCTTCAGCCCAGACCACTACCACCACATCGAAGGCTGCGGCGATCCCCCACTCGTAGATCAACGCCGCGTCGACGACGAAGGCTCGTTTCACCCCCGCCGGTTCACAGCGCGCCTCGGCGACCGCCCTGACTATCCGCCCGACCAGCCGGGGATGGATCAGAGCGTTGTAGCGCTCCAATAGCGCGGGGTCGGCGAAGACCCGAGCGCCGATCGACCTACGGTCCAGGTTGCCGGAGGCGTCCCGTACGCCGGGGCCGAGCAGCCCGACGACGGCGTCGACGACTTCGGGCTCCTCCAGCAGGCGGTGGCCCAGAGCGTCGGCGTCGAGGATTCGCAAGGGAACGATCTCGGCCAGGCAGGCCAACGCCGTGGTCTTGCCCGCGCAGATGCCCCCGGTCCAGCCGATAATCAGCATCGCTTCGTCCGTTGAGCTTCACGTTTATTATAACAGACGGGCGCGCTCGGCCGGGGATCGTTCTGCGGCGGTGCTGTGTTGGCACGTTTCTTGCGCCGATGGGCGTTCCCAGTGCAAATAAACGTTCGACTCCGCAAGAAACGTGCCAACACAGCACCGCGTCGTCGTCGCGATAACGCCGCCGTTAAGTTCAAAGTGCAGACGGGGCGGACCAGCGGGTCCGCCCCGTCAACGCGTGCAATCGCCGACGTTTGTTTAGTAGGCTCGCGCGAAGACGGCGTCCCACTTGGCGACTTCACCGCAGACCAGGCAGGCGCCCTTGTCTTCGGGTTGGTCGAAGGGCAGGCAGCGGATGGTGGCCTTGGTGCGCTCCTTGACGGCGGCCTCGCATTCCTCGCTTCCGCACCAGGGGGCGTGGTAGAGGCCGCGCAGCTCATCGAGGCCGGCGGCCAGTTCGTCGAGGGTCTTCACCCGGCGGGTGCGCTCCTCGCGGAAGGCCAGGGCCTGGTCGTAGAGCTCGCTCTGGATGTCCTCCAGGGTCTCTTCGACGATGCGGTCCAGGTCCTCGACCAGAACGGGGCGCTTCTCGCCGGTATCGCGGCGCACCATGGTGACCTGGTCGTTCTTCATGTCGCGGGGACCGACCTCGAGACGCAGCGGAATGCCGCGCAGCTCGGCCTCGGCGAACTTCCAGCCCGGGGTCTTGTCGCTGTCGTCGAATTCGACCCTGTAGTCGTCCAGGCACTCCAGCACGTAGGCGCAGTAGTGCAGGGTCTCGTCACGGGTCTTGTCGAAGAGGATGGGAACGACGACGATCTGGGTCGGGGCCACCTTGGGTGGCAGACGCAGGCCGCGCGCGTCACCGTGGGTCATCACCAGGGCGCCCACCGAGCGGGTGCTGACGCCCCAACTGGTCTGCCAGACGTACTTCTCGGTCTCGTCTTCGTCGAGGAACTTGATGTCGAAGACCTTGGCGAAGTGCTGGCCCAGGTCGTGGGTGGTACCGGCCTGCAGGGCCTTGCCGTCGCGCATCAGCGCCTCGACGCAGAAGGTGCTGCGCGCTCCGGCGAATTTTTCCGATTCGCTCTTGAGGCCCTTGAGCACGGGGATGGCCAGGTCCTCTTCGTAGAAGCGCTCGTAGACCTCGAGCATCTTCAGCGACTCGTTGATGGCCTCCTGTTCGGTGCGGTGGCAGGTGTGGCCTTCCTGCCAGAGGAACTCGGTGGTGCGCAGGAACAGCCGTGTCACCTTCTCCCAGCGCACGACGTTGGCCCACTGGTTGATCAGCAAGGGCAGGTCGCGGTAGGACTGGATCCACTTGGAGTAGATGCTGCCGATGACGGCCTCGGAGGTCGGCCGGACGCAGACCCTTTCCTCGAGCTCCTTGGCCCCGCCGTGGGTCACCCAGGCCACCTCGGGGGCGAAGCCCTCGACGTGGTCGGCCTCCTTCTGCAGCAGGCTCTCCGGGATGAACAGGGGGAAGTAGGCGTTGACATGGCCGGTCTCCTTGATCCGCCCGTCGAGGCGCGCGCGCATGTTCTCCCAGAGGGCGAAGCCGTAGGGACGGATGACCATGCAGCCCTTGAGGCTGGTGTAGTCGGCCAGCTTGGCCTGGCGCACAACGTCGACGTACCAGGCGGAGAAGTCCTCGTTGATATCGGTGAGGACCTCGACGGCGCCCTTGCGGTCCTTGCTGTTCTTGGAATCCTGCTTGGACATCGGTTACCTCGGGGTTAAGGGGTTCGGGGTCGACGTGAATCAGCTTCGGCGTCGACCGGCGTGCGGACTCCCGGCGTGGATGATCGCGCCGGAGACGTCGCCGCCCCTTTCGGGAACCGCGGGCGGTCGGCCCGCGTTGAATGGTTGGAGAACCGGCTGGACATCGCACCGCGCTTCATTAGCGAACGGTCTCGCTTCGTGTGGCGCTTTCGCGCCGCCTCCACGACGTAGCGCTTGGTGGGCAACGGCTTGATTCGGTATAGGTCTTCCCGGCTGCTGAAGAACGGGCTTACCGGTCATTGATCAACAATAACTATGGCATCTGGGAAAGCCGGCGGAGCAGAGGTCGGTTGTCGCTTCACAGACCGTCATCGTAAACAGCCGCAACCAGTTGTAATTCAGCCGTTACTTCAGCATTGGCAGGTCGGCATTTATCGGTCGACAGGTTGTAAAGCGGTACAACGGAGCCAGGCGCGACGCTTCGATTTGAGCAGTCATTAGCCAAGTCTTTGTGATTCAAAGCTCCGGGAGGGCCGCAATATCCGTCTCGAGGATGGATCCGCTAGGGCTCGATTGGATCGCGGCCGTCGTGGAGGTAATCGTAGACGGGATCACCGGTTTCGGTTTCGCTGGCGACTTTGCTTTCCTCGATGGTGCGATCGATGATAACATAAACCCGTTCTCCCGGGGCCGCCAGGCCCAGCCGCTCGCGGACCAGGCGTTCGAGGAAGAGGTCGTCGGTCTCCAGTCGGGCCGTCAGCTCGTAGTAACGCAACAGGTTGCGCCGGGCTTCGAGCTGCCGGGCCAACAGCGAACTGCGCTCGGCCTCGAGCTCGGCCTGACGCGGCAGGCTGCTGCGCGAGCCCAGCAGCAGGTAGGCCGCCAGAGCCAGCCCGATCAGCACGAACAGCCAGCCCAGCCGGCGGCCCAGCGGTTTGCCGTCGGCGCGGCGGTGAGTCTTTTCCAGCTTGGAATCCACGCGCCGATTGTAGCCGCTGACGGCTTCGTAAGCAAGCCGCACGCCGGACCAACCCAGACTGCGAGGACTTCATGGAACCGATCCTGATCGTTGTCGACCCCGCCTTCGTCGCCGGCCGCTTGGAACACGAGGACGACCCCCTGGGCTCACTGGCGGCCCAGGCGCCGGGTTTGCAGTTGGTCTTCGTCCGCAGCGAGCCCCTGGAGCGTCACATCCCCACAGATGAAGCCCCCGGCGCGCTCGAATACTACGTCGGCCACACGAAAAAACCCCTGGAGACTCCGGGAGCCGCCGAGGCCGCGGGCCGGGAGCGCGAGCTACTCGAGGCAGCCGAGGATGCCGGCCGCGATCTGCCCCGCCTGGAGGCCCTGATCGAGCTGGCCGAGACCCTGGCGGCGTCCTATGTCTTGACCGACGATCAGGAGCTGGTCTACCAGCCCTACGAGGGCGGGCGCTTCCTCGATCGCTGGGAGCTCGTCGAGCGCCTGGGCGAGACGGCCGCCGCCGCCGACGGTGAGCTGTCCGGGCACGACGTAGACGACGACTGGATGCGCCACCGCCTTGGTCGAGGCATGGCCGCCGTCGAGGTGTACCGCGCCGCCAACGAGGTCCAGGCCAAGCTGCTCACCGGGCTGCTGCGCCGCGAGGACATCCCCTACTACCTGCTCTCCAACTACGTCGCCTGCTTCGACGGCATCTTCGCCGCCGCCAAGGGCTACTGGGGCGCTATCCACGTGTTGGCCGAGGACGAGGAGCGCGCCCGGGCGCTCATCGAGGGCTACATCGCCGCCCAGCCCGACTGGGAGGAGGTCGCGGAGGAGACGGACTGAGCGTCCGGTGATGAGAGGAGCGGGATAGCGCCGACCGTTATCATATCTGGTTATGTTTTATGAACTGACCGGCGGGGTGTGGAGCTCCGCCGGTTCATTTCCGCCCAAATTGGCTGGAATGCCTGCAACAACAGCGATCCCTCAAGAAGAAGCATATTGGATGCGCTTTGCCCCGATATGGTTCCCCCAGGATGCTCTGTCTAAAACCAGGGCTGCTAGGCATCCTCGGGGATTATTGGTTCATCACCGCTGTTGCGGTGCATCATTCCTTTGGGGATTATCACTCGCACCTGAACCGACTCATCCAGCTAATAGACTGTCATTGGTTGCTTTATAGCTAATAATCGGCGCCATTGTCATACCGCTGCATTGTCTTTTCAGCGCAGGTGGCGATGCACCTCGATCTGCGTTGAGTACCGCCGGAAGCCCGAGGCGGTTGGTTCCATTCAGGTTTCGACCAGGCCGTTAGTAAACGACCTGCTGACGACGCTCTATTGCTCGCTTTAGCAGCTTCGGCCGTTATCCGACTTCGCTGGTTGCCCCCTCGCTGCGGGTGGATACCAGGACCTCGTCTCGAGGCGTCTTTCGCAAGTTGCGAATACTTGGTTCAGTTTCAGGCGATGATCCCCTTCTTTACGATCGTAGACCCTCAACGGACCTGATTGTGATTGTATCCTGTTAATAATTGAGGTGATGATCGATAGTTACCTGCAACAGGACCGGCGGCCGAAAAGTGGCGGATAATACTGGCCTAGTCTTCAGCGAACCCAGCTATCCGCACGCTTGTATCTGCTCTGGCAGCAGAGGGCCACTGACCCCGAAGAGTAGCTAAGAGTAGTAACAACAAAGAATAAGGGTATGCTAAATGAGTGCTTTGTCAACAACAAGCATTTCAGGGACGTGAAAAGCGGCCCAGCAAGCCGCTCCCCATCAGCCTGATTTGGTCCGAACACGTTCCATGATGCCCTTCCTTAGAAGCGCTAACCGTAAGAAGCGCTAACCGTAGGCCTCTACGTCGCCGTTGGCCGCCGCACCATCGGAGTGGAGCCGGGCCAGCCAGCGCCGCAGCTCAAGTGGCTCCTCGACCTGGACCTCACCGCCGAAGCCGGCCAGCCACTGGACCAGGTTGACCGAGGGCGTCACCCGCAGCCGCAGCTCGAGCTCACCGTCGTTCAGCTTCTTCACCCGCTGGGTCTGGTGGATCTGCAGGCCCTCGATGTAGCGGGCCGAGCCGCCGCTGAAGCGCAGCACGACTTCCTTGGGATCGCCGACCCAGGGTCCGAAGCTGTAGCGGATGAAGTCGACGGGGTCGAAGCCCTCGGGCCAGGGGTGTTCCTCGGCGCTGGGCGTGACCTCGCGGAAGCGGTCGATGCGGAAGCTGCGCGGGGCGTCGCGCAGGTAGCAGTGGGCGATGACGTAGAGCTCGCCGCCGGAGCGCCAGAGGCAATAGGGGGCGATGGTTCTTCGGGTGATCTCGTCGTTGTGGTCGGCGTGATAGGTGATGTCAACGAGCTTCCGCCGGTTGATGGCGTCCAGCAGGACCTCGAGGGTCCGGCGGTGATCGGCGTAGTCGCGTTCTATCTCGGCGTCGTCCAGGTAGCCGCCGGAGAGCTCGGTCATCTCTCGCTCGAGGGGGGTGATGGCCCGGCGCAGCTTCTCGACGAAGCCGCCGAAGGCCTCGCCGATGGGCGTTTCCTCGAGGTGGCCCAGGGAGCGCGCCGCGGCCAGGACGGCGAAGGCCTCGTCACGGCTCAGCGGGATCGGCGGAAGACGCTTGTAGCCCTCGATCAGTCGCCAGCGTTTCTCGCCGGAGCTGGTCCCGGCGTCGTCAGGGTTGTCGTAGTCGTAGATCGGAAAACCCGCCGCCTCCAGGGCGTTCAGATCGCGGCGGATGGTCCGCTCGGTGACGCCCAGCTCGTCGGCCAGGGTCTTGATTGTTTTACCGTAGTGACCCAGGGAGTAGAGCAGGGACCACTGTCGGACGAGTTGCTGATTGCGTGACACCCCGGGCCTCCTTGAAAGCGAGAATGAGCGAGAGCGAATGAACGGGCTCAAATGTACGCCAGTCCGATAGCCATATACGGATAGTAATACGCGGGCGGTCCTCGGGGCAAGGTGCTCCGTCGGAGACTCGGGATCGATTGTGAATCGTCGCCGTGAGGTGCGAAAGAAAACGGCCGGGCTTGCCCGACCGCTTTCCAAGTGCTGCCGCAAGTACCGCTGGATAACCAGCGGCCTAGTCCAACGCCTTGATGGAACCCCAACTCGTCTCGACGACAGTAGCGCCGGAGTAATCGACGGTCAGCTTGGGCCGGTGGGCGGGATCGGTGGTGTACTCGCCGTTATAAAAGCAGACGCCTATGAAGCCGGGATCGGAGGGAGGACCGAAGATCATGCCGTAGTTGTCCACGCCGTTCTCGACCCACTCGACGACGAAATCGGTGACATCGATCTCGATCCAGGTGGTGTCCTGGGTGATGTTGAAGAAAAACTCATCGGTAAAATCAATGTTGGGCATAGTGTCATAGGTGACCGTGGCCGGGTCCCAGGCCTCGGTGATCATGCCGAAGACGACCTCGAGCGGCGGAGCGCCGCCCCAGCTTTCGGAACTTCGAGGATACAGGGCCAGGGTGGCGCTGTTGATGGTGGCTCCATCGAACATAGCATCGTCCAGGCCGTCGAACTGGATCAGGTCCAGCACGAAGCCGTCGTCGTAGCCGTTGTAAAGGTAGCCGCCCTCGAAGTTGGCGTCTGGATAGTACTGCCAGATATAAACGTCCTGGGCATCGTCGGGGCCGGGCTGCAGGACCTCGGTGGCGGCGAAGGCGCTGACGGCCGAAAGGATGAGCAGACTGACGAGCAGTGTTTTCTTCATGAGGGTCTTCTCCTGGTTGTTCCGTGGTTGTTTGTTTCTCGCAGATAAGCGTCGACAGATAGTATAGCCGGGTGAACCGATAACCTTCCAGCCGGGGTGGCGTATATCGTTTGTTTACTTTAAGGGCTTGATGGAGCCCCAACTCGTCTCGACGACAGTAGCGCCGGAGTAGACGATCTGCAGTGCCGGGCGTTGATTGGGGTTGTCGGAATACTCGCCGGTACGTAGAGTTGAACCGCAGTGCAAATACTCCCGTGGCCCGATGTAAACGCCGAAGTTAAGCCCATCGTCCTCCAGCCAGAACTCGACGATGTCGGTGATGTCAATATAGAGCCAGCCGCTGTCGGTGGTGTAGGTGAACAACACCGCTGGGGAGTAGCTGTAACCGGGCATGGTGTTCCAGGTAACGGTATCCTGGTCCCAGTCGCTGGTGATCGGATAGACGAAGCAATCCAGGGGCGGGCTGCCCCAACCGGCTCCGCTGATCGGCCAGAGGGCCAGGGTGGCCTCGTCGACCTCGCAGCCATCGAAGCGGGGATCGTCGAGTTCGTCGAAGCGGATCATCGCCATCAGGACGCCGTCGGTGGTCATGTAACCGAACTGGGACATATTGAATTCGCCGTAGTTGTCATCGGGTTGGCCCTGGACGATCGTGGTGTCGCAGCAATCGTCGGGTCCGGGTTGCAGGACCTCGACTTCGGCGAAGGCAAGGCCGACACAGATACAAATGGACAACAGCAGGCGTTTCATCGGCTTCTCCTCGTGCTAGAACCCTTGTATACCTCTAAGCAGCCGGTAAGCAGCCGGTAAGCAGCCGGGTCGATTGAGTTTCACCGTGTACTATAGCGTGTTATTTGCCGAATGTACAGTGGCCGCGGTCACTTTGAGCAAAGCAGGGGGCAGAATGATAACAGAATGGCTCATTCATGAAAGCCATCCAATGGATAGGGGTAGTTGGGCATCCCGGGATGGTTCCCATAGCGTCGGGGTGGTGGTTTCGGCAATAGCAAACCGATCCCTGGGGGGATCGGCTTGTTGAAACATCCAGGAAGATGATAAAGCTGATTAATCGGCGTTTGGTTTCTCTGAAGCCGTCCCCTCCAACAACGGCAAGCGCTCCTCGTCGATCAGCCGTCGCAGCCGTTTCCAGGTCCAGGCGACGTCGGCGGGCAACTCTGGTTGGGCCAGCAGCTCGTCGTAGAGCTTCCGACGCGCGAACTCCTGTTCGAGCAGCCCCCGCCGGGCGGCTTCGGCGTCGGCGAACCGGGGAACGTTGGTGACGTTCCAATCGCTTGCGGGCACGGTCAGCTCGTAGGCGGTGAACAGGCGGGCCAGCTCGGCGGTGCGCCGGTTGGCGTCGTCGTGGAGTGGCTCGAAGGCCGCGGCCGACTCGCCGCCGAAGTCTTCGGTTGCCAGAAAGGCCGTCTGCTGGGCCAGGAACTCGGCCTGCAGAGCGGTCTCGAGCAGCCCGACCACCTCGGCGGTCAGCTTCTCCGGTTCGGGACGCGGCTTACCCCCGTCGTCGCAGGACGGGGCCAGCGCGAGGCAGAGGAGCAGCGGCGGAATCAGGCGGCGACGGTCCACGTCAGCGAAGGTAGGGTTGGGCCTTGAAGCGCCGCAGGGCGCGGTTCTTGAGCGCCAAGGCGTACCAGGCCGGGTTGGAGAAGAGGTAGTAGACGGCGCCGGGCGGACGCACCCGGGCGGCGAGCTCCACGGCGCGGCGGAGGACCGGCCGGCCGGCGGTAAGGGTCTCGGCGGTCAGGCGCAGGGCCTCGCGCCAGGGCGGCGGTCCCTGGGAGGACAGGTCCCTGCCCGAGACCTGCGCCCCGGCGCCGCAGGCCAGGCCGCCCAGCCAGCGCACCCCGCTCCGTTCGCAGAACAACCGGGCGCAGGCCAGGGCGAAGCGGGACTGCTCGGGCTCGGGGAAGCCGCTGTTGACGACGGCCGCCAGAGCCTGGCCAGGGGGTGGGTTCGCTTCGCGCCGCGCCCGGCTCCAGAGCTCCAGGGCTTCTACCGCGGCGGCCGGCAACCCGTCGCAGTACAGCGGTGCGCTGAGCAAGACCACCTCGGCTGAAAGCAAGCGCCCGACCAGATCGCGACGTCTCACGGCGCTTGCCAGCGCCGGGTAGAGCCGAACCTCGTCGGTTCGCCGACCCGCCTCGGCCAGCAGGCTCAATGGATAGCGCCCCAGGCTCGCCGAGGCCCCGTCGGCGTGGGGGCTGCCGATCAGCAGCAGGGTGGAGCCCGTGGTGTCATCAGTGCTCATCGGCGGACCTCCAGTTGATCGAGAACCCGACGGAGCCAGCCACGACGCTCCCCGGGGTCCTCATCGCCGTGCAGGGTCAGGGCGTCGCGGTGCCCGGCCCAGAAGTTGATCGCGTTGCGCTGGACAAGGCGGGTGAAGTTACGCTCCTGCTCGCGATCAACGGTGGGCAGCCAGCCCAGACCCAGGATATCCGGATAGGCCGGGTAACGGGGAACGTGGTGGACTTCACCGCGCACCCGCTTGAACAGCGGCATGATCAGCGGGATCAGCCGATCCACCGCCCGCTTGAGGAACGAGCCGTAGCCGCCGAAACTGAGCGGTGTGGCCAGCACGGCCAGCCCGGACTGGATATACTCCCGGGCGACCCGGCGACCGTCGTCGTCGATGACGCACTCGCCCGGGGTCTTCACCCAGCAGCCGAAGCAACCCCGGCAGAGGCCCAGCTTCAGCCCTTCGAGGCTCAGCCGACGCGCGCCGTGTCCGCGGCGCGTCAGCTCTTCGGTGAGCCAGGCGAGATCGCCTGCTGCGGGGTGTCCGTCGGGGAATCCGTCGAGAATCACTACGCGCATAGGGGCCCCTTTACACAGTAAAGAACTGATTCGGCTGGATTACCGGAAACCGGTATCAGGGAGATGCTGACGGTCGAAGCCGGCCGTCGTTGTTCAATGCAGCCGAGATGAACAACACGGAAACCGGACGGACATCGCCTGGTAAAGCGGGCTGATGAGTGGCTTTGTTCGTGACATCCGCTTTTCTGTCGGTGTCAAGCCGATCAGTCGCCTGGCTGAGACGACAGATAAAACACGTAGTCACCCTGGAACCTGTTCGGATCAGCTCTGGCTGTTTGGGTGAGGTTTGCTGGTAACTAACCGCCTCGTCGAAACGGCCGTATTGCGCTACAAACAACCCGTTTCCAGGACTTTACCGATTGTTATAATATTGCTAACAAGCAGCATGCTATCTGTCGTCCGAGCTGGATTCAAGACTGCCGATAGCTCTTTTTTCAACAGAGCGAGCTTTCAGTACCTGTCACTTTACGGCTACCATTTCAGTGACATAAAGATGTAGCTCATCACATTTCTATCAGCAGGATACGATCACGATCCGGTCCGTAGAGGGTATACGATCACAATTGTAATTATATGTCACAGGCAAATGGGGACGCTCTGCGCCGAGTAATGCCCAGGAGTGACCCGCCCGCTGGGGCGACAGATTGTTTTACGCACCGGCGCGGTCAATCGTTGTATCGTCGATGCAGGGCTCGCGGGACTCCTGTCCGTCAGGGTGTTGATCCCGGAAGGGTTGGCACCGCGTTGCAACGATCGTGTACCAAGAATCGAGCAGGGGTGAAGCTGGTTGCTGCGATTCTATAACAGCGCACCCCCGAACGCCAACCGGAATCATTTTATCCATCGCTGAAAACACGGCCTCAAGCAGCTTCCACAACGGGTACGAATGAGGAAAAGTATAGACATTTCAAGGGAATAGTGGTATCATTCACCGAAAGATTTCCGACCGCCGAACCCCGCATATTCTACCCAGCATCGGATTAACATGACCCTGCGAGAAGGAAAAATCACCAACGTCAGCGTCGACGAGGAAATGCGCAAGAGCTACCTCGCCTACGCGATGAGCGTCATCGTCGGACGGGCTCTGCCCGGCGTGCGCGACGGCCTTAAACCGGTTCATCGTCGGCTGATCTACGCCATGCATGTGCTGGGCCTGGCGCCCAACAAGCCGCACCGCAAGAGCGCCCGCATCGTCGGTGACACCATGGGTAAGTACCATCCCCACGGCGAACAGGCGATCTACGACACCCTGGTCGGCCTGGCCCAGAATTTCTCCACCCGCTACCCCCTGGTCGATCCCCAGGGCAACTTCGGCTCCCTCGACGGCGACACCGCCGCGGCGATGCGTTACACCGAGGCCCGGCTCTCCAAGCTGGCCGCCGAGATGCTCGTCGACATCGACAAGGACACCGTCGATTTCGCTCCCAACTACGACGAGAGCGAATCCGAGCCCCTGGTGTTGCCGGCCCGGGTACCCAACCTGCTGATCAACGGCTCCACGGGGATCGCCGTGGGCATGGCCAGCCATATGCCGCCGCATAATCTGGGCGAGATCTGCCGGGCGGCGGCGGCCTATATCGACAACCCGGACATCAACGTCGCCGAGCTGCTCGAGATCGTCCCCGGTCCCGACTTCCCCACCGGCGGGGTGATCCTGGGCCGGGAGGGCATCTGGCAGGCCTACACCGAGACGCGGGGTAAGCTGACCGTGCGCGGCCGCGCCATGATCGAGGAGTTCAAGAAGGACCGCGAACGCATCGTCATCAGCGAGATTCCCTACCAGGTCAACAAGAGCCGCCTGGTGGAGCAGATCGCCAACCTGGTGCGCAACAAAACTATCGAGGACATCAGCGATCTGCGCGACGAGAGCGACCGCAAGGGCCTGCGCGTCGTCATCGAGCTCAAGAAGGGTGCGGTGCCCCAGGTAATCCTCAACAAGCTCTACAGGCATACCCAGCTCCAAGGCACCTTCGGCGTGATCAACCTGGCCCTGGTCGACGGCGAACCGCGCTACCTGACCCTGCCCCAACTGCTGGGCTACTTCGTCGATCACCGGGTCGTGGTCGTCGAGCGCCGCAGCCGCTACGAACTAGACAAGGCCCAGCGGCGGGCCCACATCGTCGAGGGGCTGATGCTGGCCCTCGACGACATCGACAACGTCGTAGCCCTGCTGCGCTCCTCCTCGGACACCGCCGTGGCCGCCAACCGGCTGATGACCCGCTTCAGCCTCTCCGAGCCCCAGGCCAAGGCCATTCTCGAAATGCGCCTCTCCCGCCTGGTGGCCCTGGAGCGCGAGAAGCTCTCCGAGGAGTACAACAAGCTGCGCGAACTCATCGCCTACCTCGAAGAGCTGCTGGGCGACCGGGCCAAGGTGCTCTCCGTCATCCGCGAGGACCTGCTCGAGCTGGCCGACAAGTACGGCGACCCACGCCGCACCAGCATCATCGAGGATGAGGGCGAGCTGGACATCACCGACCTGATAGCCGACGAGAGCGCCGTGGTGGCCATCACCCACAAGGGCTACATCAAGCGGCTGCCCCCGGACACCTACCGGGCCCAGGGGCGCGGCGGCCGGGGGGTCACCGGTATCGCCACCAAGGACGAGGACTTCGTCGAGAGCCTCTTCGTCGCCCAGACCCACGACTACCTGCTCTGCTTCACCACGGCGGGGCGCTGCTACTGGCTAAAGGTCTACAAGATACCCGAGGCCTCCCGTGTGGCCCGGGGTACCTACATCGCCAACCTGCTTCAGCTCCGCGACGGCGAGCGGATCACCGCCGTGGTTCCCGTGCGCGACCTCGAGGAGCCCGAACGCTACCTGTTGATGGCCACCGCCGCCGGCAAGGTCAAGAAGACCGCCCTGATCGACTTCTCCAACCCCCGCCGCGACGGGATCATCGCCATCAGCCTGACCTCGGAAGACCGGCTGATCAATGTCCGACTCACCGACGGCACCCGCCACGTTATGCTTGGAACCAGTTACGGCAAGGTCATCCGCTTCAGCGAGGACCAGGTCCGCACGATGGGCCGCAGCGCCCGCGGCGTGATCGGCATCCGTCTGGCCGCCGCCGCCGACTACGTCATCGGCATGACCACGGTTGATCCCGAGGAGAACGAAGGCCGGATCCTCACCGCCACCGCCAAGGGCTACGGTAAGCGCACCCACGTCGAAGACTACACCGCCCACAACCGGGGCGGCCAGGGCCTCATCGGAATCAAATACAAGCCGCGCATCGGCCGCGCCGTCAGCATGCGCTACGTCACCGACGACGAGGAACTGCTGCTGATCAGCGAGCACGGGATGGTCATCCGCATTCAGGCCGACTGCATCTCCAGCCAGGGCCGCGACACCCAGGGCGTGCGCCTGATGCGCCTGGACTCAGGCGACGTCCTCTCCGCCGTGGCCCTGCTGGCCGAGGCAGAAGAGACCGAAGAAGCCGTGGATACCGCTGACGACGAAGGGAAAGCCGCCGAATAGCTCCGACCGCGGCCGCGGGACCTTTGCAAAACCAAACCAGGACGCCCCGCGGCCCCGCCCGGCGTTGGCACGTTTCTTGCAGCAGGGCGGGGTTGCTCTTATTGCGAGGCGCCGTCGGACTCCGCAAGAAACGTGCCAACGCCTCCCCGCCGTGTGCAAGTAGCGCGTCGGTTTGTCGACGGCTGTTTTGCAAAGGTCCCGCAGGTCGTCGTGGAATGAATACAGACGCTCGGACGGCGAGACAGCCGGTTGCGGGATTGTGGACTGGCTCCAGATAAAAGCCACGGGATCACTTCGTAGCGACGGACAGCAACATTTGCATAACATTCTGATAAAGGCAGTGGGAAGACGTTTGAGTATGCAATACGACCAAGTTGTTTGTGATGGATACATGGCTCTCCACCTACCCTGTATACCTGTTTGTGTGGTTAGGGGCTGTTTGATCAGCTTTTAACCGCGCGCCGCCCCAACGCTGCAAGAGGAGATTTATAATATCGATTGATATACATATATAGCCTGTGAACGCTGGTTTGTTCTGGATAGTAAACGCAAGCGTTCTTCGAGATATGCACATATCAGAGGCTTTGCAATCCAGAGTGGTGTTTCGATTGGCATCTAGCTGATCCTGGAGCGTGCGTAATGCCTAGTAACTAATTTCGAAAGGGATCGTATACCGTGTTCGGACCGATGCATGTATGTAACGCGCTGTTAACATACGGGTTGGGCTGTGCTGCTCTGTCACTAT
>CAZOOP010000037.1:0-43000 GCA_964581465.1 uncultured bacterium
ATACTACCTCAGGAGCATACTTCACGCTTGTTCATAATTAGGTGATAATCCCATACTTTAATACTCAATTAACAGCCCTTTTCTTCACTGTCAATACGTCGCAATTAATCTCGACTCGCTCTTTGTGCCGTGAGAGACCAAAAGGCTTTCAGTTCCGCCGAGGGGTCTGCAAGCAGGCAACCGAGGACAAGCTTCCAGGCTATTGCCTGGTTTTGCGCTTGCGGTAGTCAGCCGCCACTACGAGTTGTTCGAGGAGCTAACATCAAGAACCTCTCCCTGGTCGCAGCTCGTAGAAGATATCGATGTCGGTTCACTCTCTTGTGCCGATACCAGTATTGAATTGGATCGCTGATCGTCTATTTGGGAAGGATAAGTATATTAGCTGCGCTGGCGATTACTTCAATAAGAAACCTATTCAATAAGTGACCTTTTGCAGTAAGCAAGCTAGGCGAATCTTGTGTACTCTCCAGCTTTACTCGATTGCGGGTGCCGGGAACAGGTGGTCCCGCATCCGGCGCAGGCGCTCCAGGCGCTGATCGCGCAACTGGTTGTAGAAATCGGCCAGGTAGAACTCCACGGCGGCTTTCATGAACTCGCCGCGCTCCAGATAGATGCCGCCCAGGAGGCGATGGGTGTTGTCGAAACGCGGACGCAACTCGACGGCATGCTCCAGATGCGGCAGGGCCTCGGCGGAGCGGTTGAGCTCCAACAGCCGCGTGGCCAGCTCCATCCGGGCCATCAGGTGATCCGGTTCCACCTCGATGACGGCCTCGAGGGCGTCCAGGCGGCGCTGGGGGTTGGGGTGCTCGCGTCCCAGCATCAGCCAGGCGTCGACGTAGTCGGGGGCCGCGTCCACGGCGGCCTCCAGGTCGGCCAGCATCCCGGGGCGCTCCCCCAGTTCGCGGCGGATCTCGGCGCGTTGCTTGAGGGCCTCGGGGTCGCCGGGACGCAGCTCCAGGGCCCGCTCGATGTGGGCCAGGGCGGCACGCGGTTCCCGCTGGCGCTCCAGGGCGACGGCGGCGTGGAACTCGCCGGCGAAGCCGTCGCTGGGCCGGACGATGGGAAAGGCGACCAGGAAGACGGCGGCGGCCAGGCAGACCAGGGCGGCGGGCAACCGGCGGCGGTCCCGCCGACGCACCAGGCTGATCAGGTAGCCGATGAACAACGCACCAAGCAGGGCGGCGGCGGGCACCAGGGGCAGCCGGTAGCGACTGCAGACGAAGAAGGCGCTGATGCCCAGCCAGTAAACCAGGGTGAAGCCGAGCAGCAGCGTCAGGCCTCGATGTCGCTCGGGGTCGGGCTCCCCCCGACGGGGGTCGAGCAAACGTTTCCCGGCGAACAGGCCGGTCAGCAGGCCGGACAGCCCCAGCGGCACCACCAAGGCCCAACGTAAAGGATTATAGCTCAGCCAGGCGCTCCAGGGCCGCGCCCAGGCCAGTTCGACGTTGTTGGAGATGTCGGCGCCGTTGAAGAACAGCAGCAGCTTCTTGACCAACAGCCCCAGGGTTCGGCCCGGCGAGGCCAGCATCTCCCGGAACGTCGCGGAAAACCAGAAACTCGAGTTGGAGAGCGCGGCCTCGTCGGCCGACGCGCCGGCGTCCCGGGTCAGGCGGTCCCAGGCCAGACCCGGCGGAACGGCGCTGTAACCGTCGGCGCCGGGGCCGTTGCCGATGAAGAAGTTCACTCCACCGTTGGAGGAGACCAAGACGAACTCGCCGGAGTGGATCAGGTTGCGCAGCGCGGCGGGCAGCACCGCGACCAGAGCCGCGCCCAGGGGCAAGAGAGCCGCGGCCAACCGTCGCGAGACCCGTTTCTCCCCGGTGCGCCCGGCGAAGATGAAGCCCAGCGCCCCGACCACGGGCCAGAAGATCAGCAGGTTGGGCCGCGCCAAGCAGGCCAGTCCCAGCGACAGCCCGGCCCAGATCAACCGCTCGCGCCGTCGGCGCCACTCCAGCTCCTCGTCCCAGGCGCGGACGAAGAGAAAGACCGTCGCCAGATAGAGGGTGGTCACCAGGGCCGTGGCCAGGGCCTGTTCCTCGAAGAACGGCCCCAGATCGTAGAGGGCGACGAAGAGCGCCGCGGTGAAGGCCAGTCGGCGGCCCATCAACCGCCGGCCCAGCAGGTAGGTCAGCGCGACGGTGAACAGACCGGCCAGGCTGTTGAAGACGTGCGCCGCCGCCAGGTTCTTGCCGCCGAGGAGCTTGTAGAGGTCGGTCAGGACCCAGACGTACAGCGGCGGCTTGAAGTAGGGACCCGGACTCGGCGGACGGCCCTCCAACGCCATGCGGGCCTGGACACTGTGGTAGCCGGCGTCGATGATCGGAAAGTGGAACAGCGGGGAATCGGCGTAATCAAAAGCGTAGAACAGCCGGGCCGCGGCGGCGGCCAGCAGTAGCGCGCCCAGCAGCAGGTAGTCCAGCCGCACCAGGCGCTTGTCGCCGGGGGGAGTGAGCAGACTCATAAGAGACTCAGCGAGTAGAGTAGCAGGTAGCCGCCGACCAGCAGCACCGTCACCGGACCGCCCCAGAAGATGACCTTCTGCAGCCGGATCCAGCCCGGGGAAGAGGTTCGCTTGGCCTTGGCCGCCATCCGCTCCACGACCTTGGAGAAAAACACCGCGAAGAGGCCCACCAGGATCATCGTCGCGGCGATGCCCAGGCTGTAGATCGATAGCGCAATCAGGGGCTCGGCCAGGTTGTCGAAGAAGGAACCCGCCGCCGAGGTGCCGAAGAGGATCAGCATCGCCCCCTTGCAGGGCACGATGCCGCCGGAGACGCCCAAAGCGATCAGGCGCTTCCACTGCCGGCGGTTGGGATTGTCCTCGTCTCCCTCGGCCCAGGCCGGCAGCTTGTGCGAGTGTGAATGGAAGAGGTCGTAGTAGGGTCCGTCGTGATGATGATGATGACCGTGACCATGCTCGTGATCATGATCATGGTCGTGATCGGCCAGCTCCGCGCCGTGGTGGTCCACCACGCCCTTGCGGCGGCTGTAGGCCGCGATGCGCTGGCGCAGCATCCAGACCCCGACGCCGATGACCAGCACACTGCCGATGATGCTGGTGATAACCGTCACAAGGTCACGGTCCAGGGCCTCGCCGAGGAGTTCGATGGCGACGCCCATGCCGAAGACGACAATCGTGTGGGTCAGCGCCGTGGCGACGCCCAGGATGACCGTGTCGAGCACCGCCCGGGGAACGCTGCGTCCCTGGGTGGCGCCCAGCAGGTAGGCCGAGATGATGGCCTTGCCGTGGCCGGGCTGCAGGGCGTGTCCGGCGCCCCAACCGAAGTAGAACAGGTACTGGAGGAACATCGGTGGTGTCCGTTTCTGTTTGTCGTTGATCCCCGACCGACCGCCCTGTCGGTCGGAGTGTTCGGTGACGGTTGACCTTCGCTGGAATGGAGTGAGTCAACGAATCGACTAACTGCCGGCTTCCTCGGCGCGGCCGCGACGAGCCGCTTCCATCATGACGCAATTTAGCTCAGTTCCCGGACCCCGGACCCCGGCGAAACCATCGCCGCGCGATT
This sequence comes from uncultured bacterium, assembly GCA_964581465.1. Lineage (GTDB taxonomy): Bacteria > RBG-13-66-14 > RBG-13-66-14 > RBG-13-66-14 > RBG-13-66-14 > WJMB01. The sequence continues at coordinate 3,525 of CAZOOP010000037.1, forward strand.
CAACCGATGGAGCGCCCGGCGGCGAGGCGTTGGCACGTTTCTTGCAGCAGGGCGGGGCGGCCCCTCGCACGATTCGGCCCCGGACTCCGCAAGAAACGTGCCAACGCCGGGCGAGTGCCCGAGGGTTTCGTCGGCCGTTTCGCCGGGGTCCGGGATCAGCCCAGCGCGCGGCGCAGGGTGTCCAGGGCGTGCAGGACGCTGCGCAGCCGCACCAGGTCGCGGTCGCCGGTCAGGCGCAGCAGGCGGGTGAAGACGGCGCCGGTTGTGGCGGGGTTTTCGCGCTCCAGGCCGTCGAGTTCGGCGAGGGCGGCGGGTGGTTCGGCGTCCCAGCCCAGGGCTTGCAGAGCGTTAGCTGAGAAGGCCAGGCCCAGATAGACGGTGCCCACGGGTTTTTCCGGGGTGCCGCCGGCGGGTCCGGCGATGCCGGTGGTGGACAGGGCGCAGTCGCAACCCAGGGCGGTCAGGGCTCCCCGGGCCATGGCGGCGGCGATGGGGCGGCTGACGGCGCCGAACTCGGCGAGGACCTCGGCGGGAACGGCGAGTAGGGCTTGTTTGACGGCGTTGGCGTAGGCGGTGACGCCGCCGACGAAGTAGCGCGAGCTGCCCGGTTGGTCGGTGAGCCACTTGCCCAGCTTGCCGCCGGTGCAGCTTTCGGCGACGCCGACGGTCAGGCCGAGTTCGGCCAGGCGTTCGCCGACGACCTCGCTGAGGGTCTGCTTCTCGCGTCCGTAGGCGCAGGAGCCGACGATGTCGGCCAGCTCGAGGACCAGTTCGTCAAAGTCGGCTGCCGCGGCGTCCATCTCGGGTGTTTCGCCGAGGGCGGTCAGACGCAGGTCGACCAGACCATGACCGGGCAGGTAGGCCAGCTTGACGCGCGCCCGGGTCAGCCGCCGCGGGGTCAGTACGGGTTCGATCCGCTCAGCCAAAGAGCTTTCGGAGACGCCGATGGTGCGCAGGGTCAACCGGCGTTGACGGCGCAGTGTGTAGCTCTCGGCCAGGGCCTCGGCCACGCCGCCGTTCCAGAGCTCGACGACCTCTCGGGGCACGCCGGGCAGCAGCACCACGGTGCCGGCGGGGACGTCGATGAGCTGGGCCGGGGCGGTACCGGCTGGGTTGTAGATGATCCGACCGCCCTTGACGCGCCGGAACTGGTTCTCGTTGAGTCGGGGCATGGCCAGGCCGCGGCGGCGGAAGACCTCGCGCACCCGCCGGGCCTGCTCGGGATCGATTTCGAGACCGAGACCCAGCTCTGTGGCGACGGTCTCCAGGGTGATATCGTCGCGGGTGGGACCCAGGCCGCCGGTGGTGATCACCAGTCCGGCCTCCTCGAGACCGCGCCGCAGCGCCCGGGCGATGGCGGCGGCCTCGTCGGGGACGCTGTAGCGTGCGACCGTGCGGACGCCCAACTCGCCCAAGCCCCGGGCCAGGAAGGCGGAGTTGGTGTCCACAGTGTCACCGGAGAGCAGCTCGTCACCGATGGTGAGCAGGACGGCGTCCATGGGTCTCCCGGAGGAGAGGGGGATTATTCGTTAGGCGGTCGGCGACGCTCGACGAAGCCCTCGGGGCACTCGATGCGCTCGGGCCAGCCGTCCTCGGCCAGCCAGAGGCGGTAGCCGATGGGTTCGCAGTCGACGCGCAGCCCGAGGCCTTCGGTCCAGGCGGTGCGGTAGGGTTCGAGCTTCCCGGCGCGCAGGGTCAGCTCGTAGGCCAGCTCCTGGCGCAGATCGTAGGCGGGCAGGCGGAACACGTCGCCGGGGTCGGGCTCGACGGCGTGGACCAGGCGGGCCAGGGCGCCGACATCGAAACCGTTGGTAGGTGCGCGGCGGATCAGCCGACAGCGCAACGGGCCGTCGGCGTCGTCGAGCAGACAAGCCGTCGCGTCGGGCAGACTCAGGCCGCGCAGCTCGCCGGAGACGGTGAACAGCTCGTAGCGCGAGGTCCAGGCGGCCCCGGCGCCGGAAAGGGAGCTCCAGCCCAGATACCAGGGCTCGCCGTCGAAGGGGGTCAGGTAGTAGTCCCAGACCAGGGTCTCGGCGGGCGCGGCGGCGGCCGGGGAGACGGCGGCGGGGCCTTCGGATCGCGGCGGCGGCGCCTCCAGCAACGTCGAGGGTGGGGATACCTCGCAGCCGGTGTAAAGCATTGTGATCAGCGACGTCAGCGCGATCAGCCGGACGGTGCCGGGCGTCGCCGCGAGCCTGGAGCTGAGCGTCATCATCGGACGAGATATTACCACAGGGGTTCGGGCCTAACAAGGCGCGGCGGGCCGTGGTATGTTAAACTAGCCGGGTTGACGAGCCGCCGTCCGTGCGGATGAATCCTCCGCGATCACAACCTGTTCAACCGAGGTAACGCGATGCCGCTGCGCGAGAAGATCCTGGTGACCAGCGCCCTGCCCTACGCCAACGGACCGCTCCACGTGGGCCATCTGGCCGGCGCCTACCTGCCCGCCGACATCTTCGTCCGCTACCACCGCCGCAAGGGCTCCGACGTGGTCTACATCTGCGGCTCCGACGAGCACGGCGTGCCGATCACCCTGACCGCCGACGCCGAGGGTATCGAGCCCCAGGACGTGGTCGATCGCTTCCACGCGCGGCTCAAGGGCGCCTTCGAGGGTCTGGACTTCTCCCTGGACTATTACGGTCGCACCACCTCGCCAACCCACGTCGAGACCGCCCAGCGTTTCTTCCGCGTCCTCGACGAGGGCGGCTTCATCGAACCGCGCACCGAGGAGCAGTTCTACTGCCCCTCCTGCGCCCGCTACATGCCCGATCGCTACGTCGAGGGCATCTGCCCCCACTGCGGCTCGGACAAGGCCCGCGGGGATCAGTGCGAGGACTGCGGCCGCTGGATTGAGCCCCAGACCCTCATCGAGCCGCGCTGCAAGATATGCGGCGGCGCCCCGGAGCTGCGACCCACCAAGCACTGGTACTTCAAGCTCTCCGAGCTGGCCGGCGAGCTGGAGACCTGGATCGACGAGCGCCACCGCGAGTTCGGCTGGAAGGACAACGTCCTCAACTACTGCCGGGGCTGGTTCCGCGAGGGGCTCAAAGACCGCCCGATCACCCGGGACCTCTCCTGGGGCGTGCCGGCGCCGGTAGAGGACGAGGGCAAGGTCCTCTACGTCTGGTTCGAGGCCGTGCTGGGCTACATCACCGACACCCGGGACTGGGCCGCGAGTCTCGGTGAACCCGAGCGCTGGCGCGATTATTGGCTCGACGATGACACCCGCCTGGTCCACTTCATCGGCAAAGACAACATCATCTTCCACGCCATCATGTTTCCGGCGATGATCCTGGCCCACAACCGCAGCGTCCCTGCCGAAGAGCGCATCGTCCTGCCCGAGAACGTCCCGGCCAACGAGTTCCTCAACATCGAGGGCAGGAAGCTCTCCACCAGCCGCAACTGGGCGGTCTGGGTCGACGACGTCCTGGCCGAGTTCCCCGCCGACTACCTGCGCTACTACCTGGCCAGCAGCCTGCCCGAGACCCGGGACGCCGACTTCAGTTGGTCCGAGTTCGGCGAGCGGGTCAACTCCGAGCTGGCCGATATCTACGGCAACCTGGCCAACCGGGTGCTGGTTTTCGTCAACCGCTATTTCGACGGCCGGGTGCCCGAGCGCGGCGAGACCGACACAGAGGCCCGTCATCACCGCGATGAGGTCTCCCGGTTGGTGCGCGGCGTCGGCGAGAGCATCGAGGACTACCGCTTCCGCGAGGCCGCCCGGCGGATGATGGACATCGCCCGCACCGGCAACCGTTACTTCGACGCCGAAGAGCCCTGGCGGACGCGCAAGGAGGACCCGGAGGCCTGCGCCCGGACCATCCATCACCTCGTCCAGACCCTGGCCGTCCTGGCCGCCGCCAGTGAGCCCTTCACCCCGAAGTTGGCCCGGGAGCTGGCCGGGCTGCTGGGCCTGGACGACGACGCCTTCGCCGGATTGAACTGGGAGCGCGCCGCCGAACCCGAGCTCATCCCCGCCGGTACCAGGCTCGCCGAGCCGAAGGTCCTGGTGGCCAAGCTGGAGCCCGAGGTGCTCGAGACCCAGCGCGCCAGGCTGCATGGCGACGGACCGCCGGAGCGGCATAACGATGAACCGAAAGACGAGGTCGATCAGGACGCGGGCGGCGGGATAAAGGACGACGAGGCAGGGTCGACCCCCGGTGTCGCCCCGCTGTCCACCGACCAGATATCCTTCGACGACTTCACCCGGCTGGACCTGCGCGTGGCGCGTATCGTCGAGGCCGAAGCCGTCCCCAAGGCCAAAAAGCTGCTGCGCCTGGTGGTCGATCTGGGCGTCGAACAGCGCCAGATCGTCGCCGGCATCGCCAAGCACTACACCCCCGAGGAGCTCCTCGGCCGCCGCGTGGTCGTCGTGGCCAACCTCAAGCCGGCCAAGCTGATGGGCGTGCTCAGCGAAGGGATGCTGCTGGCCGCCTCGACGGCGGACAAGAGCGGGCTGGCCCTGGTCTGCGTCCCCGAGGGGCTGCCCCCGGGGGCCAGGGTCTCTTGAAAGATCGTCCTGGAGACAAGCGGTTGCCTCGCTGGTGTGCGGGAGGACGTCGTTATTTTACCAGGTGCGGCGTTGACATGGTGCTTATCGAGTCCGCCCGATCAGCATGGCGCCGGGTTCCTTGGTTGCCCTCTTTCGCCGGGGGAGCGCGATTGAGGGCTGACGCCGGGTCTTCCCTCGAGCTCCAGTCGCCGTCCGCCCACCATTCCAAGACGAAGCCCGACCCTGTTTACCCGCCCCTTGCCCGGAAGCCCCCGAGTGTCGAGACCCGAGCGCTTCCGAATGGATCGGCTCCCTCGATGGCTCCCGACGGATCGACCCTACTGGAAAGATGAACGAGGACGCCCCCTTCCAGGTGCTTCACGAGGACGACTGTCCGCGCTGGACGGGCGGGCGGATCGTCATCTACGGCTACGGGAACCAGGGTCGCGCCCAGGCGCTCTGCCTGCGTGACGGCGGCCTGCCCGTCGTCGTCGCCCTGCGCCCCGGTTCGCCCAGCCGCGAACACGCCGCCGACGACGACCTGACGGTGATCGAACCCGCCAAGGCCGGTAAGGCCGAGCTGCTGGTCTGGGCGGTGCCCGACGAGGCCATGACCGACGCCGCCGCGAGACTCGGCGAGGTCCGGGGCGGTTCGAGCTGGCTCTTCCTCCACGGTCTGGCCCCGCGCTGGGGCTGGATCGAGCCGCCCGAGGCGGTGGACGTTTTGCTGCTGGCTCCCCAGGGTCCCGGGGCGGCGCTGCGCTCGGCCTACGCGTCCGGCGCGGGACTGCCGGCGGCGATCGCCGTCGAGCGCGACGCCTCCAACAAGGCCCGCGAACGTCTGCTGGCCTACGCCCGGGCCGTCGGCTGCGCCCGGGGCGGCCTGTTCCAGACCGACCTCGCCGAGGAGACCGTCGTCGACCACTTCGGCGAGCAGGCCGTGCTCTGCGGCGGTGTGCCGGCCCTGGTCCGCGCCGCCTGGGAGACCCTGGTCGCCGCCGGCTACGGCCCCGAGACGGCCTACATCGAGTGCCTGATGCAGCTCAAGCTGCTGGTCGACCTGATGTACGAGCGGGGGGTCGAGGGGATGCGCCGGGCTGTCTCGCCCACGGCCCTCTTCGGCGCCCGGAAGCAAGGCGCGGCCGTCATCGGTCCCGAAGTGCGCGAGCGTCTGACGAACCTGCTGAAGACGCTGGAGAGCGGAGAGTTCGCCGCAAGTTGGCGGGCGGCCTCCACAACGGGCTGGAGCGGCGAGGAGCTTTCGAATGAAAGGCACGACGCCTTCGAGGCGGCCGGACACCGGGTGCGCAGCGGTTTGCACTGGCCGGGACTGAAAACATCAGCCGCGGAGAAAGGTCGGGGTGCAGGATGATCGAGTTGCCTCACAGCGCGCCGATCTCCCAGCTCTACACGGTCAGCTACGGCATCGCCCTGATCTTTCTGGTCATCGGCGTGACCGAGAACCTGATCAACCGCGAGGTCATCAACCGCAATCAGGCGCGCAACCTGCTCTGCCTGATCTCCAGCCTCTGGACTCTGGCCGCGCCTCTGCTGTTCATCGATTGGTACTGGGTGCTGGCCACGCCGGGCTTCTTCCTGCTGATCAACCTCGCCGCCCTGCGCTGGCAGATCCTGCCCACCCTCTATCCCGAACAGGGGCGCCTGGGGGCCTTCTGGTTCACCCTGGTGCTGATCGCCGCGGTGACCGTCGGCTGGCTGCTGGCCGGACGCTACGGCATCCGCTGGCGCCTGCTGGCCCCGCTGACCGTGATGCCCGCCGGGCTGACCGACGCCGCCGGCGCCTTCTTCGGCCGCCTGTGGGGCAAACGCAAACTCCACGGAGAACGGACCGTCATCGGCTCGCTCTGGGCCCTCGTGGGCGCCCTGGTCGGATACACTTCCGTCCTGCTGGTCTTCGGCATCACCTCGACGACGGCCTGGCTCGTCGCCGTGGCCACCGGAGTGCTGACCGCGCTGACCGAGCTGTTCACCCCGTCGCGCCTGGACAACCTGACCACGGGTCTGGTCGCCGGCGCCGGGGCCGTCGTGATCCTCTTCAGCCTGGGTTGACAACCACCCCCGGGAGGCAACCGTGAATCAGTGGTTGGGACTGGCGATCTCCTACGCCTTCGTCTTCGTCGTGCTCGGCACGGCGGGGTTGCTGGCCAAGCGGCAGCGCATCTCCGGCGAGACCGCCCGTAAGATCGTCCATATCGGCGTCAGCAACTGGATCGTGCTGGCCCTGTTCCTCTTCCAGGATTGGTACGTCGCCATCATCGGACCGGCCAGCTTCATCGTCATCAACTTCCTCTCCTGGCGCTTCGACCTCTTCCCCGGGATGGAATCCGGCGACAAGAGCCCGGGCACCGTCTTCTTCGCCGTCAGCCTGACCGTGCTGACCGGACACTTCTGGTGGCTCTGGAACAGCACCGGCGTCGACCTGCGCTACGTGGCCCTGATCGGGATGCTCGTGCTGGGCTGGGGCGACGGCATGGCTGCCGTCTTCGGCCACCGCTACGGCGGACGCAAGGTCCTGGGCGATAAAAGCTACATCGGCTGCCTGGCCATGTTCCTCACCAGCCTGACGGTCTGCTTCATCGTCCTGGCCCTGCTGGGTCCCCACAACCTGGCGACCACCCTGCTGGTCTCGCTCTCCCTGGCCGCCTCGGCCACCCTGAGCGAGCTGCTGCTCCCCGGTGGCTGGGACAACCTGCTGGTCCCCCTGGCGCCCGCCTACATCTACTACCTCTGGCTGGTCGCCGCCCTCTGAGTTTTCTGCTAGAATGGAGTCGTCCATCACCACGGCGGAAGGTGCGCTTTGCTCCTCGGCTTCTACTCCGACATCCACGGTAATCTGGACGCCCTGGTTTCCACCCTGGACGGCCTGCGCGCCCTGGGGGTCGACTACCTCTTCTGCGGCGGCGATGTCGCCGGCTACGGCGCCCGACCCAACGAGTGCCTCGAGCTGATCCGCTTCGCCCAGGGCGACGAGCGTGTCGAACGCGCCCGCGTCGACGAGATTCTCGCCGAGACCAGTCTGGCCGACCCGGGAACCCTGGCCGATTTCCTCGCCGTCACCCCCAACCGGAGCGTCAAGGGCAACCACGACCACGCCGCCGTCACCCCCGGCGCCGAGCTGATCTTCAACTCCTTCGCCGCCCGGGCCATCATCTGGACCCGCCGCGAGCTGAGCGACGAAAACATCGGCTGGCTCGAGGAGCTGCCCCTGAGCCTGGACATCGCCGAAAACGGCCTGCCCGCCGAACGCGGCAACGACTCACCCCTGCTGTTCCGCCTGGTCCACGCCAGCCCCCACGAGCCCGAGCGCTGGCACTACCTGCTCAACCGCCAGGAGATCAAGCGGGCCTTCAACACCCTCGATGTCCCCTTCTGCTTCATCGGGCACACTCACCAGCCCGTTTTCTTCGAACAGCACGAGGACGGCTACATCGAAGTCATCACCGATTCAGACATCGTGCCCAGCCTCTTTCGCCGCTACATCATCAACGTCGGCAGCACCGGCCAGCCCAGGGACAACGACCCCCGGGCCTGCGCCGCCACCTTCGGCTACGGCGACAGCCTGCGAAAGATGAAGATCCGCCTGCACCGCTTCCTCTACGATAACGAGCTGGCCGCCGAACGCATCCTCAAAGCCAACCTGCCACCGGAACTGGCCGGCCGACTGCTACGGGGAGTCTAGGACGTTCTCGCGGCCGAGACCACGGCGAAACCGCAACCGGCCCCGCCGACGCCCTCTATCCATCGACGACGAGGCGTTGGCACGTTTCTTGCGGAGTCCCGCGTGGTTCCCGAGAAAAGCTCGCCCCGCCCTGCTGCAAGAAACGTGCCAACGCCGGACCGGATCACGGTTGACGTGCGAGCTGTTTCGCCGTGGTCCCGGCCAGCCGGCATCCCTCCAAGAGCGACAGGAGCGTCCTGAGTGTCTGCTGATCTCAAGCGAGCCATCGAAGACTTCCGCAACGCCCGGCGTATCGCCGTGGTCGGGGCCAGCCGCGATCCCTCCAAGTACGGCTACAAGGTTTTCTACCATCTCGAGCGCTCCGGCTACGAGGTGTATGCGATCAACCCCAACTGCTCGGGTATCGGCAGCCACCCCTGTTACGACGGCTTCGACGAGCTGCCCCAACCCGTCGAGGCGGCGATCTTCATCACGCCGCCGCCGGTCACCCTCGAGCAGGCCGACGCGGCGCTGGAGCACGGGATCGATCTTCTCTGGCTGCAGCCCGGCGCCGCCGACGACACCGTCCTCGAACGCGTCCGTAAGGCCGGAGCGCGGCTGGTGCACGGTCGCTGCGCCCTGGTGACCATCTGACGGCTCGTCGCCGGTTCGGGTTTTGCGGCGCCGATAGAATGGCCGAAAGCCGTTCCGAACGAGCCGGCACACCACCATCAGCAATCACTTTCGCAGCAAGCCGAACCAGTCGACCGATCAACCGCCTGAAACCGGAGTCCGCATGGCCAAGCTCAATAAAGACCTGCTGCTCGACCTCGCGCTGATGCTCATCGGTGTCGCCCTGATCCTGAGCGGCGTGCTCATCGACTTCGGCCCCGACGCCGGACGCCTGACCAGCGGCGACGGCGGAGCGGCCAACTGGATATTCATCGCCCTGGGCGCCCTGACGCTGATCGGCGCCGTGATCCTGTTGATGCAGGTTTTACGGCGCAGGCGCCAGGTGGCCGATCCGGACCATCCGGCCGAGGGCGGCCTGGTCGATGAGCTGTTCCAGCGTCCACAGCCGCTCAAGCCCGGTATCTATCACCTGCGCTCCGGCGACGCCTTCGCCGGTTTCCGGGTGCATCTGCGCATCGAGCCCGGCGGCTCGGGAACCCTGGTGGTCAACGCTGCCAAGATCATCCACCTCAACCAGACCGCCGCCGAGTACGCCAAGCTGATCGTCGAGGAGCGTGACAAGCGCGGGGCCGTCGACGAGATCGTCGCGCGCTACCGGGTGGGACGCAAGCGCGCCGCCGCCGACTACGAACGCATCGCCCATATCATCACCGAGCTGGCCGTCGGCAGCGACGTCTGCCCGGTGACCTATCTCGACCTGGAGCGCAGCGAGCCCTTCAGCGTCGAGACCTTCGCCCCCTACCGCGTCGATCTGGTGCTGACCTACGCCTGCAACAACGCCTGCGCCCATTGCTACGTCGATCCGGCTCACCGAAACAAGGTCTCGATGGAGCAGAGCGACTGGCGGCGGGTGATGGACAAGCTCTGGGCCGCCGGGATCCCCCACGTCACCTTCACCGGCGGAGAGGCCACCCTGCATCCGTACCTGCGCGAGCTGATCGAGTACGCCGAGGACATCGGCCTGGTGACTGGCCTGTTGACCAACGGACGCAAGCTGGCCGACCGCGAATACCTGGCCGGACTGGTCGAGGCCGGCCTGGACCACGTCCAGATAACCATCGAGAGCCACGACCCCGCCGTCCACGACGCCATGGTCGGTGTCGAGGGCGCTTGGAAGCAGACCCTTCAGGGTATCCGCAACGCCCTTTCCCTGCCTCTCTACACCCTGACCAACACCACGCTGACCAAGCGCAACGTCGCGGATATAGGTCGCACCGTCGAGTTCCTGGCCGACGTCGGCCTGCCCCAGGTGGCCGCCAACGGGATGATCCATTCCGGCGGTGGCGTAGCCAACCCCGACGCCCTGACCGAGGCCGAGCTGCGGCCCCACGTCGAGACCTTCTTCGAGACCGCCGCCCGTTCGGGGATGAACTTCCTCTGGTACACCCCGACCCGTTACGAGGACTTCGATCCCGTCGAGGTCGGCGTGGGCATCAAGACCTGCTCCGCCGCCCGCTACAACCTGGCCGTCGAGCCCGACGGCGAGGTGCTGCCCTGCCAGAGCTACTTCGAGTCCCTGGGCAACCTGCTCACCGACGACTGGGAAAGCATCTGGAACGCGCCCCTGGCCGTCAGCCTGCGCCAGCGCGAGTGGACCCCCGAGGAGTGCCGCCGCTGCACCCAGTTCCCGCTCTGCGGCGGCGGTTGCCCCCTGCTCTACAAGGAGGACGGCGTGGTCACCTGCGCCGGCACCGCTTAGCCCCCGTCACCGTCCGCGACGACGCTGCATCGTCGCGGCGGCGTTTTGCGAGCGGGGTCTCGGTGTTGAGCAACCTGCAAGGGTGTCAAGGCGCCGTGCTAGGCCGTTTGCGTCGACTCGACCGATCCTGAGCCGCTGAAGCGATCCGCAGCGAGGCTGACATCAAGCATCATCCACCTCTTCCGTCGATTACTGATACGACGGTTTCCAACACGCGGTCTGCCAAACCCGCAACCCGATTGAAGACAAGATGATCAACCGAAGCCACCTTTTCGTATCGCTTACTCTCGCTATCACGTTCACCCTCGGCGCCGGCTGCTCCGAGGAGGCCGAGCCGGGCGACGGCGCCGCCGACCTGCAAACTGGTGACGCACCCGCGCAGCGGCCCGCCAAAAACCTCTGGCCGCTGTTCAACGACAAGCTGGGCTTCGTCGCCGATGTCGACCGCGACAACTGGCGCTTCGAGCGGCCCAGTTACTACGAAGGCGACGAGCTGCGCTTGGCCGGAGTGAACAATGACACCGGCGCCAAGCTGCTCATCGAGTCCCCACCACCCGAGGAGGGCTTGTCACCGGCGGGGTACGCCGCCCGTCAGCGGGAAGCGTTGGCTGATATTGAAAACCTGGAGGTGCTGGAGGACGGCGAGCTGGAGATCAACGGCGCCCCGGGCTACCGGCTCGAGTTCCGCCTGGAGGTCGAGGGGTCGGTCAGCCGCACCCTGAGCTACTTCTTCACTCTCAGCGAGCGGGTGATGAGCTGCTCCCTGGCCGCCGAGGAGGGCGACTTCGCCGCCTTCAAACCCGACCTGGACGGGCTGGTCTCCAGCTTCAGGCCCCTGGACGTTCATCACGGCGTCGGAGAAGAGCAGTCCGCGGGATAAGCCCGATCACGAGGGGTATCTATTGATCGAACCCTTGTGGATCAGAGGTCACCTAACCGCTGGATATATTAATAACTGGATATCTAAGCGGCAACTGACCGTAGTATTACTGGATAACCTTTAGATAAAAGCAGTTACCTTATTAACAGGAGCGCACATCGAGCGAGATGCTTGTGCCAGGTACGTGGATTACCACTTTCTTTCGATGCCCGGAGCGGTGTAACTACACACAAGAACCGCCGGCATCGTCTACTCTACCTGGACCTGACTGTGATTGTATCCTGTTGATAATAGATGAGATAGTTATCGGATACCTGTCGCAGAGCGGGCGGTTGAAATGTGGCGGCCAATACGGGCCTGATCCTTGGTGATCCTTGGCGATGCCAGATATCAGCGTTTGTAACTGCCTGGCAGCGGATTGCCACAGAATCCAAGGTGTTATAAGAAGTGTTATAAGAAAGGGTTATAAGAAAAGGGATTATCACTCGCACCTGAACCGACTCATCCCGCTAATAGATTGTCATTCATTGCTTTATAGTTGACCTCGCCACCATTGTCATACCGTTGCTTGGTGGCGATGGACACGGCCTTGCTTGAGTTCCGCTGGAAGCCGGAGGCTGTTGGTTCCATTCAGGTTTCAACCAGGCTGTGGGTAAGTGACCTGCTGATGACCCTCTATTGCTCGCTTTAGCAGCATAGACCGTTGTCCGGCTTCGCTGGTTGACCACACGCTGCGGGTGGTTACCAGCCCCTCGTCTCAATGCGTCTTTCACCAATTGCGAATACTTGGTTCAGTTTCTGGTGATGATCCCTATCTTGATTCAGCATGGCCTCGTCTCAGCCGCTGTTTCGAAGGGGGTCGGAGTTTCGAGTTGGAGTGAGCTGGTCCGGGAACGTGTGTGATGCCTAAACAATCTGCCAATCGGCCGTAGGGCGGGGTCTCTGACCCCGCCGTCTGTTTGCGTCATCCCGGATGTCGGTGGATGGGAGCTGTTTGACGGACAAGCCCGCATCAGGCGATCGCGTCCGACAATCCAGCGAGAGCTGATACTAAAGGGCCGACCCGGGGTCGGCCCGTAACGCGATCAGAGTCAGGCGGTAGATACTCCGGGCGGATCACTGCCGCCGACGCTTTTTCCGCCAGAGATCGATGAAGTAGGCCGCGTTTCCCAGGATGATCAGGCCCACCAGGAACAGGTGGACGACGAGTTGAGCGGCCATCCCTTTGGTCGCCAGGCTGCGGCGGTCGATCAGCCGCTCGTATTCGGCGGCGCCCTTGAGTCTGCCCAGCAGGACCGCCTCGTTACCGGCGCGGTAACCCAGGTAGACCCAAATCCTCGCCCATCCGGATACGGCGCTCCTGATCGGTGTCGGCGTGTTCGGCGTTGATCTCGTCCATCGCCTCGCGCATCACCCGCTCGCCGATCGAAACCCCCTCCATCAGCATCACCATGCCGATAACCCGGATCCCGCGTTCGAAGGCGTGTTGACCGTGGCGCTGAGCATGGGCTAGAGCTCGGGCAAGGTGCTGGGGTCCAGGTCCATCGAGACCAGGATCGCCGAACCGGGGCTCAGGCTGTCGATCGCGGTGTAGTAGCTGACCGTGGGCGCGGTGACGCCTATGTCGATCTCTATATCCAGTATCAGGACAATGACTACAATATTGAATACGGCCAGGAAAAGCCAGCGACGCTCCACCTCCATCAACCAGCGAGAGAGACTCCTCGGCTCAGTCTCGGCGGGCATGGCGCCTCCAACTCCAAGAGATACCGCTTAGTTTACGAAGACGTGAATTATACCTCCATTTTCATGCCGCCTGACAAAAATCACGGCGCCCGGTCTCGGTATCGAGGGCGGCAAAGGTGATAAGGGCCGTCCAAACCAAAAAACCACCCCGGCCGGGGTGGTTCGTCGTTGTGCCTTGAATAAGAGCATCCTTCGTTGCTAGTCGTCGCCGAGGAGCAGGTTCTCGGCCTCCTCCACCGAAGGGCCGTCCTCTTCGTCCTCGGTAGTATTACTTGGGCCGCTCCCCCCCAAATACACCGGAGTGGTGCGCTCTTCTGTAACGTAGACCTCGCGGTTGATCACATCGCCGCCGCCCTCCAGCCGCAGCGTGCGCTTGCCGGAGAGAGTCTTGATCGGCGAGAGCGGCAGGGTGCCCAGGTAGCGGCCGTCCAGCCAAACCTGGTAACCGGCGGGACCATGAATGTTGATCCAGCCGTAGGTGGCGGGATTCAGTTGCACATCGAAGTTGACGATGTCGGCGCGACCGGGGGTGAACTCGGTCTCGAGAGGTGCGTAGCCCTTGCGCTCGAAGCGGAGCAAATAGGTCTTGCCACGCAGCAATCGGGTGTTCAGAGGCGTGGTGCCGAAACGCTTGTCGTCGATGAAAACCTCGGCGCTGTCCGGGTTGCTATTGATCTCAATGGTCACCTCATCCTCGTTGAGTACCATCTCCTCGTCGAGGGGGTTTCCCAGCTCCTCTTCCTCGGCCGTCATGTGGGGGATGAGCTTGATGAGTCCCCAGGTTAATCCGGCCGCGACCACGGCGGTCAGGCCGATACCGACGAACAGGCGGCGCTTGTAGCGCCAGCGCTCGGCCGTGGTCAGGGTTTCCTTGGGGCGGTTCTCGCGACGCTGTTTCTCTTCGGCGTAGAGACGCCGCAGGCCGGCGTCGATGTCGTTGGCCAGTTCGGCGGTGGTTTGGTAACGCTCGAGGGGATTCTTCTCCAGGCACTTGAGGATGATCGCGTTGAGCCATTCCGGTATTCGGGATTCGAGAATACGCGGTGGGATGGGCGGCTCGTTGATTTGCTTGAAGGCGACGGCGACTTTTTTGTCGGCGGTGAAGGGCAACCGGCGGGTGAACAACTTGTACATCAGAATGCCCAGGGAGTAGATATCGGAACGGGCGTCCACGGACTGGCCCTGGCACTGTTCCGGGGACATGTACTCCGGAGTGCCCACCGCGGTGTTTTCCTGGCTGGCCGCGGCCCGGGCGATGCCGAAATCCAGCAGGGTGACGTGGTTGTCGGAACCGACGATGACGTTGCCCGGTTTGACGTCGCAGTGGATGACGCCCTTCGAGTGCGCGTAGCCCAGAGCGCGGGTCAGTTGGACGACGAGTTGCAGGCCGCGCTTTATCTCGATGGGCCGCTCGGCGATCAGCTTCTCCAGGCTGCGGCCCACGACATGGTTCATCACGAAGTAGGTCCGCCCGGCGTCCTGCCCAACATCGTGGATCATCACGATGTTGGGGTGCTCGAGCTCGGCGGAGCGCTGGGCCTCGGCGATGAAGCGCTCGGCGTAGCCCTCGCGCTTGGCCAAACGCGAGGGCAGCACCTTGATGGCCACCATGCGCTTGAGGTTCTCGTCGTAGGCGCGGTAGACCTCGCCCATACCGCCGATGCCGATCAGCTCTTTAATATTGTACTTGCCGATGAACTCGGGCAGAGAGCCGGCGTCCAGCTTTTCCAGAGGCGAGGTCTGCGTCGAGGCCTGGCCCTTGACCACGGGTCGGCCGCACTTGTGGCAGAAGTCGGCCTTCTCGTTGACTCTGGCGCCGCAGTGGAAACAGTACATCGGCTCTCCGCTCGATCGATAATGAAGGATTATCAGCAGCTCATAATTATCTTACCGGCCCGGGAGCGCCTTGGCAAGGTGCCGGGGGCGTTCATTTCGCCGCTTCAAGGCTTCTATCTGACCGCGGTCCCCGGCAGCCGGATATCCAGCGAGCCGTCCAGCCCCAGCTTGGCGGCGCGGGCCTTGACCTCGCCCACCAGGAACAGTGAGCCCAAGACGGCGATCAGGTCGTTGTCGCCTGCTCCTTCGAGTATTCCCGCCAGGATGCCCACGGCGTCGCCGGGGCCGAGGTGGACTTTCGCATGCGGTAACAGCTCGGCCAGCCGGGCTGGATCGGCGGCGCGGGGGTTGTCGGCGGCCGTCGGGTAGACCTCGTCGAAGGCTTCGCCGACAAGCCGACAGAGCGCGTGCAGATCCTTGTTGGCCGAGGCGCCGAAGAGGCAGACCCGCCGACGCGCCGGAATGCCGGCCAGCACCTCCAGGGTCGCCGACAGCGCCGCCGGGTTGTGGCCGCCGTCGAGGAGCACGTCGGGTCGCCGACGGACCAGCTCCAGGCGCCCCGGCCAGCGCAGAGCGGTCAGTCCCGGGCCTTGCGCATCCAGGGGTAGGCCGTGCTCAGCGGCAAGGTGCCGGTAGGCCGCCAGGGCCAGGGAAAGGTTGATCAACTGCGCCCGCCCGCGCAGCACCGTCGCCGTGCCTCGATAACTGACCCGTCCGGTATCGTCCAGGGACAACGCGGGATCGATCCCGACGAACTCCAGGAAGACGCCCAGCTCGTTCGCCCTTCTCTCCAGCACCCGGCGGACCTCGTCGACCTGAGGCGCCGCGAGGGCCGGAGTTCCGGGCTTGAGTATCCCCGCCTTCTCGAGGGCGATGTGCTCCAGACCTTCGCCGAGGACGTTCTCATGATCCCGGGCGATGCTGGTCAGCAGGCAGAGCTCGGGCCGCTCGACGACGTTGGTGGCGTCCAGGCGGCCTCCCAACCCCGTCTCCAGCACGGCCCAGCGCATCCCGCTCTGCCGGAAAACGAGCAGCGCCAGAGCGGTCAGCAGCTCGAAAGTCGTGCGGTAGCCGCCGTTCTCGCCGTGTCCAAGGCGCCGTTGCACCTCCCGCAGACACTCCACTCCGGCGACGAAGGTGGACTCGTCGACCAATTCCCCGTCCAGACGGATGCGCTCGAGCATCGTCACCAGGTGCGGCGAGGTGTAGAGGCCCACCGCTTCGCCCGCCGCGAGCAGCAGTGTCGTCAGCGCCGCGGCCACGGCCCCCTTGCCGTTGGTCCCGGCGATGTGCACCACACACAGGTCGCGATCCGGCGCGCTCAACTCGTCCAAGAAGGCCCGGAAGGCTCGCAGGTTCCAAGTCCGCGTGTTGTAGGCGAAGCGGTCCTTCCGCTCGTAGTTGACGAAGGAGAGCAGATACTCCCGAGCCTGAGCGTAGTCCATGACCCCTCCAGTACAAAAAGCGCCGCCGGGCCGCAAACGACCCGGCCCGGTTTCCCTTGCCAAACCATCCCGCGACCATCGCCAAACCGGTCGCGCCGTACCGGCACCGTCACTCGTCCGGCGGGGAGGCGTTGGCACGTTTCTTGCGGAGTGCCGCCGTGGTTCGGCGAGTAAGGCTCCCCGCCCTGCTGCAAGAAACGTGCCAACGCCGGCGCGCGCCGGCGGCGTCTCTTGGTGGGAGTCGGTTTGGCGAGGGTCGCGGGTCTTATCCGGCGGCGGGATCGGTTTCGTCAGCGGTGGTGGTCTCGCTCGGTTCGTCGGGCTCGGTCTGTTCTTGAGGTAGCACGTAGCTGGGTCCCCAAGAGGGGTGGCAACCGCCATAGAGGGTCAACTTGCGGATGGTGTCGGTCTCGAGTTCGAGGGAGTAGAGCTGTCCGCGGACGTCGCGGCCCTGCTGGAAGAAGAGGAAGCGCCCGTCGCCGGAGAAGCAGGGGCTGAAGTCGCGGATGGTGTTCTCGGTCAGGCGTCGGGGGTTGCGGCCGTACTCGTCTACCAGATAGAGTTCGAGGTTGCCGTCGCGGTAGGAGCTGAAGGCGATGAAGGCGCCGTCGGGGCTCCAGGCCGGGGCCCAGTCGTCGGTGGAGTCGTTGGAGAGCCAGCGGCTCTGCGAGGCGGTGGCGCGCATGATGCTCAGCTCGCCCTCGCCGGAGGGGTCGTAGAAGGCTATCAGCGAGCCGTCGGGGCTCCACGAGGGCGAGCGTTGAGCGACGAATCCTTCGCTGATCATCCGCTCCTCGCCTGTTTCCAGGTCGAGGGCGTTGATGACGACCTCGTCGTCGGGTTGGGAGTAGAAGGCGATGTGACCGCCGTCAGCGCCCCAGTTGGGGTAGTCGTCCCAGTGCTCGTTGTTGGTGAGCTTGGTCAATCCGGTGCCGTCGACGTTGATGAGGTAGATCTCGCCGTCGCCGTCGCGGGCGGAGCTGAAGGCGACCTGGGAGCCGTCCGGGGAGAGGGAGGCCGTCGGTGTCCATCCCTCGGAGCGCATGTTGATGGTCAGTTGGCGCTCGTTGGCGCCGTCTGCATCGATCAGGTAGACCTCGCCCTGGTAGCGGGAGTAGGCCAGGCGACCGGGGTCGTAGCCGGAGCGGGGCTGAGGCGGATCGTCGGCGGTGGTGACGGGGAGTCCGCCGGGTCCGGCGGCCAGGCGACGCGCCGCCTGATGGCAGGCTTCGTCTAGTTCGCCGAGGTTGGGGACGCTATGGCTGAATTTGAGGATGATCTCGCGGCTCAGGCGTTGATAACACCAAAGGTTGAGGATGAAGCCCTCGCCACCGACGAGTTCACCCCAGAGCAGATAGTTGGCGTCTAGCTCGACGCTGAGCTCGCGTAGCAGTTCGAGTTCGCCGTCCCCGTCGGGTTGGGCGGACGCGGCGGCTACCTCGGCGAAGAGCTCGTAGCGCAGCTCCTCGTCCTCGTAGCGCAGCTCGTAGAGAACGCCTTCATACTCCTCGGCGCCGATGAGCTCGGCCCAGCCGGAGAGCTCGATCTGCCGGAGCAGTTCCTGCTGGACGGCCTGGGCGAAGGCGGCGTCGACATCGCTGGGGGCCAGGGGAATCAACCCCAGGCGGGGTTGGATGTCGGCATCCGCACCGGAGACCAGGATGGTGAGGATGACGCTTAAAAGTGGGATCAGGCGGGTTGATTTCATTCTGCCAGACGGGTTGAGAGGTTCGCTGCGGATCCGTGACAGGGCAATCAAACTCAACAGTAAGTAGCGACGTTGATATCACGGCTCAGTGTGGGCGGCCGGGCTTACAGCTATTCTCGCGGTGGCTGTATCCAGCGGGAGCCATCCCGGGCTCCTGCTTTCTTTATTGCAAGAAGCGTGCCAATTCGGCCGGTGCTGGTCAGCCGACCAGGCGGACCATCTCGCGCACGGCCTTTTCGAGTCCGGTGAAGACGGCGCGGCTGACGATGGAATGACCGATATTGAACTCCTCGAAGACGCCCAGCTCGACCACGGGGCGCACGTTGCGGTAGGTCAGCCCGTGTCCGCAGGCGACATAGAGCCCCAGCTCGGCGGCCAGACGGCCGCCCTCGGCCAGGCGACGCAGTTGATCCTGCCGGGCGTGCTCGTCGGCGGCGTTGGCGTACTCGCCGGTGTGCAGCTCGACGGCGTGGAAGCCGACCTCCCGGGCGGCGCGAATCTGCTCAGGCTCGGCGTCGATGAAGGCGCTGCAGGGGATCGGCGCCAGGGCGGCCACGATATGTTTCTGTTGTTCGAAGCCGCCGGCCACGTCCAGGCCGCCCTCCGTGGTGATTTCCTCACGGCGTTCGGGAACCAGGGTACAGGTGTCGGGTCCGACGCGACGGGCGATGGCGGCGATGGAATCCTCGGCGGCCATCTCCAGGTTGAGGCGGCTGACGCAGACACCGCGGATGAGCTCCAGGTCGCGGTCGGAGATGTGGCGGCGGTCCTCGCGCAGGTGGCAGACGATGCCGAAGGCCCCGGCGCGCTCGACGATGCCCACGGCGTTGACCGGATCGGGTTCATCGGTGCGCCGGGCCTGGCGCAGGGTGGCGATGTGGTCGATGTTGACGCCCAGACGGGCCATCGGGTCTCCTTGGGATGGTTCTTGGATGATTGATGATAGACCTGGATTATAACCGACGCGGCGGCGCTTGATAAGAGGCTTGTGCCGATCGCCACGTGGGATCGGCTCGAAGTGATCACGTCGAGGGCCGAGGTCTTGAGGGCCGAGGTCTTGAAAGATGAGGGTGCTATCAGAAAAGAAATGTTAAGAACAAGTATCAATTAACAAGGCGAGCAACGCTAATCAAATAGATAAATGGTAGCATCTCAACGGGTAACGTTCCTGCGCATAAAGCAATATCGTTAACATGGATAAATTTACCTCTTCGCTATGACCACATTTGACACACCGAAACTTTTGCGCTATCTTGCAAAATGTGCATGCAATTGAGGACTCCAGTCCACAACTCTCGTTGGTTTAACGGATTAGGAAACAACACCCCATCGGCTTACCCGCTGAACCGACGCCCCCCCCAAGCACAAGGGAGAATAGATGCGCAAGCTAACAGTAACTCTGCTGCTCGTTCTCGCCGTCGGCGCCCTGGCGCTGGCACCCGAGGCCAAGCTGACGGATTACCTGCAGGGCTATCTGGCCGCCACCCCCGAGGGCGAGCTGCTGCCCTGTTATATAACCCTGAACACCCAGCTCGACCGGGCCACCGCCGCCCAGTTGAGCTACGGCCAGAGCAAGGACGAGGCCCGGGCGGCCGTCGTCGACTGGCTCAAGGACACCGCCGCCGCCGAGCAGGCCGGCCTGCTCGATTACCTACAGGCCTCCCGCGCCACCAGCGAGGTCGGCGACTACCAGCCCTTCTGGCTCTCAAACTTCGTCTTCGCCGAGCTTTCCGAGGCCGCGATCCTGGAGATCGCCGAGCGGCCCGAGGTGATCCGGATCACCCGCGGCGCCGACGGCGACGGCGAATGGATCGGTCTGGGTTTCGGTCCCGAAGATAACGCCGAAGCCATCACCATGCACGGCAACAGTCCCGAGATCGCCTGGGGCGTCACCAAGGTCAACGCCGATGACGTCTGGGCCATGGGCTACACCGGCGACGGCGTCAGCGTGGTCGTCGGCGATACCGGCCAGCGCTACACCCACAACGACCTCTACAGCCACTACGACGCCTCGATCAGCTACGACTACGATGACAATGACAGTGATCCTTACTACCACTCCGGGGAAGATCACGGCACGCACTGTGCCGGCAGCGTCGGTTCCGACGGCACCGCTG
Source organism: uncultured bacterium (assembly GCA_964581465.1). Lineage (GTDB taxonomy): Bacteria > RBG-13-66-14 > RBG-13-66-14 > RBG-13-66-14 > RBG-13-66-14 > WJMB01. The sequence continues at coordinate 23,820 of CAZOOP010000037.1, forward strand.
GCACCCAGGCCGGCGTGGCGCCCGACTACACCTACGGCGCGCACCGTCTGTACATGTACGGTAACCACACCGGCGAGCTTTCGGTCTGGGCCTCCTGGCAGGGCGCCGTCGACTGGGGCGTCGATGTGGTCTCCAACTCCCTGGGCTGGATCGACTCCTGGAATCCGGACAGGCCCACCTGGCAGACCAACGCCCAGAACGCCATCGCCGCCGGCGTGACCCTGGTCATCGCCGCCGGCAACGAAGGCCCCGGCGCTCAGACCCTGCGCTGCCCCGGCGATGTTCCCGAGGTCATCACCGTCGGCGCCACCAATTCCAGCGATGTCATCGCCAACTTCTCCAGCCGCGGTCCCTCGACCGATTACGGCTCGACCGTTGTCAAGCCCGATGTCAGCGCCCCCGGCGTTAGCATCAAGAGCTGCTACACCTCCTCGGACACAGCCTATGCCGACGGCTGGAACGGCACCTCGATGGCCACGCCCCACGTGGCCGGCGCCGTGGCCCTGCTGCTCGAGGCCGATCCTACCCTGACCCCCGCCCAGCTCAAACAGATTCTAGAGGACACCGCCGTCGAACTGGGCGATCCGGGCAAGGACAACGCCTACGGCTCGGGCCGCATCGACGCCCTGGCCGCCGTGCAGTCCCTGGGCGGCGGACCGGCCCCCACCTTCGTTCTCGACGCCGTCACCGTCACCGACGATGACAACGGCAACGGGGTCATCGAGCCCGGCGAGAGCGTCACCATCGAGTGCGACATCACCAACAACGGCGGCGCGGCCACCGACGTTGCGGGCACCCTGACCAGCTCTTCGGGTGACATCACCGTCACCGACGGCTCGGGCGACTTCGGCGACATCGCCGGCGGCGCCAGCGCCAGCGAGACCTTCTCCTTCGACGTCTCCTCCGGCGCCGACCAGCCCAGCACCTTCGACTTCACCCTGGCCGTTCAGGCCTCGGGCCACGGAGCCCAAGACCTGGACTTCCAGCTCTTCAGCCCGGTCACCGAGATCGACGATGATGTCGAATCCGGCGAGGGCTACTGGACGCACTCGGGAGATCAGGATAGTTGGCACATCTCTGAAGAAGAAGCCTACTCACCGACTCACTCCTGGAAGTGTGGCGATACCGGTTCCGGCCAGTACAGCCCCAACATGAACGCATCGTTGTATTCACCGCCTGTTTGGTTCACTGCTGCCGATGCCACCCTTGGCTTTAACACACTATATCAGCTTTGGACCTACAGCGATTACGGCTACGTCGAAATCAACGATGGTTCAGGATGGGTACAGTTAGCTTCTTACAACGGTATACAAAGCACGTTCGTCCATCGGACAATCAACCTGTCCGCCTACGCCGAGACGACGGTCCAACTTCGCTTCCGTATGCAAACCGACTCAAGCGGCAACCTCGAGGGCTGGTATCTGGATGATATCCAGCTTCCCGAGCAGAGCTCCGCGGCTCCCTGGGTGGCCATCGAGACCATCAACGGCGAGGACGGCCTGCTGCTGACCTGGAACGCCGACGACGCCTTCACCTCCTTCAACGTCTACCGCGAGACCGACGGCGCCCGCATCAAGCTCAACGAGCGCGCACTGGACGGCGGCGCTTCCGGCGCCTGGCTGGACACTCCGGCCGCCGGCAACTACCTCTACTTCGTCGAGGGTATCGACAGCTCCGGCGAGGCCTACACCTACGGCCCCGTCGAGGTCGAGATCGTCGAGCCGACCATGGCTCTCACCCTCAGCGACCCCTACCCCAACCCGGCCCTCGGTCAGGTCAGCTTCGATCTGACCACCGCCGAACGCGAGCAGGTCAGCCTGGTCGTCTACGACCTCTCCGGCCGTCGCGTGGCCACCGTCCACGACGGTGAGCTCTCCGCCGGACGCCACACCCTGACCTGGACCGCCGAGACCGCCTCCGGCGTCTACATCGCCCGCCTGGAAACCGCCGGGCAGGTGCTGACCCGCCGCGTGGTCATCGACCGCTAGGCTATACACCGGTAACACCGAACGGGCCTCTTCGGAGGCCCGTTTTGTTGTGTCGTCGTATTTGCGCTGTTTGGAGCTACCTACCTAGCTGGAAAATGAACACGTTGGACACCTTCTCAGGTACCAAGGCGACCAATGGCCATGTAAAAAAACGCGGGTTGTTGAACCCGCGCTGAGTCGTTCTTGACTGGATGATCTGTCTGCGAGTCTGGAATGGTGTTGGATAAGCCTGGAGTCCCTTTGTCTCTAGCGATTACTTATCGCAATTCGAGCACGCCGTCGCAGTAGCGGCAGGCCAGCACGCCGCGGCTGTACTCGTAGAACTCGGGGGTTGCGTTTTCGTCGAAACGGGTGATGCAGCGCTTGTTGGAGCACCGCCCCTCCCGGGAGACCACCCGGCGCCAGTTCTCGCCTCGTCGGCCATGGAGATGGGTGCGGCCGAGCAGGATGTCGATGAGGGCCATGCGTGCCGGAACGCCGTTGAAGGCTTGCTCGAAGTAGCGGGCTCGCGGGTCCTCGTCGACCTCGACGGCGATCTCGTCGACGCGGGGCAGGGGGTGCATGACGATCATGTCGGCGGGGGCGGTCTGCATGGTGGCGGTATCGAGGCGGTAGGCGTGGGCCACGCGTTCGAAGACGGCCGGATCATCGAAGCGCTCGCGTTGGATGCGGGTCATGTAGAGCACGCTCAGATCATCCAGGGCGCCGGCCAGCTCGCGGCGCTGCTCGATCTCTTTGGCGTAGCGGGTGAAATGATGGGTTACGTGGCCGGGCAGCTCCAGCTCCGGGGGGCTGAAGGCGACAACGTTGGAATCGAAGGCGGCCAGTGCCACGGCCAGGGAATGGGTGGTGCGGCCGTAGAGCAGGTCACCACAGAGGCCGACCTTGAGCCCGGAAAGGGTGCCGAACTCCTTGTAGATCGTATACAGGTCGAGCAGGGTCTGGCTGGGGTGCAGGTGGCCGCCGTCGCCGCCGTTGAGCACGGGCACGCTGGAATACTTGCCCGCCAAATACGCCGCGCCGTCCTTGGGGTGGCGCATGACGATACAGTCGGCGTAGTGGGCGCTCATCCGGATCGTGTCGGCCAGGGACTCGCCCTTGGCCACCGAGGAGCTGGCGGCTTCGGCGAAGCCGACCACGGAGCCGCCCAGGCGGATCATCGCCGTTTCGAAAGAGAGGCGGGTACGCGTCGAGGGCTCCCAGAACAGCGAGGCCATCACGCGGTAGGGCAACAGGGGGGCGATGGGCGAGCCGCCCTTGGTGGCTTTCTCGAAACGAACACGGGCCTCCATCTCCTCGGCCACTTCGAGGATCTGCAGGATCTCTTCCGGGGTGTACTCTTCGAGGTCGATAAAGTGACGTGGTACGGCCATCAGCGAGCCTCCAGGCTTGGGGTAGCGTTTGAGGATTATCCGGATGATTTTTATAGAAAGCGCCGGTCGTGTCAAGGTCCGGTATCCAAGCGGGGTTGCCAGGGTTGGTCCTGTTTATCATCCTGATAAATGTGGATTTAGAGGCTCATCATGAAAACGTGCGCTTGATCACTTGACGTGGACCAACTGAGAGGCTATAACTTGTAAATGTAGGATTGGCAGATATACGCTCAGAATGAACCCTATACACACCAAAAAGAAACACACCGAAAAAGGGATCATCCCACACAACTGAACCAAACATTCACGACTCCGGCAACCCGCCTCGAGAGTATGCCATGCCACTTGCCCGTAACGGGCTCAACTCGCGAAGGCGGATAACGATCACATCTTCTCAAACAGACAATGGATCAGCGTCAGCGGATCCTCGACGCACGGTTTGCTCGATCCCCGGGCAATAAACACAACCTCCGGCTTGCCGCGGCACTCAATGCAAGCCCGGGTTTATCGCCACCCAGCTGCGGTATGACAATGGCGGCGTTTATGAACTATCAAGCATTGACTGACGATCCAGCAGCCGGATAGGACGATTCTTAAACGATTGATATTCCAAGGCATCACGCGCGCTCCCGCTCCAATCAAACAACACCAAGATAAGAAGAGATCGTCTTCACGGACCGGACCTGATCGTGATTGTATCCTGTTGATAATAGAGATGATGGTCAGCAGTTACCTGTCACGAGACGGACCGTCAAAAAGTGGCGGCTATTACGGGTCTGGTCTTTAGCGAGCCTAGTTATCAGCTCCTTCGTTCATGCCCAGACAGCAGATTGCTTCTAACTGCTAAGTGCAGTATTAACAAGTAATAAGGGCATGCCAAATGAGTGCTTGGTCAACTACGTGCATTACAGGGTTGTGAAAAACGGCCCAGCGAGCCGCTCCCAATCAGCCGGATTTGGACCGAACAGGTTCCCTGATGACAAATAATAACCAGACAGCCCCATAAAACGATATAGCGGCGGATACACCGGGTTGGTGACAACCATCTTGGCTGACTTTTGTAACAGCGATCAACGATCTTATCTGTTTGTCAATCGGCGCCTTATGCTCTTGTTCACGCCAACTGCGCTTCGGCGGCGGGCGCTTGCCAAACTGGCGAACACCACTTGAGCCGCTGATTCGAACAGCTGATAACCAAAGGTCAACCGCCACAATCAGCTTGTTCGATGCGCGCACCTGCCCGCCTGCCGGCTGACTATATCAAAACGTCTAATCGGAAGCTCAGCTCCGCCGGTACTAAGTGATCCCATTCCAAAAATATCAGACCAATGGCTTTCTTTGAGGAGGGGTATGAAGGTACTCGTCTTCGGCAAGTTCAAGCGGGAGATCGAAGGACGCAAGTACTGCATGATCAAGGTTTACTTGGAGGACACCCAGAGCGGCATCAGCGGCATGCTCAATCTGACCGTGCTGCTCCTGGACGATAACCGCAGCCATCTCGAGGAGATCACCCACGATTTCTCCATCCTGGCCGACGACAAGGGGTTCTCCCTGTTGCGGGAACAGTTTCAGCTCAAGCTGGACCGCGAGCTCCGCGCCGTGGTTCACCGGGCGATCGACAGTTGCGAGTGTCACGGCTGGGACGGTGAGCTCCCCGAGCCCCGTTACCTGGATGCTGAGGCCAGGGCCGAGCGGAGCTGACTAGATTACCTTTCAACAGGCACGCGCTCTCACTCGGTCGGTTTGAGACATCGTATCTGCAGGTTCGTAATCAGGCTGATCGCTCGTCGAGGGTACGCAAGTACCCTCGGATTGGCTTGTTGTTTGAGGATGATCTCACTTTATTGGACTGGTTCATATCGCCGGAAGATTGTCAATCGATGCTTTGAAGTCCAATCAGCTGTCAGTGTTGTCAAGTCGTTTTATTGCAAGAGACCCCTACCGCACTCGATAGTGCGGTAGGGCCCCGGCTGGTCCGCAAGCCGCAACTGAGGTAGGACAAGCTATCAGCAGGCTGTTGAATGCTTTAGCCCTTGTTTGAGCCAGGCGATCGATTTAGTTGACGCTATCAGCAAAGTTTAAAAACAATAACAACTCTTGGGATCACTTAGCAGCAACGAAGCACAGTATAACTGGATCAATATCAAACCAGTTAGCTTTTAAACAGGAGCGCACATCGAGCGAGATGCTTGGGTAGGTACGTGGATTTCCACATTCTTTAGGATGCCCGTGGCGACGTCGCTACACGCTATAAAGCTGCTTGACGCTCTTGGCTTCGATGACGATGCTTCGAACCCAAGTAGCCTAATTGCATACATAAATAATAAGTAAGCACAGTGGGGTCAAGGTTGCAGGCTTAACTTGTTTTGCATGACCTCGTCTCAACCGCTATCTCGAAGGGGGAGCGGATTATCACGTTAGAGCTGGCTGGTCCGGGATCATGTGTGATGACCAATTCTTGTACGTCAAATCGCCGTAGCAGCAGATACTGGTCCAGTTTGTATCGTTAATCCCCATCGTTTTTTATCTTCTGACCTGCAAGCATGATATCTTAAGAACGAGGGAGCCTTCAGCCCCCTCGTTCATTTTTCAACCGGCCACGAATCAGCTTACCGTTGAACCGGTGAGTGAACAGTTATTCTGTGCCGTGGGATGCTGGCGGATACTCCCCGGATCAGCCCCGGGCCTTTAAATAGGCCAGCAGGCCGCCGGCCTGGGAGATCTCGGCCTCGACGTCGGAGAGCGGCACGCCGGTCACCTCGGCGCCGCTGTCCAGGTTGCGCACCAGACCCGAGTCCAGGTCGACCTCGATGCGCTGGCCCTCGTCTACGATCTTGCCGATGCCGGGGCACTCGAGGACCGGATAGCCCAGGTTGACGGCGTTGCGGTAGAAGATGCGGCTGAAGGATTCGGCGACGATGCAGGCGACATCGTTGTACTGCAAGCAGACCACGGCGTGCTCGCGGGAGCTGCCGCAGCCGAAGTTCTTGCCGGCCACCAGGATATCTCCCGGGGAGACCTCGTCGGGGAAGTTCTCTTTGCCGGGGACGAATTCGAGGGCGTGGGCGGCCATCTCGGCGGGGTCGGTCAGCGGCAGATACTGGCCGTGGTAGATCTGGTCGGTGTCGATGTCGTCGCCGACGACCCAGGCTTTGCCGGTGAAGGTCATCTCTTGCTCCTTGGCCTAGCGGGCTATTCGGGATAGGGTTCTTGGATGCGTTTGGGGCGCTGGGTCTTCACCCGTTCCAGGGCTTCCAGATCGTTGACCCGCCTTCCGTCGACGGTGGAGAGCACGGCGGATGCCTTGCAGTGGGGGCAGAGTTCCAGCTCGACACCCTCGTGGGTGTACTTGGGGAAGGGGTCGTCGAAGTAGCGGCGGCACTTCGTGCAGTAGTAAGCGCCTTTGGCGGGGTCCAGCTTGACTTTGGGACTCATGACAAACCTGCCTGTTGGTCCTGGCGTGGTTTTAGAGTGCGCTCGGATCGGTGATGACTCCACGGGCCGCCGAGGCCGCCACCGTGGCCGGCGAGGCCAGGTAGATCTCGGCTCCGCGACCCAGCTTGCCCTCGAAGTTGCGGTTCGATGTCGACAAGAGCACATCCTTGGGGGCCAGCACCCCGTGGTGCCCGATGGTGCACAGCGAGCAGCCCGGGTTGGTCACCATCGCCCCGGCGGACATGTAGGCCTCGTAGAGGCCCTCCTCGAGCATCCGCATGGCCACCTCGTGGGTCGAGGGGGTGACGGTCAAACGCACACCGGGATGAACCTTGCCCCCGGCGGCTTCGAGGGCCCGGGCGCCGGCGCGGTAGTCTTCGAGGCGCCCGTTGGAGCAACTGCCGATAAAGGCGTTGTTGAGAGGCTCCCCCGCCACGCCCTCACTGGAGACCGGCACGACGTTGGTCGGATAGTGGGGAACGGCGATGACCGGCCGCAGTCCATCTACGGTGTAGCTCAGCTCGCCCTCGTAGGCGGCGTCGGCATCGGGTTCGATGGGCTCGAGCTTCCGTCCGGCCCGGCGCTCCAGCTCCTGATGGACCGCGTCGGAGTGGGCGAAGAAGGGGATTTTGATGTTGAGCTCGGTCATGTGACTGGCCAGAGTCAGCCGACCAGCCAGGTCCAGGGCGTCGATCGCCGGCCCGTGGAACTCGACGGCCCGGTAGTTGGCGATGTCAGCGCCCAGTTTGGCCATCAGGAACAGCGTCAGGTCCTTGGCGCTGACCGGATCCTCGAGCGAGCCCTCGACGTTGACCCGCAGCGTCGGCGGGCACTTGAACCACAGCTTGCCGGTCTTCCAGGCGGCCACCAGGTCCGTGGTGCCGCAGCCCGTGGCGAAACAGTTTGCCGCGCCGAGGAGGTTCATATGGCTGTCGGTGCCGACGACGACCTCGCCGGGCAGAATGCGCCCATGCTCGAGCAGCGCGTGCTGGCCGATGCCGGCGTTGACATCGTAGACGCTCTCGACGCCGTGCTTGGCCGCGAACTCCCGGCAGATGCGTTGGTTCTCGGCCACCTTGGTCACCTTGGCCGGCGCCTGGTAGTCGAAGGTCATGGCGATACGGGCAGGGTCGGCGGGAGACTGGTCGCCGAAGTGCTCCTCGTACTCGAGCACGACGTTGGGACCGCCGAAGTCGCGCACCACGGCGAGGTCGACATCCAGCCAGACTCTCTCCAGCGGCTGCACATCGTTTCCAGCCGCAGTACTGAAAATCTTCTCGATGATGGTTTTTCCGGGCATGGCTACCTGGATCCTTTCTTGCGGGTCACCGCGGATTGAATCTGATAGATCGTCCGATGCATGGGGTTGCGGAAGGCGTAACTGATGGGCTTTTTACGTCCACCGCCCTCTTTGATCAGAATCCCTCTTTCGATGAGCTCGCCGGTCTTCACGGTCAAAGCTTGCGCACTGATATCTAGTCGATCCAACAACGGACGTCGCGGACACAAAGGCTCTGGGTAGTTGGCGATGGTACTTAGAATTTCTTCATATTGCTCACTGGTCAAACCTTCAAGATCATGTTTGAAGTGCTTGCGGTACAGAGCGTCCAAGGCGCCCTGGATAGTGTTATCATTTCCATTTACCGCAAGCTCCAACTCAGCCTCGCTGAGTGGGGATTCCTTTTTCTTACCCACTTCGAAAAGCTAAAAAACCGATTTCCTGCAGAAAACCCGGGAACCCCGATGATAAACGAGCGGCTTCATACAGCGTTGCTTCTTCGATTTTTAGATTTGGAACACAGTGTTTCGCCAGGGTATCATGCAAAAAGCCTCGTGATTCCTCGTCGGTTAATGGTCCCAACTCAACATAGCGAAACAAGCGCTGGAATGACTCATGATCATTGCGGAAGCGTTCATCGTCTTGCGGAGTAACGGTTATTAGGAACATGACATTGCGCAATCGCTCCTGGTTCAGCGCCTCGAGAAGGTCCTTGAGCAGGTTGGCCGAACCTGGAATGTGAGATAACTGTCTTGTTTCATCAAGAATATATAAGTAAGCCCTTTCTTCATCCCCATATTGCTTCAGTAACTTGATAACCATCTCTGATAAATGTAAGCGTAAATTAATCTCTTTCTCACCTGAGAACTCTATACCCAACGGACCAATAGTCAACCCTTTGATTTGTTTTACATAATCCATCAGCTCGTCACTAGAACCCAGCATTGTCTTAAAGTCATTTAGTATCAAGAGGGCTGCTTCATCTAAATTAACACAACTATCAAAACGCCGGAATACGACCTAGAATGAAACTTCATCAATCGAGGCTAATTTATGCACATTTGGCGCTGATTCCTTAATGTAATCAGCTAATGAGGTTTTTCCCAGCCAACGCTCAGCCCTGACAAGGATATGCCTTGAGCGTCTCTTCAGGGTTTGGACCAAAGCCTGATTGATCGTTGCCAGTTCCCTCTTGCGACCGGCAAACAAGCGGGGATCAACCGGATTGTCCGGTTCAAAGGCGTTAAAGCTGTCACCGTTGAGTAGTTGATAAGGCATCTGTGCCTCGCTTGATGATTACTACGCCATCAGCAGGTTCACCAGCGTGCGCATGCCGAAGCCCGTCGCCCCCTTGCGATAGGCGCCGTAGGGCTTGTCGGTGAACTCCTTGGAGGCGATGTCCAGATGCGCCCAGGGGGTCTCGCCGACGAAGCGTTCGAGGAACTTGGCGGCGTTGATCGCCCCGCCGGGTCGTCCGCCGGTGCTCTTGACCTCGGCGACGTCGCTCTTCAGGTTCTCGGCGTAGTGGGAGAACAGGGGCAGCTCCCAGAACAGCTCGCCGGTGCGGGCCGCGCCGTCGAGTATTCCCGCTCTCAGGTCGGCGTCGTTGGTCATCAGCGCGCCGACGCGCAGGCCCAGGGCGACCATCGAGGCCCCGGTCAACGTGGCGACGTCGATCAGGCGCTCGGCGCCCAGCTCGCGGGCGTAGCTGAGACCGTCGGCCAGGGTCAGTCGGCCCTCGGCGTCGGTGTTGCCGATCTCGACGCTGGGTCCGGCGAAGCTACGGATCACGTCGGAAGGCTTGTAGGCGTCGGCGCCGATCGCATTGACCACGGCGGGCAGGACGGCCAGAACATTGACGGGCAGCTTCAGCTCGGCCGCGGCCAGCATCGCGCCGACCACGGCGGCGCCGCCGCCCATGTCGCCCTTCATCAGCTCCATCCCCTGGCCCTTGAGGTTGTAGCCGCCGCTGTCGAACATCACCGACTTGCCCACCAGGCCGGTCCAGGGAGCTTCGTCGTCGGCGCCCCGATGGCGCAGGACGACAAAGCGGGGAACCTCGGCGGCGCCCCGGGCCACGGCCCGGATAAGCTCCATCCCGCGCTCACGGATCCACGTCTCGTCGTGAACCTCGACGCCGAGGCCGACTTCGGCGGCGGCGGCGGAGACCCGGACGGCGAACTCGTCCGGAGTCATGACGTTCACCGGCTCGGCGACCAGCTCCCGGCTATAATTCTGGTGCCGGGCGACGAGGGCGGACTGGCGCAGCGGCTCCTCGAGAGCGCCGTCGCCAAGGACGACGAGCTCTTCGAGGCGCGGCCGGGAACGCTCCTCGGCGGACTTGTAGGCGTCGAAGCGGAAAGCGGCCAGTTCGGCGGCCAGGGCCAGATGGCGGGCGGCGAACCCGGCGTCGTCGCCCAGGGGCGGCGGGGCCAGGGTCAGCGTTCTCGTTCCCAGCTCCTCGGCCTCCCAAACGGCCTTGGCGACGGCTTGATGGGCGGCGGTGACGTCGAAGTCGTCGGCCTTGCCCAGTCCGACCAGCAGCAGGCGGCGGGGCGCCCGCACCTGGTAGAGGGTGCGGAGCTGACCGGAGCGGCCGTTGAAGCCGTCATCCTCGGCCGCCTCGGCCGCCAGCGCCGCCGCGGACTCGCCGAAGAGCGCGGGATCGGGATGGAAGCTACCGTCCTGAAAACGGTATATGACGACGGGGGAGTCCTCGACGGGTTGAGTAAGCGGGCGCAGTTTGATCTTCACCGATAGGCTCCCTGGTTGTTCAGCAGTTGTTCAGCAGCAGCGGGGGCAGGGAACGTCTGCCGGCCTGACCGCGGTGGTTCATCGGAAAGGATGCTCTCGCAGAAGACACGAGCTGCTAAAATGCCATACAGGAACGGTATGGCCGTCGGCTCGCCTTCACCCTCAGCATCCACGCGGCAAGCATCGTCGACTCGACACAGCGGCCGCAATACCCAACGCGCCGACAACCCCGGTACCCCGACATACCGACGCCGGGACGGCCTCCGTAGCTCTGCGCCGCCCGGACCTTGCTAAACCACTTCCGCTGGAGCCCACCCGGCCCGCGCCCGGCTTTGGCACGTTTCTTGCAACGGGTCGCGGGGCCTTCGATCCAGAGCCCGGCCGGCTCTTCGCAAGAAACGTGCCAAAGCCTCGCCGCGGATTGGGGATAACGGTCCATGCGGCGGGGGCGGTTTAGCAAAGGTCCGGGCGTGGCGCGCGAGTTGTAGATTGATCCGAGGCGCTACTTGAATTCCTTCTTCAGGGTGTGGAACCAGGCGAAGTCGGCCTGGTGGATCAGGATGGCCTCGGGGGTTCGCGGGGTGCGATCGCCCTCGAAGGAGTGGGAGCCGATCATGTGGGCGATCTTGACCGGCAGGCCGACCTCCATGGCCAACCAGACCCCGGTGATGGGGTGTCGCAGGTAGCGACCGATACGGCTTTTGACGAAGGCGCCGTCCTTCTTGGAGTACTCGATCGGTTTGCCGACGTCGTGGAGCAGCGCTCCGGCGATGACGTACTGGTGGTTGACGGTGATACCGTCCTGGCGCATGCGGTTCATCACGCCGGCCATGGCGTCGGCCATCAGCGTGACCCCCCGGGTGTGGTCGAAGAGGGTCACGTCGGTGTCGATGAGCAGGGTGAAGGGCAGCTCGAGCATCTCGTCGAAAGACCACTCGCCTATTTCGATAGCGCGCATCCAGCACTCGACGCATTGCTCGCGCAGGTCCGGGTCCTCGACGAGCTTGAACTCGGGGATGGCGGCCAGCAGTTTCTCGAACATCGTCACTCCCTGGTTGATAAATCGGCTGATTCACGACCGGTTCCCGTAAAGGAGGGGCTACCGGACGGCGCGGGACGTTAACAAGCTTATGGTAGACCAGCGCGCGTGAGAATGCAATACGGCTGAGGCGAACGGGGGCCTAGAGTCCGCGCCCCAGCTCGCCCTCATAGAGGTGGTCAGCAACGACGATGCGGCGCATCGGCTTGAAATGCCGCTTCTCCTCCATCACGTGGGCGATCAGGCCGGGCACCCGTGCCAGGGCGAAGATCAGGTTGCCAACGTCGGGTGAAAAGCCCAGCTCGCAGAGCAGGGCGGCGATGGCGCCGTCGACGTTGAGGGGGAGGCGGCGCCCCAGGGCCTCGCCCAGGGCGTCGGCCAGGGCCAGGGCGTAGGCGCAGTAACCGCCGTGGTAGCCCAGCTCCCGGGCCAGGGAGAGCAGCTTCCGGGTACGGGGGTCGTCGTTGTGGTAACGGTGGCCGAAGCCGAAGAGGACCCGTTTCTCCGAGCGCGCCCGGGCCACATGATCCTGGGCGGACTCGACAATCTTGCCGGCGTCCTCGGGAACGCCGTAGAAGACCTCCATAGCCTTGGTGATCGCCCCGCCGTGGTAGTCGCTGATGGTCGAGATGCCACCGGCCACGGCCTGGACCGGGGGCACGCCTGTCGAGGCCAGGGTGCGGGCCACCTGGCAGGAGGGCGGGGTGACCCCGTGATCCACGGAGCTAGTCAGGATGGCGTCGAAGAGTTTCCCCTCCTCGGATTCCGGTAGGCGTCCGGTTATCGCCAGGAAGGCCGTCGACGCAAAAGGCAGCTTGCCAATCAGCTCATCGAGCTGGTAGCCGCGCAGTGTCAGCTTGTTGGGTTCTACCTTGGTAACCTTGGTGGTCCACTTCTCGCCCATTGGAAGCTCTCCCTGTTTGGGGTCAATCGGCGGCCGTACCGGCCGCGTCGTCGATCAGGCTGCGTTGTGGTTAAGCACCGTCGTCGGTTTATCAGACCAAGTCCATCAACTCCGACGACAAACCCTGGACTAATGACAGGCGATCAGTGCGGCTCGGCGCTCACCGCCGGGGTCAAGAGATAATACAAGATGATCTTGAACCAAAATAGGCCGGTACTGCACTGAGTCTGGCTCTGATAGCAGCGATGGCGCGTTGAATTCGGCACGGGTTTTTCATGCGTTCTTGAACAGACGCAGATATCTATCGGCTTAGCATAATACGTTTGGGATCATCACAGAAGATGAACAATACATTCGCAACCCAGGAAAGCCACATCGAGAATGGTGCACGGAGATTAGCCTCAGCGGGGCGTCAACCAGCGAAGGTGGATAACGTTCGAAGCTGCTAAAGCGAGCAATAGAGCGTCGTCAGCAGGTCACTTACTCACAGCCTGGTTGAAACCTGAATGGAACCAACAGCCTCGGGCTTCCGGCGTTACTCAACGCAGGTCCAGGTACATCTCCACCAAGCAGAGGGATGACAATGGCGGCGAGTGTGAACTATAAAGCAACCAATGACAATCTATTAGCTGGATGAGTCGGTTCAGGTGCGAGTGATAATCCATTGCTTTTCAATACCGCACCTATGAACTCCATGAAAGTGGAAGAGGCGTTCAAGGCAAGCCGCGGCATGGGAGGTTGTCCTCGGAGAGGGTCGCTTGTCACCGCCGCTTCATGACTACTTGATTATCACGGATACTTTTGGAGCTACACCGTATTATCAACAGGTTACCTTCACGATCCGGTCCGAGCAGGGGTCATGATTCCAAGCCTCAACTGACAAACTTCCGGCTGTATCGACGGGTCCGGCCGCGAGTGATAATCCCTTGTCATGTTTCGACTGCCCATCTGGACGTTTCAATGCTGTTGGATCAACTGCTCGATGCTTCTGATCCCGACACCATTCAGCCGTACAGAGCTCCCCTTGGCGTATGATTGTCGATTCGGTGCGGTTCTGGCCCGAGTTGCCGAATCGACCAATCTCCGAGACAGCCTGGTCGCGGTTACTTGAAGGTAGCTTGGCCTTCTTTGAACGCCGACAGCTTCGGATCGGGATTGCTTCTCTGGTCAATGGACCGCCGTGTTGCAGTCCCCCGTCCCCGGGCTCACCGGCGGTCCGGGCGCGCCGGCCAACAAGGGGCCGACCGGCTCGTCGCCGCTCGGCCCTGTCATTCACGCCGAGATGCCGGGTTCAGCCGACCCGGCCGCCTTCGACGGCCTGGTGTTCATTGGTGGGCTCGATGCCCAGCTCGCCGAGGATGCGCGGTATGTCGAGGAAGGTTTCGGCGTGGTGGGCGCCGGCCTCCTTGAGCGCCTCGACCTTGCTCTCGGCGGTGCCCATGCGGCCCTCGACGATGGCGCCGGCGTGGCCCATGCGTTTGCCCCGGGGGGCGTGGATGCCGCCGATCATGAAGATCACCGGCTTGGAGCACGTGGCGACGGTCGGGGCGCCCAGCTCCTCGTAGACGCCGCCGATCTCGCCGGAGATGACCACGGCGTCGGTCTGCTCGTCGGCGTCGAAGAGCGGCAGCAGGTCGTTATAGGTCGAGCCGAGGACGGGATCGCCGCCCATCCCCACGCAGGTGCTCTCACCGTAGCCGGTGCGGGTCAGGGTGTCGGCCAGGTAGTAGGTGATCGAGCCCGAGCGGGAGAGGGTTCCGATGCGGCCCTTTTCGAAGGCCAGCGGCGGGATGATGCCCACGTTGCAGCGCCCCGGGCTGATCAGCCCCGGCGTGTTGCCGCCGACGATGCGGGTGCCGTGGCGTTCGCTGATCTCGCGCAGCTTGAGGATGTCGTGGACCGGGATGTGCTCGGGCACGACGACAACGAGCTTGATCCCCGCGCGGCAGGCCTCGACGGCGGAATCGAGAACGAAACGCGCCGGCAGGAAGAGCACGCTGGTGTCGCAGCCCGTGGCCTCGACGGCTTCGGCGACGGTGTCGAAGACGGGCACGCCCTCGACCTCTTGGCCGCCTTTGCCCGGCGAGGTGCCGGCGACGATGTTGGTGCCGTAGCTCTTCATCCGGCCGGTGTGGAAGCTGCCGGTCTTGCCCGTGACGCCCTGGACCAGGATCCGGGAGTTCTCATCGATCAGAATGGCCATCGACCGTCCGTCCTTTGTTGGGTTCCTTTTGCCTTTCCCTTCGGGAGTCAACAGAAACAGCGAGGCTTGTCGCAGCAGAAAACCGCCCTGGGGACGGTGGGGAAGCAAAGAGGAAGGTAGCAGACGAGGACCGGTCAAGTCAAGCCGGGACGGGCGTCAGCGTTGAGGTAAAGGGGACCGGCCGGGCGGAACAGGTTGCCAATACGGTGCACTGTTTTTTCAGGTGTGCGGTCTCCTTTTGCATCATTCGATAATGGCGCAGCTTCGTCTGGCAACGCCAGGCGAAGCTGGATTATCTCGGTGATCCATGGTTTTCAACCCTCATGGAGAACCGGCTGGATGAGAATATCCCAGCATCTTTATTGCGCAATCCCTTTCCGTAGGCATGTGATATTTGTATTTGGGATCGCCTACCCTGACCGGACCTGATCTATAGCGAACACAGATATCAGCACACCTGTATATGCCCTGACAGCAGATAGCCACCGACTCCTAAATATCTCAATAACAAGTAGTAAAGATATGTTAAAAGAATGCCAGTTTATAAAGGAGCAATTTCGAGTGCGGGATGACAGCCCGGCAAGCCGCTTTAAATCAGTAGATTTGTTCCAGGCATATTCCACGATGCCTAGCTTAATAATCGATCTATGTGGTTATTATAGTAACGAGAATATACCCGATGACATCCAAGTTGAGTTAGTGAAGATAAACGAAAAACAGGTTGCCCTGCATAAGTTGATACAATCGCTAGGGACTCGTGAAAAAGTCGTACGACAACTTCCATTGGGAACATTATCTTCATCACGGAGCCATTCAGCAACGTCTCACTATTTACCCGACTTTCAATATACAAAAGGGCGATGATACAAGTATCGTTGCGGAGATAGAGAAACTTCGCAGTGAACACAGGAAAGATCCTGTAAATCCAAACTTGCTCGTGACCTTCATAGGACAAACGGCACATGAAGCAGGTGACCCGAATTTCAACGATAACGGCTGGTGATCCTCTGTTACCTGGTCGGCGTCACTGCTCTGAGTTTAAATGCCGGGTTTCGCAGTAATTAAGACGATCAAGGGCTTATGGAAAAACAGGATGGGCGCTCGGCCCATCCCTTTGATAAATCGGCGTTGCTCGCCCCGTGGTAAAGCTAGACCCGGTAAGCCGCCAGCATTTCCTCGACATCGGCCGGGCCGGGCTTGCGCCGCCACAACGGGGTGTCGTCGACGGCGTAGGCGGGCAGTTGAGCCTCGAAGGTGGGCGGCGGATCCGGGTTCTCGTAGAGCACGCCCAGCGGCAGGGGGTCGGTTTCGAGACAGCGGGCGAAGGCTGCGGCCCGGTCGCCGGTGTCGTGATCGTCTCCCAGGGTGTAGGTGTGCTCCTTGAACCAGGCGTAGGTGTTGAGCTTGTTGAAGGAGACGCAGGGCTGGAAGATGTCGATCATGGCCAGACCGGGGTGGCGCACGGCGCGCTTGATCAGCTCCGTTGTCAGTTCGCCCTCGCCGGCGCTGGTCCGGGCGATGAAGCCGCAGCCCAGGGCGAGGGCCAGGGCGGGTCCGTTGAAGGGCTCGACGAAGACGCCGACGGTCTGCACCGGGGTCTTCATCCCGCGCAGCGAGGTGGGCGAGGCCTGGCCCTTGGTCAGGCCGTAGATCATGTTGTCGTGGACAAGTAGGGTGAGGTCCGGGTTGCGGCGGATGCAGTGCAGCAGGTGGTTGCCGCCCTCGGCGTACATGTCGCCGTCGCCCGAGGCGACGATGACGGTCAGCTCGGGGTTGACGGCCTTGATCGCCGTGGCGGCGGGCAGCACCCGACCGTGCAGTCCGTTGAAGAGCTGGGCCTCGACGTAATGCGGCAGCTTGGCCGCCTGGCCGATACCCGAGGCGAGAACGGTCTTGCGGGGGTCGAGTTCGAGGTCCTGCAGGGCGGCGATGAGAGACTTGCGGATGGGGAAGTTGCCGCAGCCCGGACACCAGGCGATATCGGCGAAGTCACCCTCGAAAGGCGCCGGGGTGGATTCGGGAACCATCGTTCTCCTTGGTTGTCGTTGGTGTGGAAGCGGATCGTCCGGGCTAGAGATCATCTAGCAGATCGGCGACATCCTCGACGGTGAAGGCCAGGCCGTTGTACTTGAGCAGCTTCTCGTCGACGGCGAAGCCCAGTTCGCGCAGCAGCAGGTCGGCGAACTGCCCGGTGGCGTTGCCCTCGAGGCAGATCAACCGCTCGGCGGAGCCCAGGTACTCCAGGGCGGCCAGGGGCAAGGGGTAAAGCTGGGGGAAGTGCAGCAGGGCGACATCGTCGCGCCCGGCGTTCTCGATGGCCTCCCGGGCGGGCTCCAGGGTCGAGCCCCAGGTGATCAGCAGGGTCTGGTAGTCGCGCGGGCCGTTGAGAACGGGCTCGAGGGCCTCGGCCTGCAAACCTTCGAGCTTGAGCAGTTGTTTCTCGACCATCCGGGGCCGGGTCTCGTGCAGGTCCTCGGAGATGTGGCCGTCCTGGTCGTGGGTGTGGCTGTCGGAGCGAACGAAGCCCGCGCCGTGACCGTATACGCCCCGGGGCGAGACGCCGCTCTCGGTGAAGGCGTAGCGTCGGTAGTCGACCGTCGTTTCGACGATGTGGTCGTCGAGGGATCCCAGCTTGGGCAGCTCCCCGAGGTCGTGGAAGGAGTCGACGAGGTACTGGTCGGTAAGCAGGATCACCGGGATCTGGTAGCGCAGGGCCAGATCGAAGGCGTGGTGGGTCAGGCGGTAGGCCTCTTCGATGTTCCCCGGCGCCAGCACGACGCGGGCGAAGTCGCCGTGGCCGGCGTGGAGGGCCAGGTTGAGGTCGCCCTGCTCGGTGCGGGTGGGCAGCCCCGTGGCCGGGCCGGGTCGCTGGGCGCAGTGGAGAACCAGGGGCAGCTCCATGTTGCCGACCACGGAGAGGCCCTCGCCCATCAAAGCCAGTCCCCCACCCGAGGTGGTCACCAGGGGCCGGGCTCCGGCGGCGGCGGCCCCGGCGGCCATATTGACCGCGGCGATTTCGTCCTCGACCTGCTCGACGATCAGGGGCAGCTCGTCCTGTCGGGCGGCCAGCTCGACCAGCACCCCCGTCGAGGGGCTCATCGGGTAGGCGCAGCAGTAGTTGCAGCCCCCGGCCAGGGCGCCCAGGGCCACCGCCCGGGTGCCGTTCAAGAGCCGGCGCTCGCCTTTGTCACCGTCGGGGGTGACGGTCTTGGAGAAGCGGCCGTCCTCGACCAGTTCTCGGCCCAGCTTCCGGCCGCGCCGGGCGGCCTCGCGGTTGGCCTCGGCGATCTCCCCGCCCTTCGCGGAGAAATACTCGCCGACGACCTCGCCGAGCAGTCCGGCGTCGATCTCGAGCAGTCCGGCGATCAGGCCCAGGGCCACGGAGTTGGAGTAGAGGGCCTTGCCGACCTCTTCGGCGACGGCCGTCAGGGGCACGTCGACGGCGTCGGAGTATATGTCGATACGCGAGGTCTCGGCCAGGATCAGGGTTTCGTCGCTGATCCGCCGGTGCAGGTGGGGCATGGTCTGATTGACAAGGGGGATGAAGACGTCGATGCGGTCGACGAAAGCGCGCACGGACCGGGTGCCCACGCGCAGCTCGGTGGAGTTGACGCCGCCGCGGACGCGTGACATCACCTCCTTGGTGGCGAAGACGTGCAGGCCCGCCCGGGCCGCCAGGCGGACCAGCAGGCGCTCCACGGTCTGCACGCCCTGCCCGGCCTCACCGGCCAGGACGATGGAGACGTCGGTGTGATTATCTGGCAAGGCAACTCCTTGGTGGGTTGAGCTGAATCGGTTTCTCTTACAAGGCGGCCGGGCGCCGAAGGCCTCGTCACCCAGACTTAGACCGGTTCATACTGGCAACAGCTTTTTAGTTGTTTCTCTTGGCATCAAGGAATATGTTCGGACCGAATCAGGCTGATTGGGAGCGGCTTGCCGGGCCGTCATTCACTTCCCTGAAATGCACGTTTTTTGTCCAAACAGTAGTTTAAGCATGGGATTATCACCTGAAACTGAACAGACATAATAAAGACAATGAACGGCATTTAGAGCGGGAATGCTGACAATTATGTCAAGAATTGCTCCAGATCGATATGTAAAACGTTTGGGATCACACACGATCATGGACCAATCAGGATGCTTTTTAGGTAGTCTATCATGCCGGGATCGTTTCTTTGGTTGAATCTGAACGACCTTTCTCTGATA
>CAZOOP010000038.1:0-42496 GCA_964581465.1 uncultured bacterium
ATACTTGCTCACGCCGATATAAGTAGCCAACTGCAATAGCTGTTGTTCATCTTCTGCGCTGATCCCTTCTCTTTACTAATAATAGGATACAATTCCTATCCAGTCCTGACAGGGTATACGATCCCTTCGGGAAACAACCGGAGCGATACGGTCAGGCTTGAGGCGCACCTTGATTAAGGGGGTTCTTGCGAATAAAGGGGCTTGGCCGGGGACCGCTGTTCGATGGCCCGGCGCTCCAGGGCCGCTTGAGACGGCTGCGATTATCAAAGCGCCGGGACGATTCCTCTGTGAGGATCACTCCCGGCGCTTCGGTATTTGCAAGCGGATACTCCGCCGCGGACGGAGCTAACTCCCCGAGAAGTCCAGCTCCCCAATCAGGCGGCGGAAGGTGTCGCCGCGCTGGGCGAAGTTGAGGAACTGGTCGTAGCTGGCGCAGGAAGGAGAGAGGACGACCACCTCGCCGGGGGCGGCCAGCTCGGCGGCCCGGGCGACGGCGTTCTCCAAATCGCCCACCTCCTCGACGGTCTCGAGACCCAGGGCGTAGCCGTCGGCTTGCAGGCTCAGCCGGCCGTCCTCGATATCGTGGCGGATCGAGGCCGCCGTCTTGCCGATCAGCAGGCAGCCCTTGGCCCGCAGGGCGATCTCCCGGCCCAGTTCGCGGAAGCTGATCCCCTTGTCGTAGCCGCCGGCGATCAGCCACAGCGGCTCCTCGAAGCTGCGCAGGGCCGCGATGGTCGATTCCGGCGTGGTGGCGATGGAATCGTTGTACCAGTCGACGCCGCCGACACCGCCCAGATGCTCCAGCCGGTGGGGCGGGGCCTTGAAGGCGGCCAGTTCGCGGCCGATCAACCCAGGCGGGATGCCGTAGGCGTAGGCGGCGCCTGCGGCGGCCAAGGCGTTGGCCGCGTTGTGGTCGCCGCGTAGCTTGAACTCGGCCAGGTCGAGGAAGGGCAGCTCGCTGCCGCCGAAGCGGGCGTAAAGGCTCCCCCGCCCATCACCCCGGCGGTAGAAGTTGACCTCCCCGGCCTCCTCGAGGGCGAAGTAGAGGCTCGTCCCCGGGGTCAGCTCGGCCAGGGCGGCCACCCGGTCGTCCTCTGCGTTGAGCACTGCCACGTCCCGGGCGCTCTGGTGGCGCAGGATCTGGCTCTTGGCCTCGAGATAGTTCTGAAAGGTGCCGTGGCGGTCCAGGTGGTTGGGCGTCAGGTTGGTCACCACGGCGATGTGCGGCGACCAGCCCAGCTCGCCCAGATCCTCGAGCTGGAAACTGGAGAGCTCGAGCACCGCCGGGTGGGCCGGATCGGAGTCGTCGACGTGGTCCAGCAGGCAGACGCCCATGTTGCCGCCGACCAGGGCGCGGGCGTCGTAGGCCTTGACGATCGCCCCCAGCATGCCCGTGGTCGTCGTCTTGCCGTTGGAGCCGGTCACCGCCATTACGGGGCCGCGGAAGCGCTCGACGAAAAGGTTGGTTTCCGAGCTTAGCGGTACCCCGGCCTGGCGGGCGAACTCCAGATAGGGCGAGCTCTTCGGCACCGCCGGGTTGACGAAAACGACATCCGACCCGGTAAAGTCCGCCTCGAGGTGGCCGCCCAGGTGGAGTTCAACGTCCAGGTCGGCGATCAACTCCAGCGAGGGACCCAGCTCCTCCGGGCCTCGCAGGTCGGTGACGGTCACCAGGGCGCCCTGGCGCATCAGGTAGCGGGTCAACCCGACGCCGCCGCCGAAGAGCCCCAGCCCCATCACCAGGGCGCGCTGTCCGTCGAGTTCCCTCACTTGACGTCGGCCAGCGGACTGGGGGCGACGATCAAGCGATCGCGCACCTCGGGGGTCTGCTCGAGTTCGCCGTGCTCGCTGGGCGGGTTGACGACCTCGTCGACGCGTCCGGGAACCCGGGCGGGCTCCAGCTCGTTGAATGGAGGAACGCCCTCGACATCCACCGCGCGCAGCGCCTCGACGTACTCCAGCATCTGGCCGAGCTGGCCGCCGAAGCGTTCCAGTTCTTCTTCGGTCAGGCCCAGGCGGGCCAGCCGGGCGATATGCAGCGTCGTCTCGCGTTTCATCTTCCGGGACATGGCTCTCCTCACGTCGATCATCACCGATGACCGCCTCATTGTAGCACAGTCCCGGAGCTCTTCCAGCCCCTACGCTCCACGTTGCGCCTTGACTATCATCTCCGCGCGCCGTACAATCTCCACCCAACCACAACAAACACAACGACAAATATGCGACTGCTCGGCGTGATCACCTATTACAACCCGCACAAGGGCTACGCCTTCGTCCGACCGCTGATGAGGGCCGCCGGTGAAACCCCCGTCGTCGTCGGCGATGAAGCCGAATGTGAAGAAACCCACGGCGGCAACGGCCGGCCTCTGGGCGAGTTCTTCTTTCACCGTTCGCAACTGGAAAACGCCCCCTACCGGGGGGTCTTCGTCGGCGCCAAGGTCGAGTTCGAGCCCGGTGACAAGGGCCTGGTCAAACAGGTCAGCCTCTGCGAATGATCGACACGGGGCGTGGCGCAGCCCGGTAGCGCGCCTGCTTTGGGAGCAGGATGCCGGAGGTTCAAATCCTCTCGCCCCGACCACGCATACAACCAGTTCCGGCACTCGTCGAGCCGCCCTGCACCCGGGATAATCTATCCGCTGGACAGCACGACGGGTTTTTGCTACAGTTTCCCCCTGCCGCGGTGGGAGTAGCTCAGTTGGTTAGAGCACCTGGTTGTGGCCCAGGAGGCCGTGGGTTCAAATCCCATCTTCCACCCCACCTTTGAATCACCCGCCCCGTTTCGCGCTAACGCGTTGAAAACGGGGTTATTTACACGTTCCTACTCCCCTCCCCAGCCACAGGGGGGGGTAGTTTACTAGTTTGGGTAGTTGATATTCAGAGTTTTATAAATAGTTTTATTTGTATAATAACTCCCTCAGAGTAGTAATCCATTTCCCCAAACTACCCTCATTACCATATCCCGCCAATTCCCAAGGGGTTAGAAGGGGTAATTTAATGGGTGGTTTGTTGGTAGTTTGACCCGTGTCCCGCAGGGACGTATCACGGCGACGACAGGAGACGGGATTGATCTGGATTACATCCACGAGAACCTGGTCAAGATTCAAGCGAGGATCGTCTAGGCGACCAGGAAGCACAACGAGTTCCTGAAAGAGCTCGGACTCTCGCCTTTGCCAGCTTCGGATGAGGCGAAGGAGCATTTATAACCGTAACGGTCTCGGACGACTATTCGATGAGAGACTCATCGCTGAAGCCATCGATTATGGTCAAATCCAAAGAAACTTGAAAAAGAAAAGGGATCACTTAGCGGCAACGGACCAATGCAATACTGGATTTTATTTAGATCAAAGCAATTAGCTTTAATCAGGTGTGCACATCGAGCAAGATGTTTGTGGCAGATACCTGGATTACAACATTCTTTAGGTGACCGTAGTGAAGTAACTACAGGCTGAAAAACCGCTTGACGTCATTGGCCTCGATGACGATGCTACGTTCATAAGTAGCTTATTAACAAGTATATCTAATCAGTAACACCCCTGGTATTAATATTACTGGCTTAACTATATTCAGCACGGCTTCGTCTCAGCCGCATTTTTGAAGGGGGGCGGCGTTTCTAGTTGGAGTGGGCTGGTCCGGGATCGTGTGTGATGCCAAACAATATTTTAAAAAGACTGACTTATGTTATTAGATAACATACAGATATATATAAACAAATCCACGCACCTGCCGTGGATTTGTATTTAGAAAGACTGATCGAACCTTACCGACTGATCAGCAATCTTTCTGTTGTGGTTTCATCGCCGTCGATGAGGCGGATCAGGTAGATGCCGGCACTCAGTTAGGAAACATCATAGCTGATCTGGTGTCTGCCGACAGCGGCACCACGATGGACGAGGTCGGCAACGTCATTGCTTTGACGATTGACAGGCCGGTTGTCAATATGCTTTCATGTTCATGTTGAGGACCAGCGTTAATAATAATACTGTGATATGCACTTCCCGCCCACCAAGAAGCCCCCATGCGTCGTTCAACGTCCCTCTTTCTGATACTGGTCTTGTTCGGCCTGATCTGCTTGGGTTGCATCAATCCGACGGATCCTGGTTTCCTCGACGACATGGGCGGCGAGGTTCGCCTGACCGACAACTCATTGGTGGAGTGCGATCCGGTTTTCTACGATACGTCCTCGTACGATCGTGACATCAGGAACGCCCGGATAGCCTATCATGACGGTGAGTCCATCCACCTGTACGACTATGCTTCTGACACTGAAGAGATCATTTACACTGCTCCGAATGGTTACATTATAACCGCCTTAACCTCGATTTCTATTGAGTCATTTTCTTATCAGGGTCTCTTAATTGCACTTGAGGGTAACAGTGAGGCAGTGATTATCCAGGAGGACGATCTTGAATTCACCGAGATATATCGTGAAGGTGGGGTAGGAATAGATCATCTATCGTGCTACATAGGCTTGTCTGATAATTATTACATCTTATTTAAGAAGAATGAGGAAATATACTACCGTAATATGACTAATGATGATATGTTTGTAAACAAGCAAGATGGTAAATCTCCGGTTTTCATTGATAATGGTGGTACTTGGCTTAGTGTACGAGATAATACTGATATATATTTTACATTGTAAGAGATATGGATTTTTTTACAGTGACGGTAATAACATATTCTATATATCATCTATTGACTATTACATTGTCATCAATATATAATACATCTTAATGAGGAGATGATGCTGTTATTTGGAGATTTACAGAGGATTATCTTGATATAATAAAGGTATTGATAAGGCGGGCGTGGAAAACGATATTTGCGCCTGGGACGAATACGTCGTTTTCACCAGGACTGTGGACGGACAGACGGACATCTACATCGTCAGGTGAGGATATGATGATTAAAAGAGTCAATTTCTTCATTCTTTCACTCGTGTTACTAGCTAATCCGATATATGGAGAGGAAGCTTTTACACTTGAAGATGAAAGCGAAGGCGAGCTTATACTGTCTTTTGTCAGTCCGGATTATGATTTACAAATAAACACTGAGGGTACTTTCGCAGTGGTATATGAAGGTGTGTCTGATATCGACTACGAGGATGTCGGACAGGCCGCCCTGCCCTGGTTCCACTGCCTTGTCAGGCTTCCGAACGCTAAAGACGTATCGGATTATAGCGTTAGGCATCATGTAACCTGATCGGACCAATTAAATCGGACCAATTGAGCAGTGCATCCTGCAGGTAGTCGAGAGTGTTTTCGTCGTCGCGATGGCTGAATCGGAACGACCTTTCACGGATAAAGAGCCTGAAGTTGCGTTTAAAGCCACGGTGATAGGCTTTTAGCATAGCCTAGGGAGCTCTCTGGGCCGTTGATAGGCACCTTGCCATCGACCAGGGTCTTGTCGTGGTTAATGCGTTTGTGATGAAAACCGTTGAGTGACAGCCTGTTATAAGCCTTGTATCCGTCGGAGTAAACGATCGAGTCCAGCTCGACATTGTCCAGTATCACACCGAGCAGATGCTTGCCGTCACAGCGCTTGGGCAGGATGACCCGCGCCGCCGGGAGGCCGAGCCGGAACAGACGCGCTATCTCACGGCGCTTTTTCCGGCGGCGGCTCGTTGCGACGCCCCCGGGGACGATGGTTGAACAACTTGCCGCAGCGCTTGCACTTATGACGTCCGTAGGCGCAGCGGTAGTGATAGCGGTAGTCGCACCTGGGACACTTGACGTGCCGGTCCCTCGTCCTGCTCCTCCCTGCCACATTGACCACTTTGCTGGTGGAAGGAAAAAAACTTGCTCACGCCGATATAAATACCCAACTGCAATAGCTGATGTTCATCTTCTGTGCTGATCCCAAAGAAAAGGACCGACCCCGGGGGGTCGGTCCTCGATGATTATCCCGTTCGGCTTGCTAGAGTTCAGACGGCGCTGGGCAGCTCGGAGGGGGTAAAGACGGCGGAACCGTCGACGAAGTCGATCTCGACCAGATCGCCCTCCTTGACCCGGCCGTGGAGCATCTCGTCGGCCAAGGGGTCCTCGATGAGGCGCTGGATGGCCCGCTGGATGGGCCGGGCGCCGTACTTGGGATCGTAGCCCTCCTCGATGACCCGCTCGACTACGGCCTCAGTGAAGTCCAGGGCCACGGTCTGCTCGGCCAGGCGGGCCTTGATCCGCTTGAGCTGGAGCTTGACGATCTCGTGCAGGTCCTCGCGGGAGAGGGAGTGGAAGACCACGGTCTCGTCGAGGCGGTTGAGGAACTCGGGGTTGAACAGGCGCTTGACCTCTTCCATCACCTTGGAGCGCATGGCGAAGAAGCCGCTCTGGCCGCTCTCGCCGCCGAAACCGATGCGGTTGATGTCCTTGATGTCCTTGGTGCCCAGGTTCGAAGTCATGATGACCACGGTGTTGCGGAAGTTGACGGTGCGGCCGAAGGAGTCGGTCAGGCGGCCCTCGTCGAGCACCTGGAGCAGCAGGCTGAATACGTCGGGATGAGCCTTCTCGATCTCGTCGAGGAGCACCACGGCGTAGGGCTTGCGGCGGATGCGCTCGGTGAGCTGGCCGCCCTCTTCATAGCCCACGTACCCCGGCGGAGCGCCGATGAGCCGACTGACCGCGAACTTCTCCATGTACTCGCTCATGTCGACGCGGACGATGGCGTTCTCGTCATCGAAGAGGAACTCGGCCAGGGCCTTGGCCAGCTCGGTCTTGCCGACGCCGGTGGGCCCGAGGAAGAGGAAGCTGCCGATGGGCTTGGCGGAATCACGCACCCCGGCGCGGGATCGACGGATGGCACGGGTGACGGCGTTGATGGCCTCGTCCTGGGCCACCACGCGACGGTGGAGCTCCTCCTCCATGCGCAGCAGCTTGGTCTGCTCGCTCTCGGCCATCCGGTTGAGCTTGATGCCCGTCCAGCGGCTGACCGTTTCCATCACGGCTTCGACGTCGACCAGCCCGCGCCTGTCTTCGAGGTTGTTCTCCCAACGGCGGCGGGCCACGGCCAGGCTGCGGTCGATGCGGTCCAACTCCTGGGCGCGCTCGCGCAGGGCGTCGGAGTAGCCCTCGCCGGGCTCGGGGGAGCCCTCGAGCAGGTTGGCACGCTCGCGCTCCAAGCTGGTCACCTCGGCCGGGGGCGACAGGCAGGAGAGGTGGACCTTGCTGGAGGCCTCGTCGATGACGTCGATGGCCTTGTCGGGGAGCTGGCGGTCGGAGATGTAGCGCTCGGAGAGGCGCACTGCGGCCTCGAGGGCCTCGTCGGTGATCTCGACGTTGTGGAACTCCTCGTAGCGGTCGCGCAGGCCCAGCAGGATCTCGATGCTCTGGTCGACCGAGGGCGGATCGACCAGGATGCTCTGGAAGCGCCGCTCGAGGGCGCCGTTCTTCTCGATGTACTTGCGGTATTCGTCGAGGGTGGTCGAGCCGATGCACTGGACCTCGCCGCGGGCCAGGGCTGGCTTGAGCATGTTGCTGGCGTCCAGGGCGCCCTCGGCGCCGCCGGCGCCTACCAGGGTGTGCAGCTCGTCGATGAACAGAATCACATCGTCGGAGTCCTTGAGCTCCTTGATGATCGCCTGAAGGCGCTCCTCGAACTGGCCGCGGTATTTGGTTCCGGCGACCACGGCGCCCAGATCGAGCTGGATCAGCCGCTTGTCGGTCAGGGTCAGCGGGATCTTGCCGTCGGCGATACGCTGGGCCAAGCCCTCGACGATGGCCGTCTTACCCACGCCCGGGGGGCCGATGAGCACCGGGTTGTTCTTCTTGCGCCGCGAGAGGATCTGGATCACCCGGTCGGTCTCGTTCTCCCGGCCGATGACGGGATCGATCTTGCCGGAGCGGGCCTGGGCGGTCAGGTCGGTGCCGAACTCCTCGAGCATCGACTCCTCGCCCTTGCGGCTCTTGCCGGCGCCGCGCTTGCGCCGCCGCGGCGGAGCGCCCTCGGAGCGCTGGTTGTCTTCGAGCATGCTGAACAGCTCGCGCTTGACGGCCTCGGGCTCGTAGCCCAGGTGGCTGAGCACGCTGGAGGCCACGCCCTCGCGCACCTCCATCAGGCCCAGCAGCAGATGCTCGGTGCCGATGTAGTTATAGCCCAACTCGCCGGCCACCAGAACGGCCCGCTCGAGGACCTGCTTGGCGTGACGGGTGAAGGGTATCTTCTCGTCCTGTTCGCCGTGCCGGTCGCTGTCGGGTTTGAGCTTGTCCAGCTCGGAACGGATGGCGGCGGAGCGCAGTCCCATCTTGTTCAGGACATAGGCCGCCACGCCGTCGGACTCCTCGACCAGGGAGAGCAGCAGATGTTCGGTGCCCAGGTGTTCCTGGCCCATCTGCTTGGCGACGTCCCGGGCGAAGAGAATGACCTTGCGCGCTCTGGGGGTGAACTTGTCCAGCATCACTGACAACTCCGCTAGGGAGAACCGAGGTGTCGTCCGCGCCGCTGAGAATGGAAGTGGCTTCGGGACGCGAACTCGAAAAAAGTTTGTAGGTTAAGCAGCCCTATGATAC
Organism: uncultured bacterium; assembly: GCA_964581465.1. Lineage (GTDB taxonomy): Bacteria > RBG-13-66-14 > RBG-13-66-14 > RBG-13-66-14 > RBG-13-66-14 > WJMB01. The sequence continues at coordinate 8,502 of CAZOOP010000038.1, forward strand.
TGCATTTAGCGTGCCAACTTATCCCACGGTACGATTATCCACGTTAGACTTGGGTGACCATCGCGGATGTCGGCGACCTATTTATAAGTATTTCATCATCTTACGACTTCGGTTCATAGACCGATTCAACCGGACGACTTCCTGGCGGAGCGGGCTCCGCTCTATCAACTCCCCCTCAGAATGGTCTGCTGATCCGGCGTAATCTGAAGGGTCAGTGTCAAAACGACCTGTTAATCTGACCGTGAAGGCCCCTCCGACGGTCCCGCACGATGGAATAGCTTTTCGTCGAAGTCAACAGGTAAACGAAACGAAGAGGCTTTGAGTTTCATTTTTCGACAAATCTTGTCGGTTTTCCTGGGGTCACCGGGTTGCCAACAGCGGGCAACCAGGCGCTGCTCCATTGATACATTCAGTATAGCATGGATGTTCGGGGGCGCCCATAGGAGCGCCGGCCTTCAGCGCCGCAACTCGGCCAGGACCTCGGCCCGCCAGAGCTCGACGGGCAGGCCACGGGCGGCGGCGGCGACGCGGCTGAGCTCGGGTTGCATCAGCCAGAGAACCCGGTCAACCTCCGCCGGATCCACTTCACCCCACGGTCCGGCGAGTCCGTCCATCCCGCATCCCAGGCGCAGCCAGGTGACCAGGACCGGCCCCTCGTCCTCGCGGACGCGGCGCAGGTGCCCGAGTACACCCCAGACCCGGCCCAGACGGTCCTCGAGCCATAAACGGCGGCGGTCGAGCAGCTCCCGACGCACCCGCTTTTCGATCTCGACCAGGCGCCGGGCCAGCTCCTCGGCCCGCCGGGCGGGCTCGCCGGGTTCATAGCCCTGGGCGGTGAGGTTGTTGATCGAATACAGACTCCCACCGGGCGCGCCCAGAGGCATCAGCCAGAAGCCCAGCTCGGCGCAGGCCTGGCCGAGGGTTTTCAGTTGCCCCGCCTGTTCGGCCGCGGGCAGGTGCAGGGCGATCTCCACGGACTCGCCCAGGCCGCAACAGCGCGGCGAGCTAGTCAGCAGGCCGAAGCGCTCGTCCGTTGCGCAGCCCCCCAACTCCGCCAGCCGAGCTTCCAACTCTTCGCCCAGGTTCGCTAGCTCCCCCAGCTCGCCGACGGTCACTCGGCTGAGCGTCAGGTGATCGTAACCGCCCAGGATCAGGCAGCCCGCCTCGTCGGGGTCCAGGTAGAGTTCGGTCCGTTCCGGCAGCCGAGACAGGTAGAGGCGTTCACTCCACCAGCTTGGACCGGTGTCGCCGACACGGTCCGCCCGGTGAACCTCATCTCCCAGCAGGACCGCGCAAGGGCGCAGCCGCTCGAGCAGCTCCTCCCGTTGGTCGCCGGCTGGCTGGAAACGTATCGGCTCGGCGGCCAGGTTGCGGATCAGCGTGCGCCGAGCGTATAGTCGCACCCCGCCGGGATTGGACGTCACCCAGTCCGGCGGTCGCTCCAGTCTGTCGGGGCTGTCATGGGCTGCGCTCAATGAACCTCGAGGCTTCTTACTTGTTGGACGGGATGGAACTCGGCTTGGAGGTGCGGGGGTTCCAGCTTCACATCGGGATAGCTTGGCGACTTGCCTCCGGCCGCTCGCGAAACGTGTGTTTCCCACGGCGGTTACATAAAGCCAAGGGATCATCACCAGAAACTGAACCAAGTATTCGCAATTGGTGAAAGACGCATTGAGACGAGGGGCTGGTAACCACCCGCAGCGTGTGGTCAACCAGCGAAGCCGGACAACGGTCTATGCTGCTAAAGCGAGCAATAGAGCGTCATCAGCAGGCCACTTACTCGCAGCCTGGTCGAAACCTGATTGGAACCAACAGCCTCGGGCTTCCGGCGTTACTCAACGCAGGTCCAGGTGCATCGCCACCATGCATTGGCACGACAATGCAGAGGGATGACAATGGCGGCGAGTGTGAACTATAAAGCAATCAATGACAATCTATTCGCTGGATGAGTCGGTTCAGGTGCGAGTGATAATCCCTAAGAGTATCCTAGATGAGTGTGTTAATCAAAAGCGGAACATTTCCGGAGGGGTCGGAGTGGACCAAGCCGACCGCTCGTTATCAGCCTGTTTTGCCGGACATCCTCCACGACACCGAAGCCAACCCCTGCGGCCGTGACGCTCGATCCGACGCGACGGACCGGCGAGGCCTTTCTAGTCGAACCCCGGCCGCTCGAGCTGCTGGAAGAAGCGCTCCAGCACCGGCCCGAAGGTCTCATAGCAGACCGGACAGCCCAGGCGCTTGGTGCGGGCGAACTCCCGCCAATCCAAACCGCAGCGCGGACAGCTCGGTCCCTCGCCTTCACCACTCAGATTGACGACGGTCAAGCCGGGGAAGCCCGCGACGTAGCGATCGGCCGGCGAGGCCTTCGGCAACCAGCGACCCCGTGTCGCGCCGATCCGCCGTCGGGCCGTCTCGTCGAGGCAGCTCTCGCACAGAGCCGTCTCGCCGCCCGCGTACCCTACACGGCGAACGACGGCCGTGTGCAAACCGCAGCGTTGGCAACGCTCATCCATCATCGTTTTCTCACCTACCTAATCGTTAATGGACACAGCCGTCAAGCCGACCTCCGCCGCTCCCGGCCCGCCGCGCGCGATGGCTCCTGCGGGGAGGCGTTGGCACGTTTCTTGCGGAATCGCGCGCCGCCTTGATGTAAGACGCCCGGCGTTGCGCAAGAAACGTGCCAACGCCGGTCCCGGGCCGAGGGGCGCTGTCGGGCGGGGCGGTCGGCGGAGGTCGGCGGCGATTAGCGTGGGGAGGTGGTCAGCCGGTGCAGGCCGCCCTCGCGCAGCTCTAGTGCGCGATCGGTGCGCCGGGCGACGGCGGGATCGTGGCTGACGATGACGAAGGCGCCGCCGTTCTCGGCGGCCAGCTCGAAGACCAGATCGAGCACCCGCTCGGCGGTGCGCGGGTCGAGGTTTCCCGTGGGCTCATCCATCAGCACCAAGGGGGGCTTCTTGACCAGGGCTCGCGCGATGGCCACGCGCTGCTGCTCGCCCCCGGACAGCTTGCGCGGGGCGTGGCGCAGCCGTTCCGCCAGGCCCACCCGGGTTAGCATCGCCTCGGCGCGCTTCTCGGCCTCCCGGGGCTCGATCCCCTGGGCGATCAGCGGCAGGGCGGTGTTGTCCAGGGCGTCGAACTCGGGCAGTAGGTGGTGCATCTGGAAAACGAAACCCACCAGGCGGGAGCGGATGCGCGAGAGGTCGCGGTCGTTGCGTCCGTCGATGCGCTCGCCGTCGAGTTCGACCTCACCGGCGGTGGGGCGGTCCAGAGCGCCCAGGATATGCAGCAGGGTGCTCTTGCCGGCCCCGGAGGCGCCGATGACGGCCACGGTCTCGCCGCGGGCTACGTCGAGGTCGACGCCGTCGAGGACCCGCAGGCGCTTCTCGCCGTCGATGAACTCGCGGGCGACTCCCCGGGCCTGGAGCAGGGGATCACTCATAGCGGATGGCCTCCAGGGGGTCCAGGCGGCTGGCCCGCCAGGCCGGATAGAGGGTGGCGCCCAAGGTGATGGCCATCGAGGCGCCGATGACGGCCAGCACATCGGGGGCCGAAACCACGGCGGGCAGGTGGTCCATGTTGTAGATATCGGCGGGGAGTTCGATGAAGCGGTAGCGCTCGAGCAGCCAGGCCAGCACGGCGCCGAGCACCCCGCCGATCAGCGTTCCCAGGGAGCCCAAGGCCAGGCCGACGCTCAGGAACACGCCGCGCACCTGGCGGCGGTCGACGCCGAAGCTCTTCATGACGCCGATGTCCCGGGTCTTCTCCACGGCCAGCATGATCAGGTTGCTAACGACGTTGAAGGCGGCCACGATGATGATCAGCACCAGGGCCAGGAACATGGCAAACTTCTCGAGCTCCATGGCGGCGAAGAGGCGGCTGTGCGTCGTGGTCCAGTCCCGGGCGTAGTAGTCGGCCCCCAGGGCGGCGTTGATGTCGTCGGCGACCTCGGGGGCATCGAACATGTCGGGGCAGGTGATCTCAACGGCGGTGATCTTGTCGCCGATGTTCATGAAGTCCTGGGCCAGCTCGAGGGAGATATAGGCCAATTGGGCGTCGTACTCGTACATCCCCGTGGAGACGATACCGGTGATTTGCAGCTTCTCCATCTTGGGCGGTATGGGTGTCAACGGGTCCCACTCGCCGGTGGGCATAACCAGGACGACCTCGCTGCCCACGGAGGCCCCGAGCTGGTAGGCGATCTCCTTGCCGACGACTACGCCGTGGGCCGGGGCCTCGAGACCGGCCGGGGGGGCGCCCGAGGAGAGGCCGGGGTCCCGGGGCTCGGCGCCCAGCCCCACGGGTTCGAAGCTGAATTCTCCCTCGCTGATCATGCCGGGCAGGCCGGTGATGCCGGCCTCGAGTTCCGGGTCCACCCCGCGGAAGACGGCGCCGATGGTGTTGGACTTGTTGACCAGCATCCCCTCCATGTAGATCGCCGGGGCGGCGTGCTCCACTCCGTCGACCTCCCGGACCTCCTCCAGCAGGTCGCGCCAGTCGGCGATTGGGTAGCGCAGGTAGTGGATGACGGTGATGTGGGGGTTGTTGGCCAGGATCTTGGCCCGCAGGTTGACCTCGAAGCCCTCCATCACGGAGAGGACCACGATCAGGCTGGCCACGCCCAGGGCGATGCCGGCGACGCTGATCCAGGTGATCACGCGCAGGAAGCCCTTGCGGCCCGAGCGCAGGTAGCGCCAGGCCACGCGGAGCTCGAAGCGACCCAGCCGCGCGGCGGCCAGGATCACCACGGCCAGGACCACCACGGCGCCGACGACCAGGGCCGAGGTCAGCAGGGGGTTGAGGCTCTCGACGTCCGGGGTCACTGGGATTGGTCCTCCGGGTTGGCGATCAGGCGTCGCAGGGTTTCCTCGGCCTGATCCCGGGTGTAGAAGTCGCGCGGTGAAAGATGTCCCAGACCGTTGGGGTGGCGGGCACCGATAGAGTAAGCCTCAAGTATCCGTATCGCAGGTTTCAGTTGCTCCAGGGCGGCTTTATGTCTTGGCAGACGAGAGACGACCAGTTGCAACAATTCAAACAAGGAGTGAATCCGAGGCTTCATGGTTCAACTGCTTTAGCCTGGGCCTTCAAAGCGAACTCCGCCGTCTGCTGGGCGTGGAAACAGGCGAAGGAGTGAAGGTCGCTCTGGGCGGCGACTCGAGCCATCGCAGATTCTCCCCGGCCATCTCCAACCACAGCGGCGCCTGGCCCTCGGAAGGATTACGCATCGCCCCCTCCGATCCCTTGCGGTAAAGCACCTCGCCCTCAGCCATAGCCTCGCGCACCAACGGGCTGCTCTACCGGACGACGGCGAACTCCTCCGGCGTGAGCACATAGGCGCGCAGCGGACCCGGTACGTCCATCGTCCGCCAGACCCACAACGAGCGCCGGGGAAGATTGAGCTTGGTCTCGATCACCACCAGCAAGTCGATGTCCGAGGACTCGAAGGCCCGGCCCCGGCCCACGCCGTCGAAGAGCACAACCAGCTCGGGGTCGCGCTCGAGCAGACGCGGTAGGGCCTCGACCACCAGGGCCCGTCAGCGCTCGGCGCGGCGTCGCTGCTCCTCGGGAATCTGAAAGCCGTCACTCGACCTCGATGCCCCCCCGGGGTGAATCGGATTACCGGCGGGTCAGCGCTTGGGCTTCATCTGGGGGAAGAGGATCACGTCCTGGATGCTCGCCGCGTCGGTGAAGATCATCGCCAGGCGGTCGACACCGATGCCCAGCCCCGCCGTGGGCGGCATGCCGTACTCCAGGGCGCGCAGGAAGTCCTCGTCGACGACGTTGGCTTCCTCGTCGCCCAGCTTACGCTGTTCGGCCTGGGCCTCCAGGACGGCGCGCTGGACGTCGGGGTCGTTCTGCTCGCTGAAGGCGTTGCCCAGCTCGAGTCCGGCGGCGTGGGGCTCGAAGCGCTCGACCAGGCGCGGGTCCTCGGGCTTGCGCTTGGCCAGGGGGCTGATGTCGGCCGGATAGTCGGTGACGAAGACCGGCTCCTCGAGCAGGCCGTGCTCCTCGGCCAGCTCGTCGAAGGCGGTCATGATGATCTTACCCGTCGGCGTATGCCCGGGGAACTCCCAGCCGTAGCGGGCGGCGATCTCGATCGCTCCGGCGCGGTCCAGTTCGCCGCCGGGTTCTATACCGAGATCGATACCCGAAGCCTCTTTGATCCCCTCCAGGACCGGCAATCGCTTGAAGGGCTTACCAAAGTCCAGGGTCTTGCCTTGGTAGGTTACCGTCTCTTCCCCAGATAGTTTAACAGCAAGGTGTTTCATCAGCTCCTCGAAGAGCCGCATCATGTCCGTGTAGTCCCAGTAGGCGGCGTAGAGCTCGCACTGGGTGAACTCGGGGTTGTGGGTGCGGTCCATCCCCTCGTTGCGGAAGTCCTTGCCGATCTCGTAGACCCGCTCGAAGCCGCCGACGATCAGCCGCTTGAGGTACAGCTCGTCGGCGATGCGCAGGTAGAGGGTCATGTCGAGCTTGTTGTGGTGCGTGGTGAAGGGCGCCGCGGCGGCCCCGCCGTAGAGGGGCTGCAGGATGGGCGTCTCGACCTCCAGAAAGCGTCGCTCGTCGAGGAGGTCGCGGATCAGCCGGGTCAGCCGACTGCGCTTCTCGAAGCGCTCCCGGCTGTCCGAGTTGAGCAGCAGGTCCAGGTAGCGCTGGCGGTAGCGCACCTCGACATCGGCCAGGGCGTCGTGACGGACGAGGCCGCCGTCCGCGTCGCGCTCCTCCTTGACCACGGGCAGGGGGCGCAGAGACTTGCCGATCAGCTCCAGCTCGGTGACGCGCAGCGAGGGCTCGCCGGTGCGCGTGGTCATCGCCGCGCCGCGCAGGGCGACGAAATCCCCCAGGTCCAAACGCTTGATCCGTGCATAGCCCACCTCGCCCAGGACGTTCCGCTTGAGGAAGAGCTGGATACGCGCGCCGTCGTCGACGAGGTCGGCGAAGGTCACCTTGCCGTGGGAGCGCAGGGCGCTGATCCTCCCGGCGACGGCCTGTTCGTCACCCGACTCCTCCAGCTCGGCGAAGCGGGCCAGCACGTCGCTGACGCGGTCCTCGCGGCGGACGCGGGCCGGGAAGGGCTCGACGCCCTCGTTACGCAGCTCCGCCAGCTTCTCCCGGCGGAAGCGGATCTGATCCAGGATTTCTTCGGACACCTTACTCCTTGATAACAAGCGACTTACCGGTTGGGCTCTCAATCCGTGATCGGGCCAATGCTACCACAGCGCCGCAACGAGGGTCAACGCCGCCGGGGTCTTTGGCCCTTGACCGCCGGCAATCCCGCTGTTAGTTGTTGGGCCGTCGACCCCACGAAAGGAGACGCCGCTCCAATGGCCGAGACGAAACGGTCCGCGCCCCGACCTATCCTGGTGATCCTGGGCCATCCGGCCCGGGAGAGCTACAACCGCGCCCTGGCCGAGGCCTACCTGGAGGGCGCCCGCTCCGCCGGACGCGAGGTTCACCTGCTCGATCTGGGGAGGCTCGAGTTCGATCCGATACTGCGCCAGGGCTACGGCGGCTCCCAACCCCTGGAGCCGGACCTGCGGCACGCCCGGGAGCTGATAAAGCACTGCGCCCATCAGGTCTGGATCTACCCGGGCTGGTGGGCCTCGCCGCCGGCCCTGGTCAAGGGCTTCGTCGAACGCGTCCTCACCCCGGGCTTCGCCTTCGAATACCGGGAGGACCGCCCCACGCCCCGGCCACTGCTCGAAGGTAAAAGCGCCCGGATCATCGTCACCTCGTCCACGCCGGGCTTCTACTACCACCTGTTCCTGCTGCGCTCGCCGGACCGAGTGCTGCGGCGCAGCGTGCTCAACCTCTGCGGCGTGCGGCCGGTCCGGGTTACCCACCTGGCCCGGATCCGCTCCGTTAACCCCGCCAAACGCGAGTCCTGGCTGGAAAAGGTGCGCGGGTTGGGACGCCGGGGGGCCTGATGAAGCTCGACGCCACCGAACGCCGGGTCGTGGCCCTGACCGCCGGCGCCCACGCCGTCATCCACGCCGCGATGCTGGCCCTGCCCGCCGCCGCCGTGCTCTTCAAGGACCAGTTCGGTCTGAGCAACTTCACCTACGGCCTGTTGGCCAACCTGAGCTTCCTGGGCTTCGGCCTGGGCGCCCTGCCCGCCGGGGTGCTGGTGGACCGCATCGGGCCGCGCAAAACCCTGCGGCTCTGCCTGGGCGGCCTGGCCCTGGGCTCCCTGGTCGTCGCCTTCTCGACGGAACTCTGGTCGGTGATACTGGGCACGGCGCTGATGGGTCTGGCCGCCGGGCTCTACCACCCCGCAGGGCTGACCCTGATCAGCGCCAACCTGGCCCGGGACGGCCGGGGGATGGGCTACCACGGCATCGCCGGCTCGACGGGGCTGACCTCGGGCAACCTGCTGGCCGCCGGGGTGCTGGCCGTGGCAGGCTGGCCCTGGCTCTTCGCCCTCCACGCCCTGCTCTGCGGCGCCGTGCTCGTCTACCAGCTCGGCGGGATCAGCCGCCTCGAACTCAGCGAGCCCCACACCGCAGAGCCGTCGACGGACACCGACGAACCCCGACGACCGCCCTTCCTCAAGGTCGCCCTGGCCCTGATCGCCGTGGCCCTGCTCGGTTTCTCCTACCGGGGGATGGTGGTCTTCCTGCCCGTCTACTTCGCCGAGAACCTGCCCCTGGCGGGGATGGCCCCGGAGATCGTCGGCAACCTGGCCACCGCCGTGGTGCTGATCGGCGGGGTGGCCGGACAGTTCAGCGGCGGCTTCATCGCCGAGGGGCGTAAACCCCTGCGCTCGGCGACATACTTGGCCATGACGGCGGCGGGCTGCGCCGTGGCTGGACGCTTCGTCAGCGGATGGGGCACCCTCGTCGTTTCGATCCTGCTGGCCGCCGCCGTCTTCTCCACCCAGCCGATCACCAACGCCCTGATCGGCCGGCTGATGCCCGCCAAGCACCGGGGCAAGGGCTACGGCGTGGCTGGAGCCTTCAACTTCGGTTTCGGCTCCCTGGCGGCCACCGCCGGAGGCGCCGTGGCCGAGAGCTCCGGCCTCGAGAATCTCTTCCTGATGCTGGCCGCCAGCGCCCTGGCCGCCGCCCTGTTCATCCACCTGCTGCGCCGCCGCGGCGGCGACGAATACGCAGCTCCCCGGGACAAGCCGACTGGATGAACTCCAGCACCCCGCAATACCAAAACGGGACCCGCCTCGACGGTCCCGTTTTCTTCAGCACCGGCCCAGGCCCAGGGCTGCTCCCCGAGACCTTCGCCTACAGGTCCCCGGCGGACGAAGCCCGTCGGTCCGACAAGGTCCGGCTTTGGCACGTTTCTTGCGAAGGCGGACGTGGCCTCCCGGACAAGCGGCGGGCGACTCCGCAAGAAACGTGCCAAAGCCGCCGCGGCAAAGGTGGCTGTCGGTATCAGAGCTCGGCGAAGGTCTCGGCCGTCGCTGAGCTAATTCAATCATGCTATTAGACGCCCGCTCTTGGGTCATTACAAAAAGGCGGCATGGAACCAGTTCGTTCCAAACAAGCCATCAAAGAAGGGAACGCTGAACCGGTATTCGACGTCCGGTTGTGCGGCTCCTTGGCCTGGGTTTCACAATATGGAAGCTTAAGGATCGCTATTGCTGCATATGGTGATGTAAAAAAAGTAAAGGGATCATCACCAGAAACCGAACCAGTATTCGCAACTCAGGACAGCCGCCTCGAGAAAGGGGCTTGGTTATACCCCGCAGCGAGGCATAATCAGCGAGGTCGGATAACGTTCGAAGCTGCTAAAGCGAGCAATAGAGAGTCGTCAGCAGGTCATTTACTCACAGCCTGGTCGACTCCCGAGCGGGACCAACAGTCTCGGGCTTCCGTAGGAACTCAAAGCAAGACCGGGTATATCGCTACGAAGCAAAGGCATGACAGTGGCGGCGACGATGAGCAATAAAGCATTGGGCATCATGGAACGTGTTCGGACCAAATCAGGCTGATTGACAACGACCTGGCGGGCCGTTGTTGACTCCCTGAAATACGCCTTCTAGCAGCAAGCGTTCATTTGGTATGCCCTTACTGCATGATATTAGGATACTTAGGCTTCTGCATCAATCTGCTTCCAGAGTAGATACAGGTCCGCTGGTATCTAGGTTCGCCAAGGATCAGGCCCGAGTTATTTGCCACTTTTTGACTACCCGTTTTGTGGCAGGCATCATAAGAGTATAGCCTCTATTATCAACAGTATACAATCACGATCAGGTCCAGATAGGGTATACGATGCCAAGCATTGAATGACTGTCTAGTAACTGGATGAGTCGATTCCGGTGCGATTGATAACCCCTACTTTAATATAGCACAAGACGTTCCCCGGTGCACGCATCAGGGACCTTCGCCTGCAAAAACCGGTCCCCGAACGGGGACCGGTGACATATCCAGCGTATCCTGGCCGATGTTGAAGCTAGAGGCGGCTCTCCAGGGTCACGCGCAGGCCGTCGAAGGGGGGTTCCTCGCGACAGATGCCGCCGGAGCAGACCAGGCCGCCGCGCTCGTTGCCGTAGAAAATCGACAGATCGTGGTTGGAGCCCAGGTGGAAGGTCACCTCGCCGGTGATCCAGTAGTCGCGGCCTTCGTCCAGGGCGCGCAGGTCGCCCAGGGCGAACTGGGCGCCGACGGTGGCGCTGAACAGCTCGGGCCAGTTATAGGTCAGACTGCCCTGGGGGTTCTGCTCGCTGATGTCGTTCTCGCCGAAGTCGCCGAGGACCTCGTGCTCCTCGATGAGCTCGTGGCGGTAGTGCAGGGCCAGGGAGTGACCGGTGGGGAAGACGTAGGAGACCTCGAGGTCGGGCCAGATCTCGTCTCGCTCGTAGAGGTAGTAATCGGCCTCGCCCACGGTGCCGTACTCCTTGGTCTCGCCGTGGAGCCAGCCAGCGGCCACCAGGTGCCAGGGCCAGGCGTCCCAGCGGACCTCGCCGCCGTACTCGGTGCGGGTCATCTCCTCGGCGGAGTCCCAAGCGTCGCAGTAGCCGCCGCTCACCGAGAGGCCGATCAGCGGAGAGTAGGTGAGCTGGACCAGGTAGCCTTCCTCGTCATTGCCCGGGTAGTATATGTCCAGGGGCTTGGTGGAGAAGCTGACCTCGGGGGGCGAGTTCCAGTGATTGTAGAAGTGGTCGTAGTTCTTGTACTCGACGCGCAGGGAGTTGCGGCCCAGGTAACCCACCAGGGAGGCGTAGATCGCCTCACCGTCGTAGGGCACGTATTCGGTCACCTCGAGCTCGTAGCCCGAGCTGGCGGCGTATTCACCGTAGAAGTCGACGTAGTCAGTGGTTACCTTGAGGCGGCCCGAGGGCATCAGCAGGGGCTTGCGGATGGCCTCGCCGGAAACGAAGTCCACGCCGACCTGCTGGTCCTGGCTGACCAGACCGCCGCCGATCTCGATCCAGGGCAGGAAAGGGTTGAAGCTGGCTTCGACGGCGCGCACGTCATCGGTGAAGGTGTAGAGCGGATCGAAGTCGTAGCGTCCCCGACCGACCAGGCCCTTGACGTCGAGCCAGTCCAGGGTGACGTGGCCGTAGAAGCCTTCGAGGAAGTTGTCGATGTCGTATAAGATGGGATCGTCGTAGAGGTGGAGGGTCAGGCCGCGGCCGAAGGTGGTGTAGAAGGTTCCGTAGCGGGCCTCGGCGACCTCGCCGGAGTAGCCGACGTACCACTTGAACAGCTCGCTTTTGTACTGGCGGGTGTAGGTCAGCACGTCGTCGTAGCGCGGCTGCCAGAAGCGCAGGGTGCCGCCGAGGACGAGATTGTCGATGCTGACGTTGGCCGTCAGGTCGTCCTCGAAGGTCTGCATGCCGTAGATCTTGCCGCCGGCGGCGCTGTCGTAGACGCTCTCGTAGAGCTTGTATTCGGCGCTGTTGCTTACCGTGATGCCGACCTGGGTCTCGTCGTCGCCGACGCCGATGACATAGGAGTAGGCGTTTTCCTCCTCGTCGGCTTCTTCTACGGTATCCTCAACGGCATCGTCTCCGGTTTCGACATCCTCACCATCGCCGACGATGAAATCGGGTTCCTCGGGGTACTCGTCTTCCTCCTGGGCCGCCGTCGCGCCGGTTAAGACCAGCAGACAGGCCAGGATCAGGGACAGGATGGCATAGCGCACGCAGCCTCCTCCTCGGGCGTAGGAAAGCGTCTGACGGTTCGGCGGGGCTCGGGCTTACAGGCCCAGGGCCTCGACGACGGCCTCCTCGATCTTGTCCTCGTCGCCGGGCTGGATACGGCGAAAGGTGTCGGTGATCTGGCCGTCGTAACCGATGACCACGATGAAGGGGATGCCGGCGTCGCCGCCCTGGTAGGCCTGGAGCGCCGCCGCGTTCTGATCGAGCACGATGGTGTAGGTCACGCCGAGCTCGCGGGCCTTGGCCTTGACCGAGGAGACGTTGCGCGGCAGGTCCTCGGAGATGCCGATCACCCGCAGGCCGTCGTCCTTGTACTCGTCGTAGAGCTCCTGCATATGGGGCATCAAGGCCAGACAGGGACTGCAACTGGTAGCCCAGAAGTCCAGCACCACCACGTAATCACCGATATAATCGGAGAGCTTGACGTTGTTGCCGTTGACATCCTCGAGCTGGAACAGCGGCGCCTGGGCGGCGACGGCCGCACCGATCAGCAGGACCAGCAGTAGAGCGCTGAGCTTGCGCATGGGTTTCTCCTTCCAGCCGACCGACCGGTGGTCGGCCGATTCCTTATCTTGGTTTGCGAAAGTCCTAATTATCGGGGACGCAGGCCCCCGTGTCAACCGTGTCGTGTTTCCCGCGGCGTCTCCGCGTTTCGGAGATGCTCCCCGGGGCGGGAAAAGGGGTTAGCTAAGTTTAACGCATCCGGCGCCGGATTTCAGATTCTATCGGAATCCGGCATCCAATCAGGGTTTATTGAGATTGAGTATGGATGAAACAGCTCCGCCAAGCTGAGCGAGCCCTCTCGTTCGCCCCGACGGACCTTCAGGACAGATTATTGGATGGTCGGTTCTTTTAGGTCGGCCCAGCGATCCCACCGCGTGAATCTAATGCGTTGGGGACTAGGGACCGGCTCCGCGCCCTCTCCCTATAATTTGCCGTCCTTAAACACTATCTGGACCTGTTTGTGATTCTATCCTGTTGATAATAGAGGTGATGGTCATCGGATACCTGTTATAATATGAGTTGCTGATAATTGCGACGAATACGGACCTGATCCTTGGCGAACCTTGGCGATCCCAGTTAACAGCGGACCTGTATCTGCCCTGACAGCAGAGTGCCACATACTACTAAGTACCATAATAACAAGCAATAAGGGCATGCCAAATGAACGCTTGCTCCCAAACGGCGCATTTCCGTGGAGTCAATAACGGCCCGGCAGGCCGATCCCAATCAGCCTGTTTTGGTCCGAACACGCTCCATGATGCCGTCCAGAAACGACGGGGTCAGAGACCCCGCCCTACAGAACGCGGCTGGACGGCTGCCGATGGTAGCGGGGTGATTAGCCCCGGTGGCGCGTTTCTCTCCAATACCGATGACTGGACGCATAGGGAGCGGCACGGCTAACTGATTGACAATCAAAGCCATAGCGGTAGGGGGCAATTCCGGCGGTAACTGGCACGGTCCTTGCAATGCAGTTCGGTGAAGCGATCCATCCCTCACCGAACGGTACTCGAATGGATAGAAGCGCCAGCCGTGACCGTCTGAACGGAGCTTCGCCGCGATTGCATGGGCTCTGCGCCGATTGCATCCACGCCGACCACTGCGAGCTGCGGTGGATGAATCCGGCGCCGGTCTACCGCTGCGCCGAGTTCTTCGGCCGCGAGGCCCCGCCGCCGACACGTCAGGCTTGCCCCGAGCGGACGACCAGGCCGCTGAACCACTATCGGGGTCTTTGCCGGAGCTGTCTACACGCGGATCGCTGCGCCTATCCCAAGCCGCCGGGCGGGGTCTGGTGCTGCGAGGAGTACGAGTAAGGCGCCTCCCGGGGGATCAGTGAGCGGGTTCAGCGATCCCGGTGGTTCGGTACGCGGGTGTTGACGGCAGTCCCTCGCGTGCGGCACCGGCCTCCAAGACCCGGCCCCGCATTTAGGGATGGGTGGTATTCGTGGATTGTCACGCAGGGCGGACCCAACGCGGTCCGCCGTTTTGCATTTGCGCTGTGGGGATTCAACGTAATCCGCTTTCGAGGGAGCCCCTGACCTCCACCTCACTAATGTTGTTAATCTGCTAACAGATAATCAACCCACACCAACAAATGCTCCCGGAGGGGCGATGGTTTTCCGGTCGCCCTTTCATCAACATTCAGGGTTCTTGAACGACAAACGTTGATCCAGAAACGGCGGGGATGCAACCCCCGCCCTATGGAACATAGAATGATGTTATTTATTGGGATCATCACTAGTAACTGAACCAAGTATTCGCAACTCAGGAAAGCCACATCGAGAAGGTAGCTTGTATAAAACCGCAGCGAAGGGTCAACCAACGTAATCTGATAACTGTCGAAGCTGCTAAAGCGAGCAATAGAGCTTCGTCAGCAGATCCCTCACTTACAGTTTGGTAGAAACCTGAATGGAGTCAACAGCCTCGAGCTTCCGGCAGAACTCAATGCCAGGCCGGGTTTCGCGCCATCATGCATTGGTATAACAATGCAGCGGGATGACAATGGCGGCGAGTTTGTTCTTTAAGCAATGAGTGATACTCTATTGGCGGGATGAGTCTGTCCAGGTGAGAGTGATAATCCCATACATTTAAGAAAGGGATCATATACCCTATCCGGACCTGATTATGATTGTATACTGTTGATAATAGAAGTGATATTCTTATGATACCTGTCACAAAACGGGCAGTTGAAAGGTGGCAACTACCACGGCCTGATGCTTAGCGAGCCCTGACATCAGAGCACTTACATAAGGCACTTACATAAGGCACTTACATAAGGCACCTGTATTTGCTCTGACAGTAGAGCGCCTCTGACTCCTAAATGCCGTAATAACAAGTATTAAGGGAATGCTAAATGTATATGTAAAAACGCGAAGCATCTCCGAATAGTTAATTACGGCCAGGCAAGCCGCAGCCATTCAGCCTGACTTGGTCCGAACATGTTCCTTGATACCTTAAGAAAAACCATTCGCAGCGACCTTTGCGTAAGATGGTATTCACGCCGAGCGCAGGGGTCCGGACCCAGGGGCCGTCCTAGATGTGTTGCGCCAATAACGGCATTGACGTGGAGGGTAGATTCGCAACCTGTCCGACGGGTCCGCGGTTCAGTCGAGGAACTCGCCCAAAGCCAGGGGGTCGAAGCGGGTCAGCCGGGAGAGCGGCGGCAGGGTGTCGATGAAGGTCCGTCCGTAGCGTTTGGTCAACAGGCGGCTGTCCAGCACGGCCACCACGCCGCGATCGGTCCGGGAGCGGATCAACCGTCCCACGCCCTGTCGCAGCCGCAGGGCGGCCTCGGGAACGGAGTAGGCGAAGAAGGCCTTCACCCCGCGCCGCTCCAGCCTGTTGGATCGTGCCTGCACGACGGGGTCCGAGGGCACGGCGAAGGGCAGCTTGGCGATAACCAGCAGGCGGAGCTGGTCGCCGGGGAGGTCGACGCCCTCCCAGAAGGTGGCGGTGGCGATCAGCACGCCACACTCGGCCTCGCGGAAGCGTCGCAGCAGCAGGTTCTTGTCCAGATCGCCCTGGACGAGGACACTTCGTCCCAGGGCCTCGAGCTCGGGACCGAGGCGGCGGTGGAACTCGTTGACGGCGGAGTA
This sequence comes from uncultured bacterium, assembly GCA_964581465.1. Lineage (GTDB taxonomy): Bacteria > RBG-13-66-14 > RBG-13-66-14 > RBG-13-66-14 > RBG-13-66-14 > WJMB01. The sequence goes on from CAZOOP010000038.1 coordinate 24,213, forward strand.
GCTGGTGCAGAGCACCAGGGTGCCGCCGCGCTCGACGAGACGGGCCAGGCGCAGGACCTCGGCCGCGGCGGCTTCGTAGTACCTGGGATTGCGGGGATCGGGCAGGCGGGGCAGGTAGATGGCGGCCTGGGTGCGGTAGTCGAAGGCGCCGGGCAGGCGCAGCTCACCACCGGCGGGAAAGCTCAGCCGGGAGCGCAGGTAGTCGAAGGCGCCCCCCACGGTCAGGGTGGCGCTGGTGGCCACGCTGCGCTCGGGCAGGCTCCAGAGGCGCTCGTCGAGCAGGGGGCCGACCTCGACAGGTGCTGCGTGGAGCTCCGGAGGCTCGGCGGGTCTGGAGCGCCTGGCCCAGTAGACGAAGCCCTCCAGGCGACGCTGCTCCAGGTCGCGCAGGTCCGAGAGGTAATCGTTGAGCAACCCGACGGCGCCGATGATTTCGGCGGCGTCCTCTTCGTCAATCCCGCTGGCGGCTTCGCGCAGCCATCCGGCCACGGCGGAGAGCTGGTCGGCCAGGGCGGCGTCGGTCTCCAGCTCCTCTTGCAGGACGCGCCGCTCGGCGGTGCGGGGCAACAGGCGGTCCAGGTCGGCGAAGTGCCGCTCCCCGGCGGCGCGCAACTCCTCCAGGCGTCGAGTAAGCTCCTCGGCCTCCAGGCTCCCCCCGGCCACCACGGCGGCCAACTGCCCGCCGCGTCGCCGGACGTTGTAGAGCTCGCCGGTGAGGCCGCGCAGGCGGCCCAGGGAAACCGCCCTAGCGAACTGGCTCGTGGCCGAATCCTCCAAGCGATGGGCCTCGTCGACGATCAGGAAACCGTAATCAGGCAGCACCTGGGCCTCGTCGAGGCGCATCAAGCTGTCGACGAGCAACAGGGCGTGGTTGGTGATCACCAGGGCCGCCCGCTGAGCCTTGCGCCGGGCGCGCTGATAGAAGCAGTCGCCGTGGAAGGGGCAGGCCGAATGAGCGCAGGTCGCCGTGGAGGCGGCCACCTGGAGCCATTCGGTCCGGGGCAGAGCGAAGGGCAGCTCGCTGCGGTCACCGCTTTTGGCCTTGCGTGAGAGCTCGAGGAGGCGGCGCTGGCGGTGCGCCGCACCCTCGTCGGCGAAGAGTCCCAGCAGTTGTTGGCGGTGGAGCTTGCGCAGACAGAGGTAGTTGGAGCGGCCCTGGAGCAGGGCCACGGCCTTGTCTGTGCCCAGAGCCGCCAAGGCCAGGGGGATGTCGGCGGAGAGGAGCTGCTGCTGGAGGGCGATGGTGTGGGTGGCCACCACGCCGCGGTCGCCCTCGCCGGCTACCTCCAGGGCCGGGATCAGGTAGGCCAGGCTCTTGCCCGTTCCCGTCCCGGCCTCGACGAGCAGGCTGTTACGCTCGATCAGGACCTCGTGGACGGCGGCGGCCATGGCCGCCTGGGACTCGCGGGGTTCGTAGGCGGGCAGCAGGCCGCTGAGCGGTCCGCCCGGTGCGAAGATGTCGTTCAGCGGAGCGGCGGGCGGAGGGCTCAAGGGTCGGTCTCCTCGGGTGTGGCGGGCGGCGGGGTTGCGTAGCGTGTGGGACTATGTGTCACGAAACTGACGAACACGTCAGTTTCGTGAGGCATACCGTTTCGGTCAGGCTGGTTTGAAGTGACCGCCCGGCCGCCCCAGAGATACGGGTAAACACTTGCTGGTCGATGTTTCCGGGAACCACCCGGCGATGTCCGGCATCCATAGAACAAGCCTTTTGGCGTACTGCTGTTTCCGATGCCGGAGAAGCAGGCGGGCGAAGCCGTTCACCTGACACCGGTGTGGGGCCATAAGCTAAATCGCGCCTAATCAGCCCGCGTCCAACACTATCCAGGGCCGGCAGGTGGTATTGGGATTGCCGGTAATCGTCTGCATCGGCATTATTTCAGGCATCGTATACCCTGACCGGACCAGATCGCGATTGTATCCTGTTGATAATAGACGTGATATGTATCGGATACCTATCACAAAACAGGCAGTCAAAAAGTGACGGCTAAGAAGTTCGTCACCCTTGGTAAGCCTGGATATCCGCACACCTGTCCATACACTTGTCCATCCACTTGTCCATACCCTGACAGCAGATTGCCACTGACGTTTAAGTGTCATAATAACAAGTAATAAGGGCAAGCTGAATTAATGCTTGATCAAACACAGAGCATTTCCAGTGGGCGAAGATGACCCAGCAAACCGCGCTTTATCAGCCTGATTTGGGCCGATTACGTCCCATGATGCCAGGCTAAACCAGCTAAAGGATTATAAATGGGATCATCACATAAGATGAACATCAGCTATTGCAGTTGGGTGCTTATATCGGCGTGAGCAAGTCTGTTATCCCGCCACCAACAAAGTGGACAATATGGCGAGGAAGAGCAGGACGAGGGACCGGTACGTCAAGTGTCCCAGGTGCGACTACCGCTATCACTAGCGCTGCGCCGACGGGCGTCGTAAGCGCAAGCGTTGCGGCAAGTTGTTCAACCCTCGTCCCCGGGGGCGTCGCAACGAGCCGCCGCCGGAAAAACGCAGTGAGATAGCGCGTCTGTTCCAGCTCGGCCTCCCGGCGGCGCGGGTCATCCTCCCCAAGCGCTGTGACGGCAAGCATCTGGTGGGTGCGATCTTGGACAATGTCGAGCTGGACTCGATCGTCTACTCCGACGGCTGGAAGGTCGATAACAGACTCTCACTCAACGGTTTTCACCACAAGCGCATCATCCATGAGAAGACCCTGGTCGATGGCAAGGTGCATATCAACGGCCCAGAGAGCTCCCGAGGCTATGCTAAAAGCCTACCACGGCGGTTTCAAACGCAACCTCAGGCTCTTTATCCGTGAAAGGTCGTCAGCATCAGTCATCGCGACGACGAAAACGCGCTGAACTACCTCAGGAGCATACTTCACGCTTGTTCATAATTAAATGATAATCCTATAGTGATTATCGTTGGACGAGAACAGTACTACTGAGAGCTGTCGACAGAGAGCCTTCGGGCAATCAGGCTTGTGAACGGCGTCGCTGCGTGGAGGCGGGATTGCGCTAAAGGTGAAAACAAACTCTATCCCGATTCCTCCGGTGTCTCGGAGGCGAAGGGGTTGGGGCGGCCACCGAGGCGGCGGCGGTAGTCCTTGATCTCGTCCAGCAGCACGGTGATCCGCCGGTTGACACGGCGGTAGGCCGCAGCCCGGGAAGCCACCTCGGCCAGGGCCGAGCTGAATCGGGCCGAGAGTTCATGCCAGGAGAGTCCCTCGGTGCGCCGTTCGACGTCGTACTCGGCCAGGCGGGCGGCGGAGCTCTCATCGATGCCGCCGGCGAGCAGCATACGCAGCCGCTGCTCGGGACCGAGAACGACCACCAGTGCCAGGTCACGTTCGTATTCGTCGTCGACGACCCGGGGCTCCGGGGGATCGACCAGCAGTTCCTCGGCTTCGAGGAGCAGGGCGGCCTCGAGCTCCGCCAGACGTCCGGCCTCGAGGCGGGCGGCGCTTTCGGCCTCCGGCGAGCCGGGCGCCAGACGACGGGCGGCCAGCAGGCACTCCAGAGGCCGTTCCTTCAGCTCCCGGCGCAGCCGGACCTGGGCGGCGGTCAGCTTCTCGACCAAGATGGGGTAGGCAGCCTTCTCGACCCGCAGGACCAGGGCCGCCTCCTCGTAGGTGTCGGCGTAGGCCAGACAGCGCAGGGCCTGCTCGCCGTCTTCGGGTCGGCAGGACGGCAGCGCCGCCGTCAGACAAACCACGGCGATGATCAGGGCTGTTCGCGGACGGTGTCGCATGCTGTTAGTATATAATAGGCGACGATCGGGCGAAAGCCGACCGCCGCCACAGGCCATCGGGAGGATTAGCGCGATTCGAGCACTATCGTCCGGCGGCCTCGTCCAACACCAGGCGCAGGCGCCGGGCCACCTCGCGGACCACGGTGGCGTCGTAGACCGGGCTGAAGGGTAGGCTGAGCAGCTCGCGGCCGAGGCGCTCGGCGATGGGGAAATCACCCGGTCCCGTGCCCAGGGTCCGGCGATAGTAGCTCATCAGATGCAGGGGGTGGAAGTGGACGGCGGCGGCGACGTTGAGGCGACGCAGCCCGGCGGCGAGTTCATCCCGGGAAAGCGGGCATTCCCCTTCGACGACGCGCACGGCGTAGATGTGCCAGGCGTGCTCGTCACCGGAGTCGGCGGCGGGACGGGGCGGGAGTGCGATGCCGGGCAGACCGGCCAGAGCCTCGTCATAGGCGGCGGCGAGCTCCAGGCGGCGCCGGCGGTTGACCGCCAGCTTCTCGAGCTGCGCCAGGCCCAGGGCGGCGGCCAGGTCCGTGGTGTTGTACTTGTAGCCCAACGCGGTGATGTCGTAGCCCGGGACACCGTCGGCGGCGTAGCGGTTCCAGGCGTCCCGGTCCATGCCGTGCAGGCGCAGCAGCCGCGCCGTGGCCGCCCAGTCCTCCCGCGCGGTCACCAGCATCCCGCCCTCGCCCGTGGTCAGGTTCTTGGTGGCGTAAAAGCTGTAGGCGGTGGCGTCGCCCAGGGTGCCCACGCGTCTGCCGCCGCTGCGGGCCTCCACGGCGTGGGCGGCGTCGTCGATCAGCGCCGGACCGCGCTCCCGGCAGAGCGCCGCCAGTTCGGCCAACCGCAATGGATAGCCGCCCAGGTGCACCGGTAGCAACGCCGCGGTCCGTGGGGTGATCGTCGCCGCCGCGGTCTCCGGCGTCAGATTGCCCGTCTGCGGATCGACCTCGGCGAAGACCGGTTTCGCCCCGCAATGGAGAATCACCTCGCCCGCCGCCGCGAAGGTCAGCGGGCTGGTTACCACCTCGTCCCCGGGTCCGACTCCGGCGCAGACCAGCGCCAAATGCAGCGCCGCCGTGCCGCTGGAGAGGGCCACGGCGTGGGGAACGCCGACCCAGGCCGCGAAGCGCTCCTCGAACTCCCGGGTTCGGGGACCGTGGGTCAGCCAGCCCGAGCGCAAAGCCTCGACCACGGCGGCGGCCTCGGCTTCGCCGACGGCGGGCGGGGCGAAATCGATCGGCGACAGCTCGATCATCGGATCACCTTCAACAGCGGTTTGGTCAACAGATCGCGGGAATCTCTCACCCGCCGGACGGCTATCTCGTAATACTCCGGATCGATCTCGACGCCCAGGGCGTTGCGGCCGGCCTTCATCGCGGCGACGGCCGCCGTCCCGGTGCCCAGGAAGGGATCGAGAACGGTGTCACCCACGAAGGAGAACATTCTGACCAGGCGATCGGCCAGGGCAAGGGGGAAGGGAGCCGGATGATTGCGGGTCGATTCACCGCCCAGGCGCCAGATCTGCTGGAACCAGAGGTTGAAGTCTTCCCGCCCGATCATGCTCAGGCGGCGCTGTCGCACCGTGGGCTTGCGGTAGCCGCCCGGCTTGCGCTGCATCAGGATGAACTCGATGTCGTTCTTGATGATGGCGTTGGGCTCGTAGGGCTTGCCGAGGAAACGACCGCCGCCCTCGACCTCGGTGGTGGCGTTGGCGATTTTATGCCAGATGATGGGGTTGAGGTTGTCGAAACCGAGCTTGCGACAGCGTACGGCGATATCGGAGTGCAGCGGCATCACCAGGTGGCGGCCGTGCTTGCGCCGCGAGAGGCAGACATCGCCGACCACGCAGCAGAGGCGGCCGCCGGGAACCAGCACACGGTGGCTGTGCCGCCAGACCCGATCCAGCTCGTTCAGGAACTCCTCGTAGTCCTCGACGTGACCCAGTTGGTCCGCCGAGTCGTTATATTGCTTCAAGGTCCAGTAGGGCGGCGAGGTCACCACCAGATGACAGCTCTCGTCGTCGATCCACTCCAGCTCGCGGGCGTCACCGAGCTTCAGGGTGACCTCGACGGGATCGGCGGCGCCGCTGGACCGGGCCAGTTCGGCTTCCCTGAAGCGTTCCTCCACGGAGAGGGACTCGTATTTGCGCGGTTGGTCAGGCATGAAGGGCGCCTCGGCAGTGGACGATCAGGGATTGAATGAAACCGGCGAAGGTCAGAGACGGGTTGGGCTCACGATAGGCGCCGTCAGCGCCGTCGTCGCGCCCCGAGAGGATCAGGCAGCTCCGGTTGTAGAGTCGCTCGAGCACCAGCTTCTCTCCCAGCAGCTCGTAACGTCGGGCGTAGGAGGTGTCATTGAACTCGTCAAACACGCAGAAGAAGGGCTCGCTGATCCGCACAACGCTTCGTGAAGCCGGGCAGTCCTCCAGCAGCATCAGGTAGCCCAGCCAGGGACACGGCGCCACGCCGAAAGCCCGCTCCCGGTATGCCGTGTGGAGGTCCTGGGCCGAACCGACGGCTTCCTCGACCCGGTTGTTGAAGTTGTTGCCGAAAGAAGGTCCGACCTGTGATTTCAGCTCGATAACGGCCAACAATCTGGACCGCTGGACCACCAGCAGGTCCCAGCGCTTGGTGGGCCTGTAATAACCGGGCAGCTCGAGCCGGGCGTCATACCTGATGCTCTCCTCCGGTAAACCGCTCTCGATCAGCATCTCGGCGATCAGTTCGAGGAAACCGTCCATCTGTTTCCCACCGGTGACGGCGGCTCTTCCCGACCGGTCCGCGCCCGCAATGCGGGTGGCCTGTCCCGTCCGTACAGCCCAGAAGCGTCTCACCGCTCCGGCCACCCTGTCGCTTAGATTCCTCACGGCACGATCTGGATCGTCTCGGCCCAGATGTGGGTCATCTCCTCGATGTAGTCGGCGGCGCCGCCGACGCCGACCCGCACCGGTCCGGCGGCCATCTCGGACTTGATGTAGAGCAGCTCGTCGGTGTGCTCATCGAAGTGGCAGTGGACGTGGCGGCCGCGGTCGGTGACCAGCATCAGGCTGGCGTTGGTGTTGGAGACGATATTGACCTCGATGACCTCGCCGTAGACCACCTCGGCGCCCCGGGGGTTCTCCCAGCTCAGGTCCCAGCCGAAGTCGCCGTCCTCGCCGTCGAGTTCGGCCAGCAGGCGGACGGCGCGGTCCGAGGGGCTGGCCTCCAGCTCCCGGCGGATGTCGGCGCGGTCGCCTTCGTCGTCGGACTGGACGTACATATGGTAGAGGGCGTCCAGGCCCTCCTCGCCCAGCTTGCCCAGCTCGCTGACGATCTGCCCCCGGGCCTGGGGTCCGGTGACGGGGTCGAAGAAGGCGGAGAAGAAAATGGGGATCAGCTCGGGGTCGCGTTGGCGCCCCAGGGCCTTGACCGACTCGGCCTGGACGGTGCCGTCGGTGCTCTGCAGGCCGGGGAGGAAGGCGCTGATCGGGACGTCGCGCATCTGGCGCAAGGCCAGCAGCGCCGCCTGGCGCATCTGGGGATCGTCGGAGCTCATCATCTCGGCCAGGGGCTCGACGGACCGTACCGCCTGCATCCGCGCCAACACGGGCGGGACGGCCAGACGGACGGTCAGGTCCTCATCGCTCTTCATCGTGCGCACCAGAGCCATGGCGGCGCCGCGATCGCCGATCTCGTCGAGGGCTTCGATGATCGCCAGGCGCAGTCGGGGCTCGTCGGTGGTCTCCAGGCCGTCGGTGAGCTCGAAGAGGTAGTCGCGCTCGCCGTTGATGACCTTCATCTTGGCGTACTCGATCTCGCCGAGGTCGGAGTAGCCGCCGCAGCCGGCCAAGACGGCCGTCAGCGCGGCCAGGAACACCACCGCCGGCAAGCGGTGATACCTGTCGCGCTCGACTCCGCGCCCTGTTTGTACTAGCATCGACTCCTCGGCCATGTTCCACTCCCATACTCGGGCGGGACGTCGCCCGGATCGTCCACGGCCGCCTTGCGCCATTCCGGCGGCGGCGGGGCTGGATTAAACTCATTCGACCATAACCCATACGGGGACTCGGGCTGTCGTCCAGCAGCCAACATTGTCTCAGGCAGCTACAGCGGAACAGCTCCGGCCGCCCGGGGGTTGGCTTCCCGGTTTCCCAACACTTGTCAGAATCGCCCGATAATCATCCGCTCGTTGAGGGATGAATCAGGCCAACCCGCGACGAGTCGACACACCCCGACCGATAGCCCTGCTGTCGATCGTTCATCGGCCTGTTCTCGCCGGCCGCGATGAAGCCGACGCCCGACCGGCGCTGACAATAGCCGGGTTCTCGACTGCTTGTTGCGCGGGCAGTATTCGGACGGCCTTGCACTCCGCAATGAACCCGATATGCGCAACCGCCCGAGCTAGGCGGTCCGGTCATGCGCCAGGATAACAACGGACGACCAACCATTCCGGTGCCGCCGCCATCCCCGAACGAACCCCAGACCGCCCGGGCGCCGGTTTGGGTACGGACTTGGATAAGCCCCCGACCCGTCAACCACGGACCTTGATCACCATGGATTATAACCCAGCGCTCCCGCCCGCGCCAGCGGAGCCGAAACCGGATTATGAACGAGTTCCTCGAGACCTTGGCCACAGCCCTCTGCCACCGTCGACCCGAACTGACTCCAGCGGGGCTGCTCTGCTATCGTTGCCTGGGAACCTATCTGGGCGCGCTGGGCGTCTTCGTCTATCTGCTGCTGCGCCGGCGGCTGGGGCGGGACCGCCCGGTTAAGCGCACCCGGATTGTCCTGGCGCTCCTCGCACTGCCCCTGGTCGCCGATCTGGTGCTGGTCAACATAACAGAGTGGTCGCCGCCGGGGTGGTGGCGGACGCTGACGGCGACGCTGGGCGCGGCGGCACTCTATACACTGCTGCTTGGGGGATTGCTGCGCCTGCGGCGGCGCGGCGCGGCCGACCGCGCGGGACGGCACCTCGAACCCGGTCCACCCCTGATCGGCATGGTCGATGCTCTGGTCCTGCCCGGGGTCCTGGCATCGCTGACGACCGTGACGGTGCTGATCGGCGGCGTAGGATCGACGATCTTCGACCACTTGGCCCTGGCCGGCACGTTGGTCGTCGCGGCGACCGTCGCCGCCCTGCCCTGGGCCTACCGGTTTCCATCGACGCCCCGGGGGGGCCGCCTACTGATCGCCCTCGGCCTGCTCGGCGGTGCCGCCCTCTGGCTGCTGCTGGTTCTGCTCAAGGGCTCCTGAAAACGGCAAAGGAGGCCGGACGGGACCGCTCAGCCTCCGACGAACGCTTAGTCGGTTTTCTCGTCGATGACGCCCAGCTTTACCGGCTCCCGATAAGACTCGGCGGCGCCCTCCAACAACCCGACCAGGAAGGTGATCAGGCCCAGTTGGGTCTCATAGGTGTAGCGGATGCGTCTCTCCGAGCCATTGGACTTCGCCCCCCCAGGGCGCCGCGGTCGAAGCCCTCGGTGGGCACGGAGTAGGCCCTGGGGATGTGGTCGAGGAAGTCCTCGAGCCGCCGGCTGGGACGATAGTAGACTACTCGCGGGCGAAGGTCGAGGTGAAGTAGCGGCCGAAGACGCCGACCCACTCCGTTGGGGCACTCCCGAGCGGTCAGGATGCCCCGGCCTTGCACGCCCGCTCGATGATCCGCCCCCAGACCTCGTCCCCCAGTCACTCCTTGACGAAAGAACGCGCCCCGTCCAGGATCGCGCCCTTCATCACCAATCTCCCCTGTTTGGCTCCTGTTCCATACCTGTTCGACCGAACCTTGGCGGCCATCACCACTCACAGAAACAATGGACTAATAGCAACGAGGTTTTTAACTCGCATCCGGACAGGCATATATGGCTAACAAACTGTTTTTTATAAGGGATCATCACCAGAAACTGAACCAAGTATTCGCAATTGGTGAAAGACGCATTGAGACGAGGGGCTGGTAACCACCCGCAGCGTGTGGTCAACCAGCGAAGTCGGACAACGGCCTATGCTGCTAAAGCGAGCAATAGAGCGTCATCAGCAGCTCACTTACTCACAGCCTGGTTGAAACCTGAATGGAACCAGCAACCTCGGGCTTCCGGTGGTACTCAACGCAGGTCCAGGTGCATCGCCACCATGCATTGGTTCGACAATGCAGAGGGGTGACGATGGCGGCGAGTGTGAACGATAAAGCATTGAATGACAATCTATTCGCTGGATGAGTCGGTTCAGGTACGAGTGATAATTCCTTCTATAATACATTATAGAAAATATTATTAGACTATATTATCTTTGGTAAACTGGATAGTTTTTTCAGAGAAAGGAGCGCTGCAAGCCAACTCTACGCACGGAGTCAACTCATGACGGCGGCTAGCTGATACAGATTATAAATCGTGCAATAGCTAGCTGTTAGCATTTTATCCGCTATCAGCAAACGCTATCAGCGGGACCCACAGCCTCCGGTATAACGCAACACACACTAACCGGGCGAGGTTGATTGCCACAAATCGATAATATGATAAGGGATCGCATACACAAATCGGACCCGATAGTGATTGTATCCTGTTAATAATAGAGATGATCATCAGATGCTCTCATAAGACGGGCTGAACATTAGCTAACACAGATATCAGCACACTTGTATACGCTCTTAGAGCAGCTTGCTTTTAATCCTAAGCTTCGTAATAACAAGTAAAAAGAGTATGCCAAACGAGTGCTTGGTCAAAATGTGCCTTTTCAGGAAGGCGATAACGTCCCGGCAAACCGCTCCTAATCAGCCTGATTTGGTCCGAGCACCTTCATGATGCTTACTGTTATTTGATAGATGCTCCAATTACCGTTGATAGCCCCTTCACCATCGCCTCTACCCAGACGTCTTTATCGAAGGAAGATAGTTTACTGACTCGCGCCGTATCGGTTTGGCGGCAGCGGTTCCATGGGCGAACAACCGTCTGGAAAACCACCCGAAGAAACGGCGCCCCCTGAAGGGCGCCGTTCGTCGTCGGACTCCGTCGCGAAGGTGGAGGGCAGGCGGTTATTCGTCACCAGCTTTGTCGTCATCCTCGGGCTTTTCATCCATGGGTTCACTCGGGGGGTCCTCGGGCGGGGCTTCCTCACCGGCCTCGGACTCCTCGGGCACCTCGAATTCGGGGAACTCTTCGTCGTAGTCCTTGCGCTCGAGCAGGTTCTCGTCGTCCTTCTTCTTGCGCAGCACTAGATAGATCAGCGTCTGGCCGACGTAGAGCGTCGAGGTGTAGTAGCTGATCATGATCCCCAACAGCGCGATGGTCCAGACCGCGTAGATGATGGCCGCCACCTGCAGACCGGCGCCGGGCTGGGCGGCGATGGGCGCCAGACCGGGCAGGAACATCAGCCAGGAGACGCCGGGCACCGAGTAGATCAGCTCCATCATCGGGATGCCGGTATCCAGGGAGGTCTGCATCAGGCTCATGGTCATGTTGTAATGGGCCATATTGATCGGCGTCTTGAGGAAGGCGTAGGTGTAGGCCCCGGCCTGGGGGAAGACGTACTGGGTGAAGTCCGTGCCCCAGGTCGCGCCGAAGACGGCCTGCATCATCTTCAATGCCAGCACCACGAAGGCCGCCAGCAGTGCCAGGCCGATCCCGGCGGCGATGACCAGCAGGATGTTGTAGAGGATCAGTCGCCAGGGCTGGGAGGCCACCGTGGAGAAGAGCTCGAAGATGGTCTCGAAGGTGTCGTTCTTGGTGGTGGCAACCACGGCGGGGGAGATCACCAGGCCCACCAAGACGATCAGGATCAGGTAGACGGTGAAGACGGTGATGGCCATGATCACCGGGTAGAAGGCCGTGGTCAGCCAGGCGCCCACGGCGCCGGTGCCGGCTATCAGGCCGATGAGCAGGCCGCCGCCGATCAGGATCGCCACGACGATGGCCATACCGACGGGGGAGAGGATCACCGCCGGGCCGTGCTTGCGGGCGAAGCGCCAGGCCTCTTTCTTCGAGTAGAAGTCGTTGCCGCGCAACTGCTCGTAGGTCAGTTTGGCGGTGGCGGTGCCGGCCAGCAGGCAGATGAACAGTGCCCAGAGAGCGCCCAGGGCGAAGATGATCCAACTGTACCAGTGCAGAACGCAGCCGAATCCCAACGGCAGAGGCAGGGCGCCGAAGGTGCGCCAGATCTGGCCCAGGGTGTAACCCTCGATCAACAGGGCCGCGTAGGCCAGCACTGCGTAGCCGAACAGGCCGACGACCAGGCCCTGGAACTGGACCCAGATCTTCTTGGCGGAAAAGCCCAGCCGGGGCGCCCGCAAGACGTCACGAACATCGAAATGCAGCTTCTTGAGCATCGTCTTCCCCTTCGCGACGGATGGCTTGATTACCGGTTGACGGTCTGGATTATACCGCAACCGGAGGAGCCGGGAAAGGTATATCTTCAGCGGTAGGGTCAGCCTAGCATCCGCCCCCGAGCTTGTCAAGCGCCGGGGCGGGTGGCGGAGCGGGCGGTCAACTCGCGGTGGCGGCGGCGCAGTTCGTCGGGGGACGCCGTCGCCGCGCCGACCTTGCCGACGACGACGCCGGCGGCCAGGTTGGCCAGCAGGGCGCCCTCCAATAAGCCGGCCCCACCGGCCAGGGCCAGGGCCAGCACCCCGGAGACGGTATCCCCGGCGCCGGTGACGTCGAAGACCTCCCGGGCGACGGTCTCGATCACCCGGGCCGGGGAGCCGGGCTCTTCGTAAATCCGCATCCCCCGGGCGCCGCAGGTGATCAGCAGGCTCTTCAGACCAGTGCGCTCGAAGAGGGCCGCCGCCACGGCGTCCAGGTTGTCATAATCGTCGCGCAGGCCGACGGCGCCGGCGGCCTCGTGATGATTGGGGGTGGCCGTCGTGACACCGCGGTAGGCGTCGAAGTGATCCTGCTTGGGATCGACCACCGCGGGCTTTCTTCCGGCGGCTTCCATCAGTCCGTGGATCAGTTCCGCCGAGAGCACGCCCTTGCCGTAATCGGAGAGCAGCAAGGCGCCGGAACCCTTCATCAGCTCCCCGCCGACCTGTGACAGGCGGGCGTTCAACTCCGCCGACAGCGTGTGGCGGTCCTCGCGGTCCACCCGGCAGACCTGCTGCTTCTCGGCCAGGATGCGGGTCTTGACCGTGGTGCGCCTGTCGGCGTCGACGACCAGATGCCCCGGGTCGATGCCGTCGCCCTCGAGAATGGCGCGCAGCTCCTCGGCGCCGGAGTCTTCACCGACGACACCGACCAGCAGCGGCTCGCCGCCCAGGGCGCGCACCGTGCGGGCCACGTTGGCCGCCCCGCCGGCCAGGATCGTGTCGCGCTCGACCTCGACCACGGGCACCGGGGCCTCGGGGCTGATCCGCCCCACACGGCCCCAGACGTAGCGGTCGAGCATCACGTCGCCGACGATGAGCACCCGCCGGCCGCCGACGGCGGCCAGCAGCTCCCCGAGGCGTTCACTGCTCAGACGATCGGGCATGGTTCAATCCAGCATATCTTCGGTTTCAATCCGCGCACCGCTTCTACCGGCCTGCTTGGTTACCCGGGAAAGCGGCAGCTTGGGAAGCTCGTCCTTAATTAACTCCTCTACAGTCACAATACAAATCCTGGGATACTTCCGTCCTGTTAGCTTATTGACATATTGTGGCAATTGTTGTGTTTCCTCAACCATATTACGCGTCGGCGATTCAAGTGTAATGAATATACCCATGGGCGCCTCTTCCCTCTCAATAACGTGGGCGAAGTCACGGATATCACTAACTCCCACTTTGCCCGATTTTACTTGAATATATACACGCAACCGCTCTATACGACCATCAACGCCCTGATCTACAATATAACAGTACCCATCAATACCACCATCTGCACCTCGTTTCTCGAAAAAGACCCCGCCAAATGTAAAAACCGCCCATTTTTCAAACTCTTTCCGGACTCGGTCCCTCTTTGTGGGAGCCCTTAACGCTTTCGCCCCCTCCAGACCTCTTGGAATACCGAAAACTGACACATTTTTGTTAAATAATTTGTTGGCCTGCTTTAAGCTACCACCACTTATGTTTAGATAATAGCTATCAATAAGTCGTTGTTTTATCAAGTCTATGGATATATACGTTATATCAATACCAATCCATTTACGCCCTAAATTTTGTGCTGCAGCAACAGTTGTACCGCAACCGCAATAAGCATCAAGAACTATATCATCTTTATTACTAGATGCAGAAATTATACGCTCAAGTAGCGCAAGAGGTTTTTGTGTCGGGTAACCTAATCGCTCTTTCGGTGATATATGTCCTCCTGATGGTATATCTGTCCAGTAATCTTCTGGTACCTTACCTTTTTCTTCATATTGTTTTCGTATACTATCATCTTGCAATACTCCTTTTGCACCCCAAATTTTCGCGTTCTTTCCTTTATCAGAGTGCAATTCTTTATAGGGGATCCTTATCTCATCTCGATTAAAAACCCAATCATCTGATTTTGAATAACGAAAAATAATATCATGTTTATTTGGAAAATTATAACGAGCACCAGAAGGTCCAGTGTAGCACCACACAATTTCATTTCTAAAATTGTTTCTACCAAAAATAGCATCACACAATATTTTAAGGTAATGACTTGCTGTTGGGTCACAATGCAAGTAAAAACTACCCTTTACCTTAAGGACTCGGTGCAATTCTACTAAACGTATTCCTATGTTAACCAAATAAGCGTACATTTCATGATCATTATTTTTTAATAGTTTCGCATATGATTCGATTGGATTATGTATAACATTATAGCGTTGTGGGTCTTTTTCGAAAATCAAAGCCTCTTCATCAGCAATACTGCGCAAACTCCAGGTATCCTTGAACGCCTCGGTTTGGGCTGTAGCCTCATCCCAAATCATGTTGTAGTTGCGCTTCGAATTGAATGGTGGATCGATATAGATCAGATCCACACTATTATTTTTAATGTGTGTGCGAAGAATATCCAGGTTGTCTCCATAGAACAGTCTATTCATGATACTCCTTTATCAGTATTGAAGGCCTCGTCGACGACGCGGCAGATGGTGTGCAGGGCCGCCTCGTGGCCCTCCTGGATACGGCAGGTGCGCCGGACGGGGACCACCAGGGCGGCGTCGGCCAGCGGGGCCAGCCTTCCGCCGTCGCGCCCGGCCAGCACGGCGACGCGCATCCCTAGTCCGCGCGCGGCCTCGACGGCGGCCAGCACATTGGGCGAGTTCCCGCTGGTGGAGAGTGCCAGCAGCAGGTCGCCCTCGCGTCCCAGGGCGCGGACCTGACGCTCGAAGACCGCCTCGTAGCCGTAGTCGTTGCCCACGGCGGTGAGGATGCTGGTGTCCGTGGTCAGGGCGACGGCGGGCAGGGGGCGGCGTTCGGTCTCGAAGCGGCCGACGAGCTCGGCGGCGAAGTGCTGGGCGTCGGCGGCGCTGCCGCCGTTGCCGCAGGCCAGCACCCGGCCGCCGCTCTTCAGGGTCTCGACCACCAGGGCGGCCAGTTCGGCCACGGCCGCGGCCCGCTCCTCGGCCACGCGGCGCAGCGTCTCGGCGGCGCCGCGCAGCTCCTCGCGCACCAGCTCCTCGTAGTCCACTTGTCTCCTCTCGCTCCGGCCTCGCTCCGGCTAGGCGGGCGGGTTGCTCACCCGGCGCAGCACCTCGGCGTAGAAGGCCTCGACGTCGCCCAGGTCGCGCCGGAAGCGGTCCTTGTCCATCTTCTCGTTGGTCTCGGCGTCCCAAAAGCGGCAGGAGTCCGGCGAGAGCTCGTCGCCCAGGCGGATACGGCCCTCATTGTCGTAGCCGTACTCGACCTTGAAGTCGATCAACCGGATGCCCCGCTCGAGCAGGAAGGGCCGGACCGCGTCGTTGATCTTGAAGGTGTAGGTCCCCAGCAACTCCAGGTCCTCGGGGTCGATCTCCATCAGGTTGAAGATGTGGTACTCGTTGACCAGGGGATCGCCGAGGTCGTCGTCCTTGTAGAAGAACTCCAGCGTCGGGCGCTTGAAGGGTGTGCCCTCGGGGATGCCCAGGCGCTTGGAGACGCTGCCCGCGGCCACGTTGCGCACGACCACCTCGAGGGGGATCATCTTCAGCGTGTGGGCCAGCATCTCGCGCTCCGAGGTGCGCTCGATGAGCTGGGTGGGCACGCCGGCCTCCTCGATGAGCCGGAAGAGGATCTCGCTGATGGCGTTGTTGTAGTAGCCCTTGCCGTCGATGGTGCCCTTCTTGACGCCGTTGAAGGCCGTGGCGTCGTCCTTGTAATAGAGGCGCACGACATCGGGGTCGTCGGTGGCGAAGACCACCTTGGCCTTGCCTTCGTAGAGGATCTTGTCGGTCATCTGTCCAACCTCGCTTGGCGGGGTTTTGTGGTCGGTCGGGTTCAGTTGGTCCGGGCGCTGCAAGCTGCTAATCGAGCAACCAGCTACATTTGCCGCTGGGTGAACGCGCTGTTGTTAACGCTTTGTAAGGCGGCGGCTCCGCGACCCGTAGCTGATTTGATATGTATACATTCTCCGCAGGACAGTCGCAATGAATAACAAGGGATTGTCACAAGTGCCTGAACAGGCATATATCGCCAATAGCTTGTTATTATGCACTTTATAGCTGCGTGAGCTCCGGCGGCGGCCCGCAGAGGGACCGCCCTACAGAAACCCTCCGGCGGCGGCCCAGGTGTCCATACCTTCGTGGCCGTCCCACGCAACCCATTCCCTGCGGCCCACTGGGATACAAACCCACGGGACCGCCCTGGGGAGCAAGAATGGACAGGTTGCCCAAGCCGCAACGAATCAACCGCTCCCCAGTCGGCCGGTCCATTGACAACCGCCTCTCTACTCCAAGCCCGCCCGACTGAACGTCTCGTCGAGATACCGCGGCCGCGGGTCGAAGCACTTTTCGATCGTCGCTGCGTCGAGGAGACTAGTAATCTCCCCGTCGGCCTCGACGGCCGCGCGGAAGTCGACCCCGTCTTCCCAGGCGGCCAGGGCGTGGCGCTGGACGAGCTCGTAGGCCCGCTTGCGTTCGGCGCCGGCGCGGATCAGCTCGACCAGCAGGGCCGAGGAGGCCGACAGACCCCGGGAGAGTTCGAGGTTGGCCCGCATCTTCACGGCGTCGACCACCAGACCACCGACGACGAAGGTCGCCTTGCGCAGCATGTAGACGGCCAGGTGCAGGGAGTCGGGCAGGATGATCCGCTCGACGGAGGAGTGGCTGATGTCACGCTCGTGCCAGAGGGCGACGTTCTCGAGGGCGGCCAGGGCGTTGGTGCGCAGTAGGCGGGCCATTCCGCTGAGGCGCTCGGTGACGATGGGGTTGCGCTTGTGGGGCATGGCGCTGGAGCCCTTCTGTCCGGCGGTGAAGGGTTCGCGGACCTCGGCGACCTCGGTGCGCTGGAGGTGGCGGATCTCAACGGCCAGCCGCTCGAGTCCGGCCCCGAGCAGAGCCAGGGCCTGAAGGTAGGCGGCGTGGCGGTCGCGCTGGAGGATCTGAGTCGAGACCGGCGCCGGGTCCAGGCCCAGCAGTGCGCAGGCCCGCTCCTCGACGCGGGGTTCGAGGTTGGTGTAGACGCCGACGGCCCCGGAGAGCTGTCCGACGCGCAGCCCGGCGGCGGCGGCCTCGAGGCGTTCCCGGTCGCGCCGCAGTTGGGTGTGGAGTGAGAGCAGCTTAAGGCCGAAGGTTGTCGGCTCGGCGTGGATGCCGTGACTGCGACCCATGCAGAGGGTTTCCCTGTGCTCGACGGCTCGGGCGGCCAGCGCCGTCAGCAGCTCGTCGAGGGCGGCGGCGACGACGGCGTGGGAGCGGGTGAGCTGCAGGGCCAGGGCGGTATCCAGCACGTCGGAGGAGGTCAGCCCCAGGTGCAGCCAGCGGGCCTCGGGGCCGATGATCTCGGCCAGGTGTTCGAGGAAGGCGATGACGTCGTGGCGGGTGGTCCGTTCGATCTCGCGGATGCGTTCGGGGTCGAGGGGCGTCGCGGCGGTCTCGCGTCGGCAGACCTCGACGGCCCCGGCGGGGATCATCCCCAGCTCGGCCATAACCTCGGCGGCGGCCAGCTCGACCTCGAGCCAGGTCTCGAAGCGGGCCTGGTCGCTGAAGATGCGCTCGATCTCGGGGACGCTGTAGCGCGGGATCATCGCCGGTCCTCGCGGTTAGAGTCGCTGTTCGGGTGGCGGTGGTACGGGGATGGTCGGTGCCTCAATCCTACCACAGACGCCGCCGCCGGGAAAGACGGCGGAGGGGACGTTTCGTCGATGGCGGGGCCGCGTCGAATCCGGGCTGTTTCCTCATAATGGAGAAGCGGCGATCAACCCGAGCGCGAGTAAATCAAGCTCAGGGATCGCAGACTCCGCTCGGGCCGGGTTGTGATTGTAATCTGCTTACAATACGCGTGTAGCAGCTGAATAATCTGTCACTATCCAGCAGAAAAAGTGGCGGCGACAAGGGGCATGCTCAGCGATCAATCTAATATGACACAAGAATGTAAAACATGCCCATTCGATTGCCACTCGACTTATAACAGAATAAGGGATCACATAACCGTCACGGACCATGGTGTTACTGGATAACGTTCTGAGACATGCGGTCAGCAGGCAA
>CAZOOP010000039.1:0-38859 GCA_964581465.1 uncultured bacterium
TGTCTCGACTACCTGCGGGATACGCCGCCCAATTGGTCCGATCAGGTTAGATGATGCCTAAATGATAAGCTGTTAGCCACATTACGGTCCAGATTTGAGTGGTAATCCCCTTCGACCTTGGGTTACCAGATAAGCGCCGGGACGGGGGTCAGGCAGAGCAGAAACAGCAGCAGCGCGCCCCAGGCGGCCAGGCGTCGCCCCTGGGGCAGCGGGGTGATGTCGTCCAGCGGGGCGGGGCGCTTGCGCGAGACGAAGAACAGCACGATCCCCCAGACGGCCCACCCAGGCCAGAAGACGGCCAGCAGCAGGATCAGCGGAACCATCACATAGGAGAACGGTTTATAGAGGCGGCGGAGGCCGGAGTAGACCACGTGACCGCCGTCGAGTTGCCCCACGGGCACCAGGTTGAGCGCGGTCACGAAGAGGCCCAGCCAGCCGGCAAAGGCCACGGGGTGCAGCACCAGGATCTCGCCGGCGCCGGGTGCGCCGATGGCCAGCAGGCGCAGCAGGTGGTAGAGCGGCGGCAGATTGATCCAGAGGTCCTCGCCGATGATGCGGATCAACGCCGGCGAGGAGAACGAAAGGAAGGGTTCGGGTGCCGGACCGGGGATTGTAGTGGATAGGCTGAGGCCGATAAGGATAACCGGTATCGCCACTACAACTCCGGAGAACGGCCCGGCGATACCGATATCGAAGAGGGCCTTGCGACTCGGGACCGGCGAGCGCATCTGGATCACGGCGCCCAGGGTGCCGATCAGCGGGTTGGGGAAGGGTAGGAAGAGAGGCGGGGTCACGGCGACGCCGTAGCGCCGGGCGGTGAAGTAGTGGCCCAACTCGTGACAGGCCAGGATGGCCAGCAGGGTCAGGGCGAAGGGCAGGCCGCGGAGCCAGGAGCCGGGATCTGCGAGGAGGTCGATACCCACGTGCATCCCCCCGGCCCAAAGGACGGTCAGCAGGGTCAGCAGGCCGAAGACCGGGTAGAGCCAGCGCCGTCGGGGTCGCGGCGTGCGCTTGACCGAAAGCTTGATGTGGGCGTAGTCCGGGTCCCCGGATACATGGGCGTGCAGGCCCAGCTTGGCGCAGTGTTCGATGATCCGCTCCGTAGAGCGGCTCCGCGTCTCATCGTCTTCACCGACGATCCGTCCTCGCAGGTGCACCAGCCGTCCCTCGTAGTAGCTGTGCAGCAGCTCGAAACTGCCGGCCAGCTCAGGCTCCAGTCGGGCTGTCAGGGCCTGATAAAGCCGTAGTTCACGGCGGGGGTCAAGGGGACGTCGGCGGCGTTTGAAAAGAGGCATCAGGGCTCGCTGTCGGGTTGAAGGAGTTGTTCGGCCAGGCCGCCCAGGGCGCGGAAAGCCGCCGAGGGTGGTTCGGCCGGGTTGCCATCGTCGATGAAGGCCAGCACCAGGGGCTCGTCGGTGGTCACGAAGAGATGAAGACGTCTGTAGTGGGTATCACCGTTTAACGTGGTGATAAAGAGGTGTCCGTCACGATCGGCGAGGGTTGCCACCCAGTGATCTTCAGTAGTGGAAACGGTGGGCAGCCAATGGTTTATTGCCCGTCGAGCCAGCATCGAGGCTGTTTCACCACTACGTGGCGTCAAGGCGACGGCGGGACGCATAATCAGGAGCTCGGCTCCGTTGAACCGGCTCAGCCGGAGGATGCTCCAGCCGTCGAAATGGTATTCAATAACTTGCAGCCGTCCCGTAGTGGAGATTGATCCGACGGCGAAGCGTCGCGCCAGGAGCGCTGTCGATGCAGCCGGACCACGCTCAAGGGGTTCACTGCGCAGGTATTCCCGATCGATCGGCCCAGTCAGGCGCAGCGCCGCCGGACCGTCGACGATCGTCCGGGCGTCCAGGGCCGGAGAGCGCCACTCCAGCGTTGAGGCTGGCACGCAAGCGGGCAGTTCCAGGGCCAGGGGCTCCCGGGTGAAGGCCGGATCGTAGAAGACCGGCCCGCTCAGCTCGATATCGCCACGGTTAATCAAGCTGTAGTGGAGATAGACTTCGACGATCTCGCCGTCGAGTAGCTCGTAACCCCAGCCGCGACGCAGCTCGAGGACATCCTCAACGGCGAAAGGCCCGTGGTGCCGCGACGTGGGAGCCTGGCTCAGGGTTGTGGCGGCAGCCTCGACCACCGGGTTGAAGAGCGCTGTAACCGCACTGAGAACCGCTGTCGTTTGTAGTGGAGAGTTCAAGTCCTATCCGTCGGTTGGTCGGCGGGGGCGTCCAGGTGGGCCTGCAGGATCAGCGTAGCCGCCACGGCGTCGCGCAGCTCCCGCCGTCGCCGGCCGTCGTAGCCCTGCATTTTCAGATACACCTCGGCCTCGGCGCTGGTGTAGCGCTCGTCGAAAAGCTCCACGGGCAGGTCCAGGTGGGAGCGCAGCCGTTCGACGAACAGCTCGGCCGCCGCCGCTGTTTCTCCACTACGGCCGGACTGCTCCAGAGGCAGGCCGACGACCACCGCTTCGACCCCGCGCTCCAGGCAGAACAGCGTCAACCGCCGCACGTCGCGACGCGGGCTCTCCCGCCGCCAGACCGCGCAGGGCGAGGCCAACCGCCCCCCCTCGTCGGAAAGGGCCAGGCCGAGACGCCGTTCGCCGTAATCGATGCCCAAGTGTCGCACCCGGCGAGTATACAATAAACCGACGCCGGACCCCATCGGATGGTCCGGCGCCGATGTTGGAAGTGTGGATTGTCGTTTACGGCCGCAGTACCAGGGTCCGGCCGGGGGTGGTCAGTGTCAGGCTGGTCAGGGGCGCCTCGCCGGTCTCCCGGCGATGAGCGTTGATTGCGCCCAGCAACTCCCCGCCGAAGGGCTCCAGCCAAGCGGGATCGTTGCCTTCGTAGAGCCCGACGACCCAGTCGGTGTAATGAGCGGCCCCCTTGGTCTTGTGGAGCTTGATGTCTTGGACGGCCCGACAGCGGAAGAAGATATTGATCACCCGCCGCAGATAGCGCTCCCAACCGGCGGCGCGATCACCGAGATACTTGCCCGGCAGCCTGACATTGGGCAGGCTCCGGGTGGGTGTTTTAACAGGGGGGTTGTTCTCGCCGAAGTCGATGTACAGCTCGCCTTTGAGTCCGTTGCACACCTTGCAGAGCGTCTGCAGGTTGTCGATATCGTGTCCGCCACCGTCGATCAGGGGGCGGATGTGGTCCACCTGCAAGCCCCGGGTGACGCCGCAACACCGGCAGGTGTTCTTGTCCCGCTCCTTGACCTGCTTCTTGACAGCCGGGTCCACTTCGCGCAAGCGCGGTCGGGAGCTTTCGATCGCCGGTGGTTCGTAATCGTCGTCGGCGCCGACATCGTCGGCTTCCAGCAGCCGGTTCTTGACCAGGTCGAACTGGTGTTGCAGTTGACGCAGGCGCGGGTAGAGGACTTTGAAGTAGTAATCGTTGTCGTTGTATAGCTGGAGCAGATAATTACGGATGTCCCGGGAGCCCCAGTCCTCGTCGATGGCCCGACGGGCGATGACGTCGAGGTTGTGCTTCTGGCGGGCTTCGAAGGGGTAGAAACGGGGCAGCTCTTGCTGCTGCTCCAGGTGAGCGGCCAGATCGAAGATGCTCTGATCGAGCTGCTCGTCGCCGCCGAGGTGCCCCTCGGGATCGTCGAAACAGAGTTCCCGGAGCTCCTCGATGGTTTCGCTGAACGCCTCGATGCCCTGGGTCGTGTCTTCTAAGCGACTCAGATAATCCTTCTTCAGTAGCTCCAGCACTCGCTGGTAGTTCCCGGACTCATTCTCGAAGACCATGATCATCTTCTGCACCGGCAGCAGTTCTCCTTCCTCGGTGGCCTGCCCGTACTCGACGACGTACCAGCCCAGGGGCAGCAACTCCAGGAAAGGTCCGGGCGCTACGCCCAGCTCGTTGCTCATCTGCTCGGCTAGACGCCGGATCAACTCGATCGAGATCAGGCGCAGCGGCGGCCGCTTGCCGTACTCGACATCGCCATCTTCGGCCAGACCGGTCTCCAGTTCGCCCCACTCGGCGAAGTCGATGAGTTGTTTCCAGTTGTCGATGAAGAAGACCAGGTTGGCCTCTTCGGTGCCGCCGAATTGCGGACCGCGCAGGGCTCGACCCACCATCTGACGCAGCAGGATCCGGCTGGTGGTCTGGCGGGTGCAGAAGACCGTCTCGGCGTCGGGGACGTCGGTGCCCTCGGTCAGCATGCGGATGTTGACGAGTACGTCCAGCTTGCCGGCCTTGAAGTCCTCGATGGCCTGGGCGTTGTGATCGAGAAGCCGCCGCGTGCGCTCCTCGTAGGAAGCCGGTTCGCCGCCGACACGGGAATAGACGCTCTCCGCCTTGATGCCTCTCTCCTTGAGCTTTGTCGACAGGTACTCGCACTGCTCCTTGCGGTCGGCGAAGATGAGGGTTTTACCGTATTCCTCCCTGTTCTCCAGGTAGTGATTGACGATGAAGTTGTTGCGGAACTTGTTTTCCGCCAGCTTGGTGATGACGTTATCCGGCAGGTCGCGGTTGCTGTTCAGCAGCAAACGGAACTCACGTTCATTTAGCTCGGGGGATATGTCGGTGTCAACATCGAGGGAGCGCGGCCTGGCCAGAATACCCTCGGCCATCAGCTTGTTGGCGGTCGCCGGTTCGGATTTGCCCTGGGGGAAGAGCTTGGCCAGCCAGCCCCTTTTCTTTTCGTCGGTGTATGTCGGGGTGGCGGTCAGACCGAGGATATGGACGCCGGGCGCCTCGCCGATCAGGCCCTGCAGCAGTCGGCGGTAGGTGTTGGCCGGGGCGTGGTGAGCCTCGTCGAAGACCACGGCCAGCTTGCCTTTGGTTGAATCCAGCCAGGAGCGTAGTTGTTTGCGGTCTTTCTTGTACGCCTTGGTGATGGTCTGGAGTGTCGCTAGCAGGACATCATCATCCCGCTTTATCTCATCGGTGCGATAGAAGGGTTACTTGCCGGAAACGGCGCGAACTTTCAACCTCTCCCGTGGTTCCCGAATCTCGCCCAGACCGTCGGGGAAGCTGGAATAGGCTTGGTTGAGCAGGTGATGAGTGTGGGCCAGCCAGAGGACCTTGAAGCCCTCGGAGAGGGGACCGGCGGCGAGGAAGCGCACGGCGGTGAAGGTCTTGCCGCCGCCGGTGGGAATCACCAGCAGCTTGCCGGCGTGGGGCTGGTTGTCGGCCTTGAACCAGGCGAGCAGATCACTGATGGCCTGTTGCTGGTGTACCCGGGGCTCTTTCTTCGACGACTGCGCGCGGGCGTCGACTAGCGGATAGTCGGCGAACAGCTTTTCGGTTGAGGATTCGTTTGCCATGAACGTTCTCCCATATAAGTCTTTACGGCTTGAATGCCACATATGAGGACAACAAGCATAGTATAGCGCGCCGGGGTGACGGGTGCCATCGCCCGCATGCTCAATCTCAAGGGATTGGGCTTGTCTTCGCTTCTGCCGACTATGGTCTGTTGAAGCGGTTGGAACAATTGAACATGATAAGGGCCAGCTTCAATGGAACACATGGACTGAACACCCAGGAGGGATAATGGGCATCAACTTCAAAAACCTGGATGAGGCGACGAGAGAAAAGATGCTTGAGGAGGTCGAGCGTGATATCTATGATGGATGCTTATATATCGGGACATCTATTAAGCCCACGATGGCGGAGACCTATAAGGAGCTGCTGGTTGATGCGGTCAAGTACCATGATGATGATTGGCTGGCAAACCAAATACGCGCCCGGGGTCTCCTTCTCGCTCATGAACCGAAATCGGGTAGAAAGGTGGCTGTGAAGGCTCACCAGAGATTGGCTCAGGGGGAGTTCAATCGCTTTTACATCCGTGGTCTCTGT
The DNA here is from genome assembly GCA_964581465.1 of uncultured bacterium. Lineage (GTDB taxonomy): Bacteria > RBG-13-66-14 > RBG-13-66-14 > RBG-13-66-14 > RBG-13-66-14 > WJMB01. The sequence goes on from CAZOOP010000039.1 coordinate 5,811, forward strand.
GTTAGGGCTATTGAAGAGGGTATCAGCCAGGTGTTTGTATATCGCGGTCGTAGATCCAGCAGGCCGAGACCGAAGTCAGAAGCGTTCATCGACAAGGGCTTCGATCCCTCGGTTATTCTCGAGGATCTCAGGAATTCCATCGGCGGAGAACCCGCGTATTTGCCGGATGTAAATTCTGGCATTACCGTCGCCCTACCCTAGGTCGACGACCGTCACAAACCTGTTTATTACCAGGCAAAGGAGTTGCCTTTTCCAGGCCCAGATGACCTAATCAGGCCCGAGTGCTAGTCAATCCTCCCCGCCGTTTTGGCACACTTGACTGATCGCCACGGCCAAGCTGGCGCTGGGCGAGAAGGCCCACCAGGACAGGCGACTTCGCAACTCGTTGATAAACCGACCCGTGCAAGTTGGCACGGGTTTTGCATAACAAATAAGCGGGGCAAGCTGCATTCGGGGTTTCGAGACGAACACCTTGAGCCTCGCCGTACCCCGCCCGACGCACTCATCCCGCATAGAGTCTGACTATCAGGAGCCGCCTCCGGCGGCGTGGGCGCCGGAGATTCAGCGGCTCAGCAAGCAGCTTCACCAACCCCACATCAACTCATCCCACAGAGAAGCAACACAGAAGGAGAGCGAGAAGATGGCATTCAAACCTCTGGGTGACCGCGTGCTGGTCAAGCGTCTGGAAGTCGAGGAGCAGAAGACTTCCGGCGGCATCATCATCCCCGACACGGCCAAGGAGAAGCCGCAGCGCGGCAAGATCGTCTCCGTCGGCGAGGGCAAGCGCGCCGACGACGGCTCGACGCTGGCTCCCCGGGTCAAGGAGGGCCAGGAGGTGCTGTTCGGCAAGTACTCCGGCACCGAGGTCAAGATCAACGAAGAGGAGTTCATCATCATGCGCGAGGACGACATCCTGGGTATCGTCGAGTAACCGATTGAGCCTGGATGACTCGCGCGGTTCAGCTCTAGTAACGTTTTACACCGAGACTGGTTCGACACCAACAACACGCGAAGGAGCGTGAGAATGCCTAAGATCCTGGAATTCAGCGAGGCGGCGCGCAAAGAGATGCTCGAGGGCGTCACCGTGCTGGCCAAGGCCGTCAAGGCCACCCTGGGTCCGCGGGGCCGCAACGTGGTCCTGGACCGCAAGTTCGGCTCACCCAACGTCACCAAGGACGGCGTCAGCGTCGCCAAGGAGATCGAGCTCGAGGAGCCCTTCCAGAACATGGGCGCCCAGATGGTCCGCGAGGTCGCCAGCAAGACCTCCGACGTCGCCGGCGACGGCACCACCACGGCCACGGTGCTGGCCGAGGCGATCTTCCGCGAGGGCATGCGCAACGTGGCCTCCGGCGCCAACCCGATGGGCCTCAAACGGGGCATCGAGAAGGCCGTCGAGGCCGTCGTCGAGGGCCTCAAGGAACTCAGCCGCGACGTGACCGACAGCCGGGAGATCGAGCAGGTCGGCACGATCAGCGCTAACAGCGACCACACCATCGGCCGGCGCATCGCCGAGGCCATGGAGAAGGTCGGCAAAGAGGGCGTGATCACCGTCGAGGAGTCCAAGGGCATGGATACCACTCTGGACCTCGTCGAGGGTATGCAGTTCGACCGCGGTTACCTCTCCCCCTACTTCTCGACGGATCCCGAGCGGATGGAGGCCGTCCTCGAGGACGCCATGATCCTGATCCACGAGAAGAAGATCAGCAACATGAAGGACCTGCTGCCCGTGCTGGAGAAGGTCGCCCAGTCCGGTCGTCCGCTGTTGATCATCGCCGAGGACGTCGAGGGCGAGGCCCTGGCCACCTTGGTCGTCAACAAGATCCGCGGCACGCTGAAGGTCTGCGCCGTCAAGGCTCCGGGCTTCGGTGACCGCCGCAAGGAGATGCTCAAGGACATCGCCACCCTGACCGGCGGCCAGGTCATCTCCGAGGAGCTGGGTCTCAAGCTCGATAACGCCGCACTCAACGATCTGGGCAAGGCCAAGCGCGTCACCATCGACAAAGAAGATACCACCATCGTCGAGGGCGCCGGCACCCAGAACGACATCGAGGGTCGCATCAAGACCATCAAGGGCCAGATCGAGCAGACCACCAGCGATTACGACCGCGAGAAGCTGCAGGAACGGCTGGCCAAGCTGGCCGGCGGCGTCGCCGTCATCAAGGTCGGCGCGGCCACCGAGACCGAGATGAAGGAAAAGAAGGCCCGCGTCGAAGACGCTCTGCACGCCACCCGGGCCGCCGTCGAAGAGGGCGTGGTGCCCGGCGGCGGTGTGGCCTACATCCGGGCGATGAACAAGCTCGACGCCCTCACGCTCGAGGGCGACGAGGCCACCGGTGTCGAGATCGTGCGCAAGGCGCTCGAGAAGCCGCTGTGGCACATCGTCTACAATGCCGGCCAGGAAGGCTCGATCGTGGTCGAGAAGGTCAAGGAAGGCTCCGACGACTTCGGCTTCGACGCCTACTCCAACGAGTACGGCAAGATGCTGGAGAAGGGCATCATCGACCCGACCAAGGTCAGCCGCATCGCCCTGCAGAACGCCGGCTCCATCGCCGGTCTGATGCTGACCACCGAGGCCCTGATCGCCGACAAGCCCGAGGAGGAGAAGGCTCCGGCCATGCCTCCCGGCGGCGGGATGGGCGGCGGCATGGGCATGTACTAGACCCGGCCGCATTATCCGCGAGACAACCGAGGACGGTTCACCCCGTCCTCGGTTTTTCTTCATGGCCACACACACGATCCCGGACCAGCTCACTCCAACTCGATACACCGACCCCTTCGAAAAAGCGGCTGAGAGGAGCCCTGCTTAATCAAGGTTAGACCGCAACCTTGTCCCTACGGTGCTTACTTGTTATAAATGTAACAAATTAGGGTGCTTATTAGCGATGTAGCGTCATCGAGGCCAATGGCTTCAAGCAGTTTTAGTGTGTAGTTACATCGCTACGGACACCTGAAGAGAGTGGTAATCCACGTACCTGCCACGATCATCTCGATCGATATGCGCTTCTGCTAATAAGCGTACTCCATTTATCTTAATTAGGGATCACTTAACCGTCACGGACCATGGTGTTACTGGACAACGTTCTGAGACATACAGTCAGCAGGCAATCAGGTGTGCATATCGAGTGAGCTGCTTGTGGCAGGCACGTTGATTTTCACATTCGCAGGATGCACGTCACGCAGCTCCATTATCAACTGCCTGGCGCAACGAGCACCCATGATGGCGCATCGGTCCTAAGCGCTCTATTATCATGCAGATATGACTGGCAGGCGTTGTGGGGTTGAGTTGGCGGGCCAGGCATCATTCGGCAAAGCCTCGTATCAGTAGCGTTTTTCGCGGTGGGGTGGTGTTTCGAGTTGGAGTTGGCTGGTCCATGCTCGTGTGTATGGTCGTGTGTGATGCCCTTAATTATATCCAGTCATGCTGTGGTCCGTTGCCGCTTAGTTACCCCATCTTCAAACCCAAGACGAGGCTTGTCCCTAACGTCACAGATACCTGTAGGGCGGGGTCTCTGACCCCGCTGTCCCCGTAACCCTCTATTGACTTGGCAATCCCGATAGTCTGGTCTTCGTGACCAGCCCCGGGACCCGACCGCGTAAGAGTTGGGCGGGGACTTCAATCTCCCGCCCTCCATCCAGCTCGATCAACCCGTCCGCCGTAAACCCCGCCCCGTCGATGATCGCTCCAACGGATGCAGGTCGAGGGTGATCGTCATCTGGACCACTCCAATGTTGACATGTACCTTCCATTTATTGGTCATCTCGATGATCGCCCCGACCAGCTCCGCGTTGCCCGTGGTGTCCGAGATCAGCGTCGCGGTGATTTCCTTGTCGTCTCTGACGGTGATGCCGAGGGTGATAACACCCCTCAAGTCTTTGTCTTCCCACAGCTAGGATTCGTGGATGCGCTTGATCAGGCCGCCGTGGACGGCGAAGAACTTGCTTGCTTGCTCAAGGCACCCTTCAGGAGCGGTGGTCGCCTTGTAAACGACGAAGCTCCGCACCGGGGCGGGTCGGTTTTCAACGAGCTGCGCATTGGACACTACTTGGATGAAGCTTTACCGGCGGTCACTTAACTGGTATCGCTTCCGGTTGATTTCGGGTTGAATGGACTCCATAATGCCGGATTGGATGATGCTCCGCAGTCCAATCAGCAATTAAAAAGTAGGGATCGAATACCCTTTCCGGACCGAATCGTGATTGTAACCTTCTGATAATTCAATGAGGATTCTCTGAGACTTGTCACAAAACGGGCAGTAAACAAACTGGCGGCATTCAAAGGGCGTTATCGGTAGCAAATCTTGTTATCAGCGCGCTTGTCTGTTCTCTGACAGCAAAGGCTATTGACTCCCAAGTGCCGTATTAAAAAGGTAATAAGGGTATGCTAAAAGAATGCTTGTTCAAAAACGGCGCACTTCCGAAAAGTGAACAACGGCCCAGCAAGCCGCTCCCGAGCAGCCTGATTTGGTCCGATAACGTTCCATGATGCCAAAAAGTATACAAAAGCTGATACCGGCGCAAGGTCCAGGTGCAGGGGCGGCCGCTGTGCTAGAATTACGAGTTACCATACATTCCCGGAGGCTGATGGTGAAAACGCGATGGTTGATGCTCCCAATCTGCCCGGTGGTGATCGCGGCGCTGCTCGGCGCCTGCGGCGATGACGCGGATTCCGAAGCCCTGGACAACGTGGTGGGGGAGGAGGAGCTGGATCAGCCCGCCGTCGGTGATGAGCTGATCCTGGAGCTCCGCGCCGACGGTTTCCACCTCGACGGCGAGTTATCCCTGACGACGGAGGAGCTGGGGAACGACTTCGAAGAGGCACCCCGACGCTTCTTCATCGAGCTGGAGATCTCCCGTCAGCGCGACGGTGTGCGGCCGGTGCTGCTGCTGGCCGAGGGCGACGTTAGCGGTAGGGGCGTCGAGGCCCTGGCTCGGGCCGTCGGTGACGCCGACTTCGTGGAGCTCACCTTCACGGCGGCGAAACCCACCGGTGACGGTCTGGAGCCCCTGGGCGAGCCGCTGCCGCTGCACCTCTCCACCAGCGCTGAGCGGATGCCCGACGCCGAACCGCCGCCGCTGCGCATCGTCGCCGACGCCGCCGGCGGTTTCAGTCTCGACGGCGCCGAGCCCGTCGATCTGGAGGAGCTGGTCAAACGGCTGGAATCGGCGGATGATGACTCCCCGCTGCTGCTGAGCTGCGCCCCGGTGTTGAACGCTGAAGAGATATACGTGATCGTCGAGGCGTTGACCGCGACGACGCCGTCGAGGGTATCTTTGACGCCCCGAAGCCGATGAGACCGTCCGGGCCGGGCTTGCCGCCATAACTCTCAGCCGGTATAATCCACCCTTTTGAACGCCCTTCCTTCCCGTCATCCACCCAATCCCGACCGAGCCGATGGTTTTCAACACCCTGCCCTTCCTGCTCTTCCTGCCGGCGGCCTTCGTCCTCTACTGGCTGCTGCGCCGGGCCGACTATCGCTGGCAAAACCTGATGCTGGTGGGCCTGAGCCTGGTCTTCTACGGCTGGTGGGACTGGCGCTTTCTGCCGCTGCTGGTGGGCATCGCCCTGGTCGATTACCTGGTCGGCCGGGGCCTGGCGGCCACCGAGAAGCCGGGACGGCGCAAGCTGCTGCTCGGGCTGAGCCTGGCGGCAAACCTCGGCGCCCTGGCCATCTTCAAGTACTCCAACTTCTTCATCGACAGCTTCGCCTCCCTGCTGCGCCTGATCGGTCTGCAGCCGAACATCGGCTCCCTGGAGATCATTCTGCCCCTGGGGCTGGTCTTTTTCACCCTGCGCTCGCTGACCTACACCATCGACGTCTACAAGGGCAAGCTGAAGCCCACCCGGGATCCCATCGCCTACCTCGCCTTCGTTTCCTTCTTTCCGCACCTGCTGGCCGGACCCATCGAACGGGCGCGCTACTTCCTGCCCCAGTTGGAGAGGCGGCGCGAGTTCGACCCCGATCACGCCGCCGACGGCCTGCGCCAGATGCTCTGGGGTTTCGTCAAAAAGGTCGTCGTGGCCGACATGGCCGCCCAGGCGGTCAACGCCGTCTTCCTGAGCTATCACCTGCAGGATACCCCCACCCTGATCGCCGGGCTGTTCCTCTTCGCCGTCCAGCTCTACGGCGACTTCTCCGGCTACTCGGACATCGCGGTGGGCACGGCGCGGCTGTTCGGGTTCAAGTCGGTGCGCAACTTCGCCTACCCCTACTTCTCGCGCAACGTGGCCGAGTTCTGGCGGCGCTGGCACATCTCGCTGATGAGCTGGTTCCGCGAGTACGTCTTCTATCCCCTGGGCGGCCCGATGAAGGGCAAGGGGCGCTGGATCCTCAACACCCTGGTCGTCTTCGCCGTCAGCGGTCTCTGGCACGGTTCGGACTGGACCTTCGTGGCCTGGGGGCTGCTCAACGGTCTCTACTTCATCCCGCTGATCCTGCGCAAGAACCCGCCGATCACCAAGGGCACCGTCGCCAAGGACCGCCTCTTCCCCAGCCTCAAAGAGGCCCTGCAGATGCTGGGGACCTTCCTGCTGATCATGCTCAGTTGGGTGTTCTTCCGCGCCGAGACCATGGCCCAGGCCTGGGGTTACCTCAAAGCCATGGTGACCAACTTCGGTTTCGGCGGGCTGGGCTACGGCTACCTCAAGTGGCCCGTCATCGCCAGCCTGGCGCTGCTGCTGGTCGAGTGGTTCCAGCGTAAGCGACGCCACACCCTGCGGATCACCAAGCTGCCGCGCTGGCTGCGCTGGATCATTTACTACGCCCTGATCGCCATCCTGATCTTCTTCGGCACCTACGGCAGCGCCGAGTTCATCTATATGCAGTTCTAGGCCGGGGGCCTGATAATGCCACGCTTCATCGGACGACTGCTGCTCTTTCTAGCCCCGCTGATCCTCATCGTCGGCGCGGCGGTCTATATCGATCCCCTGGACCGCTTCCCCGGTTGGCAGGGGCTGGAACAGATCAACGCCGACTACCGCCGAACCAAGATCGAGGACTACCTGGCCCGGAAACCGCGAGACTACGACACCTTCGTCTTCGGCTCCAGCAGGGTGATGCGCCTGCGCAACGAGTTTTTCGCCGAATACGGATACAACAGCTTCAACTTCGGCTATAACATGGCGCGCATCGAGGACGTCTATCTCAACCTGCGCCTGGTGCTCGACGAGAACGACGTCCCGCCCCGCCTGGTGGTGCTGGGGATCGAGCCGGAGATGTTCCTGCCCGAGCTGCCGCTACATCCGCAGACGATGCGGCTTCCCGAACTCACCCGCTACCTGACCGCTGATCCGGGCCTGACCCGCGAGCCCCCCGGTGATTTGCTCACGCTGATCGCCGAAGCCACCCGGCTGGTTTTCCCGGCCATCTACTATAACGTCGTCGAGGAGCGCCCCGGAGTCGAGTTCGCCCTGGACCCACGCACCGGAGACTACCTGATCGAGACCCCGGCGCCGGAGCCGGTAAAGCTCAGCGCGACCATCCTCGAGTTCCTGCACGGCGTCTACTCCGGTAACGATAAGCTCGATCCGGTCCGCCGCACTTACTACCGGCGGATCGTCGAGCTCTGTGCGGAGCGGGATATCGAGCTGATCGCCTTCACCACGGCCAATCACCGGCTCCTCGATGACTACCTGAACAACAACACCCGCCGGCTCGACGTGTTCAACGAGCTGATCGAGTTCGCCGAGTCGATCGATTCACCGCGCTACTCCTTCTTCGACTTCGCCGATGTCGGTGTCTTCGGGGGTGATCCCGAGGGCTTCAACGACATCGCCCATATCGACGCCGTCAACTCCCGACGCCTCGTTGATTTCCTGTTCCAAGCCATCACAACGAACTCCTAGCCGACCTATGCGAAGCTTCATCCTGCGACTCCTGCTCTTCATCCTTCCTCTGGCCGCCCTGACGGTGCTCAGCTTCTTCGTCGACCCCATCGACCTCTAAGCGGGGCCGCAGTGGGTCGACCCCTGGTACAATCACTACCGCGCCGCCAAGGTCCACGACCTGCTGTACGAAACCGACTTCGGCTACGACGCCTATCTGCTGGGCTCCAGCCGGATGATGGTCATGCCCATCGAGCCCGTCAACGAGCTGGGGTTCAAGACCTACAACTTCAGCTACAACCTGACCCGGGCCGAGGACATCTACCTGAACCTGCGCTTCCTCCTCGATCACAACGAGCGCCCCATCGAGCTGATCGTGCTGGGTCTCGATGTGATGCTCTTCCACGACAGCCTGCCCTTCCACCGTCAGGGCCAGCGGGTCCCGGAGCTGGCCCGCTACAGGATCGACGAGTTACGCCTGCCCGATGAGCGATTCAGCGAGCTGGAGACGCTGACCATCGGCCTGCAGACCACCGCCGAAGCTCTGGTCGACGAGCTTCTCGGAACCGAACCCGCGCGGGGCTTCACCTTTGAAACCCGAACCGGGGTACGGACCGACGACACGGACAGACGCTTCGTTATCGACGCGCACACACTGGATATCTGGCACGGGATCTACAGTGGTTTCGAGGAGCTGGAACCCCGACGTCTGGCCTATTTCGACCGCTTCATCGAACTGGCGGCCGAGAATGACATCCGTGTCCTGGCCTTCCTGACCACCAACCATGCCATCCTCGACGATCACCTGCGCCGGGAGACCGATTACGCCGCCCGCCTGGCCGAGGCCCGGGAGTACTGGGACGCCATCGACTATCCGGGATTCAACTGGGTAGACCTTTCCCGGGTGGAAAGCTTCGGCGGCGCCCCCGACGGCTTCTTCGACCTGGGTCACGTGAACCCGGAGAATGCCGAACAGTGTCTTTATTATCTGCTGGAGAACCACTATTGATAATGTTATAATTCTAAATTGTACATAATCGACGTTCACTCTGCTAAACGATCGAGTTATTACAATCGCCCAAAGAATCCCGATCCTATAGAGACGGATGGACGCTAGGAATCAATACCGGTGAGACGGGCCGCCAGGCCCGTCTTTTCTTCTTGACAAAGCAGAATACTCCACCTAACATTAACAATAGTTTTTACTTTCAACCATCATTGCTGTCTAGGCTGTCTGACGGCAGACGACCTCAAAGGGGGCGTAGAATGAAGCAGTTGCTTATACTCATTTCGGCTTTGGCGTTTATTGCACCCTCAAGCGCCGATGACTGGCACATCGAGGTGGTGGATTGGGATGGTGATGTCGGCAGCTTCACCTCCCTGGCGCTGGATTCCAGCGGCAACCCGCATATTTCATATTTCGACGGAAGCAACGGAGACCCCAAGTACGCCGTCTGGAACGGCGCGAGCTGGAAGCTCCAGACGGTGGATTCGACTGGTAATGTTAGCTACTACACCTCTCTGGCGCTGGATTCCAGCGGCAACCCGCATATCTCGTACTGGGACATCACCAACTACAACCTCAAGTTCGCCCGTTGGAACGGCGCGAGCTGGGAGCTCGAGACGGTGGATTCGGGTGGGTATGTCGGCGGGCACACCTCTTTGGCGCTGGATGACAGCGGCAACCCGCACATCTCGTACTATGGTAATAGCGACCTGAAGTACGCGGTCTGGAACGGCGCGAGCTGGCAGATCGAGACGGTGGATTCGGATGGTGTTGTCGGCAGGTACACCTCCCTGGCGTTGGATTCCAGCGGCAACCCGCATATTTCGTACTATGGTATTAGCGACCTGAAGTACGCGGTCTGGAACGGCGCGAGCTGGCAGATCGAGACGGTGGATTCGGGTGGTAGTGTAGGCGCGTACACCTCCCTGGCGCTGGATTCCAGCGGTAGCCCGCACATATCGTACTGCGACTACACTAACGACGACCTCAAGTACGCCGCCTGGAACGGCGCGAGCTGGCAGATCGAGACGGTGGACTCGACTGGTGATGTCGGCAGTTACACCTCCCTGGCGTTGGATTCCAGCGGCAACCCGCATATTTCGTACTTCGACAACACTAACGACGACCTCAAGTACGTCGTCTGGAACGGCGCGAGCTGGCAGATCGAGACGGTGGATTCGACAGGTGATGTCGGCGGTTACACCTCCCTGGCGTTGGATTCCAGCGACTACCCGAATATTTCGTACTTTGACTGGCGTAACGCCGATCTCAAGTTCGCCACCACCCGCCCGGACTGGGATATTGAGGACGTTGAACTGCTGGCGTCCCCCGCCGACGACGGCGTGCTGCTCGGCTGGACGGTCAGCGGCGACGTGCCCGCCGGTGTCCGCGTCCTGCGCGGTGTGGACGATCCCGTCGCCGTGTCCGGCTCGCTGCCAGGTGAGACCAGCCGCTGGCTGGATCGGGGCGTAGAGCCCGGCGAGAGTTACGTCTACTGGCTGGAGGCCACGGACAGCGACGGTCGCACCGAGCGATACGGTCCCACGGAGGCCGTGGTCGTTCCCGAGACTCAGAGCGTCCTGACCCTGGAGGCCCCCTGGCCCAGTCCGGCGACGAACGGCGTGACACTGGCCTTCGAGCTGCCCGCTGGCGTCGAAGCGGCTAGCATCACCATCTACGACCTGGCCGGACGGATCGTCGAGACCGTCGACATCGACGCCATCCCGGGTCGTCAAACGCTAATTATAGACACCGCCGCCTACCGGCCCGGCGTCTACCTGGCCACACTGGCGACGGATACTGCGAGCGAGACGAGAAGGTTCCTCATCAGCCGCTAGACGGCGATTGGCAATCTTGCGTATTATTCTGTAAGGGGTGACCAAATGAAATAGGACCAAAATTGTAACCATAAAGAGCTGAATCGAGTAGGCGGAAGCCGTCACTACGTGAGGCTGACCAGCCATTTCAGGTTCTAAACCAAGCAATAGAATGCTGTTAGCATGTCACTCAGAACCAATTCTAAAAACCTTTTGGTGGGAACGACAGCCTCCGGCTCCACGCGACACTTAATACAAGGCGATATTGATCGTTATAAATCGATAGCATGACAAGGGCAGCGATATGATCGATAAAGCATTATATGAAAAGCTATTAGCGAGAAGTACCGATTTGAATATGATTTATAATTCCTTGGGCTTTATCCAGAAACACAATGGTCGGTAACAGTTAAGTTATCCCTTACAATATGGTGTCTTTGCGGATAATAGACATAGATTGGGTCGGAGGCTTAACTCCGGCCTTTTTAACGCTTGGGCTGTGGGGCTGTGGGGCTGTTTCCAAAAACCGCGCAATTTGCGCTGAAAAGGACTCGTAACTTCAGCCGGCCTCTATCTCGGCCAGGATTGCCAAGATACCCGCGGCGTTTCCGGCGTAGTAATCGGCGCCCAGAGCGGCGGCGGCATCGGCGTCCAGCGTCGCCCCGCCGACAATCACCGGTGTGGATAATCCGGCCCCGCGCAGCGCCGTCACCACCTCGGTGATGCGCGGCGCAGTGGTGGTCATCATCGCCGAAAGCCCCAGGGCGAGGGGTTGATGCTTGCGGCAGACGGCGACTATCTCGGCCGTCGCCACGTCGCGTCCCAGGTCGATCACCCGGTACCCGGCTCCGGCGGCGACGGCCGCCACGATGCCCTTGCCGATGTCGTGGACGTCGTCCTTGACCGAGGCCAGCGCCAGGCATCCCCGAGGGGGGGCGCCGGTGGAGAGGTTTTCGAGGTACTCGAGAGCCGGTCGGGCGCTCTGGGCGGCCAGGATCAACTGGGGCAGATAGAGGCGCCCGGCGGCGTAAAGCTCGCCGATGCGGGTCATAGACGGGCGCAGCAGCTCCTCGACCACCCGGTTCGGATCGGCGGGCTGCTCGGTGAGAGCTTCATCGAACAGGGTCCGGAAGCCGGCGGCCTTCCCCTCGATCAACAACCGTACGGCCTTGGACTCGCCGTTCGGAGCAGCGGAAATCGGCTCGAGCTCCACCGTGCCGAGCAAACGCAGGGCGGCCCCGCGTTGACCCAGCAGTAGCTCGTCGGTGGGGTCGACGATGGCCGCCGTCAAACCCCGTTCGAGGGCCAGGGTCAGGAAGGCGGCGTTGAGCCTCCGCCGCTCGGGCAGGCCGAAGGAAAGGTTGGAGATCCCGGCGACGGTCCTCCGGCCGCGCTCGGTCAGACCGGCGATGGTCTCCAGGGTCGCGCGGGGATCGCCGCCGGCGCCCAGGGCGGTCACCACGGGGTCGAAGAGGCGGCGACGCTCCGGCAGGCCCAGCTCGTCGAGCAGCACGGACGATTCGTCCAGTAGCTCCAGCCGCCCCGCCGCCGTCGATGGCACTGTTTCACCTAGCGCCAGTACGACCAGAATCCCGCCGTACCTCTTCGTCAGGGCGGCCTTGGTCCTCAGCTCGGCGGGCAGCGCCCGGCTCGAGTTGTACAGCGCCCGACCGGGGAAGGCGGCCAGCAAATGCCCGGCCAGCGCGGGGTCCTGAACGTCCACGGCGACGGCGACACCCAGACGGTGGGCCAGTTCGAGAAGCAGGCGCTCGGCGTAGTAGGGGTCGACGGCGCTCTCCAGGCCGAAGTTCAGGTCCAGTATTAGGGCTCCGGCGTTGACCTGACGCCGGGCCAAGCTCAACGGATAGTCGAGGTCGCCGTCGCGCAGCGCCCGGCGCAACCGGGGCCGTCCGGCCGGATTGAGCTTCTCGCCGATCAGTGTTCCGGGGACAAGGGGCACCAGCCTCGAGGGCGCCGCCAGAGCAACCGGCGCCTCGACGGATCGCTCTATAGGCTTTCGCCCGGCGAAGCGCCCGGCCAGGGCGGCGATGTGCTCCGGCGTCGTACCGCAGCAGCCCCCGACGAGAACCGCCCCGGCCTCGACCAGGGGCTCCAGTTCCCGGACGAACTCCTCCGGCGAGAGATCGTAGAAAGCGCCGACGGCGTCGGTGCGCGGCAGACCGGCGTTGGGTTCCACCACCAGGGGCTTGCGCGTCGCCGCCGCGAGACGACGCAGCGGGTCGAGAAACCCCCGGGGTCCCGTCGAGCAGTTCAGCCCGACGGCGTCCACGTCCAGGTCATCCAGCACGGCGGCGACGACCTCGGGGGGCGAGCCGGTAAGGGTGCGGTCGTCGTCGCCGGGCGTGACCTGGGCCGTCAGGAAGAGAGCGGCGTCCAGTTCCCGCAGCGCCAGCACGGCCTGCTTGAGCTCGCCCAGGTCGCCGAAGGTCTCCAGGAAGACGGCCTCGACACCGGCGGCCAGCAACTCGTCACCGGCACGGCGGTATTGCTCGCGGAACCAGCCGCTCAAACGTCGGCCCAGGGGATAGCTAAACTCTCCGGTGGGACCGAGGCTTGCGGCGACGACGATCTCGCGTTCAGCCTCGGCCGCGCCCTCGCGGACCAGCTCCACCGCGCGGCGCAATAGAGCGTCATAGTCGTCGATCCCGTGGCGCGCCAGACGATGCGGCGCGGCGCCGAAGCTGTCGGCCAGCAGGACCCGGGCGCCGGCCGCGGCGTAGTCGCGATGGATGGCGCGCACCAGCTCCGGAGCGTCGCGCACCGCCGCCTCGGGCGGACCATGAGAGTATCCGCGGCGCGCCAGCTCCGTGCCCATCGCGCCGTCCAGGATCACGACCTCCCGGCGAAGGAATCGTCTCAGTTCGATTGTCATGGTTTGTCCATTGTCTTTCCCTCACTCGCCGCCGAGACCTTTGCCAATCAGCCCTTGACCGATCAGTACGTCCGGAACGGAGGCGTTGGCACGTTTCTTGCGCAGTCCACCGCCGGTTTGTTCCATGAGAGCGCCCTTCCGCAAGAAACGTGCCAACGCCGGTGCCGGGCGACGGGGGTCGTGCGTGGTGTTTGGCAAAGGTCTCGGTGGGGTGGGCTCACTCTACGGCGCCGTCGGGGACTGTCTCGGCGGGCGCGGAGCGTGGGTGGACCTGCGCCGAACGCCAGCCGATCAGGGCGCAGACGGTTTTGCGCGGACGCAGCTCGCCGCCGGGACCGCAGCTCATTCCCAGCTTGCCGGCGTCGAGCCTGTCGAGGATATCACGGTTGAGTTCCAAGGGGAAGCCGGGATAACCGGGCGAGCGGCGGCGGGAGCCGACCAAGCCAAACTTGGCTGCCCGGTGCCGTCGCTCCCCGTCGAGTTCGCGCACCAGGGTTTCGACCAGCACCGAGGCGCAGGCGTCGACGATGAAGGCGTCCAGAGTGTCCTTAGATGCCTGCAACTCGTTGAGCAAAACGTCAACCCCGGAGCCCAGAGTGACGGCCAGCAGGCTCAGTCCCTCGGCGTCGCCGAGGTTCAATCCGTGGAAAGCCCCGTTGCTTGGCGAGTTATAGTCGAGGTCGAGTACCCGGGCTCGGGGGTGGGTCGCGGCCTCGCATCGCCTCCACCCCAGCTTTACTGCGTCGCGGAATTCCGGCGGAATCCCCGCCGAGGGTGAGAAGCCCAGCCTATGGGCCAGCAGGCGCGGCTGCGGGTTTACTCTCGCCGGGTTCCAACTCCGGTTTTCGATCCTGCTTGGCCAGTTCGGCCAGTTCGGCGATGTGGCGCTCATTTTTAACCATCCCGGAGACGCAGAAACCCAGCACAATGGAGTGCAGCTCCTCGACGATGCGACGGCAGCGCTGGTAGGTGTAGGCTTCCACGGTGGAGTCGTCGGCTCCCTCGAGGGCCAGGAAGTCGCAGGGCGGCTCGATGCCCGGCACTCGGGTGAAGCGACGCAGTTGATCGGAGCTGTTGAAACAAGCCAGGGAGACGATGACCCTGTCTAGGGGTAGAATGTTCCCGAGGGCTCGGATGCGCTCGACCTCGAAGACGGGTTGGGAGATGATGAAGTCGGCCCCGGCGCGCAGCTTGGCCCGGGCGCGAAGCAGTTCCCGGTCCCGACCCGGATCGAAGACAGCTCCCAGGGTCAGGGCGCCGGTCTGCTTCTCGAGACCTCGCAGCAGCTCGATCTGGCCCTCGAGGCTGACGTCCTCGACTCGGCTGGCCCCGGGGTAGTCGCCGCCGTCGGGCTGGTCACCGGAGAGCAGTAGCAGGTTGTCGAGTCCCAGCACCGAGCAACCCAGGGCGTCGCCGACGATGCGCGGCAGGTTGCGCGAGGTGCGGTTGAAGTGCACCAGCACCTCCATCCCCCGGTCCTGGAGAAGGCGTCCCACCGCCCAGGGACTCACCCGGCGGCGGGCCAGGGGCATGTCGACCAGGCTGTAGGCGTCGATCAGCGGACTCCATTGCCGCCAAGCCCGCTCGATGAAGTCCTCGACCCGGCGGGTGCGCGGCGGCAGAAGCTCGACCAAGAAGACACGGCGCTCGCGAAGGGCTAACGACAACACTGTTCGGCCCTCCTTCCGCGCTTCGTTTGCTGGTTGTCGAGGTCGGCGGTGGGCCAGGCGACGCCCGCGCTGTTGTTACGATGCTTCATCAGCATCCGGGTGATGTAGAGACGGTAGTAACCCTTGAGTTGACGGTCCGTGGTATGACGGGAGTTACGCATGACTCACCTCCTCCTGCCGCGGCCGCGGCGGCTCCGGACGCACTGCGCCGGAGGGTGGTTGTTGGGGTTGCAGATGTGATATCGCTCGCTGGTGTTTGTTGGCTGTTGTTTGACCCGTTTTCGCAACATGTGCCGTAGTTTGTCTGATCAGTCTCTTTAGCTTCTGCGTATCCTCTCGGCATACCGGATAGTTTTTGTTTGTGAAGCTGCTGGATTAGATCAGGATATTTCATACAGTTTACTAGATAGTTTTGGGTCTCTATATCACCTAGCAGTCTGGAGCAACGAAAAAGTGCGTTAACTTGCTATCCGCCTAGGCCCGATTTGGATTTCCGGGATATCAATAATTGAAAATATTTCACTACATACTGGAGAATATTCGTGACTACAAAGAGCTGCTAAGAGTTTGAGGTTTCTGTTGTTTGCACCGCGAAAGGCTTCAGTTCGTTGTAGCGGCGGATCTACACAAAGGCTGAACCTTGAAACCTGCTTTAGCTTGCTTTTTACCAATAGTTTGCGGGATGTAAGATGGTGTCTTCCGCCTTCCGGTTCTTCGGTGGGACGAAAATCGAGTCAGGGTTTCATGTCACGAATCGACTGCGAAGAGAGTGGCAGGCAATGGGGCTATACAGCATTAATCGCCGGTCGATTAACGTTTAAAAACCGGTCCATGAACAAGTGATAACCAACAAGGATAGCTAGACGCCCCGCTCCAGTTATCAAGCATGGGCTTACATTGATATGTATTGTATCGATAGCTGATTTGGTTACATGATGCTTTTCTACCGCCACCTGTAAAAAAACCGCCCCCCTTTTCCGGGGGCGGTCCTGGTTGGGCTGCGCTGGCTTGACACTTCACCCTAACCCGGGGACCACCCCCGCAAGTTATGCTTCCACATGGCCATCGGCATGACGAAACAGACGACGCCGAGGGCCTCGCGGATGATGGGGCGGTGGGTCAGGGTACTGTTCGGTTTCATCGCGGTACCGGTCTGTTTGATAAACCGGCGAGGTTGGCGTAATGCGTACGCGTATTTAAACGGAAATACAGCTTCATGCTATAAATCTTGGCATAGGCTAACCGGTGCGTGCGGCTTTGTCAAGCCTATTCGCAAACGCTTGGCTTCGACTTGCCGCAATCGGGGAGAACGGCACCGGCTGAGGCGGGACCTCGGCCCATGATCCAGTGTCTGTCGGGGTTATGCTGGCACGGCGCGGCGTTGGCACGTTTCTTGCGGAAATGTGGCCCCTTGCCAAAAAGAAACGTCGGATTTCGCAAGAAACGTGCCAACGCCGCGCCGCGGTGCCCGAGAAATGATGGGGCTCGGTGCTGTGATGGGCCGAGGTCCCGCTGGGGCTATTCAAGGCCGGCGGGCAGATGAACGTTGAAGGTGCAGTCTTCGTCACCGGCGGCGACACTGCGCTCGACGGTAACCCTGACCTCGACGCCCAGCACGCCTTTCCAGAGCTGGCGGAACCACCCCGAGCCGCAGAGGCAGTAGTCGTGGGGCATCAGGGTTTTGGCGTTGCGGACGAGGGGGCAGTGGCAGTAGGCCTGTCGCCTGGCCCGGGCGTCGACGGCGGCCTCGAAGGCTTCGGCGTCGAAGGGAACCTTGGTGACCAGGAGCTGATCATCGCGGCGCTCGAAGTGGGGGTAGAAGGTCCAACCCCGGCGCTCGTCGGAGTTCGTCGATGGTCGCGCCTTTTTCTCGCAGGCGGCGCAGGGTCTCGATGCCGTGTTCGGGGAAGGTGCAGGCTCAATCGGAGAGGATGCGCTCGAATGTCGTTTCGTCGACGAGGTCCTTGAGGCGCTCGACGGCGCCGGTGAGCCAGTCGGCGACGGCTTCGGGATTAGTGAGATCGATCTCGTCGAATCCGGTGACGACGCGGCGGCGGACCTTGAGCCCGGCGTGCTTGTCGCAGGCCAGGGCCAGACGCTGCGACCAATTCATCGGACACCTCCGGGGGGGGGGGGGGGGACCGGGTAAAGGAGGCTGGAAAGCCGACCAATATATCGACTCGCTACATCGGTTCGGGGGGGAGTATAAACCAGAACCGTCCCGGGGTCAAATATCGCCGTTCGCGGTCTCATCGTCATTCCAGTGCTTGGCCAGGCCGCCGGTGGAGGTTTCGCGGTAGAGAGGCTGCAGGTCGCGTCCGGTCTCGACCATCGCGGCGACGACCTCGTCGAAACTGATCCGGTGGGCGCCGTCGGAGAAGGTGGCGTAGACGGCGCACTCCAGGGCCCGCCCGGCGGCGATGGCGTTGCGCTCGATACAGGGGATCTGCACGTAGCCCTTGACCGGATCACAGGTCAGTCCCAGGTGGTGCTCGATACCCATCTCGGCGGCGTACTCGATCTGATTTGGGCTGCCGCCCATCAACTGGGCGGCGGCGGCGGCGGCCATGGCGCAGGCCGTGCCGATCTCACCCTGGCAGCCCACCTCGGCTCCGGAGATGGAGCCGTCGAACTTGACCACGTTGCCGAAGAGGCCCGCCGTGGCCAGGGCCCGCAGCAGCTTGGCGTCGGAGAGTTTGTACTGGCCTTTGAGATAGAAGAGAACGGCGGGCAGGACGCCGCAGGATCCGCAGGTCGGCGCGGTGACGATTCTGCCGCCGCCGGCGTTCTCCTCACTGACGGCCAGGGCGTAGGCGAAGATCTGGCCGCGGTGCTTGAGCGCGCCCGAGGCGTTGCGCGCCTTGGTCAGGTAGCTCGAGGCCTTGCGCGGGACGCGCAGCTCGCCGGGCAGGACCCCTTCCGCCTCCAGACCGTCACGGATCGATGTGGTCATCACCCGCCGGACCTCAGCGAGAAAATCGGGGAAATCCGCGCTTTCGTGAATGAAGACGTACTCCCAGAGACCCTGGTTGGTCCGCTTGGACCATTGAAGGATCTCGCTCATCCCGCCGTCGGGGTAGAGGTGGGCGTCAAGGTCGCTCCAGTCGGCGTCGGTCTTAATGGCTCCACCGCCGATACTGTAGTAGGTCTCGTCGCCCAGGGGATCGCCGTTGGCGTTAAAGGCTTCCAAACGAAGCGCCACGGGATGGCGCTCAAGGAAGTCTTCGGGGCGCCAGTCGAGCTCCAGGCTCTTGCCGGTGAAGGCGGCCTCGAGGACGTCTCGGGTCAGGTGTCCCTTGCCCGTGGCGGCCAGACTGCCGAAGAGGACGCCGCGATAGGCCGCTGCGTCAGGATACTCGGACAGGAAGCGGTCGGCGGCCCGGCGGGGTCCCATGGTGTGGCTCGACGACGGCCCGTTGCCGATGCGGTAGAGCTCGCGCAGACTCTCCATCCTAACCTCGCGGGAGGGCGGTCCGGTTTCGGCCGCCGATTTCGCCGGAAGGATAACACGACTCGCCACCCTCGATGTTTCCCGCGGCGCTAAGAGTAGTGATGACAAGCCATTTTTAACTTGACAAGCAGAAGTCCCGGGGCGGAAGCGCTGCGCCTATCGGTTAAACATGTGGGACAGCGTCCCTGGTTTATCCAGCGATCTGTCAGGACCGCTGCGGATTGGTGGCAACCGTCCAACAGCGCCCTGTAGGGCGGGGTCAGGGACCAGTCCCTCGACCCCGCCGTTTCTGGACCACAATTATTCGCTTGAAAAAAACCCTGATGGGCTGACGAAAGGGCGGCTGAGCGATTTGTCCAGCGTTTCCAGGCGCTGCAGATAGACCCCGACGGCCTCGGCGGAGCAGCCCCAGAAAACGGCGTGGCGTCCGGCGTGCAGCGAGCCGGACACGGCGACGGGATCATTCGCGCCGCGCAGGACGCGGAAGCTGGCTGGGGTGTCGCCGTCGACGGACCAGTCGTGTAGAACGCCGTCGTTCTCGGTTGTTGCGAAGAGCGACATGTCCTCGATACCGGTGTTGTCGGTCCAATCCACTGTTATGGAAGCGAAACCGGGGGACTGATTGTTGTCCAAGCCTGCCACCAGGGTCAGGCGATAGTAAAAGTAGGGGGCGTCCTGGTCCAGGTAGTTCGGCAGCTCGTCGCCGCCGGGGTCGACGGTGTACCAGTTGCCCAAATCAGCGGAATCTACGGATCCGCGAACCTCGACGGCCAGGTCGCAGTCGCCGTGATCGTTGGCGTCTGCGTCGATGGCGCCTCATTCCAGGTCATCGGTACCGGTGTCCAGGTTGTAGGAGGTTATAACAACATTGTCGTTCAATGCGGCCACCACTCAACAGGTGATGTCATTGGCAAACCAAGCCGCGCCCTGCACGTCAATTTCTTCGTAGCCGTCCACATCCGCGGCTTAAGCCGACCGGGCGCCGTTGAAGTCGCCGCCAACGGTAGGCTCTATCGTCGGGTTATGAGCCGCTCTATGCAGGTCGACTTCGCCGGGAACTCCCGACCAATTGATATCGGTTGACGTATCGAACTCGTCGCCTCGGTCGGTTATGGACCCCGGGCACGCCGGCGCCGCCGGACCAATCGGTCTGGACAGCCTATTCGGTAAAGCCGGGAAGAACCAGGCCCAGTACAAATGTAACCAATACCGATCGCTTCATCCTCGCTCGAGTTGTTGTGGTTATTGGGTTGGATTGTTAAATCAATATTCATGGTAACTGATTGTACTAATGCATGACAGGTACAAGGCCGAATAAAAAGCATGATGAAAAAACTTAAGGGATCGTATACCCTATCCGGACGTGATTGTGATTGTATTCTGTTGATAATAGAGGTGATGATTATCGGATACCTGTCACTGAACGGGCAGTTGAAAAGTGGCGGCGAATACGGGCCTGCTCCTTAGCGATCCTTGGCGATCCCAGATATCAGCGGACTATATTATGCCCTGACAACCGCTTGCCACCAACTCCTAAGTGTCGTATTAACAAGCATTAAGGGCATGCTATATGACCGCTTGCTTCTAAACAGCGTCTTTCCGGCGAGTCAATAACGGCCCAGCAGGTTGATCCCAATCAGCCTGATTTGGTCCGAACACGTTCCATGATGCCAAACCTTATTGCTTCTTTGTGCTATCAGTCCATTTGAAAAACGCTATACCACCCAGCTCGTACTCCTTGATCTTGCGATGTTGGGTGCGTAGGTAGATGCCCCGGACTTCGGCAAGGTTCCCCGTCGCTTTCGGGGAACCTATTTCGCATCATTTTTCGAAAACTATCTCCGGTCTTGCTTGACAGCGGGGGAGTATCGGGCTAGGATGCTTTTATTGCTATCTGCCAACTATAGGACAAATTGAAAGGTCGGCCGGGTTGATACCCTCGTCCCGGGCTCTATCAAGTATCGGAGGCCCATGAAGAAGCTGCTCATCGGACTGCTCTGCCTGGCGGCGCTGGCCGCGGCGGACGACCCCAACGAGATCGCGATCACCCGGTTGGCCGAGGGCGCGCCACCCCTGGAGACCCACGCCGAGTACCTGGCCCGGCGCGGTCCCCTGCCGACGACCACGGCTGAGCCCACGGCCTTGCCGGTTATCGGCAACGGTCCCGGCGACGATCTCTACATCTTGATGAACGAGGACCTCTATCCCGGTATCGAGACGAGCTACGGAACCTGGGCCGCCGACCTGGCCGCCGAGGGCTACGTCGTCCACGGCTACACCTCGGCCCCGGCGACGCCGGAGACGATCAAGAGCTGGCTGATCGGTTGGTTCAACGACACCGGCAGCATGGAGGGCCTGATCCTGGTCGGTGATTACGACTCGGCCTGGTTCCAGGGAATCTTCTGGAGCGACATCGGCTACGAGGAGTTCCCCTGCGATCTGTTCTTCACCGACCTGGACGGCGACTGGCGGGATAACGAGGACTCCTCGGGGGCTCCGGTCAGCGACGGCATCTACGATTACCACGAGGACGGTTCCGGCGACCTGGAGCCCGAGATCTACCTGGGCCGCGTGCCCGCGCATAATCTGAACCTGTTCTCCGGTCATGACGAGGCCTCGATCGTCAACGCCTGGCTGGACCGCGTCCACGCCTTCCGCAGCGGTTCCTGGACCCTGAGCCACGATTCGCTGACCTACGTCGATCACGATTGGCAGGCCAGCGGCAATTACTGGAGCCAGAACGTCGAGCAGGTCTACTCCAACGAAACCAACGTCTGGCCCAACGTAGACGGCGAGGGTTACCAGGACCGGCTCAACGACAACACCTACGAGCACATCCTGATGTGCTGCCACTCCAGCCCAGTGGTCCACGCCTTCCACGACGGACCCAACGTCAACAACTACTACGTCAACGCCTCCGATCACCAGTGGGCGGTGCACAACCTCTTCGCCTGCTCCAACGCTCGCTACACCAGCGATAACAACATGGGCGCGGTCTACGCCCTGGATCCCGACGGCGCCGGACTGATCAGCATCGGCTCGACCAAGACCGGCTCGATGCTGGAGTTCGACGACTTCTACGGTTACGTGGCCTCGGGGATGAGCTGGGGCGAGGCCTTCACGGCCTGGTTCGCCCTGGTCGGCGAGGGCGAGGAGCCGGGTTGGGACCGCCAGAGCGCCCGGGGCTGGTTCTACGGGATGACGCTGATCGGCGATCCGACACTGCTGCCCTCGGCCGACGCCGACGTGACGCTGGCCTCCTTCACCGCCGAGAGCGTCGACAGAGATGTTCTGCTCGCCTGGTCCGTCGAGGCCGACGGCCCGACGTCGGTCAACCTCTACCGCTTGGACGACGAAGGCGCCCGGACCGGACGCACACGGCTCAACGACACCCCCCTCGACGGTCGCGAAGCCGGTCGCTTCACCGATCGAGACGCCGCCGGCGACCGGGTTTCCTACGTGCTCGAGGTCATCGAATCCGACGGCCGGATCACCGAGTTCGGTCCCGTGGATTGCGAACTCGACGGTGCGGACATCGGCGAAACCCGCATCCTCGGCGTCAGCCCCAATCCGGTGCGCTCCAGCGCCGTGGTGACCCTGGAGCTGGCCACCGGTGACACCAATGCTGTCGAGCTGGCCCTCTACGATCTGGCGGGCCGCCGCGTGGCCACCCTGGTCGAAGGTTCGCTGGCCGCCGGACGCCATGTCGTCGCCGTAGACGCCTCGTCCCTGGAGGCCGGGGTTTACCTGTTGCGCCTGAGCACCGCCGACGCAACGGCGACCGGACGGCTGGTCATCACCCGTTGATGCACCGGCGGGCCGCTTGAAGACAACGGGGGGCGGTCCATGGACCGTCCCCCGTTTTCGTTGCGGTCATCGTGCTATAATCGCCGATGATGATGAACGGACAACGCGGCAGACGGGCGCTGGTGATCAACACGGCCTTCCTGGGCGACGTGGCCCTGACCACGCCGCTATACCGTTTGCTAGCCGAGGCCGGCTGGGTTGTCGACGCCCTGGTGGTTCCCCGGACAGCCGGGCTGCTGGCCGACTCCCCGGACCTGGAACGGGTGATCATCTACGACAAGGCCCTCGATCGCGGCCTGGGCGCCCTGGTGCGTCTGGCCAAGTCGCTGCGCGGTCGCTACGAGGCCGTGCTGACCCCCCACCGTAGCGCCCGCAGCGCCATCCTGGCCCACCTGATCCGCGCCCCACTGCGGGTGGGCTACCGACCTCCCCGCTCTCCCCGGCCTCCCGGTTTCAGCGATCCACGCCTGCGCCCACGCTTCACCCCGCTGGGTTCGCTCTGCTTCAACCGTCTCGTCGATTACCGCCTGGGAATCTGGGAGGGCCGCCGCACCGCGGAGTTGGTGCGGGGAGTGGGTCTCGGGATACCCGCCGAGACACCGGGGCGGCTGGGCGTCGCTCCCGCCGACGCAGCCTGGGTCGCCGGTGAGCTCGAAGACCTGCCCCGACCCCGTGTGGCCCTCTTTCCGGGCAGCGTATGGGAATCCAAGCGCTATCCCGTCGAGTCCTGGACCGCGGCGGCCTGGCGGATCATCGAGGAGCGCCGCGCCGGGGTCGTCGTCAGCGGTTCCCCCGACGAAGCTCCCGCCGTCGCCGAAGTGGTTTCCGGTCTGCCCGGCGCGCGCTCGCTGTGGGGCCTGGACCTGGGCGGACTCAAAGCCCTGATCGCCGCCGTCGACCTGGTGCTCTGCAACGACTCCGCACCCCTGCACCTGGCCGTCTGCTTGGGCACCCCCGTCGTCGCCGTCTACGGTCCGACGGACCCGCGCTTCGGCTTCCGCGCCCCGGCTTGGCACCCCCACCGTCACATCTTTCTAGACGATCTGAGCTGCCGTCCCTGCCGGTTGCGTCCGCCCCGGACCTGCCCCCTGGGACATCACGACTGCCTGAAGACGTTGCCCCCCCGCGTCATCTCCGATGCGGGCCTGCGACTCCTCGACGAGGTAGAACGATGAAACACCGCCTCTCCATCATCCTCGCTCCGCTGCTCCTGCTGCCGCTCCTCACCGGCTGCCTGCGCAATAATAACGGCGGGGGCGGTCAGGTCGGCCTGGCCTCCTGGTACGGCTCCGAGTTCCAGGGACGGCCCACCGCCTCGGGCGAGCCCTTCGACATGCACGCCAAGACTGCCGCCCACCGCAGCCTGCCCTTCGGCACCCGCGTCCGGGTAACCAACCTCGCCAACGGCCGCAGCGTCGTGGTGCGCATCAACGATCGCGGTCCATGGATCGAGGAACGGATCATCGACCTCTCCTACGCCGCCGCCCGGGCCATCGGGATGATCGACGCCGGCGTGGTGCGCGTCGAGGTGACCGTCCTCGACTGAACGCCCGCGGACCGCGCCGAAGCCTTCTCCGCACCGAACCCCTCCCGCCGCCGGCGGGGAGGCTGTGGCACGTTTCTTGCGCAAGGAAGGGTTCTTTGTGCGAACCAGCGTCCGACTCCGCAAGAAACGTGCCACAGCCGGTCCACGCGGGGCGCCGTCGATGGAACGATCCGGCGTGGTCCGCCCGGGTATCGTCAGCGGCTCACGGATTGCTGATTCGCACCGTTTGGTGATCAGTCTGCGTTATCGAGCTCAGGGGATACGGGTCTGTCTGCTGAACTGGTTGCAGATGCGGTTCAGCTATAATGTGATGGATAGGCTTATTGAAGCCCTGGAGCGAAAGCGATAGGCAAACGGATACCACTTGCGACCTTGGCTATTCAAAGAGTTGCGGGCCATAGCCGCATGTCAATTGCATGTTTCACGGAGGTTGTCAGGACTGTATAGTTTCGAGAGGATCAGCACTTGTTATTAGATCGGTGCATATCTCAAATAGAAAGGCAATGAATGCTTGATGGCTATTAAAGCCACCATGGTGATGACGGAGGATGAGGAATGATGATTCCGCCCAAGGCTCGCGCGAGCTGTCAGTGAGTGATGTACGTACGGCGGGCTGATGCTTGCTCTTGGTGATTGTGACAGCTTGATGTCTTCCCGAGTTGACGCCCTGCTTTAAGCGCTTGTCAAGGCCCCGTCTTCGATGCGACTCCCCGGAGTTGCAACTGATGCTCCGGTTTCCGCTGATAATCATCGCCCGATGAAAGCCTGTTCTTCAATGCCCACCGCGACGCCAATCGCATTTGACGCGGATTGTAATGGGTGAGCCTTCGTTACCGTCCAGGTTTACCACTATTCGCGCCGAGCCGTATTGATGCTGAAAACTGCCGCCGGTAGTCGATCAATCCCGGCGCAAAGACCATCGAGACCATGGAAGGTTTCTTCGCCGAGTTCGTCGAGATACTAAAAACCTCGGCCGTGGACAGCTTCATGAGCGTGGGCACCTGGGTGGCCTTCATGCTGTTGGTCTTCGGCTGGCTCGAGGTGCGCACCTCGGGGGGCGTGGCGCGGTTGATGCGTCGCAAGAAGGGTTGGCAGCCGGTCTTCGGCGCCGTTCTCGGGGTGATCCCGGGTTGCGGCGGGGCGATCTTCATCATGCCGCTCTACATCAACGGCACGGTCACCTTCGGCACGGTGGTGGCGACCCTGCTGGCCACGATGGGCGACAGCTCCTGGGTGATCTTCAGCCGCCTGCCCGGCCACGCCCTGGTCATCCACGGAATCAGTTTCGCGGTGGGTCTGGGAGTGGGTTATCTGGTCGACGCCCTGGGGGTCGGCCGCAACCTGCTGGCCGGGCGTCAACGCGAGGCCCTCGAGGCTGTCGCCGAGCACAGCGCCAAGGTCCAGCAAGCCGGGTTGTGTATGGTTTCCGGCGTCGAGCACACCGAGCCGCCGGAGATGGTTGCCGCCCTGCACAGACACAGCCACGTCAAGCCCAAGAGCCTCTTCTACCGTATCACCCACAATTTGCACTGGATCATGTGGGTCCTCTTCCTGGTCGGTTTTGTGTTCACCGTGGCCGGCCAGATGTTCCGCGTCGAGACCGAGACGATCAACGGCTGGTTCGGCAACTTTCCCCTCTTCGAGACCCTGGGCGTGGTCGGTGCAGTGGCCAGCCTGGCCTGGATGATCTTCTCGAAGAAGTTCATCCGCGACGACACCCACGAGGAGGATGAGGAGAAGGCCCAGAGCGGCCGGGAGATGCTGATCCACAACGCCGAGGACACGGCCTTCGTCGTGGTTTGGGTCACGGTGGCCTACTTCGTCTTCTACGCCTTCGAGACCTGGAGCGGTGTGGACGTCATGGAGCTGGTGAACGCCGTGGGACCGTGGTCGGTGGTCGGCGCGGCGTTGATTGGCCTGATACCGGGCTGCGGCCCCCAGATCGTGCTGACGACGCTGTTCATCAACGGCATGCTGCCCTTCGCGGCCCTGGTGGCCAACGTGCTCTCCCAGGACGGCGACGCCCTGTTCCCGCTGATCAGCCTGCACAAGAAGAGCGCCTTGGCGGCGACGCTGGTGACCACGCTGCCGGCGCTGCTGGTCGGCCTGGGCATCTACTACCTCTTTCCGGATTACATGGCCGCGCCGCTATTGTAGCGCCTCTCCAGTGCTCAACCATAAGCTCTCTACGCCCCGTTTTTCGGGGCATTTTTTATATAACGGTTGGGATCATCACAGAAGTTGAACAACACATTCGCGACTCGGAAAAGCCACAGCGAGAATGGTGCTTGGAGATTAGCCTCAGCGGGGCGTCAACCAGTGAAGGCGGATAACGTTCGAAGCTGCTAAAGCAGGCAATAGAGCGCCGTCAACAGATCCTTCACCCACAGCCTGGACGTAAGCTGAGCGGAACCAACAGCCTCCGGCTTCCAGCGGAACTAAATGCAAGACCGGGTTGAATACCGCCAAGCAACGGCATTTCAATGGCGGCTACTATGAGCTATAAAGCATTGAATGACAGTCTATTAGCTGGATGAGTCGGTTCCGGTGCGAGTGATAATCCCTAACGGTTTCTCAAGGCGAGTGGGCCAAACGAGTAATTGGCTCAATCATTGGGTTTGGGATTGGAAAGTAGATGGGATCGTATACCCTGTCCGGACCTGATTATGATTGTATCCTGCTGATAATAGATGTAATAAACATCAGGTGCTTATCACAAACGGGTAGTCAAATAAAGTTGCGGCTAAGCAGAGCGTCATCTTTGGCAAGCCTGGATATCTGCACACTTATCCATGCTCTGACTCGGGTTGCAATTGAACAATATGTATTGTAGTGACAAGCAATAAAGGTTTGCTAAATGTATGATTGGCAGAAAATGTGCAATTCAGGGAAGTGAATAACGGCCCAGCAAGCCGCTCCCAATCAGCCTGATTTGGTCCGAACACGTTCCATGATGCCAATAGCTAGTAGACTGTCAAATAGAGCTTTATTGCTCAAGAAGCCGTCTTCATCGTCTACTCTTCTGGCGGCAAGGCGCCTATGCCGTCGGTATTCTGGAAAGCTGGACAGCCGTTGGTCCCGCCAGGAGGTCGAGAGCTTCAACCGATATGGGACAAGCTTTAAGCATGCTGTCGTTTGATTAAGCCCTTGTCTCAGCCGGGCGTTTGTTTGAGTTGACGGCATTAGACAAGTGGAAATCATACACGACTCCTGTGCAGCGGCCCTCAGTCGTGACAGATGCTGGTCCAGTTTGTTGTGAGAATCCCGAACTTTTTTCACGCATGATTCGTCGAGTTCTTTTAGAAGAAAGCGAAGTAGCTCCATCGTTGATAGTAAGAGCCTATACAGATAGCTGCTCTACTTTACCAAATCACTATTCGCCCCGGTTTACCTATGACCTCAACTGACATAGGGCTGGATTATTCTAAATGCTGTTACTTTTCCTTCCGGCTCGATCGCTATTGAATCACTATTCTATAAGGATGTTGCGGTCAACGCCGGGCTAAATCAGTCAAACAATAAACCCTTCGACTACGAATGCCTCTGAATCGCAACAGCCAACTCATTCGTCAATGGCGCATCCTCCGCAACCTGATGGGTCCCCCGGGATGGACGATCAATGCGCTGGCCGAGGATCTCGGTGTCTCCAATCGGACCATTCGTCGCGATCTCGAAGCGCTGCAGTTCGCGGGGTTTCCCCTTATTGAGGAAGTAGATCGGCCTCGTCCCATGGCGAGAAACGCTGGCGCTTGATCCCTGGTTTTCGTGACCTGCCTCCGATCCCGTTATCAATCGAAGAAACCTTCGCCATTTATATTGCCAAACAGGTAGTCAGTGGTTTCTGCGCATCAATAATCGTTCAAGCCTTCGATTCAGCACTCTCCAAGCTTAGATGGGCGATAACAGCATTGAATGCGGATCTTGACCGTCTCTCCGGTACTTACGTCGCCACCTCGGCTTTCGAGCGGCGCTACTCGGCCCACACCTCGACCATCCTGCGGTTGATGCGCGCCGTGCACAACCGCGAGCTGCTGGACATCAGCTACCACGCCGCCCACAACGACCAGGTGACCCGGCGCACGGTGGCGCCGATCGCCTTCTGGCGCTCCGGCGGCGAGCTGTACCTGATCGCCCACTGCTATCTGCGTGACGCCCCGCGCAGCTTCCGCGTCGACCGTTTCCGTTCCATCGAACCCGCCGCCGAGGTGCGGCCCTGGCCCGACGGCTTCGACCCCGCCGACTTCCTGCGCCACAGCTTCGGACCCTGGGTCGGCGAGCCGAAACGGATCGTCCTCGACTTCCCGGACTACGCCGCCGCCTACTTCGACGACCTGCACGTGCATCCAACCCAACGGCTCAGCGATTTGAGCTGTGGCGGGGTGCGGTTGAGCCTCGAGGTGGCGCCCTCGGAGCACCTGGCGCGCTGGCTGGCCGGCTTCGGCGCCGAGGTGCGCATCGTTGAGCCCCCGGAGCTGCGCGATTGGGTGCGGGAGATACACGTGGGGACATCTAAGGTTTCAATCGCTGACGCTGGATGACTCCCAGCTTGCAGTGTGTTCTCATAATAGAGGCGGGATCGAGTGATCCCGCCTCTTGTGTAGCTCTTTCGGATTTGATACTTTTATTCAACTAGGCATAGGTGCCAAGCTGCTAATCGGCTGGTCAGCACGCAGGATATCAACTAGTTGTACCCGGTGACGACTGAAAACACCATTCACGAGGATGACAATGGCGCAGACGGTCTTCAAAAAAGTCGACTACGACCTGGACACCCTGATGAAGTTCATCGAGCTGGGGGAGATCGGCCTGCCCGATATCCAGCGGCCCTTCGTCTGGAAGAACAACAAGGTCCGCGACCTCTTCGACTCGATGTACCGCGGGTACCCCGTGGGCTATCTGCTGTTGTGGCAGAACGGTCTGGCCGACGACCGCACCATCGGCACCGACGCCAAGCAGAAGCCGCCCAAGCTGGTCATCGTCGACGGCCAGCAGCGCCTGACCTCGCTCTACGCGGTTATCAAGGGCCATCCCGTCGTGCGAGGCAACTACACCACCGAGAGCATCCACATCGCCTTCAACCCCCTCGAGGAGACCTTCGAGGTCACCGACGCGGCCATTCGGCGTGACCGTTCCTACATCCCCGACATCTCGGTTCTCTGGAGCAGCGAAACCGATGTCTTCGAGGTCGTCGATGGCTACCTGGCCAACCTAGCCGAGACCCGGGAGGTCGGTGAAGAGGAAACCAGAAAGGTTCGCAAGTCCGTTCAGAAGCTCCAGTCGCTGCTGAGTTTTCCCTTCACCGCCCTCGAGCTGGTTTCTGATATCGACGAAGAGGATGTCTCCGAGGTCTTCGTGCGTATCAACAGCAAGGGTACCGAGCTCAAACAGTCCGACTTCATCCTGACGCTGATGTCGGTTTTCTGGGACGAGGGCCGGGCCGAGTTGGAGCGGTTCTGCCGGGATTCCCGGGAACCCTCCAAGGGCCAAACCTCGCCCTTCAACTACTACCTCGAGCCCTATCCTGACCAACTGCTGCGTGTGGATGTCGGCCTGGGCTTCAAGCGGGCGCGCTTGAAATACGTCTACTCCATCCTGCGGGGCAAGAACCTGGAGACCGGCGAGTTCAGCGACGAGCGCCGCATCTCCCAGTTCGAGACCCTTAAGAAAGCTCAAGACCAGGTTCTCAATCTTCAGCACTGGCACGACTTCCTCGCTTGCATCCGCCAAGCCGGGTTCCGCAGCAACAAGATGATCAGCTCGAACAACAACCTGATCTTCTCCTACATCCTCTATCTGATCGGCCGCACTGAGTACGGCGTCGACGAGTTCACCCTGCGCCGCATCATCGCCCAGTGGTTCTACATGTCGGCGGTGACGGGACGCTTCACCGGCTCACCGGAATCGGCGATGGAATACGATCTGGCCCAGTTGCGTGAAATCAAGTCTCCGGAGCAGTTCATCGGGCAACTCGAGCATATCTGCGACATCACCCTGACCAACGATTACTGGGCCGTCACCCTGCCCAATGATTTGGCGACCTCCTCCTCGCGCAGCCCCTCGCTGTTCGCCTATAACGCCGCCCTGGTCCTGCTGGGAGCCCGAGCGCTGTTCTCCAGCGCCAAGATCGCCGATTTGCTCGATCCCTCGTTAAACGCCAAGCGCCAATCCGTCGAGCGGCACCATCTGTTCCCCAAGGCCCATCTGCGCAACATCGGCATCAGCGGACGGCGTCAAACCAACCAGATCGCCAACTATGCTTATATGGAGTGGCACGACAACACCAAGGTCGGCGACACCCCGCCCGAAGAGTACGTCCCTCGGCTCAAGGAACGCTTCTCCGAGACCGAGACGGCCCGGATGTACCACCACCACGCCCTGCCGGAATACTGGGAGCGGATGGAGTACTACGACTTCCTGGAGATGCGCCGTGAGTTGATGGCCCGCGTCATCCAGGAGGGTTACCTGACCCTGCGCGACGGCACCCGGGAGCCCGATGGGGAAACCGAGCTGGATTTGCCCGTGATTATCGACAGCGGCGAGAGCGCCGTGGTCGAGCTCAAGTCCACCCTGCGAGTCAACCTCCACACCGGTAAGCCGGACAAGCGGATGGAGCTGGCCGTGCTGAAGACCATCGCCGGCTTCCTCAACACCAACGGCGGCACCCTGATTATCGGCGTCGCCGACGACGGCACGCCGGTAGGTATCGAGGTCGACCAGTTCCCCAACGATGACAAGATGAGCCTGCACCTGATCAACATCATCAAGGCCAGGATCGGTGTCAGCGCACTCTCCGAGGTTCATCTGCACTTCGAGGATTACCGGGGCAGCCGAGTGCTGGTCGTACGCTGCAAACGCTCGGCCTCGCCGGTTTTCGTCGTCGACGACAACCAGGACCGGTTCTACGTCCGCACCGGCCCCTCGACCTCGGAGCTGCGCGCCAGCCAGCACCGCGAGTATATCCAGCGGCGCTTCGGACGGTGAGTCGCGAAGCGCCGTGTTGCACCTGCAGCCGCCCGATCCCGGGCGGCTACTTCTCCGCCTGTTCCAGCAGGGGCTGTAGGCGACGCTGGAACCGGGCCAGCTTCTTTTTGTAGCCGGCGATCGATTTCGCGGCGTGGTCCTCGTATTTCTCGAGGCCCAGCTTGGCCCGCCAGCAGTCGATGTGGTGCTGGATCTCGTCCACCTTCTTCCGCCATTTGGTCAGGTCGGCGTGGAAGAACATGTACTTGTCGTAAAGGCGGAACTCGAGGATGTCACTACGGTGCTCGACACCCTTTTCGCGGTCGTAAATGATGAAGCCCTCGCCGTCGGCCTGGATCAGGTAGGGATACCCGTCCTGCTCGATCAGGCTCTCGAAGCGGGCCTGATCGCGTTCGACACTGCGATTGAAGAGGTGGAAGTCGTGGACTCGGCCGTCGATCTCGATGCGCACCACGTTGATGATCCGATAGCCCGGGCAGTCGCAAAGCCGGTTGAAAGGACCGTTGAAGGCCGCCAGCCATTCCTTGTACGTATTGGCCTGGAGCCTGCCGACCAGCAGGCTGCTAGGTTCGGCCATTTGCTTACGCAGCGCGGCGAAGCGCGAGGAGATCAGGGACAGCCCGCCGCCCTTGGTGACCAGGGCCAAGCCTGAGCGCGCGCGGATGCGCTTGATCTCGCCCGCGGCGTCGATGGTGATGTAGGTGCCGTTTTCGCTGGTTCCGAACTCGATCTGGAGCTTGGTGACCTCCATCGTCCCTCCTTGATGATAAGATGGTCGCGGGTTGGCCGCGAAAGAAACGCACGGCCTCATTCTACAATCATAATAACAACGAGGCCCGACAGCTCCGGTCAATGCGGCGGTTTTTCCGTCCGACCGGAGTTGTCAGGCCTCCCTGTTATGATCAAGCAGTCGAAAGGAGGTTGAACATGGAAGGATATCGCACCATTGCGCTCATCGGTCCGATTAACAACGCCTTTGAGCATCTGTTCGAGATTCTCTCATTAATCAAGCTCGAACATAGTACGGGAGATGTTCGTCTCGACGCCATCCTGGCCTTCGGCGGGATCGACTGCCGTGCCCACGGCGCCGAACTCAACACCCTGGCTTCGTTGATCAACGAGGAGCTGCGGATCCCCTTCTATCTGATACCGGAACCCGAAGACGACCGTCACGAGCTGTCCCGCTGGTTCGGTGTCGATCTGATGCATTTCATGCCTGAGGGTGAAGTGCGCCGCCAGATGACAACCGACCGACTGGAAAAGCTGGAGGCCGACGTCTACTACCCGGCCCTGGATCTCGACGGCTTGCGCATCGGCCACTGCGACGCGCCCATCGGGCGCAATGAGTCCCTCTACAACTGCGCCCTGGAAGCCAAGGGCGGGATGCACCTCTATGTGGGGCGCGTTCATCACAGGGTCGATACCGGCTTCATTCGGCTGATCGTCACCCCGACCAACTGGAAACGTGAAGTGTACAACTCGATCGCCGGAAGTGAGCTGCTTGAACTGCGCACCCTGGGCGGTGCATTTCGTTCCTTCTTCCTCTATGCTTGTCATCTGCGGTCTTACACCCTGAACCTCTGGTGGGTTCACCATGTCGCTTACGGCGACAAACCCGGCTGGTTCTCGACGAAACTCAAGCTGCCCAAGGAGAACCTGATACGGCCGATGATGACCTGCTACGCCGGGGTTGAACCTCCCTCACTGGGACCCTTCAAGGCAAACAGGGTCCAATCGACTGAACATGATAAAGGAGGTGCCTGATGGAACCGATCCGTGACAACGCGGGCAACGTGCTCGCCTTTCTCGACCGCGACGGCGACCGGGTCTACCTGCGCGATACCGGCGGGACCCAACTGGGCTACTACGACGGGATCACCGACCGCACCTATGACGGCAGCGGGGTCCAGGTGTCCTTCGGCGACACCCTGGGCTCGCTGATCCCCAAGAAGTAACGGCGGAGCTTTGATAGCCCACCAATCCTCAAGGGATCATCACAGAAGAAGATGAACAACAGCTATTGCAGTTGGCTACTTATATCGGCGTGAGCAAGTAT
>CAZOOP010000040.1:0-37666 GCA_964581465.1 uncultured bacterium
CCCGTATGTTAACAGCATGTTACATACATGTATCGGTCCGAACACGGCATACGATTCCATCCTCATAACAGCAAAAGGACCGGTCAAGCCGGTCCTTTTGCACTAAAAACACTGGGTAAACAACCCCGGCGGGTTTAGAAGCTCAGCACGGACTGGATCTTGTCCAGGATCATCAACACGCCCAGGGCCACCAGCAGCAGCCCGCCGACGATCTCGATGACCTTCATGTGCTTCTTGACCTTCTCGAAGAAGTTGAAGAAGAAGTCCACGGCCAGGGCGGTGAGGATGAAGGGGATGCCGATGCCGATGCCGAAGGCGGCCAGCAGGATCACCGCGCCCCAGATGTTCGACTGCAGCGCCATGCCGATGATCCCGCCCAGAAAACCTCCGGTGCAGGCGCTGAAAGCGAAGGCGAAGGTCAGCCCCATCAGGAAACTGCCTACCAGGGTGCCGCTCTTGCCCTTGAAAGCGCTGCCGCCGCCGATGTAGTTGAGCACGGGAACCTGGACGAAGCCGGTCATGTGCAGGCCGAAGATGACCACGATATGGCCCAGCACCATGAAGAAGATACGCCGGAAGGGGCTGCCCGGGGCCATGTTGACGCCGATCAGGCCGAAGACCACACCCAGAAGCAGATAGACCACCAGCACGCCGAAGAAGAAGAACAGCGCGTTGGAGAACATCTTGCGCAGGTTGGCGCGGCGGTGCCTCTTCTTCTCCTCGGGGGGCAGGGCCTCCAGCTCGGCGCCCTTGATCTGCCCCAGGGAGAGCCCGGTCATGTAGCTGATGTAGGCCGGGATCAGCGGCAGCACGCAGGGGGTGAAAAAGGTGATCAGGCCCATCAACAGAGCGGCGAAGAAGCCGCCCAACGACAGCTCGGGGGCGCCGCCGACGGCGGCCAGGGCCGTGCCGGGCAGAACCAGCAGAAGCAGCAGGACGATCAGCAGGATGCGACGGTTGTTCACGACGGACACCTCGAGGATGACGGTTTACAGCCGTTTAGCAATTGCGAATACCGCAATCATACAACCAGCGACCCTCCTTGACAAGGGCTTCGTCACCGGACGCGCTCAGACCTCGGGGGGACGGCGGTTGATCGTGTACATCGCCGGCAGTTCGACGGGCCGCCAGCCCAGCGAAAGCGGAATACGCACACTGGCGGTGTTGCCGGCGGCGGTCTCCCAGAAGGGGATCAACCCCCGGGAGGAGAGGGCGGCGGCCAGGGCGCTCACCGCGGCGCGCCCCAAGCCGCGCCGGCGGAAGGCGGGATGAGTGGCCGCGGCGATGTCGGCGTAACGCTCGTCGGCGGCGTAGAGGGCGGCCACGCCGCGCACCCGCCCCTCGACCAGGGCGCCGAAGGCCAGGCCGTCGCGGATCAATTCCACCGGTCCGGCGTGGTATTTGTAGAGCCAGGGTTCGTTCAACTCGACCAGGTCTTCGACGTCGCCGGGCTCCAAGGGCCGCGTTGGATGACGAGGCGCCTCGTGGGTTTCCGCGCCGATGAAGCCGACACGGCTCCAGGGGTGCACCTCGACGAAGGACCGGCGCAGCAGCGCCTCCCAACCCGACGCCGCGTAGCAGAAACCGACCCAGCCCTCCGGGGGCAAGGCGTGCAACGCCGTCGTCTCGCCGGGCTCGCCGGCGATGCGCGAGCGCGCCGGCAGTCCGCAGGAAAGACAGACGTCGACCTCGACTTCGCTCTGCAAACTCCCCGGCTCCAGAGGACTACTGAACGGGTCTCCCCCCAGGCAGAGCTCGTCCTCCCAGAGCAGCACCACCCAGTCCCCGCCAAGGGTCAACTCGCCGCGCCGGGCCAGCAGGTGCGCCCGGGCGACCTGGTTGCCAGGCTCGGCCGGAAAGTGCTCCAGGGCGCAGTCACGCTCGTGATCGTCCATGATGGTCCTTCCAACACACAGCCCGGCAGCGGTGCCTATCTTCGGGATTCACACTCGCACTCGGCCAGACTCGTCCAATCAATCGATTGTCATTCAATGGCTGATGGCACAGAAACGCCGTCGGTGTCGCAGCGCCGTTTTGTGGCATTTCGCACCGACTTGCCTCGAGGACCGCTGGAAGCCGGAGGTTCTTCACCCCGCAGCGGATAATCATCGAAGCCCCTTCACGATACGACTTTCGACCCGAGGAAATACCGCCCGGCCCCGGCAAAGCGGTCTCGCGACCCGGCCGCCTCCCGCCCGGCGTTGGCACGTTTCTTGCGGAGTCCGACGCGGGGACTTCCCGGAGGCCGCCCCGCCCCGCTGCAAGAAACGTGCCAACGCCCCGCCGGCGAAGGCTGAAGTGTCGGGCTTTGCGGGTGGACCTCTTTGCCGGGGCCGGGCTCACACCGGGTAGGCTTCGGCGACGCGCCGGGCGAGTTCGTCCAGGGCGTCGGTTTCGACGGCGTTGCGCAGGCGGCGCATCAGCTCGAGGTAAAAGAAGAGGTTGTGGTAGGTCACCAGTCTCAGGGCCAGGAACTCGCCGGCGCGGATCAGGTGGGAGAGGTAGGCCCGGCTGTAGCGGGCGCAGACGGGGCAGCCGCAGTCGGGGTCCGGCGGGTTCGGGTCGTCCTTGAAGCGGGCGTTGCGCAGGTTGAGCCGTCCAGCCCGGGTGAACAGTTGGCCGTTGCGGGCGTTGCGCGTGGGCAGGACGCAGTCGAAGAGGTCGACGCCGTGGGCGACGGCGTGGACCAGGTCCGCCGGGGTGCCCACCCCCATCACGTAACGCGGCCTGTCGGGCGGCAGCAGGGGCGCCGAGGACTCCAGCACCCGGCGATAGAGCTCCTTGGGTTCGCCGACGGACAGGCCGCCCAGGGCGTAGCCGTCGGCGTCGAGCCCTGTCAGGAAGGCGGCGGAACGGGCGCGCAGCTCCGGGTACATCCCGCCCTGGACGATGGCGAAGCAGGCCCGTCGGGTTCCGTGCTCGGCGTTGAGCTGACGGTGCCGGGCCAGGGAGCGTTCCTCCCAGTGGTGGGTCAGCCTCAGGGAGCGCTCGACCTCCTCGGGCGTGGCCGGGTAGGGTGTGCACTCGTCGAGAACCATCACGATGTCGGTGCCCAGGTCGTGCTGGACCTCGACGGAGCGCTCCGGGGTCAGCTCGTAGCGTTTGCCGTCCAAGGGCGATGCGAAAACCACGCCGCGGCGGTCCAGACGGCGGACGATGGCCCCGCCTCCGTCGTCGACGGGAGCCTCGGGCGCCCGGTTCTCGCCGTCGAGTTTGCCCCAGTCCTCGGCGCCTTCGCCGTCGGTTTCGTGGGGCAGGGCGACACCGCGGCCCTTGCGGCCCGAGAGGCTGAACACCTGGAAACCGCCGGAGTCGGTCAGCAGGGCGGGGCGCTCGTCGGGCAGGGCCATCAGACCGCGCAGTCCGCCGTGACGCGCCACCAGTTCCGGTCCGGGGCGTTGCCAGAGGTGGTAGGTGTTGCAGACCAACTGCTGGGCGCCGAGTTCGAGGATCTCCTCGGTGGTCAGCGTCTTGACGCTGGCCTGGGTGGCCACGGGCATGAACGCCGGGGTCTCGACGCTGCGACCGTTGACGGTGTAACGGCCGCGCCGGGCGGCGCCGGAGGTTCGCAGCACCTCGAAGCTGAGGTTGTCGGTCATCGGGGTCTCAATGGTTATCAGGCCGCGGGTTGGCGCTCATGCCGCCGGCGGCTTGCCGGTGGTTTGCCGCCCCGGTTGTCTGGTGCTGGAAACCCACGGGGAGGCAAGTGTAATCCGGACCAGGGTCGCTGGCGTGATGTCGCGGCAGGGAGACCGGGCGGCCTTGGAACCCGTTCGTCAAAGCAGACCGATCGTCGTCGGTAGTGGTTTCAGTCCGTGGGGTTGGGCAACCGGCGCAACCCGGCGGGATTGACACTGGATAGACACCGCGGGTCGAGGGCGGCTCCCCGCGCTCTTGAAATCAGGTAACGGTCTGTTTGATTATCGGGGCCGTCGGCGCGAGTGATGGCTCCAGTCTACCACACGCGATCAGCGAGGGGCTCGACGAAGAGCCGAGCGTACGCCCCTCGGGCGACGGGATGATTGCCCGGCGCCGCATCTTTTATTAGACTTACCGTCAGGCGATCGTAGACGGATTCAGAGCGCGACTGCAACCCTGGAACCCGGGGAGACCCGATGAAGTATTGCCTGCTGCTGACCGAACACCCCTACGGCAACGAGACAACCCGCTCGGCGCTGCGCACGGCGCGGCGGTTGACCTCGGACCCCCAGGCCCAGGTGGGCCTGTTCCTGATGGCCGACGCCGTCTACTGCGCCCACACCGGCGTCGAGTACGCCGAGGGCTCCTACGGCGAACTCGAGGCCCAGCGCTACAGCGCGCCGCAGTTCATCGAGATCCTCCTGCAACGCGCCGAGGTCTACGCCTGCGGCACCTGTATGGGCGAGCGGGACCTGAGCCTGGACGACATGCTCGAGGGCGTCGAGAAGGGCACCATGGACCTGCTGAATGAGTCCCTGGCCGCCGCCGACAAGGTGCTGACCTTCTAGGTCGAAGCGGCCGGCGGCCGACGGGATTCTCCGGCTACAAGGTCGGCATCTTGTCGCGACGACCGTGAGCGGCTAGACTTATTCAGTACGTCCCCAGTAACACCCGACCTGGTCCAGCCGACGTTCCCCTCCCCGGCGGAGGCGCGATGCAGCTCGTGTTGATCATCACCCACCCCCCCTTCGGCAACGACGTCGCCCGAGCCGGTCTGCGCCTGGCGCGGCGGATGATGCGCCTGCCCGAGGTCAAGCTGACCGTGTTCCTGATGTCCGACGGTGTCTACTGCGCCCGACGCGGCGCCCGCTACGCCGAGGGGCTCTACAACGTCGAGAAGGGACTGGGCTACAACCCCCAGCAGATGCTGGCCGTGCTCGAGAAGGCCGAGATCTTCGTCTGCCGCACCGAGATGGGGGAGCGCGACCTCGACGAGGACGACCTGCTGGACTTCGTCGACACCGCGGGGATCGATGACGCCGTGGACGCCATCGCCGCCGCCGACAAGGTGATGGTCTTCTAATTGGACGTCGATTAGCCGCGAGAGTCGCCGACGCAGGACCGCCGTACGGCGGCTCCTTCGTTTTGGGATCGTCCCAGCACATTGCCTACATCTGTGGCAACGGGAGCCGTGGCCGGAGAGCGGGTCTTGATGCTGGTCAAACCGGCAACGCCAATTCGATTGTACGCCCGGTTGATCGAGGGGCTATCTCAAGCAACAGCCAGTGGATAGTTTGTCCACCAACTGCGGTTCCGCCGGGACGGCCTGCGGAAACATCAGCTCTACGGTTCATCACAGTACGAAGCCGAGCTGAGAACCGCCGCCACACTCGACTGCCGATAACCGATAATATGTTGCGCAACTTCCGCTTGTTCGAAGGCGTGTGACAATCCGAAGAAGGGATTATCCGCTCGCACCTGAACAGACATATATAGCTAATAGGCTGTTATTATTCGCTTTATAGCTGAGTTTGCCGTCACAATCCGTGACTGGCCTGACTGCATAAAACCAGATAGCATCATGGAACGTGTTCGGACCAAATCAGGTTGATTGGGATCAACCCACCGGGCCGTTATTGACTCCCTGAAATATGCCCTATAGAAGTAAGCGTTCATTTGGTATGCCCTTATTGCTTGATTTTATAACACTTAGGCTTCTGTGGCAATCTGCTGCCAGGGCGGATACAGGTCCGCTGGTATCAGGGTTCACCAAGGATCAGGCCCGTGTAATTTGCCACTTTATGACTACCCGTTTTGCGACATATACCATAAGGGTATCATCTCTATTATCAACAGTATACAATCACAGTCAGGTCCGGATAGGCTATACGATGCCAACCAGACTTGCCCCCATGAGGGCGCTTCTCAGCGGACAAAGCGGACTAAGCGGACGCTGAGACTCGGGAAGGCGCGACCGCCAATTCTGTTCCCTGGGCTACCCAGCCGTAAGAAGGCTAACTGTTTTCAAATAGCTGACTTAGCAGGTAGGGCAACTCTTTGGCTCGTCGAAATAAGGCCTCTCATGAGTTGGTAGTCAGCACTACTGATCCAAATGCAGCTCTGTTGATTTTTCGTCGTTGGTCAGTTTCAGGTAGTGATACCCTCAAGAATCAGCCGCCTGTCGAGTAGGAAAGCTCAAGGGATTATCACTCGCACCCGAACCGAATCATCCAGCTAATTGACTTTCATTGGTTGCTTTATGGTTCGCACTTGTCGCCATTGTCATACCGCTGCCAGGTCTCGATTCACCTGGACCTGCCTTGAGTTAGGCCGGAAGCCCGAGGCAGTTGGTCCCGCTCGGGAGTCGACCGCATCGTGAG
The DNA here is from genome assembly GCA_964581465.1 of uncultured bacterium. Lineage (GTDB taxonomy): Bacteria > RBG-13-66-14 > RBG-13-66-14 > RBG-13-66-14 > RBG-13-66-14 > WJMB01. The sequence goes on from CAZOOP010000040.1 coordinate 6,300, forward strand.
TAAATGATCTGCTGACGGCGCTCTATTGCTCACTTTAGCAGCTTAGACCGCTATCCGCCTTCGCTGGTTGACCCCTCGCTGCGGGTGGTTACCAGGCCCTCGTCTCGAGGCGCCTTTCTGAAGTTGCGAATACTTGGTTCGGTTTCTGGTGATGATCCCAAGCTCAATATGACAACCGATCAGCATAGGCGCCCGTCCAGATGCCGTCGATACCGGTGATCATCCGCGACGGACCGGCCCTGCGCATCGAGTCCTCCGCGCGCGTCAGCGTTTATTCATCATCCTTCTCCCACATCTGACCCATTCGGAATCGGGCCGAGCTTGTGCAAACCGGCGTTGCGGCGCAAAGCCCACTCGACGAAGCCGTAGGGGGCGAAGCGCAGACTCAGCGTCGAGACCGTGGTCAGCGGGCCGCAGGTCCAGTGCAGCCGGGGATTGCGCGCCTCGACGGCCCGCAGGATCGTTCGGGCGACCTTGGACGGCGGACCGGCGTCCCGGGTGGTCAGCCGGGCGAAGCTCTCCTCGGCGGCCTCGACGATGGTCCGGTAGGGGGAGTCCGCCGGGTCGTAACCGGCCGGCCGCTTGAGAGAACCGCCGCCGAACTTGGTTTCGATGGGGCCGGGCTCGACGCTTACCGCGCGGATGCCGAAGGGGCGCAGCTCGTGGCGCCACTCCTCGGTCAGACCGAGCAGGGCGAACTTGGTGGCGGCGTAGAGCCCCATCAGCGGGTAGACCACGCGGGCGTTGAGCGAGGTGACGTTGACCAGGGTGCGCCGGGACGAGGGGTCACGGCGCAGCAGCGGCAGGAAGGCCCGCGTGACCCGCAGGGGACCGTAGACGTTGGTGTCGAACTGGTCCCGGATCTCGTCATCGGAGAAGTGTTCGAGGATACCGAAGTAGCTGAAGCCGGCGTTGTTGACCAGGTTGGTCAGCCGGCCCTCGCGCTCACCGACGACGGCGGCGGCGGCGGCGATAGTCGCGGACGCGGTGACATCCAGGGGCAGGAGCTCCAGCTCGACACCGGCGGCGGCGGCGCGTTCGCGCAGGACCGCGCCCCGGGAGAGGTCGCGCATGGTGGCGTAGACGCGGTGGCCCCGAGAGGCCAGCAGGAGAGCGGTCTCCAGGCCGATGCCCGAGGAGCAGCCGGTGATCAGGGTGACGGGTTCCATGCCGGACTCCTTCGAAAAACCGCGGGGGTCGGACTGCGGGGAACGGTAGGCGGGGCGTCTTGACAGTGAAAGTGTAGCCGACTATACTTCGCTTGGTCAACCTGATCGGCCCATCTAGGCCGGCCTACGCCGAAAACCCCGACCGGAGAACACTATTCGGGCTGGGAGTCCCTCATCATGGCGCTGCACAGAATGGTCACCGGCAAGCTGCACCGGGTCCGGGTAACCGAGACCGAGCTGGACTACGAGGGCTCGATCGCCCTGGATCCCGACCTGTACGAGGCCGCCGGCTTCCTGCCCGGCGAGCACCTCCAGGTGTTCAACATCAACTCCGGCGACCGCTTCGAGACCTACCTCATCGAGGCCCCCCGGGGCTCGCGGACCGTCGGCGTGCGCGGCGCCGCCGCCCGGCTGGCCCAACCCGGCGACCAACTCATCATCCTGACCTACCGCCTGCTCGACGAAAGCGAGCTGGAGGGCTACCGGATGCGGGTGGTCCATGTCGATGAGCGTAACAAAGTGACGAATATCACTTGAGATACCCCTAAGCCGCGCCCCAATGCGAAAAAACGGCCCAACGGGGTCGTTTTCATTTTGACGGCAATGCTAATTTCCGCTAAACTATAGGCATGACTCACAACGATCTGCCCGATCTGACCTGGATCATCGCCGGCGAGCTGGCCGCCATGGGCAAGCCGGGCACCTACACCGGCCTGCGGCGGGAGTTCGACGCCCTGCGTGCCCTGGGCATCCGGCGTATCCTCTCGCTGACCGAGATCCCCCTCGGGGTGGGCCTGGGTCGTCTGCCCTTCAGCCGGGTGGACCATCTGCCCATCGATGACTTCGCCGCGCCGACCATGGTGGAGCTCGAGCACGCCGTGGCGCTGATCGACGACGCCCGCCGCGCCGGGGAGCCCCTGCTGGTCCATTGCTACATGGGCCTGGGCCGCACCGGAACCGTGCTGGCGGCCTACCTGGTCTCCCAGGGGATGGAACCCGGCGCCGCCGTGGATCGCATTCGCGACCTGCGACCCGGCTCCATCGAAAACGTGCGCCAGCTCGACGCCGTCTACGAGTACGCCGCCCGCCTGGCCGTGGCCCGCGGGGACGGCGAGGATTGAGCACGAGCCGATCACCGCGCTTCTCCCTCGACCATTCCGACCGATGAAACAGGGACCGCCCGGGCGGTCCCTTTTGCATGGGGATTGCTTGCAGACAACTGCTCGCAATATTCCGCAATACCTTTTGATCAATGCAGCTCGAAGGTTATCGGGTATTTACGTCGACCAAGCTGGTTGTCTGGGAAACGCGGGGCTCCCTTTAGCCTGGATGCCCGTGTGCACGACACGACGCCGTTGAACCGACTGCTTGACTCAAACAGTCCAGTAGGTGCCTATTAGATACTAAGCCGCCTGTTAACATCCGTTTCTTACCAGTGAAGACTGGCGCAGCAAGGCTGCGAGCCAAGGTGTTGCTAGACATGGCCGCATATCCGCCGCCTTTTGGATTGAACAAGGTTTTTGATTTGTTTGGGATTATCACTCGCACCTGAAACGACTCATCCGGCAAATAGACTGTTATTCAACGCTTTATAGTTCACACTCGCCGCCATTGTTATCCCTCTGCCTTATCACACCAATGCATGACGGCATGAAATCCGGCCCTGCCTTGAGTTCCCCCGGAAGCCGAAGGCTGTTGGTTCCGCATCAGCAACCGACCAGGCTGTGAGTAAGTGACCTGCTGACGGCGCTCCATTGCTCGCTTTGGCAGCACAGGTCGTTGTCCGACTTCGCTGGTTGACCACACGCTGCGGATGGTTACCAGCCCCTTGTCTCAGGGCGTCTTTCATCAATTGCTAATACCAATTGCCAATACTTGGTTCAGTTTCTGGTGATTATCCCTAAGAATCACTATAAGCTGACCGATGGTAAGCAAATATGCAACAGATATGACAAGTAATATACACACCGAATCCAAAAGGGAGCACGGCGCCGCCTAGCTGGAAGAGCTCAAGGTGGGATAGATCGTCAACACCGACGGCTGGAAGGTCGATAACAGGCTGTTGCTCAACGACTTCCACCACAAGCGAACCAACCGCGACAAGGCCCCGGCCAATGGCGAGGCGCGTATCAACGGCCTCGATAGCTGCCGAGGCTACGGCGAGCGACGGTTATCAGCCCACAACGGCGGCTTCATCCGCAACGACAGGCTCTTTTTCAGAGAAATATCAGAGAATTATCAGAGAAAGGCCGCTCAGATTCAGCCATCGCGACGACGAAAACCGTCTCGACTACCTGCGGGATACGCTGCCCAACTGGTCCGATCAGGCTACATGAAGCCTTGTTTTTTGGCCTGGGATCGTATGTGATGCCGGCCTTTCGCTCGTACTTCATCATCGGCCTGGCTGATATCCGACAGAACCGAAAACCTATTGACTTCCTGCTACATTATGAATGAGTCGAGGTTTACCGCCACATATCCAGCCTGGTTAATCGGTGGCATGCTGAGCCATTAGACAAAAAACAATCCACTAGCGGATTATTGCTGCCATCTTCCAGTGTTGATTCTCTTAACAAAAGGGCGGGGTGCGCACCCCGCCCAGGTTCATCTTCGCAGATCCTTACTTGGCCGTATAGCCGCCGTCGACGACCAGAGAGCTGCCGGTGACGAAGCGGCTCTCATCGGAGGCCAGGTAGACCACGGCCCAGGCGATGTCGTCGGGATCGCCGAGACGGCCCACCGGGGTCTTGGCCGTAACCGCCGGGATCATTCGACCGTCCGCCGCCGCGTCGGCCTGCTCGACCATCGGCGTGCGGATGAAGCCGGGGTGGACGGCGTTGACCCGGATGTCCTCTCCGGCGTAAAGAAGGGCGTCGTTCTTGCTCATCAGCGTCACGGCGCCCTTGGCGGCGTGATAGGCGGGCGCATCGGCGGCGCCGACCAGACCGTAGATCGAGCTCATGTTGATGATGCTGCCTCCACCGGCCTCGCGCAGGTGGGGCACGGCGTGCTTGGTGCCGAAGAAGACCCCCTTGACGTTGACGGCGAAGAGCCTGTCCCAGTCGGCTTCGTCGATCTTGTCGGTGGGCTCGGCGGGTCCGGCGATACCGGCGTTGTTGACGACGGTGTCCAGGCGCCCCCACCGTTCGGCGACCTCGTTGAAGACTCGCTCGACGGCGGCTTCGTCGCTGACGTCGAGCTTCCAGTAGGCGGCCCGGCCGCCGTTGCTTGTTATCTCGTCGACGACGCCTTGACCCTCGTCGTCGAGCAGGTCGGTGACGGCCAACGCGGCGCCCTCTTCGGCCAGGCGCAGAGCGCAGGCCCGACCGATACCCCGGGCCGCTCCGGTGACGACGGCGACTTTTCCCTTAACGCGATCCATGATCTCGCCTCCATGTTTTTAAGGTGAGGCAGAGTGAGTGTGCTCGTGCGTTGACGATCAACTGAGAAAACGTCAGCTTCTTCGTCCAGCAAGGGTAAAGTATTACATAATACGCACGCTGTAAAGGGGCATTTAAGATTTTATTCACGAATTCGCAGTAGATGATCGCTTGACAAATCAATCAGTCAGCGCGGGTCCGGCCCTTCGCTAGGGGGCGGGGCGCCGGAATGCAATCTCGATACACACCACCAATCAAGATAAGGCCGGGGAACCCGAAACGTGCCCCGGCCAATTCTTGCCGTTGGACAGCCAATCGCCTGGTCCCACCCGCAGACGCTCCGTTCTCGATTGAACATCCATTTGGGCTCACCACCCGCAACCCGACCTATCCAGCGTGACAGCCCGTTCGGCGGCGGAGTGCAGCCCATCGCCCGGCGACCCGCAGCGTTTCGCGGGCGACCGGGGCGACCACGGGGATCGAGTTCCGCTAGTGCAAGCGGCTGTCGGGGTTGATCAGTTTTCGGTCGCTTCTTCCTTCCGTTCCGGTTGCAGCCGATAACCTTGGTCACCTGCGCGCTTCGATCCAGAGTCGGCAGTCTCAGATTTCGCCGCCGGGGCAAGACTGCCGAAAAACGCCCACCCCGTCCGGGCCAAGTGAAGCGGACCGCCGGGTTGATTGGGGATGCCGCTCGACAGCCACTCAACCGGTAGGTGAACGGCTGAGCCGCACGCGGAACTGATCTCACAGCGTCGGCCGAATGATCCCCTCGGCCGCCTCCTCCAACACCCCCCGCCCTGGATCGGCGACGACGACCAAGCGCCGGGCGGCGAGCTCGAGCAGCTCGGAACGCAGGTTGCCGGACGCCGTCGGATCCAGCCCGGCCAGGGGATCATCGAGGAGCAACGCCCGACGGCCCGCCTCAACCCGCCTTACCAAGGCCTCCCACAGTGACGATTCCCCTTCCAGGCTCCAGGCCCGGCGGTCCTGGCCCAGGTAAGCCGTGCCTTCGAGGACCCGGCGGCGTCGGCGACGCGAGAGCCGCCAGTAATCCCGGCCGTCGACGAGCAAGCGCCCCCGCGTCGGACGCAGGCGACCGCCCAGTAAAAGCAGCAGGCTGCTCTTGCCCGCCCCCGCAGGCCCCGTGATTAACCACAGTCCGCGCCGGGGCAGTCGGAGATTGAAACCGTTGAACACCGTCGTGCTTCGGCGGCGCACAAAGGGTCCGCCCAGGCCCCGGGACCGCTCCAGGCGAATGCCGCTCAACTCGAAAAGGCTTTCAACGGAGTGTTCCATCAGCAGTCGGCTCCCCAATCAGGCCGGCTTCGATCATCCAGCGGCAACTCCGCTTTGAACCCGGACGCCGCTAACTTGTTGAGGCACCATCACCTGAATCCGCACCAAAAGCAATATCAGCTCCACCGTTTTAGTCCAGTTTCTACTATCGACCCGTTGCTTGGCCTTAGCCGCGATAGCGTGCTTGACCGACTGAAAGCGCTGCTTCGGTTATGTGAACGTGTTCTCCTTTCATCCAAACATCCGCGGAAGGAGAAGCAGACGGTGTTTGACCCTTCAAGCCATGACTCTGGAGAGTTCAACTGTTGATACATGAGTCGATAATACAGCCACGCCCGCAATCCGCTTTTGCGATGGTTCAGTGCGCTAAGGGATTATCACTCGCACCTGAACGGACTCATCCAGTTGATAGATTGTCATTGGTTGCTTTATAGTTAACACTCGTCGCCATTGTCAAATCGCTGCATTGTCGCACCAATGCATGATGGCGCTAAACCCGGCCTTGCCTTGAGTTCCACCGGAAGCCCGAGGCTGTTGGTTCCATTCAGATTTCTACCAGGCTGTGAGTAAATGAGCTGCTGACGGCGCTCTATTGCTCGCTTTAGCATCTTCGACCGTTATTCGACTTCGCTAGTTGACCCCTCGCTGTGGGTGGTTACCAGGACCTCGTTTCAATGCGTCTTAATACAAGTTGTATGTCTTTCTCAAGTTGCGCGGGTTTGGTTCAGTTTCTGGTGATACCTACGCTATATAACACAGCATGACAAGCTAACGGCTGAATGCGGGATTCATTGACAGGCGATCATCCCATCCCCGTTTCTTCAGCCATCGGGCGACTCGCGCATCCTTAATTGAAGAAGGGATTATCAAAAGTGCCTGAACAGGAATACATCTCCAATTGCTTGTTATTCTACGCTTTATAGCTGCGCAAGCTGTCACGATCCGTCGGTGGCCTGGTGGCATACAAACCGGACTTGCCCCCATGAGGACGCTGAGACTCGGGAAGGCGCGACTCCAATTCTGGACCCCGGCAGTATCGGCCATACGGGCTAACTGGTTTCAAAAATCAGCCTTAACAGGTATGACGACACTTTGACTCGTCGTACTATAGCCTCTCAAGAGGTAGTAGTCGGCATAACTGTATCAGGCATCATGGAACGTTATCGGACCAAATCAGGCTGTTTAGGAGCGGCTTGCCGGGCCGTTCTTCACTTACCAGAAATGCACCTTGTTGACCCTACAACCATTAAACTTGCCCTTATTACTTGTTATTACGACACTAAAGCCTCAGTGACAATCTGGTGTCAGGGCATGGACAAGTGTGCGAATATCCAGGCTTACTTAGTATGACGCTCTTGCTATTTGCCACTTTTTGACTGTCTGTTTTGTGACAGGAATCCGATACCAATCACTTCAAATATCAACAATGTACAATCACGACCAGGTTCGGACATGGTATTCGATGGCCTGTTTAAATGCCGCTCCGTTGCTTATCGACATGGGTTCAGTTTCGGGTGATGACCCCTTGAAGAAAGCAATCCGCAGGGTTCAATTGCTTCCCGGCGCCTTCGGCATGGAGCTTGAGAGTAGGGTGACGAGCAGCCGCCCACCGCCTCCGGCGGATCCGGTGTCTCAAACCTGAGGGAGCAACCCTACAGCAAATCCCGCCGACTTGATACGGATGAATCGAGCGCCGGGACGGTCGATCCAACGCTCCGCTCCCTTACCCGAAAGGACAAACATACGCCACGCCGCACCTCAAGGCAAGCCCCGGGCGGTCGAGCCCCGGGATTGCCGGGAAGGACTCCGTCCGGAGGAGGTTTGAGTTCCGCCGCCGGGCGGGGTAAACTTGAGCTTTGCGCTACCCGACCCCCTGGACTCGCGATGAACGAACGCCGCAAAGCCTTCGCCTACGTCATCGCCATCACGGTGATCTACGGCTCGACCTTCGTGGTCCTCAAGGGGCTGCTGCGCGAGCTGAGCCCCTGGCTGCTGGTGGCCCTGCGCTTCGGCGCGGCGGCGCTGCTGCTGGGCGGCTGGGCTCTGATCAAGCGGGTGTCCTTCGACGCCGCGACCTGGCGGCGCGGGACACTGCTGGGCCTGGTGCTAACGGCGGGCTACGTCCTGCAGACCCTGGGGCTGCAGACCACCGGCGCGGGGAAGTCGGCCTTCATCACGGCGCTGTACGTGGTCTTCACCCCGCTGGCGGCGGCGCCCATCACCGGCACGCGGCTGCGGGCGCGGGAACTCGTCGCCGCCGTGGTCGCCCTGGGCGGGGTCTACCTGCTGGCCGATCCCCGGGGACCCCTGGGCGTGGGCGACCTGTTGACCCTGGGCTGCGCGGCCTCCTTCGCCCTTCACCTGGCCCTGATCGACCGCTACGCCGAGGAGGGCCGAGAGCTCCAGCTCACCGTGGTTCAGCTCGCCGTGGTCACCGTGGTCAGCCTCGGCGTCTCGCTGCTCACCGAGACGCCGAACCTGGCGCTGAGTTGGTCGGGTCTGGGGCGGTTGGCCTACCTGTCCCTGGCGGCCACGGCCTTCGTGGTGCTGATGCAGATGCGCTGGCAGCCCAAGCTGGGCGCGGCTCCGGCGGCCCTGGTCTACGTCGGCGAGGCTGTGGTGGCCTGGCTGGGCGGGATGCTCTTCCTCGGCGAGGGCTTCCGCTGGACCGGCTACCTGGGCGCCGGGCTGATCGCCGTGGCGGTGCTTTACTCCGCCCTGCCCCGCCGCGAGCCCCTGCCCGAGATCGGACCGCCGCCGGACCCCGGCGCCGCCCGACGGGGGGACTCGTGAGAAAGCCCTCTCCCCGCGAGCTTCCCGCCGCCGAGAGCGGACGTTCCCCCGGACCGACGGGACCGCTGACGGCCTGCGTCATCTGGGCCAACGACTACGCCACCGGCATCGCCAACCTGGGCCACCAACGGGTTTGGGAGCTGGTCGACGGGCGCGGACCCTGGAGCGCCGACCGCCTCTACGCCGCCGACCGACCCGCCGGCGCTCCGGTCAGCTTCGCCTGGGGTCGTCCTTTGGGCGGCTTCGACCTGGTCATCCTCTCGCTGGCCTTCGAGGGCGACTACCCCGCGGCCCTGGAGCTCCTCGACGCCGCCGGGCTGCTCCACCTCGGCCCCGACCGGGAGGGACCGCTGATCATCGTCGGCGGCATCGCCCCCACCCTCAACCCCCGCCCCCTCGCCCCCTTCGTCGACGCCGTCTACCGGGGCGACGCCGAGGCCGCCCTTCCCGGCCTGCTGACCGAGCTTGCCGAGACCACGCTTGAGCGCGCCGTCGCCCGGGCTCGCTTCTCCGACGCCGGGCTGCATCTCGAGGGCGCCGACCCCGCCGCCTCGACCATCCACCGCTGGCGCTCACCCACGGGAGTCTACGCCGCCTCGCGGACGATCTCGCCCCACGGCCACTTCGGCCGCACCCTGTTGGTCGAGCTGGGCCGGGGCTGCCCCCGGCGCTGCCGCTTCTGCGCCGCCCGCTGGGCCGCCGGCGGTTGGCGACCCGCCGACCCCGCCGCCCTGCTCGGGCTCATCGACGAACGCGCCGCCGAGCTAGACGTGCGCGAGCTGGGCCTGGTGGGCACCGCCGTGGCCGAGTCCGGGCGCTTCCTCGAGCTGCTGTTGAAGCTGGAAAAGCGCGGTTACCGGGCCGGCGCCGGCTCGCTGCGGGCGGACCTGCTGACGCCGGAGATCGCCGCCGCCCTGGTCCGCCTGGGCCAGCGTACCCTGACCCTCTCCGCTGAGGCGGGCAGTCAGCGGTTGCGCGAGCTGCTGAACAAGGACCTCGACGCAGGCGACTTGCTGCGCGCCGCCGAAGCCGCCGCCGGAGCCGTAGCCGCCCGTCTGAAGCTCTACTTCATCTACGGCCTGCCCGGCGAGACCGACGACGACCTGGCGGAGATCATCGAACTGGCCGCCGCCATCAAGGAACGCCTGGGACGGACCCGACTGGAGATCTCGGCCTCGCCCCTGGTGCCCAAGCCGCTGACCCCCCTGGCCGATGAACCACTGTTGCCCGAGGCCGAGCTGCGCCGCCGAAGAAAGCTGCTCGTCGGCGGTCTGGCCCGAGTCGGGCTGACCGCCTTCACCGGGGAATCTCCGCGTCAGGCGCTCTGGCAGGCCGCGCTCAGCCGGGGCGACGGGCGGCTCCTGCGCCGCCTGCGCGCCGGGGAGTCCAAGGGGTCGCTGATCCGCGATGCATTGGTGTGATTGGACCGGATCAATAAACACGGGGCGGGGATGAAATCCCCGCCGTTTTACAATTGCGCGGCTGGATTGCGGGGTCGGCACCGGTGGTCTAATCCAGCGGCTCGACGACGACCTCGACCAGGTGGATATAGTTTTGATCGGAGTCGCACCAGCTCGGCGATCCCTGGGGATCGTCGGTGTACCAGCAGGAGCCCGAGCCGTTCTTGACCACAGTGGAGAGCCCCGTCCCGGCGCCAGGGTCGATGAGCTGCTGGCGCTCGTCGTACTCGCCGTAGGTCCAACCCGGATGGAAGACCTCGCCCTCTGTGAACTCGATGCCGCGATCGGCCACGTCGATGGTGTACCAGCCGCCGGCACCGGGAATGCTTGTGTAGACGGCGATGCGGGTCGGCCCCGTCGGCCGGCCGGCCTCGTCCTCGTAGAGCAGGGCGGTGAAGGGGATCGTCTCCTGGCCGGCCCACTGGCCGCCGCCCTTCCAGTAAACGCGGTAGGCGAGCAGCCGACAGTCCAGCGGCGCGGTGAAGGTCGTCGCCAGGGGCGAGTAATAGACCCAGGAGTAGTAGTCGGCTACGGCGCGCTCGGGCTCCAGCCAACCGAGCACCAGCCCCTCGTCGGTCTCGCGCTGGAGCTGCCGCTCGTCGAGCTGCGCCGGCGAAGAAGCCGCGACGACCAGCAGTGACAGAATCAAAAGACGCTTGCGCATGGTTGCCTCCTCGTGGTTACCCTCCATAAACGCGCCCGGAGCGATGAGCGTTCCCACAGACACGCCGCCAGGGCCTGACGCGACAGCGCGGCCGCTTTTTGCTACAATGCAGCCTTGAACGATGCCGACTTCCAGCAAAGCACATCCGGTCCATTCCGTCGATTCACCCCTCAACAACTCATCCCCCGATTAGATGAAAACCTCACTCCCGCGCCTGATCGCCCTGCTGTTACTCCTCGCCGTCACCGTTGCCGCCGCGCAGCAGGCGGAAACGGCGGACCCCGGCGTTATCGAGCGGCGCTTCGAGGGCGTCGCCCGGGAGCTCACCCCCAAGAGCACCGACATCGCCGAGCGGATCGATGAGCGCATCCGCGAGCTCGAGGCCGCCGCGGCCGAGATTGAGAAGGCCGAGGCCGAGGAGGCCGACACCGGCGAGAAGATCGAGAAGGCCACCGAGGAGGTCGGCAAGGCCCTGGGGCCGGTGGGGGAGATCCTGGACTGGTTTTCCAGCCTGCCCGGTTACTGGGAGGCCTTCCTGGTCGGCGGCGGGGTCTTCATCGTCCTGAGTCTGCTGTATTTCTTCATCCAGTTGGGCGTCAAGCGCATCATGCGCAAGCAGAAGCGACCGGACTGGCACCTGGCCAGGCGCTACAGCCTGTTCATCCGCATCATCATCCTGAGCATCTCGGCGCTGATCGCCCTGGTCTGGGTGGGCGAGACCGAGGGCTGGCTCTACGAGGTCGCCACCGGGGTGACCAGCCTGGCGACGGCCTTCCTGGCCATCAACGTTTTCAGCTACCTGGTGCTGGAGAAGGGTCGCAAGAAACGCAACCGCAAGCCCATCCCCGTCCTCTTCCAGCAGGTCATCCGCGCCGTCCTCTACGTCATCGCCATCCTGACGGTCCTCGGCGCCAGCTTCGAACTGGACCTCTCGGCGCTGCTGGCCTCTTCGGCGATGCTCTCGCTGGTGCTGGGTCTGGCGCTCCAGGACACCCTGGGCAACATCTTCGCCGGGATGAGTATCCACGGCAGCAAGCCCTTCGAGATCGGCGACTGGATTCGGGTCAAGGATTACGAAGGCCAGGTGGTCGAGATGAACTGGCGCGAGGTGCGGCTGCGCACCTTCGAGCAAGATAACATCGTGCTGCCCAACTCGATCATCGCCAGCAGCGACTTCGTCAACTACTCCCACCCCACCGGCCGACGGTTGATCACCCTGGAGATCGGCACCAGCTACGCCGATCCGCCGGACAAGGTCCGTCGGGTGATCCGCCGGGTGCTGGAGAACATCGACGAAATCGAGCCGGCCCGGGACCATCTCTTCCTGGTCAACTACAACGATTTCTCCATCGACTACGTCATCCGCTTCTTCCTGACCGACTACTCGCGCTCGCCCCAATTGCGCGGCGAGGTGATGAACCGGCTCTGGTACGCCTTCCGTCGCGCCGGAATCACCATCCCCTTCCCCATCCGCGACCTCAACATCCAGCGGCCCGACCGCGAGGCCGAACAGGTCGAGTGGGAGCGGGAACTCAACCGCCGTTTGGAGCTCTTGTCCGGGATCGAACTCTTCAAGAACCTGACCGAAGACACCAAGATCACCCTGGCCGAGAAACTGCAACGGCAGCTCTTCTCGCCCGGCGAGGCCGTGGTGGTCCAGGGTGAGCCCGGCGACAGCTTCTACGTCATCTGCGAGGGCTCCTTCGACGTCTACATCAACAAAGGCGCCAAGGGGCGCAAATGGGGCATCAAGGTCGGCCGCCTGGATCACGGCGACTTCTTTGGCGAGATGAGCCTGCTCACCGGCGAGGAGCGCTCGGCCAGCGTCGTCTGCGCCGAGCATGGCGTACTCTACGCCCTGGACAAGGACTCCTTCAAGGATATCCTGCTGGGTCATCCCGAGATCAGCCAGCAACTGGCCACCCTGGCCTCCAAGCGGGTTTCCCAGAACATGGACCAGCTCTCCAAGTATCTCGATGAAGGCGAGCAGCAGGGCCTGGACGATAAACAGAAGAACGCCCACGTACGCAAGGCGATCCTCTCGCAGATGCGGGACTTCTTCGGGCTTTAGCCCCCCCCGATCCACGGAAGGATGGCGAAGCCGGGTGGATCCCACCCGGTTGTTTGTGCCCGTCTACTTGATCAAGGCTCAAAGCACAACCTGCATGGACAACCTCAAAGCCGCTCAGATACGAAACAGGTGGAACGCGCCTACTTCAACAACAGGCTGAGAATCGACACCACAAGGCTCAGCTAATCCAATTGGCTCTGCGAACAAGGTCATGAGGGGCTGGTTGGATGGGGCGGGCCAGGAAAACCAACGGCCACGTCCGACCTTTTCCAATCAACTGCTCTGCTCGAAATACGCGCTTCTAGTGCGGGAGTGAACCCCTGTTAATGAAACAAGCAGTTAAAACGGGGACCTTTCGGTCCCCGTTCAACTCATCGATAACTCGGGATATCGACTAGTTGTTGGCCTTGATTTCACCCCAACTGGACTCGACGATGGTGGCGGCGGTGTAGTCGACGGTTAGTTTGGGCCGGTAGTCCGGATTGAAGACCTCTTCGCTGGCGGCGATCTTCAGGCTGGCCATATCGCCGTTGCTGGGCGAGTCCATCTCGAGCCAGATGTAGAAACCGTTGTTGGTTTCACCGCCATTTACCCAGCCATCGACGATGGCGGTGACATCGACATCGTCGAGGTAGACGCCGTCGGCGGGCCAGCCGCCGGTGTATTCGATCTTGGTGTCGTCGACGTACCGGCCGTGCATCCGGTCCCAGGTGGCGTTGACTTCACTCCAGCTAAGGTCGGCCGGGGCGATATAGATGTAATCCGACGCGTCGGTGCTGGAATCGAAGTTGTAGAGGGTCAGATAGGCGCTGTTGATCGTGGCGCCTTCCAGAACGGACAGGTCGAAGTGGATCAGGCCATGACGGTGTTCGGTTTCCGTATCGTCCACCTGATAGAAACGGACACGCATGAAGTTGAGATTGGAAAAGATATCCGTGGGGGCGTCCTCGTAGATCGCGGCGTCGACGCCGGTGTCCGGACCAGGCTGGAACTCCATCTCGGCGGCGAAAACAGCGGCGGTCAGGACCAGGATAGCTATAAGCAGCTTCCTCATCATCATCCTCCCGGTTAAGCGGTGGTTACTTGAGGCAGTGCAACAAAGATAACTTTAGCACATTTTTAACAAGAGAAAAAGGGTGCTTTGTCAATAAGCACGAATCCTCACGGAATAAAACGGAAGGCATCGTATACCCTACCTGGACCTGATTGCGATTGTATCCTGTTGATAATAGAGGTTATACTCCTATGATGCCTGCCACAAAACGGGTAGTCAAAAAGTGGCAAATAACTCGGGCCTGATCCTTGGCAAACCTCGATACCAGCGGACCAGTATCTACTCTGGAAGCAGATTGATACAGAAACCTAAGTATCATAATATCATGTATTAATGGCATACTAAATGAACGCTTGCTGCTAGAAGGCGTATTTCAGGGAGTCAATAACGGCCCGGCAGGCCGCTCCAAATCAGCCTGATTTGGTCCGAACACATTCCATGATGCCAAACGGAATCACGCTGTGTTCAAACCGCTATGTGCGAAATCGTTAAGTGTGGAGTCGCTTCTGTGGTAGGTCGTTCCAGCGGGGACGGCCAGGGACAAGTAACAGCCCTGACCGACCGCATCCGGTAGGATAGGGGGGGGCTAAATGCTCGACCGGTCCACGTGCGGTTGAGTAAACGACGTTCCGAAATGCCCGCCAGCCGCGGGGTACGGCGGCAAGCCCAGGTTGCGCATACATGGCCCACCCTGACCGAACCGGGCGGCCCGGAACGACTCCCGGCTCAGCGGTAGCTTGGCGGCGCAGCGGGGCCGCGGCGCTTGAAGGCGCTGCCCCGCACGATCTCCAGCAGGTGATCGACGGCTCCGGACGGGTGGCCCGAAGCGATCAGGGCCGCCCGGTCCAGGCCGCCCTCGACGTGGTCGTAAAGCACCCGGTCGGCCCGACGGTAGCTGATGCCCAGCTCGCCCTCGTCGGTCTGCCCGGCCCAGAGATCGGCGGAGGGGGCCTTCTCGATGACCGCTTTTGGCAGGTCCAGCGCCCGGGCCGTCTCCCAGACCTCGGTCTTGTAGAGCTCGGCCAGGGGGTCCAGACCGCAGGCGTCGTCGCCGTGGAGCGTGGCGTAGCCCAGCAGGATCTCGGTCTTGTTGCCGGTGCCCAGCACCAGGGCGGGCAGGGCCGCCGAGCGGTCGAAGAGGACGATCATCCGCACCCGGGCCTTGACGTTGCCCCGGCGCAGCAGCTCTTCTCCCGGTATTCCGGCCAGCAGCGGGGCGCAGTGGTCGGTGATCTCGACGCGCTCCCCGGGCAGTCCCAGGTGTTCACAGACCAGTCGGCCGTCACGCTCCGAGGCGGGGTCGCTCTCTGCGTGAGGCAGCAGCAGGCCGTGGACGTTCTCCGGTCCCAGGACACGCGCGGCCAGGGCGGCGCTGACGGCGGAGTCCACCCCGCCGGAGACGCCGAGGACCACTTTCTCGAACCCGGTGCCGCGGACGTAGCCGCGCAACCAGGCGCACAGGCGCTCGATCAGAGCCGGGTAGTCACGGTCGAAACGGGGGTCAGGCTTCATGGTGTTATGTGGTGGGCTGGTTCAGTTGGTCGAGGCTGTGGCGCAGGCGGGCGAAGTCGGCGAGGGCCAGCTCCTGGGCCCGGGCGTTGCGCGGGATGCCGGCGGACTCCAGCGCCGTCAACCAGGCCGCCCGCTCGACGCCCAGACCGCTCCGGTCGGCGTTGGCCAACTGCTTGCGCCGGTGGGCGAAGCAGGCCCGCACCAAGGTGAACAGGGCCTCCGGGTCGTCGACCTCAACGGGCGGAGCCTCCCGGCGCTCGGCGACGATCACCGCCGAGTCCACCCGGGGCGGCGGCCGGAAGCAGCGGGCCGGCACCCCCAGGGCGATCCGGGCGCGCCAGTGATAGCCCAGATAGACCGACAGCGAGCCGTAGTCGCTCTGGCCAGCCCCGGCGGTCAGCCGCTTGGCGAACTCGCGCTGGAACATCAGCACGGCCCGGCGGTAGCGCGGCTCGGCGACGGCCCGCTGGACGATCCGCGCCGAGACCGCGTAGGGCACGTTGCCCACCAGGGTCAGCTCGTCGCCCAGCTCCGGCGGCGGGGTGAAGTCCAGGAAATCGCCGCGGACCAATCCGAAGCCATGGCGTCCACCAAAACGCTCGGTCAGCAGGTCGGCCAGTTCATCGTCCAGTTCGACACCCAGATAGCTCCCGGCGCGTTCGAGCAGGCCCGCCGTCAGCGCGCCGCGGCCCGGGCCGATCTCGACCACCGCCGCGCCGGGCGGCGCCAGCTCGACGATGCGCCGCGCCACACCCTCGCTCGCCAGGAAGTGCTGGCCCAGCTTGGGTCTGCGCGGCACTATACCGCCCGGCAGACCCGCGCCGCGTGGCGCTCCAGCAGCAGCAGGTTGACCAGCACCGTCAGCACGACGACGACCAGGGCGATCAGCAGCCGCGGCGAGAAGCCGCCGGCCAGGGCCAGGCCCATCCCGACAACCGGATAGAGCACCAGACCGGCCAGGGTCAGCCAGAACAGCCAGCGCTTGAGCCCGGCCCAGGGTCGGGGGTCGCGGAAGAGCCAGCCGGCCAGCGGACCGAAGGCCCGGTAGACGCCGTCGCAGTAACCCACCAGCACCCAGCGCAGCCACCAGGGCAGCGTCAGCACGGCCCAGGCCGCGTAGGCCCAGGCGTGAACGGGCATCGCCATCCGGTCGGCCCGCAGGAACAGCAGCCCGTAGTACCCGGCGAAGAGCAGCGCCAGCAGGGTCAAACCCCGCCAGAGCGCCGGGCCGAGCGGCCCCTCGGGCACGTTGACCGTCTCGCGCACCTTTTTCTTCTCTTTCACGGCTCCCTTTCCTCGCTCGCTTCACCACCCATTATACCACCGGCGGCGCGGCGGCGAAACCTGCCTACTCCGGAACCGCGCAGGCCCCGAAGGTGTAGGCGTAGAGCGCGAAGTCCGGCCCATCGGCGAAGAAGGTCAGCAGCCGGTCGCCGTACTCCGGCGTCTCGACCACCCGGTACATCCGCCCCGAGTCCACCAACAGATAGCTCGCGCCGTCCTCGTCCCAGCGAACGTCCCCGCCGGCCTCCTCCCTCGAGATCGACTCGCCGTCCAGCTCCACCGGCACCCGGTACGCCTCGCCCTTGGCCGGCTCCAGCACCGCGTTGACCTCCGTGGCCCGGAAGCGGATCGTGATCCGGTCCTCCGGGGGCTCGACCTCGCGGAAGTGCCGCAGGCGCTCGTTCTCCACCCGCCAATCACCGAAGAGGTGCGCCTTGTCCAGATCGAACACCGCCGCCGTCTCGTAGCGGCTCTCCTGGTCCGGATACACCCGGTGGGCGTAGCGGCCGCGCATGTAACCCGCGTAGAGCTCCGGCGTCATCGGATAGCAGACCGCGCCGGGCCGGTCCTTCTCGTTGACCGGCTCCATGATCGGCGGCAGCTCCGCCTCCGGGTTCAACTCTCCGATCAACCGCTGGATCTCGGACTCCATCCTACCGTAGCCGCCCTCGCCGATGTGATCGTGGACGATGTACCCCTGCGGGTCCACCAGGATCTTGCGCGGCCACCAACTGTTGCTGTAACGGCTCCACAAGGCGAAGTCGTTGTCCATGAACACCGGGTACTCGATACCCAGCTCCTCGACCGCCCGGGCCAGGTTCTCGCGCTCGTAGCCGAACTCGAACTCCGGCGCGTGGACGCCGATGATCACCAGGCCCAGATCAGCGTAGCGCTCGTGCCACTCCCGGATGTAGTGCAGCGTGCGCAGGCAGTTCACGCAGGTGTACTCCCAGAAGTCCACCAGCACCACCCTGCCGCGCAGCTCCTCCATCGTCAGCGGCCCGGCGTTGATCCAGCGCTCGGGGCCGTACTCGGGGATCTCCGGGGCGCGCACACGGGCCATCTCCTCCACCTCCAGGCCGGGTTCGTCGGCCTCGCAGGCCGTGATCAGCAGCGTGCCGACGAGCAGGGCCGCCGTCAGCGCGACGGCGCCCGTTTTGTGTAATGGGGCCATCAGATGCCTCCGTTCGGTTCTTCTCCAACCGGGAACGTCCACTGGCAATACTAAAAAGCCGGGAGCGGCGAACGCCGCATTCCCGACTTATACGGTAGGATATTGACGGGGGTTTCAGGGGTTTAGCTTGCCGTGGTTCCGATTTTATGCTATGATTAGATTGATTTACTATACGATTAACCAGTGAGGAGAAAATGGAAGACGAGATAAGACAGATCGGTTTCGACGTTTTACCTCAAGGTCTTGAGGTGGCACCTAAGCTATATGCAAATCACATTATAATGAAAGCAAATCTCAATGATTCTACTGTTAGAATGCTACTTTTCGATCTAGTTTTTTTTGAGTCGATTGAAGCAGATAAAGATCAAATAACTCTAGAGCGCAAGCCCTCGCTTCAAATAATTATTCCGTTTAAAACAGCAAAAGGGTTAGTCGAAGCCCTTAGCAAGCAAGTAGAAAGACACGAAAAAATCATGAAGGATAACAGTGAGTAGGCACATAACAGCTCCTGTAAAAAGTGAAAAGCCCTCTTCTGATAAAGGGTTGTTTGATGGCATAGTAAATACTGGGGTTCCAAGTGTAGTAAAACTATCTGAGTTTTATTCGACAACAGAATCCTCTAAAATAATACCAAGAATAAGTAGTGTAACTAGCACACAAAGCCTTATGTATAATGAAATAGAATGGAACAACATATTGGATATATTAAGCAGATACTATGATGATATCGCAATTGAAAATTCTAATATTTGTAATTTTAATCACTCTTTTTCTGTAAATGATAAAAAAGCTTTTGCCATGTTGCTTGACGAGTTAAAGCATAAACTCAACATTACATGTGTTTATCTTGATTTTGATAGCAATAAAATTATTATCGCTTTTAAAGTAGGCGGCAATGAAAATAAAGATAAATCTGACATATTTTATTCTACACTTGAGAAGACTTGGCTAGAGTTGCCATACGATATTAGAAAAAAATTTCTAATTACAATTGTATAATAAAATGAATATTTTTGCTTGGAAAGACTTCAACGCTTATTCAAGAGCTGCTATAAAAACGCCATTTAATGGACTAATTGAAGCTACATACAGAACCGCCATAAGCCGTTTATATTATTATGCGTATCACTTATGCAAAAAATACGCTGACGATAATAGCATTAGCTATGTTAACTATGATGGAATTGGGGTACATGAGCGCCTTATAAGAGCCCTAAAACAAAGCAACATAAAAACAGCAAAACTATTAGGACAAATATTAGAAGAGATGAGAGACAGGCGAGTTCAAGCTGATTATTATAGGATGTTTAGTAAAAGATATAACACACCAAGTGAAGCAGCCAATTTCAACATTGGAAGAGCTAGTCGTATCGAACATGAAATCAATAAATAGCGCCCCTTGTCTTCCCCGGCCCCCTAAGGTAGTCTTAGGGGGTCGTTTTAGTACCCACCGTCCGCGCGAGCCGCTGAGCGTCCGCGAAACACCGCCGGATGATACTGAGACCCGACATCAGCGGCGGGCGTGGAGCCGAATACAAGCATCCACAAGCGAGGTGGACCGAGATGGCGCTCAAGCCGACGGAGATCCTTACGGCCCCGGCGGGCACGCGGGAACTGATGATGGGCAACCACGCTTTGGTGCGGGCCTTCTGCGAGGCCGGTGTGCGGGTGGTGACGACCTACCCGGGCTCGCCGACGCCGGAGATCGCGGCGGGGCTGTTGGCGGCCGATCCGGAGGGGATCTACTTCGAGTATTCGATCAACGAGATCGTGGCGACGGAGTACGCCTTCGGCGCGGCGCTGGCGGGGGTTCCGAGCTGCGTGTTCTTCAAGAGCGTGGGCTTGAACGTGGCGGCGGACGCTTTCGTGCAGTTGCCGCTCTACGAGCTGCCCGGCGGGTTGGTGGTGATCGTCGGCGACGATCCCAGCGCGCTGTCGAGCCAGAACGAGCAAGACAACCGGCGCTACGTCCGGCTGTGCTACATGCCGATGCTGGAGCCGTCGGACGCTCGGGAGGCCAAAGAGATGTTCGTCTACGCTTCGCGGTTGGCGCGGGAGCACCGGACGGCGATCATGCTGCGCTTGACGACGCGCATCGCCCACGGCTCGATGGAGGTCGAGTTCGGTGAGCTGCCCGCTGAGCCTATCGAGGCGGCGGGTGTGCCGGACAAGCGGCAGGTGCCCATCGCGGCGGACGCGGTGGCGATGAAGGGCGTCGCGCTGCAACGATTGGTGGACTTCGCCGGGTACGTGGAGGACGACCGCTGGAACTATCGGGTAACGCAGGAAGGTAAGGACGCGGGCTTCGGCATCATCTGCGGTGGCGCGGCCTACGGGGCGACGCGCTCGGCGCTGCGCCTGCTGGGTCGCGGGGCGGAGATCCTCAAGCTGGGCTTCAGCTACCCGCTGCCACGGAGGAAGCTGGTCGAGTTCTGCCGGGACCACGACGAGGTGCTGGTGGTCGAGGAGCTGGACCCGGTGGTCGAGGAGGAGCTGAAGGTCATCGCCTACGAGGAGGGTTTGAGCTGCCGGATCGGCGGGCTGGGCAAGTACGGCCGGGCCGATGATTTCGGAGCGCAGCAGGCGGAGCTGGACCCGGGACGCCTGGCGGCGCTGCTGGGCAAGCGGCTGGGTGTCGAGTACCCCCTCGAGACGCTGGACTTGAGCGCGGGGGCGCCCAAACGGCTGCCCCAGCTCTGTCCGGGCTGCGGGCACCGCACGGCGGTCTACGGGAGCAAGATGGCCGTGGGGCGGCGGGGTCACGCCCAGGCCGACATCGGCTGCCACACGATGAGCTACTTCCCGCCCTACGAGCTGGGCGAGAGTCTGGTCTGCATGGGCGCTGGCCCGACCATCGCCCAGGGTATCAAGCAGGTGCTGCCCGAAAGCAAGGTGACCAGCTTCCTGGGGGATTCGACCTTCTTCCACGCCGGGATCGAGGGGGTCATCAACGCGGTCTGGAACGACCACGACGTGACGATCCTGCTGATGGACAACCAGATCACGGCGATGACGGGACACCAGCCCAACCCGCACTCGGGGCGCGGGCCGGCGGGCTCGCGACCGGAGATCGAACCGCGGCGCATCCTCGAGTCCATCGGCGTCGGACACATCGAGGAGGTCGACGCCTGGCGGATCGACGAGGTGCGCGAGGCGGTCAAGCGGGGCCTGGAGCACGCGGGGCCGGCGGTGGTCGTCCTGCGCCACCCCTGCATGCTCTACACCACCCGGCAGTGGAAGCGGGAGCGCAAGATGCCGCCGCCGTACCGGGTGGACCAGGAGAAGTGCGCGCTGCGCAAGACCTGCATCAAGTATTTCGCCTGTCCGGCCTTCGGTTTCGACGGCGAGAAGGTCCGCATCGACCCCGAGCTGTGTATCGGCTGCGGCTGTTGCGCCCAGGTGTGCCCGGAGGGGGCCATCGTCCAAGACACCGAGTACGTCCGGGCGTATTAGGTAGAGCGGCGTCAAGAAGACGGGTGCTTGCCAGCAACGGCGCGTCAATCGGCGAGGCAGGCCTGTCGCCTCGGCTTGACCTTGATCTGTACGATTGCGCGCAAGCAACGCGCGGCTATCAAGTCGATAAAGGCCGGGGTGGCAAAAACCACGATTGCTTGCCCACGGTACAATACGCAATCGACAGCCGCCTGTCGATTTGGTGGATCGCTGAGTTGTCGCCCCCCCCCGTGGAGCCCCTTGTGTTAAGGAGAACCGGACCGAACGTTCACTCGCGAGACCGGCTTTGGCACGTTTCTTGCGAAGGACCTTCGCTTCGGCGTCCGGTGGCGCCACCGGCGCAACAAACGCGCCAAAGCCTCCCTGTGGAACGGACGACGGGTACGGTGGGAAGACGGCTTAATCAGGCGACCGGTTCGGACCGAGGAGCTGACAAACGTGCTATCCACGGGTTTATACGGCGCTGAGAAGCATTGCGAGTGGAACAGCCCGGCACGCGGCGTCCAAGAAACAACGCGGCAATCCGCCACACCATCTGCTCTCAGCCCCTTCTTGTTTTAAACCAACAGTTTAGTGTATCACTCATTTCAAGAAGCCAACCCGCAGTTGGGAGCAGTCAGAGCTCCAGGATACCGAATTGTGCCAAGGGATCGAATACCCTGTTCGGACCGGGTTATAGTCGTGTTCTGCTTATAGCACACGTGTAGTGGCAGATGTGCCTGTCAGTAATGAGCAGTCAAGAGTGGCGGCCACAAAGAGCGTGCTCGATGGAAAGTACACCATGGATAGTCGCTTGCTGTTAAAGACCATCCGATTGCTACTCGGCTCATAACTGCATCATTATCAAGTAATAAGACATCGCATTATTGTATCGGGATCACAGTCAGACGCACCCGAAAAGCGAATTTCGCTCGGTGAACCCCTCTTTATCTGCCCTGATTTGGTCCGAAGACGTTCCATGATGCCTTAGCCAATAGGGAAGCAATCGGCGTTGAGGCGCTTTACCTAAAGGAAGGGCCATGTCCCAGACATGCAGCATCTACATCATCGGCGTCGGCGGCCAGGGTATAGGGGCCACCAGCCGGGTGATCACCCACGCGGCCCGGGAGGCCGGCGTCGCCGTGGCTAGTGTCGAGACCCACGGCCTGGCCCAGCGCGGCGGGGTGGTGGTCTCGACGGTCCGCCTGGGCGACGAGCCCGGTTACAGCCCGCTGATCGCCCCGGGCGAGGCCGACGTGCTGCTGGCCCTGGAGGCCGTCGAGGCTTGGCGGGCGAGCCGCTATCTGCGCAAGGGCGGCACGGCGCTGATCAACCTCTACCGCATCGATCCGCTGATGACCCGGTTGGAGCGGGAGGAGTACCCGGCGCTGGAGGAGATCCCCCGGGCCTTCGCCGGCTTCGCCGACCGCGTGGTCGCCCTGAAGGCCACGGCTTTCGCGGTGGAGCGGAAGAGCTGGATCTCGACCAACGCGGTGCTGCTGGGCGCCTTGGGGGGCAGCGGAGCCTTGCCCTTCCCCGGCGAGGTCCTGCGCGAGGGCATCCGCTCGCAGAGCAAGCCGGCCTACCTCGAGGTCAATCTGGCCTGTTTCGAGCACGGCCACCGGGCCGCCGTCGAGTTCGTCGAGAGCCTCGGCGGCTAGGGCGCCCACGGAGTCCCGGCCTTGACCACCGCTCCGGCGGCGGTGTAAGATTCCGGGGTGGTCCGCCGGACCCGATCCGTCCCGCGCCCGGTCTCGCGTCATTTCCCATGAGCGGTCGCGCCGACGGCGACCCGGCTTTACCGACGACTACGGCGCGGGCAGCTCCAGCGCCGTCAACCCTGAACGCAACCCCACAAGGAGCCTGCGATGCAGAAGTACGAGTGCACCATCTGCGGTTACATCTACGATCCCGCCAAGGGCGATCCCGACGGCGGCGTCGACCCCGGCACCGCCTTCGAGGACATCCCCGACGACTGGGTCTGCCCGGAGTGCGGCGCCACCAAGGACGCCTTCGAGCCGGTGGACTAGCCCCGCCGGCTGAGCATTCGGCTTGTGGTAATCAGGAACCCGCCCGGGCCTCAAGCCTCACGGGCGGGTTCTTAGCTTGAACACACCGGCCCGCGGGCCGGTGTTCGTCATGGAGGCTTACAGACAAGTGGCTATCAACGGTTACATCTCGAGCAGGATTCGCACCAGCCCCTCCACCTTCTCCAAAGTCACCGGTGATACATGACCCAGGATATGGATTAGACGTTGCCTGGAAATGGTTCGCAGTTGGTCTACCATTATATAGCTTGTTGCCACAAGTCCACCCTCGGGCGGCTGTATCGGATGATGGAGAGGATATCCTCTATCTGAAGTTGTTATGGGTGCTATAATCAATAAACCAGCAGGTCCGTTGTTGAATATGTCTGCGGAAAGAACAACAGCCGGTCGTTTACCTTGTTGTTCATGTCCTGCTCCATTAGACTGCAAATCGATCAACCAAACACTTCCCTTGTTTATTAGCTGTAGGTTGCTCATTTACCCTCCTTACTTAAGACCATCCATTATAGTTCGGTCCCAAAGGTTTCTTTCCTGTTCTTGTTCTCGGCGCTCATCGTCATCAGCATTGATACGTGCATACGCCAGGTTTGCTTGTTCAAGAATCATTTTCCTATAGGCTTCCTCCAGGCACTTTTGCATGGTTTTAGTTTGACTGAGTTTCAGCATCGAGGAAAGCAGCTCCAGCATTTCCTTGCTTTCGACATTGATCCGTACAGTATAGCTGGACATTTTACCCTTCCTTTTTGTTTATCTCTTATCGAAGCAGTGTCAGTTTAGCACAATGCCTATAATTTTGCAAACAAAATCTGACACAATAATGCATGCGCTTTTTGACGGCACATTTGACGACATGAGGCCCGCCCATTTGTTACAATACGTAACCTTTGGGTGATAATCCCCCGGAACAGTGGGTGGACAGCAGTCTTTCAACCCAGGGCTCATTCCAGTTCAACCCCAGCACAAACAGATAGTTAGCCCGGGATACTGCAAAGCGGCACACCTCTTGCTATACTTTGTTACGCAACAATCGACCGCCGCCACTCATCTTCGCTTAGGTGGACCTTGACCCCCAAACGAAAACGAACCAAACGGCGAGTGCTGCTCTGCGGCGCCGGCGAGGCCGGGCGGATGATCGCCCGGGAGATACTCACCAACCCACGCAGCAACTACACCTGCGTCGGCTTCCTCGACGACGACCCGGACAAGCAGGGCTGGGAGCTCGAGGGCGCGCCGGTCCTCGGGCCGCTGATCGACCTGCCCCAGCACGTCCACGAGCTGGGCGTCGACGAGGTGCTGCTGACCATACCCAGCGCCTCCGGCGCCACGGTGCGCCGTCTGGCCCAGCTCTGCGACCAGGCCGACGTGCCTTACCGGGTGCTGCCCTCGATCTTCGACGTCATCCACGGCGACGCCAAGCTGACCCAGGTGCGCGACGTGCGCGTCGAGGACCTGCTGCGTCGCGCGCCGATCAAGCTCGACATGGAGGCCATCGGCGAGTTCGTCTCCGGCCGGACCGTCCTGGTCACCGGCGCGGGCGGCTCCATCGGCTCCGAGCTCTGCCGCCAGTTGATCACCTTTTCTCCGGGTCGGCTGGTCCTGCTGGGCCACGGCGAAAACCCGATCTTCGAGATCCACAACGAGCTTACGCGCCGCCGGCCCCAGGGCAACCTGGCCGGCGTGATCGTCGACCTGCGTGACCGCCGCCGCCTGGCCCGGGTCCTGGAAACCCACCGCCCGGAGGTCATCTTCCACGCCGCCGCCCATAAGCACGTCCCCCTGATGGAGGACAACCCCTGCGAGGCCTTCAGCAACAACGTGGGCTCGATGCTGGCCCTGGCCGAACTGGCCCCGGCCCACGGCGTCGAGCGAGTGGTCGTTATCTCCACGGACAAGGCCGTCGAGAGCACCAACGCCATGGGCGCCAGCAAGGCCGTCTGCGAGGTCGTCGCCCGGCTGGCCGACGACCGCCACCCGGATTGCCGCTTCGTCACCGTGCGCTTCGGCAACGTGCTGGGCAGCCGCGGCTCCGTCATCGGCGTCTTCCAGGAGCAGATCGAGCGCGGCGGACCGCTGACCGTTACCGATTCACGCATGGAGCGCTTCTTCATGACCATCCCCGAGGCCGTCGAGCTGGTTCTCCAGGCCGCCGTCCTCGGCGAGGGCGGCGAGGTCTTCGTCCTCGATATGGGCCAGCCCCTGCGGATCATCGACCTGGCCAGGATGCTCGTCGAGCTCTCCGGCTACGACAACGGCGAGATCCCCATCGAGATCACCGGACCCCGCCCCGGCGAGAAACTGCAGGAGCGGCTGTTCAGCCTGGCCGAGGAGCGCCTGCCCAGCCCGCATCCACAACTGCTCATCGCCCGCTCCAACGGCGTCTACGAAGAAACCTGGGGCCTGATCGAGGAGCTCTGGCGCGCCGCCGAAGAGCTGCGGACCGGCCGCGTCGTCGAGCTCGTCGGCCAAATCTGTCCGGAGTCCCAATGGCGCGCGCCGGAAGGCATGTTTTAGCATGGGGTTATCACTCGCAAAAGAACCGACTCATCCAGCGGATAGATTGTCATTCAGCGCTGTATAGCCCAAGTCGCCGCCATTGTCATACCGCTGCATTGTTTTACCAATGCATGACGGCGATATACCCGGGCTTGCATTTCGTTCCGCTGGAAGCCCGTGGCTGTTGGTTCCGCATCAGCTTACGACCAGGCTGTGGGTGACGGACCTGTTGACGACGCTCCATTGCTCGCTTTAGCAGCTTCGAACGTTATCCGCCTTCGCTGGTTGACGCTCCGCTGCGGCTAATCTCCGAGCACCATTCTCGAGGTGGCTTTCCTGAGTTGTGAATGTGCTTTTCATCTTCTGTGCTGATCCCTTCAGCATTTACAGCTCACCCTCACCGGTTGATCGGTGGGCAGAAGGGCGTATTGAACGGGCGGGGATGCTCCCCCGCCCGTTTGCAATTAACTACTCCACAGCACCCTGCGCTGGTCCGGACCGTCGTGACCACCCTCCGGACCGGCATTAAACAGCTATCGGCGGATGATCGCACCGCCGCCACCAGTAAAGGGGCCGACCTGATGGTCGACCCCTGCACGGCTCTGGTTTGACCAGTTGGTCCACGGGGCCGCGATGTCAACAAATAGGCAACCTAGTGCAGCTCGTCCAGGGTGAAGGCCTCCTCTTTGTCCTCCCCGCCCATGGTGTAGGCCACGGTGTACTGGTCCATCTCGATGGCGGTGACCTCGCCGGGGTAGTTGACGCTGTCGCTAAAGCCCTCGGGGTTGACGACCACGGTGGTGCCGAGCTTGACGTCGTCGGCGTCCCAGGCCTCGACGTAGGGGTAGACCCACTCGAAGGCCCGCTCATCGGTCTCGCCTTCGTTGAGGAAGCCCTGGAACTCGACGGTGACGGTCTCCTCGCCGACCTCGACCACCTTGGCGCTTTCCCAGGACAGCGAGGTGATGTACTCGGGGTCGTAGTAGGTGGCCCAGACGGTGTCGCCGACGGCGAAGGGGGCGGCGGGCTCGGGTTCCTCCTCGACTTCCCCGGCCGCGCTCTCGGCGGTTTCTTCCCCGGCGGCCTCACCGTTCCCGGCCGGGGCCTCATCGTCGCAGGCCGGGATGAATACCACGAGCAGAAGCAGCAGCAAAAGTGCAGGGTGGTTCCTCTTCATCGTTTCGCCTCCGAAAGAGTGACGGACGGTCCGGGAAGCGCCCGTCGTTTTTGTCGCGGGTTTCGCACTCAACGGCTGATGATCAGCCGGCGGGTGACGGCGTCGTCACGGGTGGACAGGCGGTAGAGGTAGACGCCGGAAGGGACGGCGCGGCCGTCGGCCGTGGCGCCGTCCCAGGCGATGCTGCGGTGCCCTGCGCTCAGCTCGCCGTCGACCAGGGTGGCCACCCGGCGACCGGCGAGGTCGTAAACCGCCAATTCGACGGGACCGGACTCGTCCACGCCGAACTCGATGGTCAGGGGGCCGGGGCTGGGGTTGGGATAGCTCTGGGCCAGGTAGAGGCTGCGCGGTGACGCGGGCGGTTGATCCTGAAGCCAATCGGCGTAGCCGACCAGCAGGGTCAACCGGCGCTCGACCTCACCGGGGAGCAGCTCGATCAGATAGTCGCCGCCCGGGGTGAGTTCACGACGCGCGCCGTCGGCGTCGTCGAGCAGCACGGCGCCCACGCCCGGGGGCAGGTTTTCCAGGCCGGACCAGTAGACCAGGGCGGTCTCGGCGCCGGCGGCGGGCTGGACGACCAACTCGAACTCCAAACCCTCGCCCAGTTCCGGGCGGTAGTCCGTGGCGTAGCGCCCACGGCGGTCGGGCCAGTCGGAGTGGTCCAGGTAGAGGTCGGGGGCGCCGGAGAGGTAGGGCGGCTGGCGGCGCTCGGCGCGGTCCCAGTAGTTGCCCGCCCCAGCGGCCACGCCGACCCGGTTCCAGGCGTCGAGGAGACCGCCCGAGTCCAGGCCCAGCTCCAGCCACCACAGCGGCTCGACCGCCTCGGCGACGGGGCCGTCAGCGGTGGTGCCTCTCGGCGCCGATGATGACCCGACGTCGTTGGTAACCGCAGAGGCGCCGCTCACAGAGCCGTTTCCGGCGGTGGAGCGCACCGCGGTCGGGCTGATGGACACCGGCGCGGCCGAAGCGGAAGCGGAGGATAACTCAGCGACCGGGGGTAGATAGGCGGCGACCCGACGGGCGACGGGTCCGGTCCGCGCCGTGGGCGGGGGCTCGTCGAGCAGACCGCTAACATCGCTCTCCACGGGCGGAACGTAGAGGGTGGCGGCGCCGGAGCCGCTCAGATAGACGAAGTAACCCTTCCAGGGCTCCAGGGTCTCGACGGTATAGTCGTAGGAGCCCTCGTAGCCCACCGGGTCTTCGAGGCGGTCGATGACCCCGGCGTTGTCGTCGGCGCCGGTGACCGCGCTCCAGTCCACGGCGAAGGCGTAGGGACAGGCGAGCTGATTCCAGCCGGCCTGGAGGTCGATGCCGTAGGGCTCGCTGCAGTCCGGACTCCGACCATCCCCCGAGTCCAGCACGATTCCACTCTCGGCCACGATCAGCCAGTAGGCGCGACCGGGCTTGAAGTACTCGATCGAGCCCCGGGTGTACTCGACGAAGCCGCCGTCCTGGTAGCGGGCCAGGCGCCATGCGGTATCGTCATAGGCTCCCAGGTCGTCTTCAAGAACACCAGCCGGCGAGCCGCCGTCGGCGCCGTAGTCCGTGGGAACACTGAACAGGCGATAGTCGTCGACACCGTCCCCTGCGTGCTGCGGCGAGCCGGGGTCGATACCCTCGCCCGCGTAGGTGACGGCGATGTTGAAGGGGTCCTCGGGTCCGTCGACGGGCAGACTGACCGAGTTGATCCCGTCGGAGGCCCAGAGGTAGTAGTCGAGGCCGCGCTCGGTGACGAAGGCGGCGGGGATCGATCCGGTGTAGGTTTCACCGCTGTCGAGGGTCAAATCGGTGTAGCTGAATTCGGTGTCGCCTCCGCGACGGTAGAAGACCCGAGCCAGGACGACCTCGTTGTTATCGCTTATCTCGGCAGAGATATCGACGGAGGTATCCAGAACACCCTCGGTCACCGCCTCGTGGTCGATCACCGGAGCCACCTCGTCACTGCCGTAGGAGATCTCGATCGATTCGAGGATCGGTGTCTGGTTGGGGTCCGTACCGCCGAACTCGATACGGTACTGAAAGTAGCGCCCCTCCTCGGTCAGGTAGTCGCTGACATCGGTGCCGCTGACCGTGATCGGCTCGGACCAGTCGCCCAGGTCGCCATCATCGTCGCTGGAACGCACCCGCGCGGCCAGACTGCAATCATCAGGCAGGACGGCGTCCCAGGAGAGCAAGCCGTAGCTGAAGGCGGATTCGAACCCGGTGTCCAGGATCGAAGAGGTCAGGTTGCCGGAGGAGAAGCCGGTCAGTTGCCACCAGTAGACCGCGCTGTCGGTCTTGCAGGCGCTGACGACATCGGGATGGCCGTCGTCGTTGATGTCGGCCCCCTCGGCCCAGCGGCAGTTGGGAACGTGCTCATCTACGAGGTGCTCGTTCCAGGAGCCGCCGGCGCCGTCGGCGTTCTCGAACCAGTAGACCTCGCCGCCCTCGGTGGAGAACAGCAGGTCGACGTCCCCGTCGTCGTCGATATCCAGGGCCTCCAGGCTGCGCGAGCCGAGGATCTCGGTGACCGTTGTGATGTTCCAGCCGCCGCCGTCGCCGTCGTTGGCCCACCAGTAGACACCGTCCTCGGCCGAGCCGACGATGACGTCGAGATCGTCGTCGTCGTCCAAGTCGGCCAGCTCGATCTGCTTGGGATCGTCCAGCTCACCGTCGGAGATGATCTGGGCGGAACCGAAGGTGCCGTAGCCGTCCTCGTTCCTCCACCAGTACACATCGTCATAACCGATGCTGCAGGCGGCCAGATCGAGGTAACCGTCATCGTCCAGATCGCCCACCCTGGGGTACCAGGGTGAGTTGTACCAACCGTCGATGGTGTTCTTGAGCCAATCCGCGCCGTAATCATCGTTCTCGATGAACATGACGTTGCTGTTGCCGTGCTCCAGATCGCTGAGCACGATGTCCAGGTCGCCGTCGGTGTCCAGATAGGCCAGCTCGGAACCGATGGGATTGGTGACGGGGTCGCCGTCGAGATCGATGACGTGTTCGACCCAGTTGTTGTTCTCCAGGTCGACGTTCTCCCACCAGCTTAGATACGAGGACTCCCAGCCCGTGGTCAGGATGTCCAGGTCGTCGTCACCGTCGATGTCGCCACAGTTGATGTCCTGGGCGTCGGGGAAGGTCGAGGTCAAGACGTGCTGCTCCCACGCAGTCCCGGCGCCGTCGAGGTTCTCCCACCAACTGACCTCGTCGCTGTCGGTGCCCGAGTAGTCTGTAATCAGCAGCACATCGATGTCTCCATCAAAATCGAGATCCACACTGCGGGTGCGAAAGGCGTTGGCAATCTGATCGGTGATCAGATTCTCGGCGGGTTCGTCGAGCAGGATGGCTTTCAGCAGGATTGACCCCGCCTGGCTGGACCAATCTATATCACTCGAAGTATCGAACTGGTCGCCCCAGTCGGCGACGGGGCCGTCGAGGCCGGGGCCGCCGGACCAGTCGGTCTGGACGGCCACCTCGCCCAGGGCGACGGCGGCGATAATCAGGATGATCGTCAGTGCCTTGCGCATCTCGTCCCCCTTTCTACTCGTTGGGCAGGTCGGGCCAGTCGGGCAGCCCGCCGGTCGTGTCGTCATCTGGATCCTCGGAACTCATCAGCAGCAGTCCGGCGCCGGCGCCCAGGGCTGCGATGCCGCCCAGGGTCCACCACAGCCAGCCCGAGCTATCCTCTTCGGCGATGTGGGTCGGATAGGTCCGCTGTCCGATATCCTTGGCCAGCTCGCTCAGCGCCGTGCCCGAAGCCGCGCTGCGCTCGGTGGTGCTGCCGATCACCCGGCCCTCCTCGACATCGATCATGCGCACCGAGAGGACGTAATAGCCGCTGGAGCGGGTAACCGAGCCGACGAGCACGCGTTCGGCGGCGAGTATTTTACCGATCTCGATCGCGCACTCTACGTCGGTGCAGGTGAGCACCATGGCCTGCTCTTCCATGATCTGGGCCATGTACTCCCGCTCGAGGACCTCGAAGCGGCCCTGCCGGATCAGCTCCGTGGTCAGGTACTGGGTGGCGATGCTGGCGTCGGTCTCGCTGACGTCATTGGCCTCCAGTGGCAATACGGCCATTCGCGGCCGCTCGGCGGTTTCCTCCACTGAAGCCGCCGCCTGGGCCAGGCTCAGCACCGGCAGCAGGAAGATCAGCAACCAGACAACGAATCGTTTCATCGTAGCTCCTTTATATGTGCGATGGATTGGAATGGTTGATCGAGGGTCGGCGATGGCACGAAGGACGATTCGGAGAACCGGTGGGATCGAAAACGGCGGGGCTGAACCACGGGAGGCAAAACGCTGAAGGGACGGGCTTAATAGATGGGATCGTATACCGTGTTCGGACCGATTCATGTATGTAACGCGCTGTTAACAT
>CAZOOP010000041.1:0-37496 GCA_964581465.1 uncultured bacterium
CTCCCAATCAGCCTGATTTGGTCCGAACATGTTCCATGATGCCTTCAATAAACATGGGGGAGGAAAAAATGTTGCCATGCCTGCTGCAAGCCATATCCAACTGGATCGCCGGTCAGGGCAACCTGCTCGGCAACAATCTGGCCTCCGTCCGGCGCGCGATTACAACAGACCTGCAAGCACAGCGACAAGCCGTCAACCAGGCCCATCAGCGGTACAAATGTGGGGCTTACGGCACCGTGGGCGAACCGGCGGCGATTAAGCTGCTCGAGTTCCGTATCGGGAGCATCGTCAAGGCCGGACCGAAGCTGAACGCCTTGATGACCAGTATAGTCGACCAGAGCCAATTGGACACTTTCCTCGGCCTATTCTTCGACAAGCTGCCCCGGTTGGTGTTGGGTTGTCTGGACGGCGGAGTAAGGGCGGGCGTAGCTAAGGGCGGCGGCTCCGGATCCACGCCAGCAGCTCCTCGGCGGAACGGGTGTTGAGTACGTCGCCGGGGCGCAACCAGCCCTTGCGGGCGATACCCACCCCCTGGGGCAGGAAGTTGAACATCCCCCGGTTGTGGGCGTCGGGGTTGATCGTCACCGGGATGCCCAGTTCCCGGGCGCGGCGCAGCACCCGCCAGTCGGCGTCGAAGCGCATCGGGCTGGCGTTGAGCTCCAGGGCGACACGGCGCTCGACCAGGCGTTCGAGGACGCGGTCCCAGTCCAGCTCGTAACCCTCGCGGGCCAACAGCAGCCGCCCGGTGGGATGCCCCAGGATGTCACAGTAGGGGTTGTCCAGGGCCGCCAGGATCCGCTCCGTGGCCCTTTCCCGGTCCATGGAGAGGTTGGAGTGGACGCTGGCGATGACGAAGTCCAGCCGGGCCAGGACCTCGTCGGGGTAGTCCAGGGAGCCGTCGGCGTTGATGTCGGACTCGATCCCGGCCAGCAGGCGGCAGGGTCCGCCACGGGCGTTCAGTTCGCGGATATCTTCGCTTTGTTGGAACACCTCATCGGCGGAGAGACCGTCGGCGTAGAAGGCGGCCTGTGAGTGATCGCTGACGCCGATGTAGTCGTAGCCCAACTCGACGCCGGTCTCGATCAGTTCTTCCAGGGTCTGGGCGCCGTCGGAGGCGGTGGTGTGGACGTGAAGCACCCCGGCGATGTCGTCGGTTTCAACGAGCTCGGGGAGCTCACCGGCGGCGGCGGCCTCGACCTCTCCCATCCCCTCGCGCAGCTCCGGGGTAATCCAGTCCAGGCCCAGCGCGGCGTAGACCCCGGCCTCGTCGTCGGCGTCGATGGATCCGAGTTTCAGGCCGCGTTCGGCGGCCCGGTCTTGCAGCTCCTCGCGATGAGCGGCGTTGCCGGTGTTGAGGACCAGGTCGGCGGCCCAGCGTTCCGGCGATGTGTGGCGAACCTCGACGGGGATGCCGCGGTACTTGAAGCGCAGCTCGTCGTCGCTCTTTTCGAGGGCGGACGAAGACTCTTCAAGGTTCAGCAGAGCTTGGTCCACTCCGGGACGCTCATTCGGTTCGACCTGGAGCTGGAGGTCGATGTCGCCGATGGTCTCGGCGTGGCGCCGCAGACTGCCGACGACGGCCCAACGGGCGACCCGGGGGTCGTCATCCAGGACGTCGCCCAGCTCCCCGGCGGCCTCCGCGGCCTCGGGGTAGAGCCGTCGCTCACGGTAGCGCTTCAACTGATCGATCCCGGCCAGCACCTTGTACTGCATCTTCTCTCCGAATCCCTCCAGCTCGAGCAATCTGTTTTCCAAGCAGGCGTACTCGAGCTCCCCCAGGTTGGTTATCTCCAGTTTCTCCCACAGCGCGCGCACCCGTTTGACACCCAGCCCGGGTATCTCGAGGATATCGAAGAGCCCGGCGGGCAGCTCCTCCATCCTCCGCTGGAGTTGGGGCGACTCCCCGGTCTCGACGATGGTGGTCACCTTCTCGACCAGGGCCTTGCCGAAGCCTTCGAGCTCAGCCAGCCGACCGTCGCGGACCAGCTCGGCGACGGGCTCCTCCAGACCGCGCAGCGTACGGGCGGCGCGGTGGTAGGCGCGGGCCTTGAAGGGGTTCTCGCCGAGGAGCTCCGCGGCCGTGCCCAAGCGCTCGATGAGCTCGGCGACGTCGCGGTTGTTCATGGCGGGCCTCCGTGAATCGATGGCGGGAGGACGCTTCAGCGGTTGCTTCGCGCGTCCGTCGGTCTACAGGATCGTCGGCCGGTGGTATCCGCTCGAGGCGTTGGAGGCGGGCTGAGCCTTCAACTCCTTTGCTGGATTCAGCTTGTGGTGGGATGTCGAATCGATCAGTACGCCATCCAAAATCGCCCCGGGTCCTCTCGGACCCTCGAAATCATACCAACCAGTTTTTGCGATGCTCGGCGGTATCCACGACCCGGCGGGTCAGATAGGCGCATCATCGCTGGTGAGCTGGAGTGCGTAAACAGGCGACGGCCGTCTTGCTGTAGTTCTCTCCAGTCATCCTTCAGACGAGTGCTTCCGACGGTGCCGTTCCCGACCCTACTGGCTGAACAGGCTGATCACGCCGCCGATGCGTTCCCAGATCTCGCTGACGTTCTCCCCGGCGCGCAGCAGGTCGATCCAGAGCCGGGGCGGGTTGTTGATCAGGTGATCCACGGCGATGATCCGCTCCCAGGGCAGGCGGACGCTCTCGGGGTTGAGCTTGCGTCCGTCGGAGGTGCGGAACTCGACGCCGGCCTCCCTGAAGGCCCGGACGAAAAGCTCGGCCATCAGGCCCAGACCGCAGGTGGTGGCGTGGAAACAGTCCAGAGAGACCAGCCCTCCGGCGATGCGATTGCCGCTTTCGTCGACGCGGAAGAGCTCCATCCGCGGCGGCGGCGAGAGCTCGAGCAGGGGGTGGTCGTCGTCGTCGAGGAAGTTGCGCAGGTAGGCGTCGGGGGTGTAGTCGCCGCGCCCGGAGAGGCCGTTGATCAGCCCGGCCAGTTCGACGACGCGCCAGCCCTTCTCCTTGGCGATGGAGCGAATGGCCTCGTTGTAGGCGTCGATATGCCTTTCGATGTAGAGGACGTCCTCGACGGAGAGGTGGTCGAAGCTGTCCTTGGGCGGGTTCTCCTCGCGCAGGTAGAAGTGGACGTAGTACTCGTGGTGGCCCCCGTGGGGGCCGTAGGCGCGGGGTCCGGCGCCGCGCAACAGCGGCGCCACGGTGACGTAGGGCAGGGTGGCCGCGAAGACCCGGGCGCTGGTCAGCGAGGTGATACGTTCGGCCAGCTCGCGGTAGCTGGCCTCGAAGGCTCGGGGATGCCAGAGGCTGAATTCCTCGTGGAGGGCGGTCTTGGGCGGCTCGGGGCCGGTCTCGACGATCTCCAGGCTGGTGATCGTTCCGGCGGCGTTGTTGAGGCCGATGTTGAGGATCAGGTTCTCGATCGGTCCCTGGCGCTCCTCGATGACCCCCAACCAGTCCACCAGGGTCAGCTCGTTGAACTCGAAGCGCGCGCCGGGATTGAGGACCATCCGCGCCGCCCGGTAGACCGCGGAGCTGGGCAGCTTCTCGACGATGTCGGTCCGCTCGTCCCAGCGGCGTTGTCGGATAATGTCGTCGCAGTAGGAGCCGTTGATACCGAAGAGGTCGGCGACGGTGAAGCTGAAGCAGGCCAGCAGGTTGTAGGGTCCCGGGTAGCTGCGGGCCCGGGCGCCGTAGCCGTGCTCGTAATACTCGTCGCGCTCCTCGAGCCACTGCTCCAGAGCCGGCTTGGCGGCCAGCACCCAGTCGATGAGGTCCAGCCCCGGACCGCCGAGCTGGAACTCCAGGTCGTGGAGCATTCGCTCGATGTTGAGGGGCAAGCCTCCCATGCCGTAGTTGGGCACGCTGAAATCGAAACCGGCGCCGAAGCCGACGCTCTCGCCCAGGGCGCGGGCGACCAGCGCCGGGTAGCTCCACTGGGTCTTCCAGACGGCGCCGGAGTTGACCCCCTGGGTCATCGAATCACCGAGGGCGACCAGTCGCGGCATCATCCTCCTCGTTTTGGGTTGCATCTACTGCGACCATTCTAGCAGATAACGGCTGGGGTGTCGGCGTCGTGGATGCAATCCGCTGGATTGGCGTTAGTGGGGCTGAGAGGTTTGAGTTGTCTTTACAGCTAAGGATTACTCTTGGAATCACGTAAAGGCGACGAAGCCAAGTAACCCTGTAACACATTCTGACAACGGTGTTTAGCAGACAGCGAGGTGTGTAATCACGCGAGTATATGTAGCGGATAGGTGGGTTCACCATCCCGTGGATGCGCCTTGAGACGGCGAGATGCTCGTTTTTCAATGCTATTACGATGTTCGCCTCGATGACGTTGTCGCGAGTTCCCTTAGCTGATCCAAATGCCTATTTCTGTCATTTAATTAGGGATCATCATAAGAGACTGGACCGACATTGGTAACCAGACTGGCGTCATCGGGGAATGGGGCAATGAAAATGAACTCTACCCAAGGGATCAACTCGTGAGGCCGACTAGCTGGTACAGGTCTCAAGACAAGCATTAGCATGCTGTTAGCATACCATCCGCTATCAGCTTACGAAACCTTTGGGTGTGACCAACAGTTCTATCTTCAAGCAACATCAAGCTAAAAAGAAGAAGGGATCATCATCAGAAACTGAACCAAGTATTCGCAATTGGTGAAAGACGCATTGAGACGAGGGGCTGGTAACCACCCGCAGCGAGGGGTCAAGCAGCGAAGGCGGACAGCGGTCTATGCTGCTAAAGCGAGCAATAGAGCGTCATCAGCAGGTCATTTACTCGCAGCCTGGTGGAAACCTGAATGGAACCAGCAACCTCGCGCTTCCGGCGGAACTCAAGTCAAGGCCGGATTTAGCGCCATCATACATTAGTACGACAATGCAGCGGGATAAGAGTGGCGGCGAGGACGAACTATAAAGCAATGAATGAAGTCTATTAGCTGGATGAGTCAGTTCAAGTGCGAATGATAATCCCTCGCGGAATGCCGGTTGCGGATTGTCGTCTTCAAAAAAACCCCGGGTCCAGGTGGTTGGGACCCGGGGTTGCGGTTCGTCAGAAGCGGGGCGCTAGCTGGCGCACTCCTTGCAGTAGCGTTGCATCCAGGCTGCGAAACGGTTGACAAACTTCTCCAGGTTGACCAGACTGTTGGCGAAGCTGAAGCGGATGTAGCCCTCTCCGGCCTCGCCGAAAGCCGTGCCGTGGAGGGCGGCCACGTGGGCTTCGTTGAGCAGTTTATCGTTGATCTCCCGGCTGGTCATCTCCAGATTCTTCAGGTTGACGAAGGTGTAGAAGGCGCCCTTGGGCTTGTTTACGCTGGAGCAGCCCAGCTCTTGCAGGCGTGGAACCAAAAAATCACGGCGCTTGCGGAACTGCTTCTTCATTTCGCCCACGGCCTGCCAGCTGATCGGGTTGACAACGGCCTCGAGGGCGCCGTACTGGTTGAAGGTGCAGGTGCAGGAGTTGGAGTTGGTGGTCAGCGTGGCCAGCTTGGCGGCCAGTGGCGCGGGCATCACGCCGTAACCCAGGCGCCAGCCCGTCATCGCGAAGGCTTTGCTCCAGCCGTCGACCATGATCAGCCTACCGTTGAAGGCGGTCTCGGAGAGGGCGGAAACGTGAGGCTCCTCGTAGGTGATGGCCGAGTAGATCTCGTCGGAGAGGACCCAGAAGCCGTACTTCTGCGACAGCTCGGCGATGACAGCGTAGTCCTCGGCGGTGAGCATCCCGCCGGTGGGATTGTGCGGGCTGTTGAGGATAACCAGGCGAACACCCTTGGCCACGGCGTCGGCGAAGGCGTCCAGGTCGGGGCGGAAGCCGGTGGATTCCAACAGGGGGTAGGTATCGATGCTGGCGCCGACGATCTTGGCCGCGGCCTCGTAGGCCGGGAAGTTGATGTCCGGGATCAGCACCGTCTCGCCGGGGTCGACCAGGGCCTGGATGCTGAAGAAGATCAGCGGCTTGGCGCCCGTGGCGATGACGACCTCGTTGGGCTCGACCTGGTTGCCGTACTTGCGGCTGACGAACTCGGCCATGGTCTCGCGCAGTACGGGCAGACCGGCCGAGGGGGCGTAGTGGGTCTGGCCGGCGTCGAGAGCCGCCTTGGCGGCGGCGATGATGTTACGCGGGGTGGGGAAGTCGGGCTCGCCGACCTCGAGATGGATGACGTCGATCCCCTGGGCCTCGAGCTTGAGGGCCTTCTGCTTGATCTCGAAACCGGTCTGGCGGCCGAAGCCCTCCAGCCGCCGGGCGAAACGGATCTCCTTGTCGGACACGGACGGACCTCCAAATGGTCGGGCGAACGTTCGTGGGTTGGTGCGGGCGCCCACTGGGGCTCCGCGGCGGGTTGTATTCTCAGCGGCCCAGGACCCGGCGCTGGCGCAGGGCCTCGAAGGCCGCCACGGCGAAGGCGGCGCTGGCGTTGAGGCTGGCCACCCGGCCGTAGAGGGGTATGCGGATCAGGTAATCGCAGGCCTTGGCCGTAGCGTGACCCAGGCCCTTGTCTTCGGCGCCGACGACCAGCGCCAGAGGACCGGTCAACGCCGCCTCGTAGATAGTCTGCTCGGCCTCGCCGGTCAGTCCGGCGCACCAGACCTCGAGTTCGATAAGCTCGCGCAGGGCCTGGGACACGTTGCCCACGACGGCCACTGGAAGGTGCGCGGTGGCTCCCGCGGCGGCGCGGACCACCGTGCCGGTTACCGGCGCCGCCCGACGGCTGGGGATCACCGCGCCGTGGCAACCCACGGCCTCGGCGCTGCGCAACACCGCGCCCAGGTTGTGCGGGTCCTCCAGGTGGTCGCAGACCACCAAAAAGGGCTCCTCGTCGCGCTCCCGGGCCTCGGAAACTATCCCGGCGATGGTCGCGGCGCGGCGCTCAACCTCGGCGGCCAGCCCCTGATGTCGGGTGTCGCCACAGAGACGCTCCAGCTCGACCGCGTCAAGTACGCTGACCTCGACGCCACGTCGTCGCGCCTCGTCGGTCAGCCGAGAAAGCGAGCGACGACCGCGCAAGACGTACACGCGGCGAAGATCGGCGGGCCGGCGCAGGGCCTCGCGCACGGGACGGTAGCCATAGATCAGGGGCATTGTCGGATCCTACAGTTCCAGTGATTAGAGGGCGAACAGATACCGGGGCCACCACGCCGAACGGGACCTTTGCCGGGCCTGTCCGCGAAAGGTTTCCGACGTCCGACGGCGTTGGCACGTTTCTTGCGCAACGGCCCGTGGTCCCTGAAACAGGTGTCCCCGCTCTGCTGCAAGAAACGTGCCAACGCCTCCCCGCCTGTGCCGATAAGTGTTCCGGTTCGCGCCGGGTTAGGCAAAGGTCCCGTCAGGGCTACTCCTCCGGCGGCGCCGGTCTCCAGCAGGCGTAGATGACGTCGGGGCCGTCGGGGGGCAGCAGGCGTCGGGCCTCGCATTGACCCGGGGCGACCAGGTAGGCGGACCAGCTTTCGTCAGCGTAGCCGCAGAAGAGCAGGGCGCCGTCGGCGGCGGGGCGGGGGAAGATGGCCAGGCCGGGAAAGTCGAGAAGCTTTTCCGTTTCCAGGGGCTCACCCTCGGCGAGCGACTTGCTGAAGAACTCGGCCAGGGGTTCGGTTGTGATCCGCAGATTGTAGAAGGGTTCGTCCCCCGAGGATTCGGCCCTGGAGTTGAAGAGCAACCGTCCGTCGGCGGCGAGGTGTGGGGAGCCCTGTTCGCCCGGGGTCTCGAGCAGGGGGTGCAGGCCGCCGTTGGCCAGATTGTAGTACCAGAGGTCGTAGTCATCGCCCCGGCCGCCGGAGCCGTCGTCGTTGGTGGAGAATACCAAGCGTGCTCCGTCGGCGGTGAGCACGGGAATCTCGCGGCTGGGAGCGCCGTCGGTGAGCTGAGTGACGGCGTCATCCTCGTAGACGTAAAGCTGCCAACTGTCGCTGTCCGGATCGAGGGCGTCGAAGAAGACCCGTTCGCCGTCGGGTCCGGGGTGAACGGC
The DNA here is from genome assembly GCA_964581465.1 of uncultured bacterium. Classification (GTDB taxonomy): domain Bacteria; phylum RBG-13-66-14; class RBG-13-66-14; order RBG-13-66-14; family RBG-13-66-14; genus WJMB01. The sequence continues at coordinate 7,933 of CAZOOP010000041.1, forward strand.
GCTGGCGCCGGGTGCCGGGTAGGGGGTGAGATCGACGCGCAGCGATGGTTCGGCGTCGTCGGCCGGTCCGTCAGCTTCGAAGCTCAACGAGAAGAGGCCCGGCGTGCCCTCGGGGGTGACCGACCAGGCCCAGAGCTCGTCGCCTTCCGGAGTGAAGGCGGGCAGGTCCACGGGGTGGGCGAAGGGCAGCTCGACGGCGGCGCCCAATAGGTAGCCCTCCGGGTCGACGACGGGCCGGTAGTAGGCCTTGGTGCTCAGGCCGTCATCGACGATGTAGACCAGACCGCGGGGCGGCATGGGTTTGCAACCGGCCAGGAAAACGAGCAGGACGGCGGTGATGATGATCAGGAAGCTGTGGGGGCGCCGCTCGTTCATACCAGACTCCAAGATTGGGTTCTGCTTGGTACACTATGGCGATCCGCTTTGAGTATGGCTCGCTTGACCGCCTGCTGAAGCAATCGGGTACTCGGCTTGAAACGGCGAAGCGCGGTTGCTGAGCGATGGGGCTTGGAAGGACGAGGAGCGTACCGCCGCCGCGGGTTCCGTCTCAAGTCGAGGACGGCGCCGGTGGGCGGGGCGGGCCGCGAGGCGCAGATAACCTTTCAACCGTCTGATGAAGCCGCCGCTTAGTGACTTTGTGTCGGATCGGGAGCACGGTTCTGCGAACCGGCGGTTCGATTACTCCAGCGGCTCCACGGTGGCCACGGCCCAGGCGGCCATGCCTTCCTCGCCACCGACGAAGCCCAGCTTCTCGGTTGTGGTGGCCTTGACGTTGACTGCGCCGAGCTCCAGTCCCAGGCGTTGGGCCAGTCCGGCGCGCATGGCCTCGATGTACGGCGCCAGGCGCGGGGCTTCGGCGGCGATGACGCCGTCGATGTTGTGCGGTCGGTAGCCCGCCTCGGACAGGAGTTCGCGGGTGCGCTCGAGCAGCTTCAGCGAGGAGATGCCGGCGTAGACCGGGTCGGTATCGGGGAACTGGCGGCCGATGTCAGGCAGGGCGCAGGCGCCGAGGAGGGCGTCGATGACGGCGTGGGTCAGCACGTCGGCGTCGGAGTGGCCCTCGAGTCCCAGCACGGCGGGGATCTCCACGCCGCCCAGGATCAGCGGCCGACCGGCGCAGAGCCGGTGGACGTCGTAGCCGATACCGACGCGCATGAAAAACCTCCTCCTTCGAATCGCCAAGGGTGATTACCCTAAGTGTGTGAGTGAAGCTGGATTGTACGGCGGACAGCGCGGTTGTGTCAACCGGGGAGGCCTGAGAAATCCCGGGCGATGTGGTATACTTTTTGCGTCCCGATCGACCGTCTCCGAACCTCGGGCCGGCGGCAATCCGCTTACAATCTCTGCAATCACGGCACTGGCCGTAGCCGGAGGCGTTTATGGTCGGCCGACGAGTCAGTCTGTTAAAATGCAAAAAGCCGGTATTTGATGGTGAAGGTGTAGTCAACGGGCACTCAACGCCGCCCGCCCCTGGCTCCGATAGCATTCATCCTCCCATTGAACCCCTAAGCGACCAAGGAGCGGCGCCGCTGCGTCGACGCCGGGCCTTGCCGATGAAATCCCCCACCGAACCGCTTCCTAAGAAGGAAGATATCAGATGAACCGCGTCGCCCTCACCGCCCACCTCGTCGTTCTTTTGCTGGCCCTGGCCGCCGGCGGCGCGCCGGGTCGCGACGAGGCCGTCCTGGAGTTCATCGAAGCCGACGCCGAACTCGCCCGCTCCGACGGCGAACTGCGCTTCGACCTCTCCAGCCTTCTCGATTACCGCCTTCCCGGGCGCTACACAATCGACGAGAGCCTGCGCAACGACGTATCGACGGCGGCCTCGGTGCGCCAGTGGGAGGAGTTGCGGCGCAGCGTCGCCGCCGGTCGCGATCCGCTGAAGTGGGAGTCGCCGGAACTGGAGACCGTCGCCGACTACCACCCCTACGCGATGATGGGCGTGCCGCGCCTGCTCTACGGCGTGGCCCACCCCGACGAGTGGATCGATCCGGCCCTGGTCGACGGTCCCCGGCCCCGGGTCTCGATCCTGATGTACCATGACATCCGGCCGACCAGCAGCTACTCGACGGTGATCACCCCGGGGCAATTCGAGCGCCAGGTGCGCTATCTCAGCGAGCACGGCTACACCTTCATCACCATCAGCGAGCTCCTCGACGCCATCTACTCCGGCGGGCGCGGCCTGCCGGAGCGCTGCGTGGCGCTGACCTTCGACGACGGCTGGTCCGGGGTCTATCGCTACGCCTACCCGATCCTGCGGCGCTACGGCGGGGCGGCGACAATCTACGTCTACACCAATTACGTGGACGCGGGCGGACGCTCGATAAGCTGGGCCCAGTACAAGGAGATGCTGGCGGCGGGTTTCGAGATCGGCAGCCACACCGTCTCGCACTGCGACCTGACCGAGCGCGAGTCCTGGGACGGCTCGGGACCCAAGCCGCCCTCGGGACGCGGCGGCTACACCGACCGGTTGATGCACGAGCTGGTCGACTCCAAACTGATCCTGGAGGAGAAGCTCAACATCGAGGTGCGCAGCCTGGCCCTGCCCTACGGCGCCTACGATTCCTACGTGCTCAAGAGCGCCCTGCTGGCCGGCTACGAGGGCGTGCTGACGATCATCCCGGCCAACACCTACGTCGACGCCGACACCAACGAGCTCGAGCTGCGACGCTGGAACGTGACCCCTTCGACCTCGCTGGGCACCTTCGCCGCCCGGCTGGAGCGCTGATGACCGACGCCCGCAGCCTGGCCTGGGAGGCGCTGCTAGAGGTCGCCGACGGAGAGCGGGCCGAGGAAGCCCTGCGACGCCGGCTTTCCGATAGCGGGCTGGCCGCCGTCGATCGACACCTGGCCTACGAACTCGTCTTGGGCTCCATCCGCTGGCGCGGCTTGCTCGACTACTCCCTGGACACCCTGACCACGAGCCCCTTGCACGCCATGCAGCCCGCCCTGCGCGAGCTGCTGCGGCTGGGGGCCTACCAGTTGGTCAAGCTGGACCGCGTGCCCGCCTACGCCGCCGTCAACTCCGCCGTCGAAGCCGCGCGGAACAAGCGAAGTACCCGCCGGGCCGCCGGTCTGGTCAACGCCGTGCTACGCCGCCTGGACCGTGAGCGACCGCGGCCGCCGTCGTACGATGACGATCCGGCTCGCCACCTGAGCGTCGTCCACAGCCACCCTCGCTGGCTGGTCGAACGCTGGCTGGAGCGCTACGGTCCGGAGCGGACCCGGGCTCTGCTCGAGAACGACAACGCCCCTCGGCCGACCTGGGTCTTCGGCCGCCCGCCGCCTGAAGCCGTCGACGTCGGCGACTTCGAACCGCTGGAAGGCTTCCCCGACGCCTGGCGCTACCGTGGTGAGGCGGACCTGACGACCCGGCCGGAGTACACCGCCGGTCTGATCTTCGCCGCCGATCCGGCGACGACGGCGGCGCCGCGCCTGCTGAGCCCTCGACCCGGCGAGCTGGTCCTCGACGCCGCCGCGGCCCCCGGCGGCAAGACCGCCCACCTGCGCCGCCTGGGCGGCGACGGCCTCCGCCTGGTTGCCCTGGAGCTTTCCCGGGCCCGCCGCGAGGCCCTGGCCGCCGCCGTGAAGCGCCTTGGCCTGCGCGCCGCCGTCGTCGGCGGCGACCTGAACGCCCCGCCCTTCGTCCCGAGGAGCTTCGGCGCCCTGCTCCTCGACGCTCCCTGCTCCAACACCGGAGTGCTGGCCCGCCGCGTCGAGGTCCGCTGGCGGCTCAAGCCCGCCGACCTCGAGCGGTTGTCCAACCTGCAGGTGCGCCTGTTGCGTTCCGCCGCCGGTCTGGTGCGCCGGGGCGGACGCCTGGTCTACTCGACCTGCTCCCTGGAGCCCGAGGAGAACCTAGGCGTGGTGCGCCGCTTCCTCAAGAAACGCAAGGACTACCATCTTCTCGAACTGTGTGCCGCGGACCTGGCGCGGGCCGGGCTGCCCCCGGAACACTTCACCCTCAAGGCGGGCTGCGCGGCGAGCCTGCCCGGCGAAAGCGGCCTGGACGGCGCCTTCGTCGCCGTTCTCGCGGCGGACTGACCACTCCCGCGACAACGGCGGTCCTTGACACCGGCGGTCCCATCGGTCAAAATCGTCGCCTGTGTCTTAGGCAGACCCAACCCGCAACGTTCAGGATGCTCCATGGCGAACGATAAACCGACGGCGCAGGACCGGCCGACCAAGCTGGCCCGTCTCAAGGCCGTACTACTCTACATCGTGCTGGCCGGCGCGGCCCTCGGACTGGGCCTGCTGGTGGCCAACTATATCGTCATGCCGCTGATGGTCGGCGGCGGCGGTGATGTCGAGGTCCCGGACATGGCCAACATGAGCTTCGAGGCCGCCACCGCGCTGCTCGAGGAACTCGGCCTGGGCTACAAGAAGGAAGCCGAGGAGTACTCGGCCAACGTCCCCGACGGCTACGTCGTCGCTCAGCGCCCCGAGGCCGGGATGATGGCCCAGGAGGGCCGCGTGATCGGCCTGACAGTCTCGGCCGGCTCCGAGGTCGTCCGCGTTCCCAACCTGACCGGGATGGCCCGGGCCCAGGCCGAGGACGCCCTGACCCGTCTGGGACTCGAGCTGGGCAAGGTCCGCGAAAACTACAACCCCGAGATTCCGGAGAGCTCGGTCATCGGCCAGAACCCGGAGCCGGGCACCGAGGTGCCCCGGGGCACCAAGATCAACCTGCTGGTCTCACTGGGCTCCGAAGAGGCCCAGGTCTCGGTGCCCAACCTGGTCAACACCGACTACCAGACCGCCTACAACCGCCTGACAACCTGGGGCCTCGAGGTGGGCAACGTCAACTCCGGCTACTCGACCACCGTCCGGCCCGGCTACATCTACAAGCAGGTTCCCGAGGTCGGTACCATGGTCCAGAAGGGCGAGAAGATCGACCTTTATGTCAGCCTGGGTCCACCGGCCGGAGGCTCGATCGACCCGGAGGGCGACACGCCCCCCGACGACGGCGAAACCCCGCCTCCCGACCAGTTTTAGCCATGCCTCTGACCATCGCCCCCAGCATCCTCTCCGCCCATCCGGGTCGCCTGAGCCAAACGGCGGCCCGGTTGGCTGAACTCGGCCTCGACCACCTGCACCTCGATGTGATGGACGGCTGCTTCGTCCCCGAGATAACCTTCGGCGCCTCCCTGGTGCGGGCGCTGCGCGACGAGAGCGACGCCGTCTTCGACGCCCACCTGATGGTCGCCGATCCGGCCCGCCACCTCGAGACCTTCGCCGAGTCCGGCGCCGACTGGATCACTCTCCACTATGAGGCCACTCCCCACATCCACCGTCTGCTGACCCGCATCCGACAACTGGGCAAGAAGGCCGGCGTCTCCATCAACCCGGGCACCCCCGTCGAGATGCTCGCCCCCCTGCTGGACATCGCCGAGCTCTTTCTGGTGATGAGCGTCAACCCGGGATGGGGCGGGCAGGCGATGATCCCCGTCTGTCTGGACAAGGTCCGCTGGCTCAAGGAGCGCACCGACGCGCCGGTGATGATCGACGGCGGTGTCAACGCCCGGACCATCGCCGATGTGGCCGCCGCCGGAACCGACCTGGCCGTGGTCGGCAGCGCCCTGTTCCGGGGCGATCCCGCCGCCAACCTCGCCGAGCTGCGCACCGCCCTGGCCTGAGCCCCCGGTCGGCCCCTACCCCTCCCAGCGAATTAGACCGCTCGACCACGGCAAGCACCGTCCCGCCGGCGCCGGCTTTGGCACGTTTCTTGCAAAAGCGTTCGACGGGCCGGAGCCGACGGACGCCGATAACCGTCGCCCGGGCGACACCGCCGAGCGACGGGATAGCAAGAAACGTGCCAAAGCCTCGTTCAAGGCGAAACCAACGCCCTCGCCTGGAGCGGCCTTCGATTCCATCCGGTGATTAGCAATACGACCGGCGCCGGCGGGGCCGACCGGGAACGCCCGCATTCCGCCGCCTCCCCGGCAAACCCGACTCCACCAAATATGTTTGAACGACTGACCGAACGCCTCGGCGTGCTCTTCAAGCGTCTGACCGGCCGCGGCAAACTCAGCGAGGACAACGTCAAGGATGCCCTGCGCGAGGTGCGGGTGGCCCTGTTGGAGGCTGACGTCAACCTGCGCGTGGTCAAGCGGTTCCTGAAGTCGGTCAAGGAGAAGGCCCTGGGGGGCGAGGTGCTGAACTCGCTGACACCGGGGCAGCAGTTCATCGGTGTGGTCAAGGAAGAGCTCACGGCGCTGCTCGAGGGCGCCGGCGACAAACTCAACCTGCCCAAGCCGGCCACGGTGCTGCTGGTGGGGTTGCAGGGCTCGGGCAAGACGACCACGGCGGCCAAACTGGCGCGTTGGTACGAGAAGAATCAGCAACGAGACAGCCTCCTGGTGGCCTGCGACACCCGCCGTCCGGCGGCCCGGGAGCAGTTGGTCAGGCTGGCGGACTTGATCAAAGTCGATGTCCACCCACGGAAGCCCTTCACCAAGGACGCCCCGGGGACGGCCCGCGAGGGCGCCAAGCTGGCCGCCGCCGCCGGTCGCGAGTTGACGATAATCGACACTGCCGGTCGCCTGCAGATCGATGAAGAGCTGATGGTCGAGCTGGAGGAAATCCGGGCCGGCATCAAGCCCCAGGCGGTCTGGCTGGTCGTCGACGCGATGACGGGCCAGGAGGCCCTCGAGGTGGTTGCCGAGTTCCACCGCCGCTTAGGGCTCGACGGCGTGATCGTCAGCAAGCTCGACGGCGACGCCCGGGGCGGCTGCATCCTCTCTATCGCTGGCGGGCTGGGGGTACCGGTGCGTTTCGTCGGCACCGGCGAGCGACCCGACGACTTGGAACCCTTTCGCGCCGAGGGCCTGGCAAGTCGCATTCTGGGGATGGGAGATGTCGTCGGCCTGGTCGAGCGGGCCCGGGAGGCTTACGATGAGCAGCAGGCGGCCAGGCTGGGCGAGAAGATGCTCAAGGGCGGTTTCGACCTGGAGGATTTCCGCGAGCAGCTTATCGCCATCCGCAAGATGGGCGACGTCAATGAGATCATGGCGATGGTCCCCGGAATGCGCAACCTGACCGCAGGCGCCGACAGTGAGCAGACCGAGGTCGAGCTGCGACGCTCCCTGGCCGTCATCGAATCGATGACCCCGCGGGAGCGTCGGCATCCCAACATCATCAAGGGCTCACGACGGAGGCGCATCGCCGCGGGCGCCGGGGTCGCCGTGGCCCGGGTCAACCGCCTGCTGGGCCAGTACCGGCAGATGGCCAAGGCGCTGGGCGGTATGAGCGGCAAGAAGGGCCGCCGTCGCCTGAGGCAACTGGGCATCGACCCGCGCGGCTTCGATCCGTCCGATCTGGCCGGGTTGTAATCGACGGGCGAATAACCGGAAGTGATCGAGTAACGGCCGGGTCCGCAGACCCGGCCGTTACTCGGTGGAGGTCGGCTAGTCGGGCTTGATTAGGTCAGGCTTGCGCCGGACGGTAGGAATGGGCGTCGAGTCGGTTTTGTGCGGCGAAAGCGGTATTCACCAAGCTGCGGCAACGAGGGTGCGAAGCAGTTCGTTGGTTTTGGGATCATCACCAGAAACTGAATCAAGAGTTCGCGATTTGTAAAAAGACGCCCTGAGACGTGGTCCTGGTAACCCACCGCAACAAAGGAGCAACCAGCGAAGTCGGATAACGGGCGAAGCTACACAAGTGAGAAATTAAGCATTATCTGCAGGTTATCTACTCACTGCCTGGTGGAAACCTGAATGGAGCCAACAGCCTCGGGCTTCCGAAGGAACTCAAAGCAAGTCCGGGTTTCGAACCACCAAGCAGAGGGATTGCCATAGCGGCGAGTGTGAACGATAAAGCTAAAGGCATCATGGAACGTGTTCGGACCAAATCAGGCTGATTGAGAACGACCTGGCGGGCCGTTGTTGACTTCCTGAAATACGCCTTCCAGCAGCGTGCGTTCATTTGGTATGCACTTACTACATGATATTAGGACACTTAGGCTTCTGTATCAATCTGCTTCCAGAGTAGATACAGGTCCGCTGGTATCTAGGTTCGCCAAGGATCAGGCCCGAGTTATTTGCCACTTTTTGACTGCCCGTTTTGTGGCAGGCACCATAAGAGTATCGCCTCTATTATCAACATTATACAATCACGATCAGGTCCAGATAGGGTATACGATGCCAAGCTAAAAAGGACGGTCTATTAACTGGATGAGTCCGCTCCGGAGTGCTGGCCGAGCACCGCCGACGCGGCCTCGCCACGGCGTTACGGTGCGAGTGATAATCCCTTGTTACAAACCATCCGCCTAGCCGCGCTCCGCTGATAAACAAGGGATGCTGGCAAGAAGATGCGGCAAAGCGAACCGATGAATCGTCCAGTGGGTGATGTAAGAAGGAAGTGAGCACGATGCGGCCGCTCTCGATCAACCGTCTTGAATAGTCTGCTAACCATGAGAATGGAGCGGGCTGTATTGGCGGGCGGTGTGATAAGAGGTCCCCACCGACGATCGCTCAGGCGTCCACGGCCTCCCGGACCAGGGTCAGCAAGCTCGGAGTCGGGCGGAACCCCAGACGCTCGTTGATGCGCAGGATGCCCGCGTTGCCGACGGCGTTGCCGGTGATCAGGGCGGGTACGCCCTCGGCGGCGGCGTCCTCGACGTCCCGGTACTTCAACGCCGTGGCGAGGCCGCGCCGCCGGTGTTCGCGTTCAACGCCGGTGATGATGATGAAGGCGGCCCTTTCCCGTCCGCCGGGGTAGATGCGGCCGGTGATCCCGACGGACTTGCCGCCGTACCGGGCGATCAGCATTCCATCGGTATCGTAGATCGGCGAGGCGGTCATCTCGCGCCAGCGCTCGAAGGGCATCCGTTGGTAGCTGACCCCGTGGGGCACATCGTCCTCGGCGGCGAACCAGACCTCCCACAGGCGACGCAGCTTCTCCCCGCTGTCGAGGTCTTCGATCTCGCCGACGCGCTCCAGGACGTACCCGGCCTCTTCGGCGGTGGCCAGGCGCTCGGTGTAGTCGTCGGGTCGCCGATAACCGGCCAGGTCGAGACGGAAGAAGCGGTCCTCGTGCACCCGCTTCAATCCTCGACGGGCGAACCACGCGACGGACTCGGCCTCGGCGGCGCTGATCGAGACCAGCAAACGCTTCCAGTTCATGAGCTCCAGGCGCTTCTCGACGAGCTCCCAGAGCCGTCGCCCGTAGCCCCGGCCCCGTTGCTCGCGATCGACGATGAGGGTCAGGTTCAGAGCGGGGCCGTCGGCGGCCAGGGGATTTTGGGTCAGGCCCAGCACGGCGACCACCTCACCGTCGAGCTCGCCGACGAACTTCTCGCCGTAGGCCTCGACTCGATAAAGGGCGCGCTCGTACTCCCGTTCGGTCATCTCCAGGCTGCGAGGGAGGTGGGTGAAGACCTGGTTGATCAGTCTGACGACGGCGGGGATGTCGCGACGCTCGGTGAGGCGGATGCGCATGGAGGCTCCTTTTACGCTTGGTCAAGGCGATAACCGCTGGCGGCGGAGTATTGATGACGCGGGTGTTTCCGGCTGTTGGATGGGGGAACGGCGTAGAGGCGAAATTGCCGCCGATACACGTCGGATCGTTTCACGGTCGGCGTCTTGGCCTGAGCCTGGGGCTGGTTATCGCTTTCGCCGAACGCTCCCGCTCTGTTGACAGATCGTCGGGATCGTAATCATCAAAACATCGTATCTAATAGATACATCCAGTATAGCACAGTCGCTGACGATTTGACAGCCGTTCCCCTACGGGCTAAAGTTAGCTGACACGCTTCTTGAACGCATAATGGAGGCGCGATGCAGACGGTGATCTTCCTCGCCGCCGGAGTGGCGGCCGCCGCCGCCGTCGTCACCCTCGGCCTGGGCAGCCGGTTGCACATCTGGTTCAAGACCGCCGCGACCCTGATCATCGCCTTGCTGGTCGCCCTGGCCATACCGAAGAGTCCGCTGCCCGGATTCACCCCGCTGCTCGCCGCCGGCTTGGTTCTGGCCGCCCTGGGCGACTTCCTGCTCGCCCGGCGTCACCGGATCGAACAGCGGCGACCCAATGATGCCCAAGCAATACAAAAACTCTTCATCAGTGCTCTGAGCGCCTTCCTGCTCTGCCATCTGGCCTATCTGGCCGCCGTGCTGTTCGAGTTCGCCGCCTTCCGCTGGTGGCTCTTCGGCGTCGTGCTGGTTCCCGGACTGGTCCTCTACCTGGCCCTCCGGCGGGGGATGAAGGGCCTGCGCCTCCCCGTGGCCCTCTACGTGCTGGCGATCAGCGCCATGGTCGCCGCCATGCTCTCGCTGTGGTGGGAGGGCGACGCCTCCCTGTCTCTGCTGCTTCCGCTGACCGTCGGCGCCGGAGCCTTCTGGCTCTCCGACGCCCTGCTCGCCGTGGACGTCTTCGCCCGCGAGAAGCTACCCCGCCGCGAAGGCCCCCTGCCCGATGTCATCGTGCTGGTTCTCTACTACCTGGCCCAGCTCTCCTTCGGTTTCGTAGTCTTCGCCTTCTAGGAGCCGCCGATGCGCGTGCCGACGCCCCTGCTGATCCTCTCGGCCCTCGCCTGCGCCGCCTTCGGCCTCGATGAAGTCGACGATTCCATCGCCGACCCCTTCCTCGATGGCCTGACCCTGGGAGCGACCCCCGATATCGTCGCCGAGCACTGGCACGCCCTCGACGCCGAAGTCACTCTGCTGACCACCGAGGACCGTACAACCCTGTCGATCGACCGTAAGGACGGCCGGATCGTCTACGTCTACTCGGACCGGACCCTGCGACTCGCCCGCCTGAGCCGGGAGCTCCCCGACGCCGCCGCCTTCAACGCCGCCGTCGATCACTGGTGGACCAGGCTCTCCGAGCTCTACGGCGCCCACCGTCACCTGGGCGGCCTGGCCGCGCTGTTCTGGGACGCCGGACCCTGGCGAGCCGCCTTGTTCTACGACCTCTCCGGCGCCGAGCCCGGCGTCGTCGGCAGCGTCACCGTCAGTCTCGAGTTGCGCTGATTGTTGACGAAAACCGACTTCCGGGCTATCCTTATACCCTCGACCTTTCGCCGAAGAGGAGCCCCGATGAAACGAACGCTGATCATCACCGTGTTGTTGATGACCGCCGTCATCGCCGCCGCCGAGTCATCCGCCGCGCCGGCCCTCGAAGACCCCGTCCTGCCCGGGATGAACCTGGCCGACGCCCGCATCGACTACCGCGCCGCCCTCAAGGGCCTCGACTGGGACATCAGTTGGGACGACTGGTGCCTGTGGGGCAAGAAGGAAGACATCGAAGACGTCGCCTACTGCTTCGACGACGCCGGCAACCTGCTGACCATCGAGTACAACCGGCGCTGCCCCGACGACACCTGGTCCGCGGTCTACCTCGAGCTCTCGGACACCCTGACCGACCTGATGGGGCCGAAGACCGCCGTCGGTGGCGGCGACGCCGATTACTGGTCCGGCGGCGGCTGGAACGCCGAGCTCTCGGCCAAGTACCTCGACGAGGCCGACGGCCTGGACCCCGTGGTGCATCTCGAGATCTACAGGTAGGGCGGGTGTGTCCGTGACCCCCCTCCCCGACCCTCCCCCCAAAGGGGGGAGGGAACGTGGCCCCTCACCCCGGCCTGTGAGTCTCGATAGCCGTAGGGCGGGGGCGCAGGACTGGTCCTCAGAGCCTTACATAGAGTACCCTCTATAACACAACACTCTCCCATGACCCTCTGGTGGCAAGCAGCTCAGGGCATCGGCGCCATCGCCACGGCGGCCTCCTTCATCGTCATCTTCATTACCTTCATCATCGACCGCCTCAACGATCGCCGTCAACACCGCGAGACCTACAAGCTCGCCTTCCTCGAGTACACTCAAAAACAGAAGGACCGCCTGACTGCCTTCGAGCACCGCTATCTGAAGTACAAGGACGACCTGCTGGCCGGCTCGCCGGCCCGCGATGTCTATCATGGCTACGTCGAGCGCTACCTGCGCTCGAGCACCGAGGTCTCGGCCTACGACCTGATCAACGAGATGCCGATCTTCGACTCCGACGATCTGTTGAAGCTGACCAACCTGGTGACGGGCAACCCGCTGTTGCAGTCGGACCTGCGGTTGAGCTTCCGTTTGGCCACGGGGCTGCTCGAGCGCCTGGCCGGGCGCCTGCGCTCCTTCAATGGCGTCATCGATGATCTCGACGCCGAGCAGATCACCGAGGTCTTTCTGCTTTTCGACGGCTTATTCAGCAGAATCGTCTTTTTCAACCTGCGTCTGCTGGGCTGGCTGCTGGCCAAGGACTCCGAAGAGCTTTTCGAGGAGAAGGCCCGGCAGTCCGCGGCATACAAGCGTCTGCAGCGCGAGGGCGCCGACATCTACGGCGGCGCTTTACTGCGCCATCGGCGGACGGGTCTCGACGAGCACCTCGAGGCTCTGGACGAGCTGATCGCAAAGCTGGACGGCAAGCTGGAGTCGGCGGTGATGAGTGAGGGTGAGGGCTAGCGGCTGTGTTATCATTGAGCGGTGAGAATCGCTGAGTACCTGACGGCACGGCGATAGCGAGACGGCGGCGCGCTTGTTGCCCCGACCCGCCCCAGGGCGGGTCGGGAATGCGAGAAGCGTGACGCCGACGGTTCAACCAAACAAGGAGACTACCTTGCGCATTCTGGTCACCGGCGGGGCCGGGTTCATCGGCTCCAACTTCGTCCACTTCCTGCGCCGCGAGCGCCCGGACTGGGACGTCGTCGTCCTCGACAAGCTCACCTACGCGGGCAACCCGGCCAACCTCGAGGGCGTCAAGGACGAGATCGAGTTCATCCAGGGCGACGTGGCCGAGTTCGAGGACGTCGAGGCCGTGGTCGCCGGCTGCGATTCGATCGTCAACTTCGCCGCCGAGACCCACGTCGACCGCTCGATCGTCGACGCCGATGCCTTCATCCGCACCGACATCTACGGCGCCTACGTGCTGCTCGAGACCGCCCGCGCCCTGGGCGTCGAGCGCTTCATCCAGATCTCGACCGACGAGGTCTACGGCGAGGTGGCCGAGGGCTTCTCCGTCGAGACCGATCCGCTGATGCCGCGCAACCCCTACGCGGCCTCGAAAGCCGGCGCCGACCGCCTGGCCTATTCCTACTGGGCCACCCACGGCGTGCCGGTGATCATCAGCCGGGGCAGCAACAATTACGGCCCGCGCCAGTACCCGGAGAAGCTGATCCCCCTCTTCGTCACCAACGCCATCGACGGCCTCGAGTGTCCGATCTACGGCGAGGGCAAGGCCGTCCGCGACTGGATCCACGTCGACGACCACTGCCGGGGCATCCTGGCGCTGCTCGAGCGCGGCGAGCCCGGCGAGGTCTACAACTGCGGCGGCGGCAACCTGCGCGACACCAACCAGATGGCCCAAGCGATCCTCGAAGCCGCCGACGCTCCCCTGGACCTGCTCGGGCACGTTCCCGACCGCGTCGGCCACGACATGCGCTACGCCCTGGACTCCTCGAAGCTCGAGAGCCTGGGCTGGAAGCCCGAGGTCGACTTCGCCGAGGGCCTGCGCGCCACCGTCCAGTGGTACCAGGACAACGAGGACTGGTGGCGACCGATCAAGAGCGGCGAGTTCAAGCAGTGGTGGAAGCATTACTATCTGGACCAGGGCCGGGGTTAGGGTCGCTCCGACACTCACCCAGAACGGACCCCGCGGGGTCCGTTTTTTCATGCTGGAAAGCGGCGAAGTATCGAGTTAGACTGGTAATGAGAGCTAAACGAGCTTCAGTGAACCCGTCTCCAACTCAAAGGGGATTGTGATGCGCAAGCACATTCTGGTTATCCTAGCGGCCTTGAGCCTAACGGCGGTCCTCTTGGGCGGCTGTTCAACCTCGACGGACGCCGGCGGCGGGGGCGGCGGGGGCAAGGACGACCCCGACCACCTCTCCGGATACGTCTACGCCGCCGACGGTGAAACGCCCATCGCCGGAGCCGACGTCGAGCTGACCTACACCGGCGTCCTGGCCGCCGACTACGCCACCACCACCGACGCCACGGGTTGGTATGTCTTCGAAGACGACCTGCCCGACGGCCCGGCCCGGCTCATAGCCAGCAAGGGCGGCTTCCAGGCCGCCGTCGATGTCAACGTGCCCGAGGACTTCGAGGACAACGTCGAGCTGGATCTGCAGATCGACGGCGCCGAGATCGGCGTGGTCCCCGGCAGTTTCGATGAGATCGAGGCCATCCTGACTGACCTGGGCTACAGCTTCACCACCCTCGACGACGAGGACCTGGCCGACTGGAGCAACCTGTCCGGCCTGAGGATGCTCTTCCTCAACTGCGGCTCGGACACCTACTGGGCCTACGACACCGATGTCATCGCCAACCTGCGGCGCTTCGTCGACGAGGGCGGCTTCCTCTACGCTTCGGACTGGGAGTGGGAGTACATCGAGGCCGCCTGGCCCGAGGCGATCGAGTTCCTCAACGAGGACACCGGATACCCGGACCTGGGTGATGTGGGCACCGTCATCGGTGAGATCCTGCGCCGGGAGCTGGAGGACTACCTGGGCGCCTCCACCGTGGATATCTACTACGATCTGCCCTTCTGGGTGATTATCGAGGATGTCGGCGCCGGCACCGAGACGCTGATCCAGGGCGACGTGACCTACAACGGCGGCGCCATCGAGGACTCGCCGCTGATGGTCGACTTCGCCTACGGCGACGGCAAGGTGGGCTACACCACCTTCCACAACGAGCCCCAGCTCGACGACGCCGTGCGCACCGTCCTGGTCTACTTCATCTTCAACCAGCCCGAGACCGCCCGTTAGCGGACGGATTCACCGTACAGATAGCCGAGCTAAGGGCGCGGGGGACGAAACCCCGCGCCCCGCTGTAACGTCATCGGCATGGCCCACGCTGATGGATCATCAGTCCGCCCGGTCTCGCCGAATCCCCGGCCCAACGCGGTGGATGTGAGTCCGATGGGTCGGCCGCTGTTGTGAAATGATCGGACGGGCGCATACAGTTACCCGGGGCTGGTCGTGATATAAAACCACTGCACCGAAGCGGTTTTCGGCGCAGCGAGAACGGCCGCCCCGGGGTTGGTGACTTCTCGGCTCCCGGGTCATCGAGAACCCAACGGCGACAACCTCAACGATAACCTCGAACCGACCCGTATGGTCGCACTTGTTGGACGGGAAGAGATGGTCAGCCGTTTTTGGCGCGTTTAACTGAAACGGCGGGGGTAAACCCCGCCGTTGCTGCATATAGTACCACTGGCCGCTGTTCCGGTGTCTATCAACCCTCAGTCTGGCTATCCTCCTCCGGCTCCTCGGGTTCTTCTTCCGGTTGCGGCTCTGCGGCGTCGCGGAGGAAAACCTCCTCGTCGAGTTCTATGCAGGCCCAGCCTGTGACGCCGTCGGTGGTGCGCACCTCGGCCCAGTTGGCGTCGGTAGAGAGCACCTCGACGACGTCGCCGTCGTAAAGCATGCCGATCTTGGCCCCCGTCGCCGTGGAGGGGGCGTCGCGCAGGCGCAGGGCGTCGACGACGACCTCCATCCAGCGGCGCTCCGGCTCGACCACCTCGGGTTCTCCACCGTCCAGGGCCGGTCCGTTCAATTCGCCGGCCTCGACCTCGACGGGGTTGACCGACAGGCGGTGGAAGGCGTCCTCGATGGCCCGGCGCAGCTTGTCGACGTTGCCGGAGGAGTGGCTGGTGTCCTTGGAGGAGGGATAATACAGGTCGAAGGTCTGGTCGAAGGCGGCCTTGAGGGCCGGAGCGGCCGCTGGGTCGCCCAACGAGCCCAGGGCCTCGGCGGCGGCGATGTTGACCAGCAGGTTGGGATCGGCCAGGGCGCTCTCCAGGGCTTCGCGGTCGGCGGGATCACCCCGGCGGGCCAGGTAGAGCACGGTCAGGCGGCGGGCCTGGGGCTCGGGGTGGGCCAGCAGGGTCTCGATACGCTCGGCGCCCAGACGCTGGAAGAGAATCTCCACGGCGGCCCAGGTCTCGGTGTCTTCCCCGGGGTCGTTGGCGGCCAGATAGCCGTAGAGGGGCCAGAGGACATCTTCGCCCGGAGATTCGGGCAGGCAGCGGCAGTAGGCGATGAAGGCCTCGCGGCGCACCGCCGGGGCGGGGTCGGACTGCAGGCTGCGCGCCAGGGTGGTCAGGGCGCGCTCGTCGGCGAAGCGTCCCAAGGCGAAGGCGGCGGCGGCGCGGGTCTCCACCTCGGCGCCGCTTTCCAGCAGCTCGAGCAGGGGGTAGAGCAGGTTGGAGTCGTCCACCAGCGCGGCGGTACGGGCGGCGGCGGTCAGGCGTGTCGGGGGCGTGGCGGGATCGGCCAGCACGGCGCTGAGCACCGGTCCGACCTCGGGGGTGGCGATGCGCCCCAGGGCTTCCAGAGCCGCAGTTGAGAGCCCCAGCTCGCCGGGGCGACTGGAGCGGGCCAGCTCGCTGAGCAGGGGGACGGCCGGGGCGTAACCCCGCAGGCCCAGGATCTCGACGACGGCCTCGGCGGCGGACCCCTCGGCATCCTCCAGGTACTCGAGCACGGCGGCGGAGAAGCCGTCGGATTTCCAGGCGCCCAGGTAGTCGATCACCGCCCGTCGGGCCTCGTTCGAGGGCGGCTCCTCGAGGAGATTCAGCCGTCTCTCCTGGCGGCGGTCCCAGTCCTCGGCCGGGAAGCGTTCCAGGTACTCGCGGGCTACGGCCCGGGCCGCCTCGCCGACGGCGCGGTGCAGCTCCGGCGGCCGGGATTCACCGAGCAGGGCGAAGAGGGCCGCGTCGGCCTCGGCCAGGGTCTCGGCGTCGGTGCCGGACAGCACGGCGTCGTCGCCCAGCAGAGCCACGGCGGCGAAGAGAGCCGCCAGGTCCGGACTCTCCGTGCCGCGGGCCTGGTCGAGATACTCCACCGTCGGCTCGACGGCGGCGGAACCGGCCAGTTCACGCAGCAGCTCCAGCGAGGCGACCTCGTCGCCGAACGGCTCTTCTAGCAGCGCCTCGCCCAGGATATCGGCGGCGTCTTCGTTGAAGCCCAAGGCGGAAAGGGTCGCGGCGACCCGGGGCGCCAGAACGGCGTTCTCCTCCTCGTCGAGAAGATCGCTCACTGCCTCGGCGGCTTCCTCGCGGTCGGCTTCGGGCGGCAGCGCCGCCAGACCGTCCAGGGCGGCGGAGCGCAGCGCCGGGTCGTCGAGGGCCTCGATCAGGATCTCGACAGCGGCGGGATCGTCACCGTGACCCAGGGCGACGAGCGTGGCCCGGCGCACGTCGAGGTCGCCCTCGTTCTCGTAGAGCTCCAATAGTTTACTGGTGTAATCACCGGCCCGGCCAAGCTTGACCAGACCCCGGACCAATGCTTCACGCACCACGGGAAAGGGGTCGTCGAAGCAGTGGTTCATCAGGTAGTCGGCGGCGTTGAAGGGAGTACCGTCGAGCTCGGACAGGGTTTCGACCGTTCGGGCGCGCAGCTCGTAATCATCGGTCGGGTGCAGCTCGAAGATGATCTCGGCGATCTCGACCTCGTCACCGAGACGGGCGCAACCGGCCAGGGCGGTTGCGGCGTGACGTCGGACCTGGAAATCGGCGTCGTCGCGCAGCAGCTCCAGCAACCGCGGCGCGGCGGCCTGATCGCCCAGAAGCCCCAGCAGGACCACGGCCTCGCGGCGCACCGACGGGGCGTAGTCCCCGTCGACCAGAATCAGCAGCCGGTTGAGCAGCCCCGGCGGAGCCATCTCCGGCGTCTCCTCCAAAGCCGACTCCAGTTCATCGAGGAGCGCCAGACGGGCCGGGGCGTCCTCGGCCCGGCCCAGCTCTCCGGTCAGTTCGACCAGCCGGGCGTAGTCATTGTCGGCGCCGACGGCACTCACGACAATCATCAACAGGCAGAAAACCGCCGCCGACGACGGGAAACGCTTCACTCGCTCGTTATCGTACCGCATGCGTCATCCCTCCAGTTGAGGGTGCTTGTTTAGCCGAGGGGATCCTTGCTCCGCCGGTCGCGCCGGCGTCTTCTCCGCGTCGAAACGCCGATCGACCGGACCGGCATACAGGTCGGTCGGCGGGATCGGAAGCGGCCCGACGGCCGTCGGTGTTCGGGCGCCGTCCGCTCAGCGGGTCAGCGGCGAGAGCGCGCCGGTCCAGGCCGGGCGCGGCGGGTAGGTCGTTTCCAGCTCGGTCAGCCATTCGCGGCGACCCAGCGGGGTCAGACCGCTGCGCTCGAAGTAGCCCCAGGCGGCGCCGACGACCAGCAGGCGTCCTCCGGCGGGGTCGTCGACCAGCAGCAGCACCTCTTCGGGATTACCCACGGCGGCGTTGAGGTAGACCGGACCCTCGGCGGATTCGCCCAGGTAGAAGGCGGCGCTGCGGGCGCAACCGCTGCGAGTCTCCAGGCCCGGCGCGCCGTCGAGGCAGTCCTCGGTCAGTTCGGCAAGCAGCTTGCCGAAGCCCAGCAGGAAGCGGTGATCCTCCTCACTGAAGGAGATCTCGGCGGTCTGCTGCCGGGCCAGCACACCGAGGCGTTCCAGCAGGGCTGAGAAGTCGCGCTGGACGTCGAGGACGCGCACGCCGCTGGGCACGGCGGGCACGGTCGGGGCGGCCATCAGCTCCTCGACCGTGGCCTCATCGTCGGCGGCGTAGGGGTCATCGTAGCCGTAGGTTGTCGGCGCCGTCGCCTGGGCGACGAACTCGGGAAAGAGTCCGGCGTCATGGAGCAGGTCGTAGTGGTCGACGACCAGGTCGGCCAGCCGCTCGAAGAGCTCGGGCCGGGGCTCGAGGTGGACGAAGGGCAGGCCGAGATCGGGAATCTCGCCCTGGGCCGGTGGGCGCGCCGGGATGTCGAGGCCGCCGCCAACGCCCACGCTCGGAGCGCTGCGGACCGTCAGCAGGCCGCAGTAGACCTGGGCCGCCCGCAGTCCCAGGGCCTCGAGGTGGTTCTCGTCGGGCTCCAGGCCCTCGGGAAGCTCGGGGTCGGCCAGGAAGGGTCGCACCGCCCGCATCAACCGCCAGAAGAGGCCGTCGTCGTTGCGGCGCAACTCTACGGAGACGGCGTCCAGAGCGGCCTCGTAACCGCTGTAACCGGATTCGCCCTGGATCTCGAGCTGGCGGCGGGCGGCGTCGCCACCGTTGGCCGCGGCGATGTCCAGCAGCTTGGCCCGACGACCGAAGCCGCCCTCGCCCGATGGCAGGCCGGACAGCGAGGCCAGGTAATCCTCCAGGGGCCAGCCGCGTTCGGCGAACAGGGCGAAGGTCGGCGCCTCCTCAGCTTCCGTGGGGTCGACGCCGCCGATCTGGGACTGCAGCTCCTCACAGCCGGCGATGAAGCGCTCCAGACCTTCGGGATCGGCCAGTTCGCTCAGGGTGACGTCGGCGCCGTAGGCCCGGCGCAGCAGGTCGTCCAGGGTGTCGATGTCGAAGTCGTCGGCGGTGCCGTAGTGGAACTCGAAGAAGCCGTCGAGGTGGTTCCAGAGCTCCCGGGCTTCTCCCGAGGAAAGCAGGTGGGTCAATAGGGCCGCCTCGAGGGCGCGGTCGGGATCGGTCAGGTCGAACTTGTAGCGGCTGGCCCAGTTGTAGGCACGATGGAAGTCGGCCGCCAGGGGATCTTCGAGGTGACGGGCCTCGGGGACGAAGAGTTCGGCGGGTGTCGCGGCGCCGTCGCGGGTCAGCACCGGTACCTGACCGGTGCCGCGCCGCACGATGGCCGCCGAGGCGTGGGCGTCGGGGTTGGGGATCTCGGGCCTTACCTGATTGGGCGGCACCAGCAGCTCGCCGCCGGTCTGCAGGTAGGTGCGCAGAAAGCGCAGGGACTCGATGAGCCGGTTGAAGGACTCCTCGTTTGCAACAGTCTCGACGAGTTGGGATCCCGGCGAGGCCAGGGCGTAGTCGCGGGCCTCCTCGAGGCGGTGGATGGCCCGGGCCGCCTCCTCGGAGAGGGTGTAGTAGAAGGAGTCCAGGGCCGGACGCACGGTCTGGGTTTCGCAGGCCCGGGTGACGAAGTCGAAGTAGTAGTCGGTGAGCTCCAGGACGGCGTCGGCGGTGATGTAGGTCGGCCGGTGATAAGACGCCGGGAACAAGACCTCGCCCGGGTACTCGGCCAGGTAGAGGTCGCTGAACAGGGCGTGGCGCCGGCCGGGGTAGACCAGGCCGTGGAGCTCCAGGTTGTCCAAGGCGGCCGTGCTCAGCCCGGCGTACTGCCAGAGGTTCTTCACGTCGGCCAGGGGCAGGGGCAGGGCCTGGTAAAAGATCTTGCGCCGACCCTCGTGAAGATCGGTGAAGTAGAATCCGGCGGCGTCGGGAGCCCAGGCCAGCTCGCCGGGCTCGGTGAGCTGATTGAGCTTGAGCAGGCGGTTGCGCGCGGCGTCGTAGTAGTAGACGCGGTACTGGCCGTTGACACCACCGATGAACAGGACCCCGGTCAGGTTGGGGGCCGGTTGGGGAGCCAGACCGTAGAAGCCCTCCAGCTCGAGGATGCCCTCCAACCCTGCGGAGACGATGGCCGTGCCCTCCTCGACGGGAGCCTGGCCAAGGTAGCCCAGGCCGTGGGGAGCCCAGCGGGCGTGCTCGACACCCTCGGGCAATTCGACGGGGCGGCGGTCGGTCCCGCCGTCGCGCACCGTGAAGGCGCCCTTCTCCGAGGTGTAGAGCAGGCGGTGGTAGGCCCGATCAGTGCGGAAGCGGATGGGGCTCCAGCGCGGCTCGCGTTCGTCGCCGACGTCCACCGTCAACCGTTTGGGGTCGGCCCCGGTGGCCTCGATAACCCAGATGTCGAAGTCCCGCCCGGCGCGGTCGCTGGCGAAAGCGACCAGCGAGCTGTCCGGCGAGTAGTGGGGCTCGGTGTCGGTGGAGGTGTCGTGGGTGAGCTGAACCAGATCGCCGCCGTTGACGGCCACGCTGTAGATGTCCAGGTTGCCGGAGCGGTCGCTGGCGAAGGCCAGGCGGGTTCCATCGGGGGAGGGGGCCGGGGCGTAATCGTCGCCCTCGCCCGTGGTGAGCTGGATCGCGGCGGGCAGCTCGACCTCGGCGACCTCGACACCCTCGGGGATCAGGGTACCGGCCTCGCCTCCGCCGGAGAACAGCAGGATGCCGCCTACGACCAAGCCGCCGAGGACAATGATCAGCAAGACGGGATAGAGGATTTTCAGCGCCGTGGAGCGCGCGCGGTACCATTCGCCTAAACGTGAGAAGAGACCGGGCATCGTTTGTCTACCTTGTTCGGTTTTTCTTGAATCGAGTTGGGTTGTCTGGAAATGGGTGTTCGCCTCAAGCCGTCCAATCCTACCCGTGCCGTCGGTTGTGTGTCAACGGTGGCGACGGGGCTGCGGATTGCTAATGCAACAATGTTGCGTTATAATCACCGGGTCAGCTTCCAGCCCGCCTTCGTTAGAAACAACGAGGCATCAAAGAGCATGTAAGGAACATGTTCGGTCCAAGTCAGGCTGATTGGGAGCGACATGCCTGGTTATATCTCACCATTCGGGTATGCTCGCGTTTTTACAGATACACTTAGCATTCCCTTACTACTTGTTTTTACGACATTTAGGAGTCAGAGGCGATCTCCTGTCAAAGCTTATGCAAGTCCGTTGATATCTGGATTCGCCAAGGATCAGGCCCGTGTTAGTTGACACTTTATGACAGCCCGTTTTGTGACAGGTATTGTAAGAATATCACACCTATTATCAACAGTATACAATCACAATCAGGTCCGGATAGGGTATACGATCCCAACATCGAAAAAGCGGACCAGGCGGCCGCCTGGGTCGTGATCGATCGCGGCGGGATTAGCCTTCCTCCGGACTATATCACTGCGATCGTGGATGCCGAACAGCCGGGCGGCGCTGCGCCCGAAATCACTACAGTTGCGGAATGGCGACGGAAAGAAGCGGTTATCCCGCCGAACGCCGACGGCCCAATCGGCGGTTGTCCGCCGAATGGACCGCCAACTCACCGGCATGCGCACAACCGTAACCGTCTGTGAACGACGGAGGCTTATCCCTGCTCAGTAACGAACAAGAAACACAGCTCGAGATTCCAGGGGTCGAACTACCATACGTTTCATCACAGAAAGGTTCTCCGATGAGCGGTGATTCATCCAGCCAACAGCGCCACGTGCCGCAGGCATCGACCCATTCAGAGCCGACGAGCGACCATCATCATCAGCGTCACCACTCCAAAGCCTCGGGCTTCTGGCCCAGGTTGTGGCGGTTCCTCGGTTTCTGGATGGGTATCAGCGGCCTCTACGCCTCGTCCACCGTTTGCCCCTGCTGCGGTCAGGTCGGTTGTCCGGTGGGCCTCGCCGCGGCCGGGGTCCTCGGCGGAGGACTGGCCTTCATCCTGACCTACGCCCGGCGTATCTGGAACCGGATCAGGGATAGACTCTTCAAACGAGGCGACCAAGCTGAAACCACCAGTCCGCCCAAATGACAACCGAGCAGCGCCTCAGCCGGGAGCTTCACCGCGGCGGCCTGCGCAGCACCCGCCTGCGCCGGGGTCTGCTGCGTCTGGTCGAGGCCGCGCCGCGTCCTCTCTCCCGACGCGAACTGCTGGAGAATCTCGACCCGCCGCCCGACCGCGTCACCCTCTACCGCGCCCTGCGCGACCTGAACGCGACGGGGCTGCTCGAGACCATCACCACACCGGAGGGGACCCGTTACGGGCGCAGCAGACACCCCCACGCCCACTTCAACTGCACCGTCTGCGGCCGGGTCGTCTGCCTGCCCGGTGTCCAACCACCACCGGTGGACGCCCCGGCGGGTTTCCAGCTCGAACGGGTCGAGCTCAACCTGCACGGCGTCTGCCCCGGTTGCGCTTACAACGAAGACGATCGCTGAGTCTTTTTGGCTTCCCGGATTGCACACCCGCCGCCCCGCCGGCGTTGGCACATTTCTTGCAGCTGAGCGGGGGAGCGTTTCGGACGGAAGCGCCGGCGACTCCGCAAGAAATGTGCCAACGCCTCAGTGGACCGTCGATCCGGTGTGGAGCCAGCGAAAGAATAGCCAAAAAGACTCAGCGGGGGGGTCTGGAAAACCAATCTCCAAGTCACGGGAGGATAGGCGATGACCAAGCGATTGAAAACCCTGCTGATTGCGCTGTCACTGGTCGGCTCGTTACTGACCGGCTGCGGCGAAGAAGCTCGAGAGGGACCGACAGACGATGAGTCCGCGGCCGAAAGCCAGCTCGACGAAGAGCAGATCGAGGTGACGGCCAGCTTCCTGCCGGTCTACCAGTTGACGCTGGAGGTCGCCGAGGGCGCCGAGGGACTCGAGCTGGACTGGATCATCGATCCGGCGGCGGGCGATCCCCACAACTACCAGTTGCGACCCGAGGACCGGGCCAAGCTGGAACGCGCCGACGCGGTGGTGATCAACGGCCTCGGCTTGGAGAGCTTTTTGCGTGGGGTTCTGGATGAGCTCGAGGGGGAGAAGCCGATAATCGTCGCCACGGCGGGGATCGAGCCGCTGCCCGCCCGGGATGATGGGCACGGCGGCCATCACGGCGCGGGACACGAAGACGATCATGAAGCCGGGCACGACGAGGGTCATGAAGAGGAGCAGGACGAGGGGCATCACGAACAGCACGGTGAATACAACCCCCACGTCTGGACCTCGCCGCTCCAGGCGGCGCGGATGGCCGAGACCATCGCCGAGTCCCTTGGCGAGCTGCTGCCCGACCAGCAGGAGCTCTTCGCGGAGAACGCCGCAGCGCTGGCCGAAGAGCTGCGCGCGATCCACGAGGAACTCGTCGCCGTCGTCGAGGCGGCGGAGAACAACCGCGTCGTCGTCAACCACGACGCCTTCCCCTACCTGGCTCGGGATGTTGGGCTGGAGATCGTCGGGCTGCTCAACGCCAACCCCGGCGCGCCGCTGTCTGCGGGGGAGCTGGCCGAACTGGCCCGGGAGGTGGAGTTGAACGCCGCGGCGGCGATCTTCGTCGAGCCCCAGTACCCCGACGACGCCGGGCGGACCCTGGCCGAGATGACCGGGCTGCCCGTCCACACCCTGGATCCCGGAGCGACGGGCGAGGCCCGGCTGGGCTGGTTCGTCGAGCTTCAGCGCGAGAACCTGGCCGCCCTACGGGCGGCGCTTCTGGGAGAATGACTTGCGGGAGATCGCCGTCAGGCTCGATAACGTTTCGGTGACCCTGGGAGAGCACCGAGCCTTGATCGAGGTCACCGCCGAGGTTCCCCGGGGTGCCCTGACGGCGGTCATCGGTCCCAACGGGGCGGGCAAGACGACGCTCTTGCAAGCCGTCCTCGGTCTCGTGCCCCACCGGGGAAGGATATCCTTTCCCGCCTTCGGTGATTCGCCGCGCTTCGGCTACGTGCCTCAACATCTGGGCTTGGACCCCGGCGCGCCGCTGACCGCCCTCGAGTTCGCCCTGCTGGGCATCCAGCGACGACCGCTCTGGCTGGGACGCCGGAGTGGGCCGGGGCGCCGCGCCCTGAAGGAGCTGGAGGCCGTCGGCGCTTCCCATCTGGCCGGGCGGCCCCTGGCCGGCCTCTCCGGCGGCGAGCGCCAACGGGTGCTGCTGGCCGCCGCCCTGGCCCTCGATCCTCAGTTGCTGCTCCTCGACGAGCCGGCGGCCGGCGTCGATCGGGTCGGCGGCGAGCGCTTCCACGAGCTGCTGGGCGCTCTGACCGCCGAACGCGGCCTGACAGCGCTGATGGTCAGCCACGATCTGAGCATGGTCTCGACCCACGCCGCCCGGGTGCTCTGTCTCAACCGCCGCCTGATGGGCGTCGGTTGCGCCCCCGAGGAGATCACCGTCGAGACCCTGACCCGGATGTACGGCGAGCGCGTGGGCTTCTTCGAGCACCACCACGAAGCGGCGGGAGACTAGGGGATGATGACTCCGCTCTACGACTTCGTCGGATGGCTGCTGCCCGGAGACCTGGGCGGGATGCTCTTCCTCCAGCGGGCCCTGGTCGCCGGGGTCTTCCTGGCCACCGCCGCGGGCATCCTGGGCGTCGGGGTGGTCGGCCACCGCCTGTCCTACTTCTCCAACGCCGTGAGCCATTCCAGCTTCACCGGCGTGGCCGTCGGGCTGCTCTCCGGGATCTCGCCCTACCTGACCCTGGTTGGCTTCGCCGTGCTGGTCGGTCTGGGGATCACCGCCCTGCGCCGCCGGGGGAGCCTGGCCACCGACACCGTGGTCGGCGTGGTCTTCGCTACGGTGATGGCCCTGGGAATCGCCCTGCTCTCGGCCTATCGAGGTCTGGGGCGCGAGCTGAGCGTCTACATCTACGGCGACATCCTGACCCTGGCCGACACCGAGGTGTTGCTGACCTTGATCTGTCTGCTGGCCGCCGTCGTCTTCGCCGTTCTGTTCTACAACAAGCTGGCCCTGACAGCGGTCAGCCCCGCCGTGGCCCGGGCCTCCGGGGTGAAGGTCGCCGCCCTCGAGTACGCCCACGCGGCGCTGATCGCCGCCGTGGTCGCCGTGGCCGTTCGCGCCGTGGGGATCCTCTTCGTCACCGCGCTGCTGATCCTGCCCGCCGCCGCCGCCCGCAACCTGGCCCGCCGCCAGGGGACGATGTTCTGGTGGGCCACCGGTCTGGGGGCGTTGTCCGCCGTCGGCGGCATCCTGGCCAGCGTGGTTCTGAACACCGCCACCGCCGCGTCAATCATCCTGGTCGGAGCGGTGCTCTTCGGCGTGTCCCTGGTCGTCGCCCGCCTGCGAAGAGTCGGCGTCCGCCGTGAGTAGAGCCGTCTACGGCGAAGCTGGATAGATTTTCTGGTCTATTCACCACGCCACTCTATTCGTGAGCGGGGTTGGGGGGATTAATCCCTCGACTCCGTCGTTTCATCGACATGAAGCGATTGCGGGTCCGACTAAGCCGGGTGTGCTGACGGGGCGGCGGGAAACTCATCGGTCCAGCAGCGGTGTTCAAAACATAACCGCATACCGGCTCCGATCTATCCAAGCTCATACCCGGATGTAGCTAAGCGGATCACGACGGGACCGCCTTTCGGTTTAATGGTAATCCGCAGGTGCGCCCAGGGAACCGGAGTGTGGACTAGCCACACCGTGATTGGGCGTTAACGGAGGGCCGGCGCTGTTCTTGCCCGCCGACCTCCCCGCGCGGGGAGGTCGGCGGCGAGCAAGAACCGTGACGGCCCGGACATGGGTCACGATGCGAAAACGGGCGGTCCCCGGCGGGATCGCCCGTTATGGTTTTCAATCCAGCAGCACTAGCCCAGTTCGGCCATCTCCTCGGCGAGGGCCTCGGTCATCTTGACCTTGGCCTCGAGGGTCTTCCAGCGCAGGTCGCGCATCTTCTTGATGTGCTCGATCTGCTCCGGGGTCAGGTGGCGGAAGCGGCCCTGGAGTTTGAGGTAATCCTCGATGGGCTTGAAGGTCTTGGGTTTGTAGCTGATCTTGTAGACGCCGTTCTCGACCTCGAACAGCGGTACCAGGCCGGTCTGGACGCCCAAACGCACGGCCTTGATGGCGTTCTCCGATTTCATCTTCCAGCCCGGGATGCAACTGGCGAAGATCTGGATGAACTTGGCGCCGCGAATCTCTTTGGCCTTGGCGACCTTGGCCATCAGGTCCTTGGGGTTGCTGATCGCCGCGGTGGCGGTGTAGCGGATGCCGTGGGCCACCATGATCTCGATCAGGTTCTTCTTCTCTTCCTTCTTGAAGTGGCGCACCGGCGTGGTGGTGGTCCAAGCCCCCCAGGGGGTGGAGCTGGAGCGTTGGATGCCGGTGTTCATGTAGGCTTCGTTGTCGTAGCAGATGTAGATGATGTCCTCGTCGCGCTCCACGGCGCCGGAGAGGGCTTGGATGCCGATGTCGGCGGTGCCGCCGTCGCCGGCCCAGGCCAGCACGGTGGTGTGGTCGTTGCCGCGGATGGCGAAGCCCTGGCGCAGTCCCGAGGCCGCCGAGGCGGCCGTCTCGAAGGCCGTGTGGAACAGCGGAACCTTGGTGGCCGAGTAGGGGAAGGGACCGTCGATGACGCTCCAGCAGCAGGCCGGCACGCACATCGCGGTATCGGGTCCCAGGGCTTTCAACGCGTAACGTAGCGCCAGCACGCAGCCGCAGCCCTGGCAGGCCACGGTGCCGCTGGTGATGTACTCCTCTTTGGGAATGGGATACTTCATCGTCGCAAACCTCGCCTTCTTGGGGCCGCCGGCCCGTGGTGGTCTCAGGCCAGCTTGGCGCCCTGCCAGTTGATGTCGCTCTCGGGGCTCTGTTCGGCGGTCTGGCGGATCATCTCCAGGATGCTGTCAACGGTGATGTCGCGACCGCCCAGGCCGGCGATGAAGCCGTGAATCTCCGGGCGCTCGTCCTCGCCGTAGAGGCAGCTCTTGATTTCGGTGAAGAAGACGCCCTCGGAGCCGTAGCTGATGTTGCGGTCGATAACGCCCAGGCGTTTACGGCCCTTGGCGATCTCGCGGATTTGGGGCTTGGGGAAGGGGCGCAGCAGGCGGACCTTGACGTTGCCGACCTTGATGCCCCGCTCCCGGGCGGCGTCGACGGCGTCTTTGGCCGTGCTGGCCACGGTGCCCGAGGTGAAGATCAGGAAGTCGGCGTCATCGGTGCGGTAGCCTTCGACGACGGGATAGCTGCGGCCGAAGACTTTTTCGAACTTCTTGTCCTCCTCGACGATCAGGTCGAGAGCCTCATCCATCGCCCGTTGCATCTTGATCTGCAGCTCGTAGTACCAGTGCTCGTTGGTCAGGGCGCCATAGGCCGGGTGGCCGTGGGCGGGATCCATGTCGAACTCGGCCTGGTACTTGGGCAGGTAGCTGTCGACGAGTTCGATGTCGGGCACGTCGACGGGCTCCGAGGTGTGGGAGAGCACGAAGGCGTCAAGGATAAACATCGCCGGCATCTTGACCTGCTCGGCGACCTTGAAGGACTGGATGACCGTGTCGAGGACCTCCTGGTTGCTGGAGCAGTAGAACTGCATCCAGCCGGTGTCGCGCCGGGAGATCGTGTCGTTCTGGTCGGTCCAGATGGTCCAGGGCGGACCCATGGCGCGGTTGATGTTGGCCATGACGATGGGCAGCCGGGCGTGGGAGGCCCAGTGCAGCATCTCATCCATCAGGGCCAGGCCCTGGGCGCTGGTGGCGGTGAAGGCGCGGGAGCCGGCGGCCGAGGCGCCGATGCAGGCGGCCATCGCCGAGTGCTCGCTCTCGACCTTGACGAAGCGGGCGTCCATCTCGCCGTCGGCGCAGAGTTCGCTGATCCGCTCGACGATCTGGGTCTGCGGGGTGATCGGGTACGCCGCGACGACCTCGGCCCGCGCCACCATGGCGCCGAAGGAGACGGAGTGGTTACCGGTGAGAACCTTCTTCATCTACTTGCCCTCCTCCAGCATGACGATGCACTTCTTGGGGCACTCGACGGCGCAGACGCCGCAACCCTTGCAGTAGACCAGGTCGATCTCGGGGAAGCCGTCGGCGTTCTCCACGATGGACAGGTCAGGGCAAAACTGCCAGCAGATACCGCACTTGATGCACTCGTCGTGGTTGATTTTGGGATAGACGTTGCGCCAGGAGCCGGTCTCGTTGACGAACATCTGGCCCATGGTGCGCGCCATGGGCGGCAGGTCGTCGATGTTCTTGAGCGGGATGACGTAGTCTTCGGGTTTTTTGTTTGCCATATCGCTTGCTCCTTGAAGATTATAGCTCCAGCGCGGCGAAGGCGTCGCGGGAGGCCTTGGCGTTCTCGGCGCGCTTGGCCGGGGCGCTCTCCTCGATGACGGCGGCCAGATCGTCGATGCTGGCCAGACCCGTGGACTTGGCCGCCACACCGAGCATCGCCGTGTTGACGATCGGCGTGGCCATCGAGCCCAGGCCGTGCTTGACGGCAATCTCGGTGGCGTTGATGGCGTGGACCTCGTAATCGCCCTCCAGGTCGTGAGCCTGCTTGAGGGTCTCGACGTCCTTGGCGGTGTTGACCACCATTACGCCGCCGGGCTTGATGCCCGCGGTGCAATCGACCTTGTTCATCAGCGTCTCGGATAGAACGAAGACGTAGTCCGGGTTTTCGATGTTGTGCCTGGCGCGGATCTCGTCGTCGCTGACGCGCACGAAGCTCTGCACCGGAGCGCCGCGGCGCTCCACGCCGAACATCGGGAAGGCCTGGACGCTCTTGCCGCCGCGGAAACAGGCGTCGGCGAACATCTTGCAGGCGCTGGCCGCGCCCTGGCCCCCGCGTCCGTGGAAGCGGATCTCGATCATCGGGTTACCTTTCGGCTGGTGTTGGGGCGTTGACTGATTGATCCGGCCGCTGGGCCGGGTGGGTTGGATAAGCTGGCTTGAAGGGCTGTTCGGCACCGCCGACAAAATAAAACCCGCGCGGGCGTGCCGGCGGGGTATGGGGAGCCTTAGCTGTCCAGGATAATCATCGACATAGAGCAAGCCATCCGACGCGCCGCACGGCGCGGGCGTATCAACAGGGCTGCATTAATCGGAAGTCGACTCGCCATATCCACCGTTCATCCGTGATAGCCCAAGGCTATCGCGTGGATTATCAACCGGTTATAGAAGCTCTCAGAATGTTTCCTTGCTTTTACGAAACCGCCCTCGACTATAACACTTCAGCGGTTCCCGCTCAAGATGATTGCGAACGAAATCCGACCCCGACGGTGGGCATTGTACCGGGCCGTCACGCTTCTTGCTCACCGCCCGCGCCCCATCCGGGTGCGCGGCCGG
>CAZOOP010000042.1:0-6466 GCA_964581465.1 uncultured bacterium
CAAAGCGGCTTTGCTGAGTTGCGAATTAGTTGTTCATCTTCTGTGATGATCCCTATCATATATATAACTAGCAGGCGCCGTGGGGTTGAGTTGGCGGGCCAAGCATCATTCGGCAAAGCCTCGTATCAGCAGCGTTTTTCGAGGTGGATAGGTGTTTCGAGTTGGAGTTGGCTGTGCCCGGATCGTGTGTGATGTCAGCAAGCAATGGACTGCTATCAGCTTGTTCTTCACCGCTAGCCCCAAGATGTCCGGCGGGACCAACAGCCCGCCGGCGTCACGCGGCGCTAAGAGCTAATCGAGTTTGATTGCCACAGGCCACTCAGAAGGAACTGCAACATACTGAACAATTACGCATCAGAAGACAGCCTGTCAGCCATACATGCCCATCCATGTGCGAGTGATCAGCACAAGTTGAGTCCGTCGCGAGGTCGGCTATCCGAAGATCGGGCGGGTCTGGTCCGGCATCAGCCGAGGACGCCGTGGCGGTAAAGCACCCAGAAGCCGATCATGACCAGAACGACTCCGCCGACGAGCTCCGCCCGCTTGCCCAGACTGGTTCGCTTTCCCACGCAAGCCCCCAGGTAGACCCCGCCAACGGAGAACAGGGCGGCGGTCAGGCCGATGAGCAGCACCGGCAGCCAGATGCTCACCCGCAGCAGCGACAGGCTCAAGCCCGCCGCCAGGGCGTCGATACTGGTGGCCACCGAAAGCAGCACCAACGACCAGCCCCGGGTCGGGTCGACAGGCGCAGCCTCCGTCTCCTCATCCTTTCTCGCATCCGCCTTCCTCGCATCCGCGCGCAGGGAGCCGAAAATCATCCTGGCGGCGACGAGGATCAGCAGGCCGAAAGCCACCCAGTGATCGACCGTGGCGATCAGCTCGTAGACGGCCAGACCGACGGACCAGCCGACGAGGGTCATCGCCGCCTGGAAGAAGCCGAAGTGCCAACCGAGACGAAAGGCGTGACCAGAGTTGATCTCGCGCAGCGAGACCCCGGCGGCCAATGAAACCGCCAGGGCGTCGGTGGCCAGCGCGGCGGCCAGCAGAAGTGTCTCCAGCAGTGACAAGCCATCCTCCCCTGTGCCTGTCCGCGAAGTTTACCAGCTTCGCGCCGTCGAGGACAACAACCGACCCTTGCCACCCACCTATCTTCCTGCTATATTGGTGTCGTTATAAGCGACCGACTGCGGCGATCCCACCTCGACCTCGCCCCGCCGCCGCCGCGCCGGTCCGGCAATCCACCCCAACGGGAGCCTCCCGGGAATGTTCAAGGCGTAAACCAACCGACGGCGGCCGGTGGGCTGAAGGGAGAGCCTGATGATAAGCGCTCCTCCTTTTCGCCCGGCGGTCGATAACCGCCGCCCGAGCAGTTGACGGGCGGATTGGCCCGCGCGAGCCTTACAGCTTACTTAGCCAGCAATCGGTAACCGTCGGAGCGTCGTTCGCGTCCGGCGGTTTTTGTATCGGCGAGGGGAACGGATTTCCTATCCTAACCGACTGTTTTTGCTGATGCTGACGGCAGGAATGATGCGTGGTCATTACCGGTTCGTGGGAGGATAGCAAGCAAGCGGCGGTAGACCGTCTGCTTATCGGACCCTGGGTGTATCGCGGTTAAGAAAACCCGAGGCTGTGTGAGCCCAGCCCAATCGGCCAGGGTTGATCCGGATGCCTTTCAGCATATCTGGGATTGGTGGATCGTCGGTGTAATCGCGAGTGTCGTCCCTGGTATAGATGTCGTGTGCTCTGAGTGTTGTCTCTCTGGAAGCTGACGGCGCCGTTGCGTCCGTTGTCGTTGGAGCAGCGCGCCCCGCGGCCTGTAGCGGATCGGCGTCTTTTACCCTCCCCGTCCGGGAGAGCCTGAAGGAAAGGATCTCATGCTGCGACTGCGCGGTATCATCAAGGAGTTCGGCGGGCGGCGGATCCTCGATGATTTAAGCCTGGAGGTGGGCCGCCGCGACCGACTGGCCCTCATCGGCGAAAACGGCGGCGGCAAGTCGACCCTGCTCCGGCTAATCGCCGGGCGCCTCGAGCCCGACGCCGGAACAGTCCACCGCGCCGCCGACACGCGGGTGGGTTACCTGGAGCAAAGCGCCGGGGGAAGCGGGCGCGAAGGGTTGGACACCTTGCTCGAACGCGGCCTGGAGCGCTTGCGACCCGGCCTGGCCGCTCTATGGCGCGGGGCGGCCGCCGGGGACCCCGCCGCCGTCGACGAGCTGCTCAACCGTCGCGGCTACGGACTGGCCGAAAGGCTGACGCGGATCGCCGAGCGCCTGGGGTTGGCGCCGGAGCGCCTGGACGGTCCGCCCCTGACGCTCTCGGGCGGCGAGCTGGCCCGCTTCGACCTGGCCGTGCTGCTGACCGCCGAGCCCGAGCTGCTGCTCCTCGACGAGCCCACCAACTACCTGGATCTCGAGGGCCTGGCCCGGGCCGAGGAGCTGCTGGCCGGCTACCCCGGGGCCTTCATCCTGGTCAGTCACGACCGCGCCTTCCTCGACGCCGTCGCCGCCGAAACCCTGGAGCTGGAGGATGGGAGATTGCGCCGCTACCACGGTGGCTACAGCGCCTACCGGGAGCGCCGCGACGCCGAGATCGCCGCCGCCTGGGAGGACTTCCATCAGGCCAAGCGGGAACGGCGCAAGCTGCTGGCCGGGATGAACCGGCGGCTGGGCATCGTGAGGACCATCGAGGGCAAGGGGGGCGGCTTCGCCGGGACGGCCCACGCCAACCGGCGGGGCTCGATGTACTACGACCGCAAGGCCGCCAAGCTCAGCAAGACCGTCAAGGTCGTCCAGCGGCGCATCGCCGAGATCGAGAGCGAGCGGCTGACCCCGCCCAAGTCCTACACCCTGCGCATAGCCCCGCCCCTGAGCGGGGCGGATCGCTCGGCGGAGCTGGCCGCCCGGGCCGACGACCTGCGCTTCGCCCACCCCGGCGGCCCCGAACTCTTCGACGGGCTGGAACTGCGCCTCTGGCGGGGTCGCAAGCTCCAGCTCTGCGGTCCCAACGGCGGCGGCAAGACCACGCTGATCCGCCTGCTGCTGGGTGAGCTGCGACCAAACCGGGGGAGCTGCGGCCTCGGCGCCAACGTTACGGTTTTCCACGCCGACCAGCGCACCCTGGGGCTGCCCATCGGAGAGACCGTCTGGGACTGCCTGCGGTTGCGCAGCGACGCCGATCGTCGCGAGCTGCGCCACCTGCTGGCCCGGCTGCTCTTCCGCGAGAGCGATCTGGGCAAGCCCGTCGAGGTCCTCTCCGGCGGTGAGCGGTCCCGGCTGTTTCTGGCGCTGATCGGCGCCACCCGGGCCAACCTGCTCATCCTCGACGAGCCCACCGCCCACCTGGACCTGCAGAGCATCGAGGCCCTCGAGGAGGCCCTGGCCGCCTACGACGGCAGCCTGCTCTTCGTCAGCCACGACCGGGCCTTCGGCGAGCGTCTGGCCGACGAGCGCCTGGAGCTCCCCGGCCCGCGATCGTGATTGGTGAAGGGTGTGAGGGTTCCGGACTAATTGATCCACCGGTCCTAGGGTCAAGGGCCGTCGGAACGGCTTGAATCCCAGGTGTACAAGTAGAATCATCGATCGCCGCCACGAAAACCGTATGCGAAGACGACGCCCACCGTATCCGCGATCAGCCGTCTTCTCGATTGGAGATGGTGTTTCATCGGCTTTTCATCGGTCCATAAACGTAGCTGACGCCCTGCTGATTCAAGCGTGCCTTCATCACGCCGATCTTCTACACGAGCGGGGTGAATCGGCGCGATGATCGGCCCGAGCCGGGCACACTTTTTGCACACTTATATTGGCGGGTCCCGTGGCGGCGTGCTAGACTCTCTGGCGTGCCGTTGAGGCAGACTACCTTCCGCCCACCGTCACATTGGCCGGACGAGACCACCAGATCAAGCCGCTGGGATAATAAACCATCGATGAGCCCGGGACGACTCCAGCCGATTCTGCAGCGCACCGTCGAGGCCGTCCGCGGCGCCTTCGCCGCCGCCCTCTTCGAAGACAACGGCATCCTGGTCGCCGTTTACAGCGCCCGACCCGACTTCCACGTCGAGACCGCCGCCGACGCCTTCGTCGAATCCCTGCGCGCCGCCCGCCAGGCCGTGGAAACCATGGGCCTGGGCGGCGTCCAGCAACTGATCGTCGAGACACCCAACGCCACCCTGCTGATCCACCCCCTCTTCGACCATTACAGTCTGGGACTGGGGTTGGAGCGCGGGGGAAACCTGGGACAGGCCCGCCTGACGCTAAAGCGTCTCGAGGAGGACCTGCTTCCCGTCATCCACCCCTAGAAGGAACATGACCGACGAACAACACGCCGACGAACAGCGACCCGGGGAAGACTCCGAGGAACGGACCGATACTCGGTCCGAGGAGATGATCGAGGAGCCGGGCGGGGATAGCGCCGAAGCCGATGGAGATGCAGTAACCGAGCGCTTCGCCGCCCTCAACGACCGCTACCTCCGCCTGGCCGCCGAGTTCGACAACTACCGCAAGCGCCGCGCCGATCGCGACCAGACCGTGCGCCGCGAGGCCCTGCGCTCCACCCTGAGCGCCCTGCTGCCCGCCCTCGACGATCTGCACCGCGCCGTCGAGCACCCCGCCGCCGACGCCGAGGACTACCGCTCCGGTGTGCGCGCCGTGGTCGACAAGCTGGACCGGGCGCTGGAGTCCCTGGGCGTGCGGCGGATGAACCCCCGGGGCGAGGCCTTCGATCCCGAGCTTCACGAGTGTCTGGCCGCCAAGCCCGACGCCGGCGCCGCGCCGGACACCGTCGTCGAGGTCTTCGCCGACGGCTACCGCCTGGGCGATTTCGTGCTACGCCCGGCCCAGGTCGTCGTCGCCGTGACGGCGGCGGGCGGGGAGAAGCGGGATCCCGAGACCGACCAGACCGGAAACGCCGACAAATGAGCAAGGACTACTACCAGATACTGGGAGTGCCCGAGGACGCCTCCGCCGAGGACATCAAGCGCGCCTACCGCGAGCTGGCCAAGAAGTACCACCCGGACCGCAACAAGGGCGACACCGCCGCCGAGAAGCGCTTCAAGGAGGTCGGCGAAGCCTACGACGTGCTCAAGGATCCCCAGAAGCGCAAACAGTACGACACCATCCGGCGCTACGGCGGCAGCTACGACCCCTCGGGCGGCGGCGGACCCGGCGGCGGCTTCACCTGGACGCGCAACTTCGGCGGCGGACGCCGCGGCGGTGATCCCCGCGACGTCTTCGGCGGTGGTTTCGGCGGTCTGGGCGACATCTTCGGCGATCTATTCGGCCGGGCCGGAGGACGTACGGCCGGACGCACCGCCCAGCGCGAACGCGGCGCCGCCGGTCAGGACATCACCCTGACCGTCTCGGTCGATTTCGGGCTGATGGCCACGGGCGGCAAGATCAAGGTCAGCGTGCCCACCAACGCCCAGTGCCAGACCTGCCGGGGCTCCGGCGGCGCACCGGGCTCCTCCTGGGCCGACTGCCCGGACTGCGACGGCAGCGGCAAGCTGACCGACAGCCAGGGCGGTTTCGGCATCAGCCGCACCTGTCCGCGCTGCCTGGGCCGGGGCGTCGTCCCCGAGCGGCCCTGCCCGAACTGTCACGGCACCGGCCGCGCCCCCTCCGACACCCGCATCGCCGTGACCATCCCCGCGGGGATCACCGAGAGCCAGAAGATCCGCCTCTCCGGCCGCGGCGAGCCCGGCACCGGCGGGGCGCCCCCCGGCGACCTCTTCGTCAAGGTTCGCGTCAAGCCCCACCCCCGCTTCACCCGCAAGGGCGCCGACGTCCACACCGTCGAGGAGATACCCTTGAGCACCGCCGTCCTGGGCGGCGAGGTCTGCACTCCCACCACCCACGGCGAGGTCTGCGTCAAGGTCCCCCCGGGCTCCCAGCCGGGCACCAAGCTGCGCCTCAAGCGCAAGGGCATCCACGTCGAGCATTCCAACCGCACCGGTGATCACTACGTCGAGCTCCAGGTCAAGCTGCCGGACAAGCTCACCGACGAGCAGCGCCGCCTGTTCACCACCTTCGCGCAGAGCCTGGACGAATAACCGACAAAGCTTGACACCCCGCCGCGCCTTTGGCAAAATACCTCTCCGCGCCGTCACCGGCGCCACAGCACGGTTCATTCCTCGGTAGCTCAATGGTAGAGCAATCGGCTGTTAACCGATTGGTTGCTGGTTCGAGTCCGGCCCGAGGAGCCACGGGGGCTGATTTCGCCCCCGCTTTTTTATCACGTGGGTGAAGAAGGCCAGGTGTTAGTGATGGAATGAACCGTTATAACCACCCGGGGCTGATTTCGCCCCCGCTTTTTTATCACGTGGGTGAAGAAGGCCAGGTGTTAGTGATGGAATGAACCGTTATAACCACCCGGGGCTGATTTAGCCCCCGCTTTTTTTAGCATGGGTGAAGAAGGCCGGGTGTTAGTGATGGAATGAACCGTTATAACCACCCGGGGCTGATTTAGCCCCCGC